>CAUTQY010000001.1:0-201520 GCA_963540815.1 uncultured Bacteroidales bacterium
TTCCGTAGCGGTAGTTGGCGTAGAAATTTGCTGCTATATTATTGGGCAAACCTGCAACAAAGTTCATGTTGTATATTTCTAAGGCTATGTATTTTTTATCCGAAGTTGCAAAATAACGTAGGTTGTTTTCAAAACCGATACCATATTTATAAAATGCTCCGCAGTCTGCCAACGAGTTAGAAGAATTGGATGCGACTACAAGACTTTTTAGATTATGACAGCTACTGAAAGCATAAAAGCCAACGGTTAATGATTTATTCAGAACTACCGACTCCAAAAAACCACACCTATAAAAAGCATCCGTAGGAATACTTGTTAAACCCGAATTACTTGGAATGTTAATACTCGTTAAGGCGTGACACCACGCAAAAGCACTTTCCCCAATAAAAGTTAAAGAGGGATTGGAGAGCATTGTATCTATGGAGGCTTGGGAAAGTTCGTTGCAGCCGCTAAAAGCACGGTAGCCTATTGTATCCGGTTTGAGATTGGTTATTGTCGTTAAACTGCCACAACTGGCAAAGGCATCGGCTCCGACTGTCTTTATGTAATTATCGTAACTAAATGTAACGGTTTTTAATCTAGTATAATCAATAAAACCGTCATTTGCGATTGATGTGATTCTTACTTGTTTCCCCCTTGCATAGAAAGAAGCAGGGACAAGCACGGAGGTATCCGTATTTGCTTTGTGTGCTACGGAAACATTGTAAATGGTATCCTCAACGCTTGTTACTGTAAAAGTAAGATTTGGGTAAGTGTCAAGTTTTATGGTATCACCCATATTGTATGTGGTCTGCGTACGACCCAAAAAAGGAATTAATAAAAGAAAGGAAAAAAATAAAAGAAACCTTAAAGTTTTAGACGATTTAAAGAGTGTATTTGCCTTATTATCAATCAAATACCCATCCCCAATACAATTACGTAAGGTTGTGATTTTTAATAATTTGTGTAACATAATTTTTTATTATTGATTTAACGTTAAATTTTACATTTCAACGTGCAAAGTTACAACAAAATCAATACCAAACAATATTTTTTGTTTATTTTTTTGAATGGATTGCTTCGCTTTTCGCTCGCAAGGACGGGCGGGTGTGGACAATATGGATAATTAAGGTACGGACTGACACAAAGTTGTTCGCAATGATGCTAAAGGAGGGCTAGCAATGACGGAGGTTATTCGTTGTGTTGTATTAAATATAGTTTGTCGTTGCGTCTGACGATGGAGGTTGTCGGCATAGAAAACAATTCTCCTTTTACTACCTTGTTTGTAGGTTTCAAATCAACTCTTATTTCGGTTACCCGTCCTTCGTAGACTCCTGTTGTAGGTCCTATGATATAAATTTCGTCATTCAGATTCAACTCTCCGCTCTCCATTCTTATTTCGGCAACTCCTATATTTTTGAAATAATTTGTTATCGTTCCTATAAAAATTTTCGTAGTTGTAGCCTTGCTGCCATATTTGCCCGACCACTCTCCTATTCTTTGCCCAAGATAGTAGCCGTCCCAAAAATCCCTATTGTAAACACGCTTCAAATCTTCATTCCATTTTGCAAGTTTTTCTTTGCTCCAACTACCCTCACACCAGGAGTTAACCGCTTGTCTATATGTACGAGTGACTATCTTGACGTATTCGGGAGAGCGTCCCCTGCCCTCTATTTTAAAAACTCTTACCCCCGCGTCTATAATTTTGCCCACAAAATCCAGAGTTTTTAAATCTTTCGGAGACATTATATATTGATTATCAATCATTAACTCTGTTCCTCCGTCCATATCGGTAACTCTATACGGTCGGCGGCAAAACTGCAAACATGCTCCGCGATTTGCACTTCTATTGGCGTTATCCAAACTTATATAACATTTCCCGGAAATTGCCATGCACAATGCCCCATGAACAAAACACTCTATTCTTAGGAGATTTCCCGAATGACCTCTAAGATTCTCTCTTTTTATGCGGTCTGTTATTGTTTTGACTTTGTCCAAGGAAAGTTCTCTTGCAGTTACTATTACATCGGCAAATTGAGAGTAATATTTTGCCGCCTCATAGTTGGTTATATTGCATTGGGTGGATAGGTGTATTTCCATATTTATGCTGTTTGCGTAAGAAATAACGGACATATCGGAGGCAATAATTGCAGATATACCGTTTGCTTTGGCAGTGTCTGCAACCTTGTGCATATATTCTATTTCCTCATCGTAGATAACGGTATTAAGAGTTAAATATGTTTTGACATTATTTTGCTTTGCTATGTTGCAAATTTGTTTGATATCGTCCAAAGTAAAGTTGTTGGCAGAGGCACTTCTCATATTCAGCCTACCTACTCCAAAATACACACTATTTGCTCCGGCTCCTATGGCAGCCATAAGGCTTTCGTAACTGCCCACAGGTGACATTATCTCTATATCCTTTGCATCCATTTCTCTACTCTATTATTTCTATCAAATCCGGCTCTACGTATGAACTTGCAACGGCAAGTCCTGCTATCTCTATTACTATACATTTGCAACGCTTACCCTTTACTCTTAGCAAAACACCTTCTATACCGTCAAACACTCCTCCTATCACTCTTACCTTTGTTCCTTTTTGCAATTCCAACTCCGTAGGAGAAAAATACACAATATCATCCTCCATATTAGAGCAAACGCTTATAAAGTCTTGCATTTGTTTTTCGGGAATTGTTTCTATAACATTTTTTAATCCGCATTTTCTTGTTAGAAAATAGGCCTCGAAGCCGTGATTTACGGACAATTCTCTTTTGAAAGTTTCTATAATTGATTTTTGAGCATAGACAAATATTAAATCTCTAATGGCAGGTTCTTTTACTTTTATCTTCTTTCCTGACTTTTTTCTTATTTTGTATTGCATGGGAATAAAACAAGTTATACCCTTGTCGTCCAATAACTGTTTAACCTTGCCCTCCCGAGAAAAAATGGTTTTTAATACAAACCAACAAAACGGCTCAGACTCCATACTACTGTTCATTTATTTTATACAATGTTTTGCGGTTAATCTTAAAAAAAACGCTCAATGTAAAAATACAAAATAATTTATGTTTTATCAGACTTTGAATTTTTCCGGATGTTTGGCGCTAATATTCCTGTAAAACACTCTTATTTTTTCAAAATCCTCTTGATAATTTCCGGTAGGAATAAGCATATTTTCTTCGTTTATCCCACAAGTCCTTTTTTTGTAATCTATCCAAGCCAAAAATATGGGTTTTTCGCTTTGTTGAGCAATGAAATAATAACCTTTTTTCCAATTAGGGTTGGCCTTTCTTGTGCCTTCCGGGGTAAGAACCAAAGAAAAATTTTGTTTTGTCTTTAGCTGTTTTACTATTTCATCAAAAAAACCTTTGCCGTCTTTACCTCTGTTTACCGGAACAGCCCCCGAGAGTCTTAGTATTAAACCAAGTGGAAAAAAAAACAATTCTTTTTTTATCAGAAAATGGCATTTGATTCCCAATGCCCACAAACCTGCCCTTCCCCAAACAAAATCCCACATACTTGTATGAGGAGCCTCTATAATAACGGCGTTTTTCATCTTTTCACTAAATGAAGATTGAAGATGAAAACCACCAAGTTTAAGAATAAGTTTTCCTATTATTTTCATTTATTTGGATAACTCGTATGTATCTTTGGCAATAACATATTCTTCGTCTGTAGTTACCGAAAGAATTTTTACCTTACTGTTTGTTGTTGATATTATGCCGTCTTTACCCGTTGTCTGCTCATTAATTTTATCGTCTATTTCCGCTCCCAAATAATCCAAGCCTTTGCAGATAGCCTCTCTTTGTCTCCAAGCGTTTTCTCCTATACCGCCGGTAAAAAGAATAATATCCACACCATTCATTACGGCAGCGTACGCTCCTATGTATTTTTTTACTCTATATGCAAAAACATTAAAAGCGTTACTTTCTCTTTCTTTTCCTTCCAACTTTGCACTTGTAATATCACGCATATCGGTAATACCACCCGTAAGACCTTTGAGACCGCATTGTTTGTTTATAAAATTATTTGTTTGTTCGTAATTCCAACCTTCCTTTTGTGCTATATAAATCAGTGCACCCAAATCCAAATCTCCGCAACGAGTGCCCATAATCAAACCCTCTATGGGAGTAAAACCCATGGAGGTATCCATACTTTTACCGTTCTTTATGGCACAAACAGAGGCTCCGCTTCCCAAATGACAAGATATTATTTTGCTATTATTAATATCATACCCTACCATTTTGGCAGCCTTTGGCGCAACATAAAGATGAGAAGTTCCGTGAAAACCGTAACGACGTATCTTATCTTTTTCGTAATATTTGTAAGGAATACCATAAAGAAATGCCTCCTTTGGCATAGTATGATGAAAAGCGGTATCAAAAACGGCTACCTGCGGTCTGCCATGCAACAGAGTTTCCATTGCTTCTATACCAGCGAGATTTCCGGGAGTGTGCAAAGGAGCCAAAGTTATAAGTTTTCTTATGTCTGTTTTTACTTGCTCGGTTACAAGAACACTGTGTGTAAATTTTTCTCCTCCGTGAGCAACTCTATGACCGCAAGCCTCTATTTCCTCTACCGATTCTATTACACCTATCTTTTTATCGGTAAGAGCCTTTAACACTATGTTGATTCCCTCTTTGTGATTGGCAATAGGTAACTTTTCGTAATATTTTTTTCCTTTCACCTTGTGAGTAAATTCTCCCATATCCGAGCCTACTCTTTCCAAAATGCCTTTTGCCAACAATTCGGATTCGCTATCATTGATTACATCTATCAATTGATACTTAATAGATGAACTACCACAATTTAA
This sequence comes from uncultured Bacteroidales bacterium, assembly GCA_963540815.1. Lineage (GTDB taxonomy): Bacteria > Bacteroidota > Bacteroidia > Bacteroidales > P3 > Scybalousia_A. Next base: position 4,793 of record CAUTQY010000001.1, read on the forward strand.
AACAAGTATTTTCATTTATATCGTGTTTTATAATTTTTTGAAATTCAATATTAATTCAAAAAAAACATGATAGGGTTAGTTCCAGACTACACTAACCCTAATTCTTTTTTTATATCTTCTATCTTGCTTAGAGCAATATTGCAAAGCAATTTGAAATCCTCTCCTTTTTTGAATTCCATCCTTACTCCGAAATAAAATTTTATCTTTGGCTCCGTACCCGAAGGACGAATGGATATTTTGCTACCATCCTCAAGAAAATATTGCAAAACATTAGACTCTGGAATATCCAACTCTGTCACCTCTTCGTTGAGCATATTTTTACTTGTCCGGAATAAAATATCGTTGACTCTTATAACCTTATGCCCTACAATAGTTTTGTGCGGATTATTTCTAAATTCTTGCATCATTTGCTCTATTTCCTCTGCTCCCGTCTTTCCCTTGCGGACAACGGAAACAAGTCCTTCTTGATAATATCCATATTTTTGATATATTTCCAAAAGAATATCATACATGGTCTTGTTATTTTGCTTTGCCCAAGCACACATTTCCGACAACAAACAACAAGCGGAAACAGAATCTTTGTCTCTAACAAAATCACCTACCAAATAACCGTAACTTTCTTCTCCGCCTCCGATATATTTTTCTTTTCCCTCCAACGACAAAATTTTGTCTGCTATCCATTTGAAACCCGTCAAAACATCGTAACACTTAACTTTATAATCCTCAGCCAAAACTCTTATCAATTCGGAAGAGACTATTGTCTTTATCACAAACTCGTTACCCTTGTAAAGATTAAGCTCTTTGTATCTTTCCAAAAGGTAGTATGTTAGAAGGGTTGCCGTCTGATTGCCGTTAAGCATCATTATATTCCCTTTATTGTCTCTTATAGTCAAGGCTTCACGGTCGGCATCCGGGTCGGTAGCCAAAAGAATATCCGCTTTTTGCTCCTCCATTAATTTTAAGCCAAGTGTTAAAGCGCTTTTTTCTTCCGGATTGGGAAATTCCACAGTGGGAAAATTGCCATCGGGAATACTCTGTTCTTTTTGGCAAACAATATTTGTAAAACCGAATAGACGCAGAGCCTCCGGTACCATCTTATAACCCGTGCCGTGCAAAGGGGTATAGGCTATTTTTATGTCCTTATATTTGTCCAAATCTTTATCGGCAAGAGACAGGGATAGTAATTTTTCAAAATATTTCTTACTGAATTCGTCCGTAAGCAAAGTGATATTGTCCATACTTTCTTGCATCTTAACTTGAGAAATATCCTCTATGGCATCAACTCTGCTTATTACATTTTCGTCATGCGGAAAAACCAATTGTGCTCCGTCGTTCCAATAGGCCTTGTAACCGTTATACTCCTTTGGGTTGTGGGAAGCGGTTATCATTACTCCGGCGTCACAAGCCAACTCTCTTACGGCAAAACTCAAAAGCGGAGTGGGGTGTATGTTCTCAAACAAAAACACCTTGAAGCCGTTTGCGGCAAACACCTTTGATACTATTTGAGCAAAGTCCTTACTGTTGTTTCTACTATCAAAAGACACGGCAACTTTTATTTGCTCCTTATTAGGGTTCTGTTCTACTATGTAATTGGCAAAACCCTGTGTGGAAGTGGCTACGACTATTGTATTCATTCTGTTTGTACCAACTCCCATAATACCTCTAAGCCCACCTGTTCCAAAGGCAAGTTTTTTATAGAAAGCATCGTTAAACTCTTCTATATTTTCTTTTTTCAGTCTTAGTATTTCTTTTTTGATTTCTTCACTGATACCTTTTTGACTCAACCATTGTTCGGCGTTCAAAACTGCCTGTTTATCCAATTCGGCCATGATTTATTATTTTCTTTTTTTATTTCTCAAATATTCTATTGCCTGCTCATTACCCATATTAGCGGCTTTGTTGTAATATTCTAAGGATTTTTTATTACTTTTCTTTACTTGCCTTCCGCTCTCGTAGGCTTCTGCAAGTATTAAATAAGATTCCGATTTATACAATGTTTTCAAATCCAAAAGTTGATTAACTAAGCCGGTTTTATTATAATTTTCTATTGCCAAAATTTCTTTGGCTTGAATTATACCGCCTTCCGCTGCTTGTTTGTAGTATTTAAAAGCCTTGTTTCTATCTTTTTTTTCCACATAACCGTTTTCTAACAGTACGCCATATACATACTCTGCCATAGGGATATTCTTTTGCAAGGCTATTTTTACAAGAGAATCGGCTTTTGAGTAGTCGGGGGCAACAACGGTATTGGAAGATAATATATATGAAAGATAGACCATGGCTACGGTGTCATTGTTTTCCACCGCTTTTTCGTACCAATAAGTTGCCTCTTGCCAACTCTGCTCCACAATTTCTCCGAATAGATAAAAATCGGCTATGCGTCTTTGAGCCAAACCTTCATTTCTCTCCGCACATATTCTATACCAAAGATAAGCACGAGAAAGACTCCTATTTGTTCCCAAACCGGAATCAAACATTGTGGCAACTTTTAGTTGTGAATTTTCGTGTCCTCTCTCTGCTGCTTTCAAATAATAGTTAAAGGCATTGGTATAATTTTGAGTACATCCTTTGCCGTTTTCATACATTTCGGCTGTTCTGTAAGAGGCTTCCGTACTACCTTTATCGGCTGCTTGTTTGTACCAAATAAAAGCCTGCTTATCGTCCTGTAATCTACCTACTCCGCTACGGTATTCTTCTGCCAATTTAAACATTGCCGACACATTACCCGAGCGTGCCTTGAGTTCCAAATTTTGCTGTGCCTGCAAGCTAAAAACACAAACAGATAAGAAAAGATAAAATAAAACTATGTTTATTCGTTTATTCTTCATATTGCCATAATTGTTTTTCGTTCCAATATTCCAAAGCCGTAGGGTAACCTTCTTTGTAAGCCATTTTTACATAATTGAGACTTTGTGCCACATCTTTTTTGCAGCCCAAACCCTCATAATACATAGTACCGACCTTAAACATTGCCTTTGCCAAACCTCCCTTATCGGCTGCCTTTTTATAATAAGAAAAAGCGGTCGGCAGATGTTTTGCCACTCCCACTCCTTGAAAATACATTTCTCCGAGAGAGTAACAAGCCTCGTAATTGTCCAAGTCTGCCGCTTTCTTGTAATAGGCGTGTGCCAAATGCAAATTTTGTTTTACCTCCGTACCATAATAATACAAATCACCAAGTGCCATTATGGCGTCTTTTTGATTTTGTTCCGCAGCTTTCTTATACCAATATATTGCTTTTTTGATATCTTTCTGCATTTTGTCTTCCTGAGCGTACATTCTGCCGAGTTTGTACTGAGCCACAGCGTCACCGTCCCGTGCCGCAACTACAAAAGTTTGCGCACCGGCGTTAAATAAGGATAAATAAAATACTGATACAAAAAGTGCAATTATATTCTTACTCAAATATTTTTTCATATTATTTTCTTTTTTTCGGTGGCAAATATCATACAAAAGTAATAATTATTTGTTAATAAAAATCATTTCTTTTCGCTATTTTTTATTTACTCGGGAAAAATATCAAGGAGAATATAAAAAATATGTACCTTTGTGCCGCAATATCGTGTAATAAAAATGATAAAAAACAAATACATATTTTCTCTAACTATAATAGGTATTTTATACTTCGTCTTTGGGTTTATAACTTGGTTAAACAATCAATTAATACCTTTCTTAAAAACCGCTTGTCAGTTGTCTGACACACAGGCTTATTTGGTTACATTTGCTTTTTATATTTCCTATTTTGTTATGGCTCTGCCCTCGGCAGGAATACTCAAACGAACAGGATTTGCAAAGGGAATGTCTTTGGGTCTTTTGGTAATGGCCATAGGTTGTATTATTTTTATTCCTGCAGCCTTGAGTAGAAATTATATGGTATTTCTTTTGGGGTTGTTTGTACAGGGTACGGGATTATCTCTCTTGCAAACGTCGGCAAATCCTTATGTGACAATACTCGGTCCGATAGAATCGGCAACTCAAAGAATGTGTATTATGGGTTTGTTTAATAAAATAGCGGGAATAATAGGCATATATATTTTTTCAAAGGCTTTGTTATCCGACTTTGACCTTGTAAGCAAAAATATAGGTACGGCTACAGGCTTGGAACAGACAGAGTTGCTTAATGAGTTGGCAAACAGAATAGTTTTACCCTATATTGTTATGGTATTAGGTTTGGTTATTATTGCTATTATAGTGTATCTTGCCAAATTGCCAAATATCAACTCCTCTGAAAATAGTGCCGAATACAATACGGAAAAAAAGACAAAACTTCCTACCTACCTTTGGTTTGGAGTTTTAGCTCTATTCTTTTATGAAGGAGCAGAGGTTATGGCAATAGATACTCTTGTTCCGTACGGTAAATCCATAGGTTTATCCGATGTTACTTATTCAAAAATAGGAATGTTTGCACTAGCGGCGCTTTTGGTTGGATATATTTCTACCATAATACTTATTCCAAAATATATAACACAGAGAAAAGCCCTTGTTTATTGCTCCGTTATTTCTCTTGTTTTTGTTTGCGTTGCCTTATTTACAACAGGTATAACCTCTTTGATATTTCTCATTCTTCTTTCCTTTTCCAATGCCGTAATGTGGGGAGCAATATGGGCTTTGGCAATAGACAAACTTGGCAAACACACCTCCTTTGCCTCCGCACTTTTGATAATGGCCATAGTGGGAGGAGCTTTAATTCCTTTGCTTTACGGAGCGATGTCGGATATGTTGCGCTCAACACAGATTCCTTATGTAATTTTCTTACCTTGTTATTTGTTTATCCTATACTATGCACTCAGAGGATATAGGCTAAGTAAAGAAAAGTAGGAAAAATATTATAAAAAAACAGATAGACACCGAATCATAAAATCACTTAGAGTTAAGATGGCCAAAGAGAAAAATTTGCACGAGATTTGTGCTTTTTGCGGAAAACCTATTAATCAAGTAAATAGATTCTATTCGTCTATGTTTCAAGGGGTGGGTATTTGTGACGGTTGTATAAGAGAAATAAACAAAATAGCGGCAAAAGAACACGTACACATCAAGGAAAAGGAAGAAAATTTGGATTTGAAGACCCCAAAAGAAATATTTGATTTTCTCAATCAGTACGTAATAGGACAAGACAGAGCAAAAAAAATACTTTCCGTAGCAGTGTATAACCACTATAAAAGGTTGAATTATATACTATCGGGTAAAAATACGGACGATGTTGAGTTGGAAAAATCCAACATAATAATGATAGGAGAAACAGGTACGGGTAAAACTTTGCTCGCAAGAACCATAGCCAACTTGTTGAATGTACCCTTTTGTATAGCAGATGCCACAACTCTTACGCAGGCAGGTTATGTCGGTGAGGATGTGGAAAACATTCTTACTCGTTTGCTACAAAATGCAAATTACGATGTAAATAAGGCTGAAAAAGGAATAGTTTTTATTGACGAAATAGATAAAATAGCTCGCAAAGGTGACAACCCTTCCATAACAAGAGACGTTAGCGGTGAAGGGGTACAGCAATCCTTGCTTAAAATCTTGGAAGGTACTATGGTAAACGTACCACCGGAGGGGGGAAGAAAACACCCGGAGCAACAATTCATCCAAGTAAACACTCGCAATATTCTTTTTATTGCGGCAGGTGCCTTTGACGGTATTGAAAGAAATATTGCCTCTCGTATGAATTCCAATGCCGTTGGATTTTCGGAGTCACTAAAAAGAGATAATATTAACACCGACGAATTTTTGAAATATGTCCGGCCTCAAGACCTTAAAAAATTCGGACTTATACCCGAACTTATAGGGAGGTTTCCCGTACTGACTTGTTTGGATAAATTGGGTGCCAAAGCCCTCAAAAGAATACTTACGGAGCCCAAAAATGCAATAACCAAACAATACCAAAAACTCTTTGAAATGGATAACAAAAAGTTGATATTTCAAGATGAGGCTTTGGACTATTTTGTTGATATTTCTTTGAAATATTCTTTGGGGGCAAGGGGACTGCGTTCCATAATGGAAAACGTTATGAACGATTTGATGTTTTCTATTCCGGAAGACAAAAAAAACAAAGAAATTGTTATTACAAAAGATTATGCGGAAAAAATATTGGATACGGATTTGTTGAAACAAGGCAAATAAAAAACTATTCATAGAGATGAAAAAACTATTGAGTTTTATTTTTTTATTTTTTTGTTTTATTATATCGTTTTGTCAAAACACGGGAGGTATAACCGTTTTTGCTACCGTTTATCAAGGGGATACTATTCCCATGGCATACTTGGACCCGATATTGGTAACAAGTTATATAAATCCTTTAACTCCGCAAGAGCAAACTAAATATGCAAAACTTATAAGAGATGTAAAAAAAATATACCCGTACGCAAAAAAAACGGAAAGTCTTTTGAATAGTTATTCTCGTATAATAGCCAACGCACAAAACGAGTCTCAAAAAGAAAAGATAAGAAAACAGGCTATGAAGGATATAGAAAACAAATTTTCTGCCGACATAAAAAAATTAAAAAAACGACAAGGCAAAATACTCGTTAAACTCATACACAGACAAACCGGAATAAGTTCATATACACTGATTAAAAATTTTGCGGGAGGAACAAAAGGCACTTTTATTAATCTTACCACAAAAGCGATGGGTATTAATCTAAAGGCAACTTTTGACCCAACTAATAACGAAGAAGACCGCATTATAGACCGCATAGTTTATTGTATAGACAATAACAAATTATAACTTGCAAAAACATAATTTTATGAAATATGGGTATTGTTTTATGGGTATTTGTCCCGTACGCAATGAGGCTTGTAGTTTAAGCGAACAGGTTACTCAACTTGTTTTCGGGGATATTGTAGAAATTACAGCCACTAAAAACGATTGGTTGCAAATACGCAATATTGCAGATAACTATCAGGGGTATATAGACAAAAGAAATATCTTGCCCGTACAAAGAATAAGAAAACATAAATATTTTTCCACTTCCATGTTTTCCTGCATACAAATGGATAAAGAATTAGTGGCAATTGGTTTGGGGGCAAAAATAATAGACAAAAAATTTGCTATCGGAGGACATAATTTTACCGTGCAAAACTCCGAGTTAAGTACAATAAAACCCTTCAACAAAGAGAATTTAAGAGATATTGTTCTACCTTTGCTTAACACACCCTATCTTTGGGGGGGCAAGAGTATTATGGGTATGGATTGTTCCGGCCTTACTCAATTGATTTTTTCCATATTCGGTATTGATTTACAAAGAGATGCAAGCAAACAAGCCTTGCAAGGAAAAAATATAAAAACATTTGATTTGGCAAAAGAAGGAGATTTGTTGTTTTTTGGAGAAAACGATAAACATATTGCCCATGTAGGTATTTTTTTGGAACCTCGTTTTATAATACATGCAAGCGGAAGAGTAAGAATAGATACAGTAGATAAAAAAGGTATAATATCTCACGATACGGGATTATATTCTCATACCCTACAAGCAATAAAAAGAATGATTTAATCGCAAAAAGACACATTGTTTTTTGTCTGTTATTATAAAAAAACAAGCAACACTACGAACGTGTATCATAACGTTCCGTAGTGTTGTCTACAGTTAATAATCAATAAAAATTTATTTCAATTTTTCAACACAAGTTTTTATTCTTTGCATAGCCTCTCTTATGTTTTCGTCAGAAGTTGCGTATGACATACGAAAACATTCCGGTGAGCCGAAAGCATCTCCTCCTACAACTGCAACGTGTCCCTCTTCCAAAAGATACATAGCAAAATCGGTTGAATTGTTTATTTTTCTTTTTCCGAAAGACTTACCAAAGAAGTATGAGCATTTAGGGAACAGGTAAAAGGCACCTTGGGGTTCGTTTACTTCAAACCCTTTTATTTCCTTTGCCAAAGAAACTATCAAATCTTTTCTTCTCTCAAAAGCCTTACGCATTTGTTCTACACAATCCTGAGGCATGTTGTACGCAGCCTCCGCCGCTTTTTGTGAAACGGAACAAGGACCGCTTGTATATTGTCCTTGCAGTTTGTTGCAAGCCTTTACTATTTCCGTAGGAGCGGCGATAAAACCGATACGCCAACCCGTCATAGCATAAGCTTTGCTTACTCCGTTTACTATTATGCAACGCTCTTTCATACCCTGACAAGAAGCCAAAGAAATATGGGGAGTGTTTGTATAATTCAAATGTTCGTATATCTCATCGCAAAGGACATAAACCTGAGGATGTTTTCTCAAAACCTTAGCCAATGATTCCATTTCTTGTTTGGTGTAAACGGCACCCGTAGGATTGGAAGGAGAGCAAAGAATAAGTATTTTGGTTTTTTCCGTAATTGTATCTTCCAACTGTTGAGCGGTAATTTTGAAATCTTGCTCTATTTTAGCCTCCACAAAAACAGGTTTGCCGTCTGCCATCAAGACCATTTGAGGATAGGAAACCCAATAAGGAGCAGGAATTATTACCTCATCACCAGAGGAAATAATAGCCATAAGCGTATTGCAAACACTTTGTTTTGCACCATTGGAAACAAGTATTTGCTCCGGTGTATAATCAAGATTATTTTCTCGTTTCAGTTTATTTGCTATTGCTTTTTTCAATTCCACATAGCCCGGTACCGGAGAATAACGAGTATAATTATCATCTATTGCCTGTTTGGCAGCCTGTTTGATATGCTCGGGAGTGTTAAAATCAGGCTCACCAACACTCATATTAATAATATCTATACCTTGTGCTTTAAGTTCGGAACTTCTTTGACTCATAGCCAGCGTTGCCGAAGGAGACAGTCTATTGATTCTGTCTGATAAAAGATTACTCATAATTTTATTTATTTTTAAAAGATTATTAGATTTGGTTCGTCATACAAACCGTTTATGTTTATTTTTTATTTTTTCATTATTTCCGCATACTCTTCATAGAAATATGTTATTGATTCTATTCCGTTAAAAAACTGTTGCAAAGGATAATTTTCATTCGGAGAATGTATAGCATCGCTTCCCAATCCAAAACCCATTAATATGGATTTTATTCCCAAAATTCTTTCAAACCCCGCAACGATAGGAATACTTCCGCCCGAGCGTGTAGGTATGGGTCGCTTGCCGTAAGTTCTTTGCATTGCTTTTTCGGCTGCCTTGTAAGCCGGCAAATCCAAAGGAGAGACGTAGGCATAACCTCCGTGCAAAGGAGTAACCTCCACTCTTACACACTTCGGAGCAATGGCTTTTATATGTTTTTTTACTCTTTCCGTTATTACGTTAAAATCTTGGTCGGGAACAAGTCTAAACGAAATCTTGGCATGTGCAACGGAAGGGATAACGGTTTTTGCTCCTTCACCGGTATAGCCTCCCCAAATACCGCAGACATCAAAGGAAGGTCGTATTCCCGTACGTTCTATTGTACTATATCCTTTTTCGCCATGCAAGGAAGGAGAACCCGTAACGTCCAAGTAAGATTTCTCATCAAAAGGAGCTTTTGCCATCAACTCTCTTTCCTGCTTGGAAAGTTCTATAACCTCTTTATAAAAGTCGGGCACCGTACAACGATTGTCTTGGTCTTGTAGTTGAGAAATTATTTTGCAAAGTATGTTTATAGGGTTGGCAACTGCTCCTCCGTAAAGTCCCGAGTGCAAATCCGCCCTAGGACCGCTAACCTTTACTTCTATGTAGCCCAAACCTCTAAGTCCTGCCGTTATGGAAGGAGTATCCTTGTTTATCATAGAAGTATCACTAACAAGAATAATATCCGCTTTCAACAATTTTTTGTTTCTCTCGCAAAAACCGTACAAAGCGCCGGAACCTATTTCCTCTTCGCCTTCAAGCATAAATTTTACATTACATCTCAGTTTGCCGCTTTTAACCATGTATTCAAAAGCCTTTGCTTGCATAAAGGATTGTCCCTTATCGTCGTCCGCTCCTCTTGCCCATATTATATCATCTTTTACCACAGGTTCAAAAGGCCCCGTCCTCCATTCCTCTATAGGGTCTATCGGCATAACGTCATAGTGCCCGTAAACCAAAACTGTGGTATATTCTTTGCTGAGAAATTTTTCACCGTAAACCACAGGATTCGTTTCCGTTGGCATTACCTCGGCTTTGTCCACACCTGCCATAAGAAGTAATTCTTTCCAACGATTGGCACATCTCACCATATCTTCTTTGTGTTCGGTTTGAGATGAAATAGAAGGTATTCTGATAAGCGAAAACAACTCCTCCAAAAATCTATCCTTATTTTCTTGTATATAACTTTTTACTCCCATAATGTTTATTATCTTTTATGTTTATGAATTTCTACTTGTAAAACAAAATATATCTTAGTCAAAAGTTTCTTGATTGGTCTCCAAATCTTCTTCAAAATATTCCGGCAGTTGCAAATCCTCCATACTTATTGTAGGAGCGTTGACATAATCCTGAATTATAACAGCCGAATTTATTTGAGGTTTTATTTGTATAAGTAACGCATAAGCATCCAATCTGGTTGGAAAATCGCCGATTTTTACGCTAAAAAACGGTTCGTCAAAAACTACATAAACTCTTTGCGAAGGAAAAATCTCCAAAAGATTATTTTTTAAATCAAAGGCTTGATTTTTAGCGTTCTCTCCCGTAAACTTTGCAACTTTAATTCTATATCCTGCAAAAGTCTTGGCAATGGAATTATAGGCTATGTGTTGCTCCAAAATTGTTTGCAATCTGCCGTCGGCAACCACTTCCACTTGTGCAAACGCCCTACCGAAGCCCAAACACAGCACTAAGGCAAAAAGACTCGTCAATATATACCTAATGGAGGACATAATAAAATCAGGTATTCATATGCTATAAGCTCCCGTTTGTCTTGGAGAAATGGTTAAAACAGGATAAGGAGAAAGATTTATCATTTGCTGAGCGTATGGTCCCAAGAAGAAAAGGTTGGAAAGAGTTTTTTCTTGTTCGGTCATAATTACAATCATATCCGCATTTACCTCTTTGGCATAGTCCAATGTAGTAAGAGTGACATTGTCCGATTCTCTCATTTGCAAGGTAAATTTCAAACCCTTTTTTGTAAGAAAATTCTCTACATTTTCCACATATTTATAAACCAAATCCGATAAAGATTTATTGTTCTTATGGGACAACAAACCCAATATTCTGATTGTTGTACCGGGAAACATTCTTGCAAAATCCACTGTCCAAGGCGCTTTTTGACGAGTTTCCTCCGTAGAATCTATGGGTAAAATAATATTTTCCAACGGTTTGTTAAAATCAAAGTTTTCTCTTATACTAATTACGGGTACGGAAGAATCATTTATTGTTTTAAAAGTATTTGCCCCTGCAAATCTTTCGTCATAACCGCTATTCCCATTTGTTCCAAGTACGACAAGATAAGGTTTTGTTTGATTAATATATTTTACCAAAACGGAATGCACCCTTCTGCCTTTTGTAATTTCATACGAAATAGTTCCCTGTGATAAAACCTTACCAAAAGAGACACAAAAGTCTTTTAATATTGATTCTGCCTCTCGTTTATCTTTTTCTATGGTTTCCACCCATATCATTTTTATATCCGCACCTGTCCTATTGGCAATATCCGCAGCAAGCCTTAAAGCCGTTATGGAAGCATTGGAAAAATCTATGCAAACCAAAATCTCTTTACTCATCATACTTAGTTTTTTAAATGTTTTGTGCAAAGGTAATTATTTTTTATTAAAAAACAATACAATATTCTTAAAAATCTTTGGCGAAAGACAAAAAGTAAAGTTTCGTATCTTTGCAACAAAAAAAGAAAACTGCTATAGATGAAAAAAATAATACTCTTTTTATTATTGCAAATATCTTTTTTTGTTGCTTTCAGCCAAACGGATAATTTGGAAGGCATATTGGAAAACGAGGATTTGAATCAAGAGGGCAAAATATCTCTTTTGGAAGATTTGGAAGATGGCAGATTACGACAATTTAACATAAATAATATAACCACACAACAAATGCTACTTTTGGGATTAAATAATTTTCAAATATTTTCTCTCCAAAACCATATAAAACAGAGCGGACAACTCTTATCACTAAACGAATTGCAATTTATAAACGGCTTTGATAGTACAACCATAAACAAAATTCTCCCTTTTGTTTATGTTGCAAAAGTAGATAATAAACATTCTTTGAGATTGGACTCCATACTTGGTAAGGGCAAACATAGTTTAAGATTTCAGTACAAAGAAAGCTTGCACAAACCTTGGGGTTATACAAGAAATGATGATAAAGGATATGTGGGTAACAAATTTTCTTCTTCGCTTAGGTACAAATTTAAGTACTGTGACAAAATAGAATTTTCTTTTGTAGGTGACAAGGACGCAGGCGAACCGCTGTATTACAAAAGCAAAAATCTTGGCTACGACCATTATAATATGGTACTATCCGTTTATGATATCAACAAACACATAAAACAAATAACCTTGGGAGATTACCGTATTTCCATCGGAGAGGGTTTGGTTGTAAGACAAAATTTTGATGTCGGCTATTTTTCACATTATGGTATCAAACGCAGTACCGGCAAAATCACTCCCTTTCGTTCCACCGGTGAATATAATTATAACAGCGGTATGGCAATGAAACTGAATTTTAACAATTGGGATGTTTTTTTGTTTGCCTCCTACAATCCTTTGGATTTTAACGGCAGTAGCATACAGCAAACCGGTTATCACAGGACCAAAAAAGAATTGGAAAACAAAAATTACATTCACCAAACCCTTATAGGTTCAAGTTTGCAGTATGCCAACAAGGGTTTACAAATAGGAGGTAGTTTTATAAGGTATCACTTTACGGATTCCATTGCTCCCAACATAAAATCCTACCCTTACCAAAAATATTATTTTTCAGGTAAAGATAATTATGTAATCGGAGTTAACGGTTCTTACAATATAAGAAAATTGTTGTTTTTTACAGAAAGCGCTGTAAGTCAAAACAAAGCAAGTGCTTACATTTTGGGAATGCAATATAATTTTGGTTGGAAAACGAGTTTAAGTATCTCTTATAGAAAATACGACAAAAAATTTCAAAACTTCTATGCCAACGCCATAGGTGTACACTCCTTAAATAATAACGAACAAGGTCTTTATATGGATTTCTCCCATTATATAAACAAACATTTGTCCTATTATTTGGGTGGAGATTTTTTCTATTTTCCTTTTATGAGCTACAGAGCAAACAAGGATGTAAAGGGACAGAAACTTAAATTCCAAATCAATTATACTCCGCAAGACAAACATTCTTTTTTGTTATATTGCAGATATTCCAACAGATATTATGATTATAAGAACGAAAATAGTAGCAAAACTCCTTTTGCCAATACCATTATACAGAATCATTTGCAATACAGATTCACCCTAAAAGATATATTTTCTCTAACTATTCGTACGGGTATCTCACATTCCTTAACACACGAAAGCAAAGATAATAACGGTAAATTTATATTTTTGGAAACCAAATACAAAGTATACAATAAACTCACTTTAAGAGCAAGATATACTTTATTTCATACTTCCGATTACGACAATAGATTTTACGTTTATGAATACTCTTTACCTCTATCCTACTCTTCCTCCATGCTCAATGGCAAAGGACAGGGTTTTTATACTCTTTTGTCTTACAATATTAATAAATATTGGCAAATACATATAAAATACTCTATGATAAAATATTTTGACAAAAAAGAAATATACTCCGGAAATGACAAAATTTTTGCAGACAACAATCAATTTTTATCAGGACAAATCGCCCTAAATTTCTAATAGTCTCAGACTTACACACCTTTGAAAAACACATGCAAAATATTTGATAAAAAATAACGTTAATTTTTAACAATAAGACCAAACAAATAAACATGGATATATCAATAATAATATCACTTTTAAACGAAGAAGAATCTCTACAACCTTTGACGGATTGGATAACCAAAATCATGCAAGAAAATAACCATACTTACGAAATAATAATGGTTGATGACGGAAGTAGTGATAACTCTTGGCAAAAAATAGAAGAACTTTCCGAAAAAAATAAAAATATCAAAGGAGTAAAATTTCGCAGAAACTACGGCAAAAGTGCGGCTTTAAATGTTGGCTTTGAACATGCAAACGGTGAGGTTGTTATAACTATGGACGCCGATTTGCAAGACTCTCCCGATGAAATACCGGAGTTATATAAAATGATAAAACAGGAGGGGTATGATTTGGTATCGGGATGGAAGAAAAAACGTTATGACTCCAAACTCATGAAAAACCTCCCCTCAAAATTTTTTAACGCTACAACTCGTTGGCTTTCCGGTATAGACTTGCACGATTTCAACTGCGGGTTGAAAGCCTACAAGAAGGATGTTGTCAAAAACATAGAAGTCTATGGCGAGATGCACAGATATATTCCCGTTATTGCCAAGTGGGCAGGTTTTACCAAAATAGGGGAAAAGGTCGTAAAACATCAAAAACGTCAATTCGGTTCAAGTAAATTTGGAATGAATAGGTTCATAAACGGTTATTTGGATTTGATATCCATAATGTTCGTTTCTCGTTTTTCCAAACAGCCTATGCATTTCTTTGGTTTTATAGGTACTTTAATGTTTCTTATAGGTATAACTTCTGCTGTGATTCTGGGAATACAAAAACTTTGGGCATTACATCAGGGACTTTGGGCTCAAACAAGATTAGTTACGGAAAGTCCTTATTTTTACATATCATTAGTGATGCTAATAATAGGGGTACAATTGTTTTTAGTCGGATTTTTGGCAGAACTTGTCGGCAGAAACTCACCCACTCGCAACAATTATCTTATAGAAAAAGAGCACAACTTTTAATTTAAAAACACAAATATTATGAGAATACAACAAGCCATAGAGGACTCCATAAAATTAAAACAAACTTTGTTGAATGATACCCGATTTATGCAACAAATACAAAAAACCATAGACGTTATTGTTGAAGCATACGGAGAAAATAAAAAAGTTTTGTTCTGCGGAAACGGTGGCTCGGCAGCAGACGCTCAACATTTGGCAGCGGAACTTTCCGGCAGGTTTTATTACGACAGACCTCCCTTATACGCAGAGGCTTTACACGTAAATACTTCTTACCTTACTGCCGTTGCCAACGATTATAGTTATGATGATATTTTTGCTCGCATACTCAAAGCCTCCGGACACCAAAGAGACGTACTTGTCGGTATATCCACCTCAGGCAATTCCAAAAATGTAGTAAAAGCCTTTGAAATAGCAAAACAAAAGAATATAACAACCATAGCTCTAACGGGAGAAGGCGGCGGACAAATGGGATTATTGTCCGATATTCTCCTTGCAGTACCTTCAAAGGATACCCCACGTATACAAGAAAGCCATATTATGATAGGGCACATTATTTGTGAAATGGTAGAAAAAGCTCTTTTCCCCCAAAAAGAATAGACAAAAAAGTATTTTTTTGAATTACAAACAGAATAAAAAATAAAAGCCATGCAAAGTTTAAGCAGATTTTTCATAGAATTTTGGACTATGATTTGCACAATGGCGCCTTATTTGCTTTTGGGTTTTCTGATAGCCGGAGTGCTTCACGTTGTTGTACCAAGGGAATTTTATCGTAAATATCTAACCAAAAATAATAGTAAATCGGTAATTTATGCCGCTCTTTTGGGCATACCTTTACCCTTGTGTTCTTGCGGAGTAATTCCCACAGCCATAGGACTAAAGAATGAGAAAGTTTCTAAGGGTGCGGTAGCCTCATTTCTTATTGCCACCCCCCAAACAGGTATAGATTCTATTCTTGCCACTTTTTCTCTAATGGGTTTGGGATTTGCCATTATTAGACCGGTAGCCGCTTTGGTTACGGGAGTATGCGGAGGCTTGTTGGTTAATAGACTTTTGAGTAAAGAAAACAGACAAGAGGGACAGGATTACTCCTCTTGTGAAATACAAACAAAGAAGACAAATCCTATTTACGCAATTTGTCGTTATGCTTTCTTTGAAATGTTGCAAAACATAGGTTTAAGATTGGTTGTAGGTTTGATATTGGCTACATTAATAAGTATTTTCATACCGGACGAATTCTTCTTAGAATTTGCCGACTACCCTTTGCTGCAAATGCTAATCATACTTGCTATCTCAATACCTATGTACGTTTGTTCAACAGGAAGTATTCCAATTGCTGCCTCCTTGATACTCAAAGGGCTTAGTCCCGGCGCTGCTTTGGTTATGCTAATGGCAGGACCTGCCGTAAATCTTGCCTCCATCCTTGTGGTCAAAAAAATTATCGGCAAAAACTTTACCCTTATCTACGTTTTGACAATAGTCGTTGGTTCCGTATTATTCGGGTTGTTGGTTAGTTTATTTCGAGACTTTTTTGTCTCCCAAATACCACAAATAAACTCTTCGGTTTGTTGTCATCATAGCATGCATAATATTTCATGGTTCAAAACCGTTTGTGCCATAATTTTCAGTATTACACTTATAAATGCTTTGGTTATGAAATTTTTAGACAGATTTAAAAAGAAGGAAAAATTAATTTCTGAAAAACTTTACAGAGTAGATGGTATGACTTGTTCGCATTGCAAAATATCGGTTGAAAAAGCCGTTACTAGTCTCAAAAACATAGACTATGCACAGGCGGACGTCAATCAAAAAACCTTGAAGGTTAAAGGTTCTGCCTCAGAAAGCGAAATCAAAAAAGCCGTAGAAGAAGCAGGTTTTACTTTCAAAGGAGAAATAGAATAAAAAGTACTCTTTTCTCCGTTTTCTTAACTCAATGGCAGAATGTACCCTTGAAAGACTCTGCCGGAAGTCGCACAATCCGCAAAACAAGCATGTTATAATTCGTCCTTGCAAACGAAAGTGTAACAATTAATTCATAAAACAAGGTATCCTTGCAAGCAACTTTGCTTTGTGGCAATCTCCGTTGCTTTGCTATCCATGTCCTCAGCGTCCCTCCTTGCGAGCATTGGCGAAACTATCCACGAGAAACATAAAGCGGAATAGCGGTATGGATTGCTTCGTTTTTCGTTTGCAATGACGAAAAAGGAGGGTTCGCAACGACGATTTGTAACATTCTTTTTTTTACGGCATAAAAATGTAAATGATAAGGAGTTATATATTATTAACATTTTATTATTGAAAGAAAAATAAAAGACAAAATCATTTTTTTTAATGTTTTGTATTCCGAAAGAAAAAATAAACTTTACTTTTGCAACACAAACAAAAAAAAGACTTTACTTTTGATATGAAAACAATAAACGATTGCAACTTTAAAGGAAAAAGGGTATTGGTAAGAGTGGATTTTAACGTACCCTTTGACAAACAAGGAAATATAAGTGATGACACAAGAATAATGGAAGCCTTGCCTACTATTAATAAACTTGTTGGTGACGGAGCTAAAGTTATTCTTATGGCGCATCTTGGCAGACCTAAAAAAGGAGGTTTTGAGCCTGAATTTACACTAAAACCTGTGGCAAAATATTTGTCTAAAATATTGAAACAAGAGGTTGTTTTTACTCAAAATCTTTTAGGACAGGAGGTTACCGATTTGGTAAATAGTTTGCAAGATGGTCAAGTAATGCTTTTGGAAAACATAAGATTTTATCCTCAAGAAACCAAGGCGGACGAAGAATTTGCAAAGCAACTTTCCCTATTGGGAGATGCTTATGTTAATGATGCTTTTGGTGCTGCGCACAGAGAACATGTTTCAACGGCAACAATTGCAAAATTCTTTCCCAATAATAAGTACTTGGGGCTGTTAATGGAAAACGAGGTAAGAAATCTCAATAGATTGATGACAAATTATGAAAAACCTTTTACGGCCGTTATCGGGGGAAGCAAAATAAGTTCCAAAATAGGTATTTTGGACTCTTTGCTCGATATTGCAGACAATCTTGTTATAGGGGGAGGAATGCGTTATACTTTTTACAAGGCTCTTGGGCATACGGTCGGCAATTCCATTTGCGAAGACGATAAAATAGAGGAGGCAAAATCTCTTATGCAAAGGGCAAAAGAAAAAGGTGTAAAATTATATTTACCGGAGGATAGTATTATTGCCGATGATTTTTCGGAAAATGCAAATACCAAATATGTGCCTTCTATGGATATTCCGGAGGGTTGGGAAGGTATGGACATAGGAGAAAAATCCGTAAAAACATATTGTGAAGTAGTTTTGAACTCAAAAACAATTCTTTGGAACGGTCCTATGGGAGTATTTGAAATAAAGAAATTTGCCAAAGCTACCATGCAAATAGCAAAAGCAGTGGCCGAGGCAACTCAAAAAGGCGCCTTTTCGGCAATAGGGGGAGGAGATTCTGTATCTGCCGTAAAGGAGAGTGGCTATGCAGACAAAGTATCTTACATATCAACGGGAGGAGGAGCGATGTTGGAATTTTTGGAAGGCAAACAACTTCCCGGTATAAAGGCATTGGAGGATTAATTTTTTTTTATTTTTGATGATAAGAAAAACAAAAATTATAACGTTTTTAACTAAAAACCGCATAGAAAAATGGGAAAGAAAATCACAAATAAAGTAACTTGGGTTGGTAAAGTTGATTGGGAACTTACTACCTTTCATGGAGAAGAGCTTTCTACTCACAGAGGCACTTCTTATAATTCATATTTGATACAAGACAAAAAAACGGCATTAATAGACACTTGTTGGATACCTTACGACAAGGAGTTTGTAAGCAATCTAAAACGAGTAACAGACCTTAATAAAATAGATTACATAATAATGAATCATAATGAGGTAGACCATTCGGGTGCCTTGGAAGAGTTATTAAGAGAAATACCAAACACTCCCGTATATTGTACGGCTAAGGGAGAGTCTATTCTTAGGGGGCATTATCATAAGGATTGGAATTTTGTCAGGGTAAAGACAGGAGATACGCTATCTTTGGGAGAGAGTACTCTAACATTTATAGAGGCTACAATGTTGCATTGGCCTGATACTATGTTTACCTATATGTCGGGTGAGAATATATTGTTTTCCAACGACGGTTTCGGACAGCACTACGCAAGCGAATCTCTTTTCAATACGGAAGTGAATATGGACGAGGTTTATTATGAAGCACAAAAATATTATTGCAATATATTAAATCCTTTCTCCGCTTTGGTATTAAAAAAAGTGAAAGAAATCCTTGCTCTTAATTTGCCTTTGGATATGATTTGCCCTTCACACGGAATTATATGGAAAGAAAATCCTGCACAAATAGTGGAAAAATATCTTCAATGGGCAGACGCTTATCAAGAGAATCAAGTAACCATAATGTATGATACAATGTGGCAAAGTACTCGTTTGATGGCTCAGGCTATTGCCGAAGGTATAGAAACAATTTCGCCGCAAACAAAAGTTAGACTTTGCAATGCCGGCAAAGAAGACAAAAACGATATTCTTACCAAAATATTCAAATCAAAAGCCTTTCTTGTGGGTTCTCCTACAATAAATAACGGTTTTTCGTATGCTACTGCCGGTATGTTGGAAATGATAAAAGGTTTGAAATTCAAAAAGAAAAAAGCCGCATGCTTTGGCTCATACGGTTGGAGCGGAGACGCCGTAAAACAAATGACGGAGCATTTGCAAAAATCGGGTATTGAAATAGTAAACGAGGGTTTGAGAACTCTTTGGGTGCCGGACAGTAATGCCTTGGAAGAGTGTAGAAAATACGGAGAAGAGTTTGCAAAAAGTCTATAATTTATTATAGTATAGAGTAGTTTTTTTTAAGGGTTGGCTTTTATAAAAGCCAACCCTTTTTTACAGAATCAGTATTACTTCTTTTCTTTGTCGCAACTGACAAAAATAGCAAGTACATCGGAGGGTTCTCCGCCTTGTTTAATACATTCTTCATATTTTTTGTCCGCATTCGGTATTAAAATATACTTGTATACAATAACGGTGGCAGAGACTACAATTAAGGTTATAACAATGTTTAGTGTTATCAAACCCTGTATTTTAGACCATAATTTTTTTCTTGTATCCATAATATTCCTCATTTTCTATTATTACAATCGTAGCACTTGGCCCCACAAGGTTTTATTGGTTTTGCACACAGGTTAGCATCATAACATTTATTCATTTCTGTTTTTTGTTGCATTTTGCAGGTTATGTACGTTGTTGCCGCAGCTACTGCTAAGCTAATCCCTGCACCTATCAAAATAACAGTAAGAGGTCCTATCTTTTTGCTATTGTTGGATAAGGTATTATAGTCTAACAAATAATTGAATAATGATTGCGCCGTAAATAAATCATATTGCAACATACTTTGAATTGTGCCACATTGTCCTTTAGTATCAAATAACACAGCACCGGCGGAATCTTTGATATTATCTATTATAACTTTGTCACCATCTTCCAATTGTACTATAAAATTATCATTAATAGAATCATAACTAATACTCATTGTCTGAAAGTAACCCTCTTCAAAAGAAACATACTTATCAAAAATGACTTCATTTTCGTTTGTTCTTAAAATCCAATTGCATTCATTTGGAGTTTTAGTAAACCTAAAAATGCTATTAGTATTATCCGTATCATTATATGATATTATCATTTCTCCTTTAATTCTATCAGATACCGGTGATAATTTTACTTCTACATTGTTTTTATCATTTTTTGTTTTAACGTCTTCTTCCTTATTGCAAGCAACGAGAAGTATAATTATTGTCATAATGGACAATATACCATGTTTAAATCTATTATTATTCACATCTATGTTATTTTTTATATATTAAACTAATTTCTAAACTATTTTATACTATTAATCTTGTATATGGTTGGTTATAAATACCGTGTAGAGATTATTTTATTGTTTTCTTTTTTCGGAGACTTTGGAGCCTGAAAATAAGTGGAAAGAAAAAAAGTACTTATTTCATCAAGCGACTCCTTTGTAATACGAATTTGTTTTTACCTATATAATGTATATACTCGGAGGCTATTACAAAGAAAATTTTATTTGTTTTATAGAGTCTTTGGTATAAATTTGCAACAAGTAAAACCGTTATTGTTATAAAACAAACAACAACGCAAGGATATATATGGCATAAAAATGACAAACTTTGTTGCATACGTTATTTATTCTTTATTCTAATTTTTGCAAATTTATATATTATTTTTTTTTACTACATTTTTTTTACAAAAAAAATCTTTATTTTGCAATTTGTTTGCATGTATGGGAAATACAAAATAAAAACAAACACTTTTGCGTTATAGGTAAAATCTTAAATCATGAAAATATATACATATATATTTTTAGTTGTTATATGTTTTTTCTTACATTCTTGCGATAAAAAAAAGCAATATGTGCGAGAGGGTAATAGTGCCTACAATAAACAATCCTATAACGAGGCAGAGGAAAAATATACCCAGGCAATATTAAAAGACAGCAATTTTGCTCCTGCCTTATATAATTTGGGTAATACTTACTACAAATCGGCCGATAGCAATTACAAGGCGGCAGCGGAAATGTATTCCAAACTTATCTATCTTCCGATAGGAAAAAACAAAAAAGATACTTTAAATTACGCAAATACGCTCTACAACAGAGGTAATGCTTTTTTTTATCTTTCCCGTACAAATACGGAGGATAGCAATTCTATTAACTATTTGCAACAGGCAACAAAGGATTATCAACAATCTTTGTTGTATAACTCCGAGGATAGTAATGCAAAATACAATCTTGCCCTGTGTTTGTGGCTACTAAAAAATGACAATAGAGACGATAACGAACAAAGAGAAAAACAAATGCAACAAGTCTTGGAATCTATGAGGATTAAGGAAAAACAAGTTTTAGAAAGAGCAAGACTAAACAGAGACGATTCTCAAAGTTCAAGCGATGAAAAGGATTGGTAAGGAATGCAGAGTAAGATTATATATTTGTTTTTATTATGTTTTTCCGTTGTGCTGTCTGCTCAACAACTGAAGGTTAGCGGTCCTAAAATAGCCTATGTAGAGGAGGGTTTTAGAATAGATTACTCAATTAGTAGCAGTGAAAAATTATCTCATTTTGAACAACCTCAAATATCGGGTGCGGAAATAATTTCCGGTCCATACACAAGCAAGAACTCTTCCAATATAAACGGCAGGGAGTCCTACTCTGCTACATATACAATAGTATTGAAGGCTACACAAACGGGCAAAGTAACGCTTTCACCTGCAAAAATAAAGGTAGGTAGCAGAATTATATCTTCTCAAGGTTTGAATATAGAGGTACACAGCGGAGACAATCGTTTATACGGTACTCCAAATTATCAACAAAAAAATAACTCTTACCAAACCGATAATTACACAACAAAACAAACCTCCGTTAATAATAATTCCTTATTTATCAGGGCGGTTGCAAACAAATCTTCTTTGGTTAAAGGAGAAGCAATGCTTGTTTCCTATAAGTTATATATTCCTTTGTCTTCCGATATTCAAACGGAGGAATACTCCATAAACAAGATGCCGAATTTTTCCGGTTTTGAAATGGCAGAATTAAACATTAAGGATAAATCAAGTTATGTTGTGGAAAACTATAACGGAAGGAGGTACAAGGTAGCAACGTTGAAAGAAATACTACTATATCCTTATATAACAGGAACTCTAACCTTGCCGAGTATAAACGTAAATATTTTGTTTGGTATTCCAGGCAAAACGGAAGATTCTTTCTCTACAGGTGATGCTTTTATAGATAGTTTTTTTCAAAACTCTTTTCTCTCCACGCGATACGAACATGTTCGCAAAGATTTAAGTAGCAATACATTGCAAATAGAAGTTAAGGATTTACCACAACCCAAGCCCGAGAATTTTATGGAAGGGGTTGGAGATTTTTCTCTTACCTCAGTTATCTCCTCCAATGAAGTAAGAGCCTTGGATGCTTTCTATTTGATATACACAATAGAAGGGGGGGGCAATCTGACGCAAATAACCTCTCTGCCCATAAACCTTGGGGATAATTTTCAAGTTTCCGACCCGGAGATATTGGATAATATAACAGAGACGTCACAAGGTATAAAGGGTAATAGGACATTCAGATATTTGGTAATACCTTTGGATACGGGGAATTTTATCATACCCGAATTAAGCATGTCTTATTACGACCTTAAAAACAAACAGTATAAATATTTGGAAAGCGAACATTATAATATAAGTGTAAGCAAGGCAGAGGTTAGCACTGAATATGCCAAACAATTGGAAAGACGAGCAAAATACAAAAACATGTCCGTACTGCCGACCAAAACATTTGCAAAAAAAAGATATGCCAAACATATTTTTGACAACAAAGGCTTTTACTTTACATTGCTACTAATAATACTGATAACAGTTATTGCTTATTACTCCTACTCAAAATATTTGAAAAATATTTCCGATATTGAAAGAAATAAGAAAAAAAAGGCTAGTAACATGGCAGACAAAAGTTTGAGAAAAGCAAAAGAATTGTTGAGTAACGAAGATTATGACGAGTTTGAGAAAGAAATAACCTCTGTGCTTTGGTCGTACCTGTCAGATAAGTTTCAAATAGAGAAAACCGAATTTACAACAGAAAATATTGCAGAACAACTGATAAAAGAGGGTATAAGTGAGGAAAATACCAACAGATTGGTAGAAATCTTTAATAGATGTTTATATATGCGATACTCTCAAAACAAGCAATACGATACTTACAATGCCATATATAACGACACCGAAAGTGTCATTACCGATATGGAGCAAGGGACCAAACAAAGCAAGCAACACTCAGATAAGGATAAACAAACGGAGGATGGTATAGTTATCAACTTAGGTAAAAAAGGGTTGCAAATTTTTGTTTTATTTGTGTTGTTATTTGCTTGGCCAGGCGTTTTTGCAAACAATAAAAAGACAGAGACGATATTAACCGAAGAGGATTTGTGTTTAAGGGCCGAAGTTTATTTTAAAAATAAAGATTATGCCAATTCCATACTCTACTATGAAAAAGCCCTAAAACTCTCTCCCAACAACAAAGACATAAAACTGAATATAAACATTGTCCGTGCAAGACTTATGGGGGACTGCTATGTGATGTCGGATATTCTTTTTGTAAGAGTATTCAAATATATTTCCGGTACAATATCTTTGGTAGGTTGGGCTATACTTACAATAATATTACTCTCTTTTACAGGTATTGCTTTTTGTTTTTACGGATTTTCACACAAAAAGGTATTATGGTTTTATTTGTCTTTGTTTGCTTTTATTTTTTTCATACTCGCTTTTTGTTTGGGAATAACAAGACAGCAAATACAAAATAATACGGATTATGCCATAATTATGAATGCGGATACGAAGGTCAAGACTTTTAAACATAATGATTCCAAGGATGTATTAACTTTGTATAAAGGGCAAAAAATAAAAATAATCAACGAAGAAAAACTTTGGCTGAAAGTTAGTACGGAAGACAAAAGAGAAGGGTATATAAACAATAAAGGATATAAGCGTATATAAGAGATATGGGAAAGGAAAGAATAGGAGATTGCAACACTTCGGAGGCAAGAATACTTAACATAGAAGGAAATACCTTATCCGTACTCGTAGAGCAAAAGCAAGGTTGCATGTCTTGTGCGGCGGCTTCCTTGTGTGAAAAAACTTCAAAATACGGCAAAAGCATAGATGTTGTGCAGAACAACGCTAAGGATTTTTATGTCGGAGAAAGAGTTATGCTCAATGTTCCTCAAAACAAGATATATAAAGCTCTGATGTTAGCTTTCGGTTACCCATTACTTATAGTAGCCATGTTGTGTTTGATTTCATATTATCTTTTGTCTGTAAATGATATGTTTATTGTCCTTATCGGCATTACGGGTATTGTTATATATTACTTTGTTTTATACCTCTGCAGACACAAGACATTTTTTAATTTTTCTTTGTTTGTAACCAAAATTCCCGTAACGGATTAATTTTTTTACCCAGTGTGAGTCACTCTTTCCACTCAAAAAATCACACAAAATATTTGTATGTGATTTTTTTTGTGTATCTTTGCCATTCATTATGTATTTATAGAATATTAATATTATAAGTGTAAATAAATTATGAAAAACAGGAAATTAATTTTAAGCCTTTTAATGCTTGCTTTCATATGGATAATGTCGGCAGGTGTTTTATCGGCTAAGAACTCTTTGGACGAAAATCCTTCCTCATCTTCCGAATGGACTATTGCAGGTCCTAACAATGTTGCCGGTAGGGTTAGGACGGCTATCTTTGACAGATACAATTACGGAGTTGTTTATGCCGGCACGGTAGCAGGACTTTATGTGAGTGTAGATAACGGAAATAGCTGGAGAGAGGTCGCTTTGGGTTCCGGACATGAGAATATTACCTCTTTGGTGCAAGACGAAAACGGAGTTTTGTACGTAGGAACAGGTGAGGGCTACTATAATATAGGATTTCACAAACAAAACCATTTGGGTTATAGTGACGAACAGACAGGCAGAATAGGTTCGGGCGTATATAAGAGTAATACCGTTGCAACAAATTGGGCAGAGTCTTTGACGAGTTATGAGACAAAATACAATTGGATTTGCAACTCTAATAATTTCTTTTTCACAAGAATAGAGGGTACGGAAGTAGAAAACAGATATGACGAAAATCAGAGTTGGGCTTATGTAAATGCTATGGCCTATTCCAACGGCACCGTTTACGTAGCAACAAAAAATGCAGGCCTGTTTGCTATAAATACTACAAATAACTCTATTAAAAATTTGGAATTGGGATACAGTAATATATATGATGTTGCGGCGAGTTCCAACGGAAAAGTTGCGGTATCTTATTTTGATGATGTAAATGCTACCGAAATAGCAATTATAACAAAAGGAGAAGGTGATAATTTTACAAGTAGAATAGTTTTAACTCAAGATACGATGGACTCTCAGGTAATGGGAAGAGTTAAACTTGCTTTCGGTGATAAAAACGCCAATTATTTATATGCCTATGTTGCAACAAAAGGTTATGTTAACGGAGGTCAATACGTACATGGTAATTCTTACGAAACACCTACTTCCGCAACGACGTCTGCTCTTTCCGGTATTGCTTTGGGAATTTGGAGAACCAAAACCACAGACGAGGGAAACATTCAATGGCAACGTATAACTCCTTCTTCTTTCAGCAACGGACAACAGCACAATTACGCTATGTCCATACTTGTTAAAGATGAGGATAATCAAGAAACGTTATATGTGGGAGCCAATAGTGTTTTAACCGGAAAAGATGTAAACGGTAACGGAATATTTTCATTTACCGGAATGACATCTCCTTACATGGACATGTCATTTGTGGGAGTTTCCGGTGGTTTAATGCGAGGTTATGTACCTGCCAATATTCATTGCATAGTACCAATGACCAATCCTCGTTCCGCGGCAGACTCTTCTTTCCTTTTGTTTGCTACGGATGCCGGTGTTTATACATACCAATACGACACAATACTAAAACGACCTCTTTATACGCCGGGTAAGGGTATGAATAATTTGCAGACCTATAAGGTTACGGCAGCTGCCGATGGGGCAATAATGGCTGCCGCTCAAAGTAATGCAATGGTTTATATACCAACTCCTTCCGTTTCCGAGCAAAAATCCGCAAAGTTTGTCTGGGCAATCAATAGCACCAATTATCCGATTACCTCTTTTTACGAAGAAAAGTCCTCTGCTTCTGCCGGTGCTAACAATACTGCAATATCAACAAGCGGTACCAATGTTATTTCTTCTGCCATAAATAAAACCCTTCCCGCTTCCGGTGCAAGAAAGCCGTACATTGTTGCGAGACCTTTTATAAATGTTGCGAGAACGTATGGTAACAAAGGAGTTTATGACGAGGTAGAAACGGAAACCGTATGGAATTTTGGTGCTGCCACTACTTCTAACGAGACAGGTATGTTTATGACGCAGAACATTTACAAGGTTAATGAATATGCTCAGTTCGTTACCCCTATGGCTTATTGGGAAACTTTTAACGGTGCAACCAATTTGATAGACAGCATAAGTTTTTCTTTGAGAGAGGGAATGGTGATTATGAGAGGAGAGAAGAAAATATCTTTGGAAAGAGGTATGGAAATCAAAAATGGCGATAAAGTGGTTGTTTCCGATAACAATTTTTTGGGATATCCTTTCATATTAGAGTTTGATGATACATATAAATTGGATGCCATAGACGAAAACGATGTATTATTCTATTTTGATACGACTGCTGCCCCTACAAATGCTTACAAATTTGCCGTTTCTCCGAAAGTACAAACAAGATTTGTTTTGGCAACACCGCAAGGGGTATTCCTAACGGCACAATCTATGGACTTTACTCGCAGGTACGATTATGTAAATTATACGGAAATTCAGGACACAAACAGATTTTTGTTGTGGAAAAGAATATACACTCCTCTTGGCAATATATCCGTCAATAATCAAAACTTCCCAATAACTCCTTTCAACGAATCGGTAAGAACATTGGCTATTTCCGCTAACGGAGGAAGTGTATTTTTAGCCCTGGACGTTTATGACAGCGGTTCAGGCACTGCGGATGCTTCTTCTTATTCCGTATACAAAGAAACTCAACTTATAAGAATAGACAGTATTAATAATACTTCTTTGTACTATGTTAGAGACAGATTTGCAGGGGATGTCAGAGATACTACACGTTTTCATAAAACCGTTATAAGTACGTTTAACAGAAGAATTTCCACCATTGCAACCGACCCTAACGATATTAACAAAGTTGTTATTACCTTTGAAGGGTATGTAAACGGAGACAATGTGGTATATTCTACCAATGCAATGTCGGATGCTCCGACTTTCACCGCTTTGGCTAATCCTCCTCAGCAAGATGCAAACAGAGCACCGGTTTATTCGGCTTTGATAGAAAAATTTGATAACAATCTATACGTGGGTACCGAAGATGGTATATATAAGATGGCAAACTATACCTCCGGCGGTCAATGGGAAAAAGACGGAAATATAAACGTTCCTGTTTATCACATTTGGCAGCAAACTCAAAATCTTCCTCAGATTAGTTTTACCGAAGTAGCCGCAGGTGTAAGTGAAAATGTTACATATTCGGCAACACAAAACGCCGGTATTATGTATGCCGCTACATACGGAAGAGGAGTTTTGATAAATGAAAGACACAAACAAGAGAATCCTGCGCCTCAATCATACGTAGGACTTTCAAAAATAGATAACTCTTCATTCGTATCTACCCTTCATGTATATCCGAACCCTGTGTCAAATCAGGCTACCATATCTTATAGTTTAAATAACACCTCGTCTGTTATGTTCAAGATGTATGATATGAACGGAAGGCTTATTTCTACTTTTGACAGTGGCAGACAGTCAAAGGGTGCTTATACTCAGTTGGTAGATGTTAGCAATATGACCAAAGGTGTTTATGTTATACAAATGATAGCAGGTGACGCTACAAGCGTGGCAAAACTTATTGTAGAGTAAATTTGTTTTGTTTTCATAATTATATTTTTTGGCAACATCTCTGTGAAATAGGAGATGTTGCTTTTTTTGAAAAAAAACATAAATTGAAAGGATAATCAACGCTAAACTTTTTATATATAACATAAAAAAATTGTATTTTTGCATTTTCTTGCAAATAGGGTATGATTTTTGCTGCAACCTTGTCGCAATTCAAAAAGAAATATGTTTTAATTTAATAAAATATGGTATAATAAATGGAAAAGATAAAAATAGCAATAGCTGGTATAGGTAATTGTGCTTCTTCTCTTATTCAGGGATTAGAGTATTATTCTAATAAAGAAAATAATAGCAACGCCCCCGAGGGAATGATGGCTAAAAGTATTGGCGGATACACTGCACAGGATATTGAAGTGGTAGCAGCTTTTGATATAGACAAAAGAAAGGTTGGAAAAACCTTGGACGAAGCCATTTATGCAAAGCCTAATTGTACGATAAACATAGTAGAGCCCGACAAATTTCCCAAAAGTAATGTTGTGGTTATGAAAGCGCCTGTTTTGGACGGTGTTTCTGCTCATATGCTTGATTATGAAAAATATCCGGAGGATACGACTTTTGTTGTTGATAACAAAACTCCCGAGGTTGATATAGTTAAGGTACTCAAAGAAACAAAGGCTGATATACTTATAGACTATATGCCTGTGGGTTCGGAAGAGGCTGTTAAGTTCTATGCACGGTGTGCTATAGATGCAAATGTTGCTTTTTGTAATTGTATCCCCGTATTCATAGCCTCCGACCCTGAGTGGGAGCAGAAATTTATTGATGCAGGTTTGCCCATTATAGGAGATGATATGAAATCTCAATTTGGTGCTTCCATTCTTTCTCAGATGTTGCAAGAATTGGCTTTTGCTCGCGGTCATAAAGTTAAATGTCATATTCAAGAAAATGTTGGTGGCAACACCGATTTTATGAATATGTTGAATCAAAATCGTTTGAAGTCCAAAAAGATATCTAAGGAAAATGTTATTCGTTGTCAAAACGATATAAGGCATATTCCTATAGGAGATTCTTTCTTGTTTGCGGGACCAAGCAATTATATGTCCTACTATAAGGATAACAAAATAGCAAATTTCCATTTGGAGTTGGAAGGATTTGGAGGCTCGCCCGTAACTTTCGATGCAAGACTTTCCGTTATAGATTCACCAAATTCTGCCGGTGTTGTTATAGACGCTATAAGATACCTAAAAGTTGCCAGAGAGTTGGGAATATGCGGTTCTTTGCGTGGAGCAAGTGCTTTCACTCAGAAAACTCCTCCTCAACCAATGACTTTTGAGGATGCTGAGTTTGAATGCAGAGAGCTTTCTGCAAGACGACTTACGGATATGACGCGAAAACAAGTTAAAAAGTAAAAGATATTTTTATAGAAAGTCCAAAACTTTATGTAAGTTTTGGGCTTTTTTATGTCTACCTATATTATTAACATCTCTATAAAAATATAATAATAGCATGTAACATCAAAATTTTGCTACATTCTTTGCTAGTCTTTTCACAAGATATATCCGACCTCCCGTAAGCGTAGCAATCATCACAAAGAGTAAGTAAATAAAGTGTATCGTCCCCGATAGGGCTTGAAATAACGCTGACGTATCACACAAGCCATACATGGAGTTTGTACAAGATAATATTGTACATGCGTCATTGCGAGCGAAAAGCGAAGCAATCCATTTCTTATTATAATTCTGCCAAAGGGCTTTTGGTTTCTGCCAAAGGCCGTTTCAATGATGAAAAAACATAGTTTTTCCGGCAAAAAAACATAGTTTTTTGACTCAAAAAACTATGTTTTTTTGATAACGAATCGCCGTTTGGCAGAATCCAAACAAAGAAAGGCAAAATTCTTATAAGGTATGGCAAGAATATAAAGCGGGATAGATCGTCACGCAACAAAGTTGTTCGCAATAACGTGTTTCTTGTGGATTGCTTTAATGCGTTCGCAATGACGATTTGTAACATTTTTTGCAGGATTACTACCACTTAAAGCGAAGACTCGCAATGACGGATTTATACAATGTTAATAACAAAGGAATGGATTGCTTCACTTTTTGCTAACAAGGATGAGTTGTTAAGATTAACACACATTGTTACAAAGTTTCGCAAGTACGGGAAAGTACGGACTGTAAGGATAAAAAAACAAAGTTGTTATATTGATACCTTACGACTAAAAGACATTTGTTTTTTGCCCAAAAATAGGGATAAGATTTTTATCTTATCCCTTACTTATTAACAACAATTCATATTATCCGCAATAGAAGTATTTTTTTACAGTTGATTTCAAAAGTTCCACATCTTTTTTGCAATCTTCTCTTAGGCTCTTGTCTTTATAGGATTTCAATTCGGATACGGTTCCGTCTATCAAAGCAGGAGAAAAAACTCCGTACTGTTCGTATTCTTTACGTTGTTCTTGCAACAGGTCGGCACTCTCTTCGCAACAAGTCGGCAACTCTCTTAAGGCTTCTCTTTTTTGTTCGTTTTCTTTGTCGTGTATATTTGTGGTAATATAAGTTTTTTCCGCAACTTGTTGCCAATCTTGCATTTCAAAACCCTTTCTTGCCGCAACAACCAAACCTGCCAACAAAAGATATACGTTAGCCGAGCCATCCGGACAACGAAACTCTATAGTTTGCTTGTTCATCATATTAGGCAAAGGAGTTGTATTTTGAGGGTTGGCCATTTGACACATATTGTTTTTTGTTGTCCAACCAAGTGGTACCCTAACCATTGCCGAACGATTTCTATCTCCCCAACAAATAGTTGTAGGCGCCTCTTGATGTGGCACCAAACGAAAATAAGAAGTAGGATTTGCATTGGCAAAAGCCGTTAAAGAAGAAGCAAGAGTAACTATACCTGCTATAACTTTCTTTGCAACGTCCGATAGTTGCCCATCCTTAACATACATATTCTCATTGTTTTTGACAACCCTTGTGTGTATATGCATACCACTGCCGGCCTCTCCCGTAATTATCTTAGGAGCAAAAGTAAGGTCAAGGTCATACATTTGTGCAAGTGTTCTCAACACCCATTTACCTATCATTAGTTGGTCGGCTGCGTCTTGCACATCAACAGGAAGAAATTCTATTTCGTTTTGTTCGTAATTTTTGCCGTCCATAACAAAATTACCCACCTCGCTATGAGCATATTTTATTATGCAACCGCATTGTGCCATATAGTAAATAGCTTGGGAACGAAAGGCTTCGTATTTTGAAAAAGGAGAACTTTCGTGGTAACCTCTTTGTTGTTCGCAATAAAATTTTTCCTCTTCATTGCCAACAACATAATATTCCAACTCTCCCATTGCCTCAAAATTCATTCCTCCCGTTACTTCGTTAAACTTTTCGGAAGCTTTTTTTAGAATGTATTCGGGAGAGGATTCCAAAAAGTTGCCGTCTTTATCAAAATAGTAACACAAGAAACATATTGTAGGAATATCGGCAAATGGGTCCATAAAAGCAGTTGAGAATCTTGGTAATACATACAAGTCGGAACTATTTGCTTTCATATAACGGAACAAAGAGGAACCGTCAACCCTTTCTCCCAAGGAAAGAATTTGCTCCAAGTATTCCAAGTTTGTAATAACAAAGTTGAGGGTTTTCAATCTTCCGTCACCGGCCGTATAACGAAAGTTTACCATCTTTATATCGTTATCCGTGATATATTTGATTATATCCGACATAGTAAACTCCTTAGGACTTTTCTTTAAATAAGCCACTATGGGGTTTTGATTTAATTCTATTTTTGCATTCATAAATGTTTTCTTATTAATTATGTGTTTGTTATAAACGCAATAATCGGTTATTTATTATGTTTGTCACATACGGACAAAAGAAAATGCACCTTGCCACAATAACAAAGTGCATTAACTTGAAAGTAAAATAAATTTTATTCAAAATTTGTTACCTTACAAATATCTTATCCGCCAAATTGCATAAGATATGTTTTAATAAACCCGTCCAAACCTCCGTCCAAGACTTCGTTGGTGTCGGAGGTTTCAAAACCCGTGCGCAAATCCTTAACCATGTGATAAGGGTGAAGAACATATGAGCGTATTTGCGAGCCCCATTCCACGCGTTTTTTACCGGCTTCTATCTCTGCGATTTTTTCTCGTTTTTTTCTCAATTCCATTTCATAGAGTTGACTCCTAAGCATTTGCAAGGCTTTTTCTCTGTTTTGAAGTTGGGAACGGGTTTGTTGGCATTCTATTATTATATTTTCCGGTTTGTAATGCAAGCGGACGGCGGTTTCTACCTTATTTACGTTTTGTCCTCCCGGTCCTCCCGAGCGAAAAGTATCCCATTCAATATCTGCAGGATTTATATTGATTTCTATATTTTCGTCCACTATAGGATAGACATAAACGGAAGCAAAAGAGGTGTGACGTTTGTTTGCAGAATCAAAAGGAGAAAGACGCACAAGACGATGAACACCGTTTTCTCCCTTAAGATAACCGTAACAATAATTACCCGTTATTTCCAAAGTTACATTTTTCAATCCGGTAACATCTCCTTCCTGCAAGGAGACCTGCTCTACTTCCAATTCGTTTCTCTCCGCCCAACGAACATACATACGCATAAGCATGGCAACCCAATCACAACTTTCCGTTCCCCCTGCGCCGGAGTTTATGGTAAGCATACAAGAAAGTTTATCTTCCTCGTTGCCAAGCATTTTTTTAAACTCCAATTCCTCTATCTTCTTTTCCGTAAAGGTTGTTTGTTCGTTTAACTCTTGCTCTGATACTTCTTTTTGGTCAAAAAATTCTTTAAGTACCTTTAAATCTTCGAGACTGTTCTTTACCTCATTATAAGAAAGTACCGTATCTTTTACGGCAGATAATTCTTTAAGAAGACTTTCCGCTTTCTTGCTATCTGCCCAAAAATCAGGTTGCTCGGTAAACGTTTGTTTTTCCGAAATTTCTTTTTCTTTCTTGGCTATGTCAAAGACACCTCCATAGATCTTGCACTCTAAGGTCAAAATCTTTTATAGTTTCTTCTATTGTCATATTGATATTATATGCTATTGTTTATTACTCTTTCTATTATTTGAGGAAAATATTCTTTTTCCAATAAATGAATTTTTTCAGCTAACGTATCTGGGGTATCCTCGGGAGTTAGTTTGCATTTTGTTTGAAAAATTATATCTCCCTTATCGTATTCTTGATTGACATAATGAATTGTTATCCCGCTTTCTTTCTCATGGTTTTTTATTACAGCCTCGTGTACATTATGTCCGAACATTCCCTTACCTCCGTATTTTGGCAAAAGAGCAGGATGAATATTTATTATTTTTTGTTGGTATGCAGATAGTATATTCTGAGGTATAAGCCAAAGAAATCCTGCAAGAATGATATAGTCTATGTTTCGTTGCTTTAAAAGATTAAGTACTTTATCGGAACTATAAAAATCTTCTCTGTTGAAATAAAAACACTCCAAACCCAATTTTTTAGCCCTTTCTATCACGAATATTTTTTTACGATTGACCACAACGCAAGACACAAGTATTGTTTTATTTTCTTTGAAATATTCTGCAATTTGTTGAACATTTGTTCCGTTACCCGATGCAAATAAAGCTATGTTTTTCATTACGATTTTTAGAAATTTATATAAAAAATCATTCATTTGAATACAAGGTATAGTGTAAATCTATGGCTTCATTTTCCCTCTGTCGCATAAGTTTTTTTTCTTCTTCGCTATTATCTTCAAAACCCAAAAGATGCAACACTCCATGCGCCATAACTCTAAGCAATTCGTGTTGAAAATCCTCCTCATAATTTAAAGCATTCTCCTTCACCCTATCTATGGAAATAAAAATATCACCGCTTATTTTTTCTTTTTCCACGTAATCAAAAGTAATTATATCCGTATAAAAGTCGTGTGAAAGATATTGCTTGTTTATTTCCAAAATTCTCTCGTCAGAACAAAAAATATAAGATATGTTGCCCAACTTATAACCTTGATTCTCTATTACCTGTTTTAGCCAGTATTTTAGTTTTGATTTGTTTTTTAGATTAAAAAAAATTTCGGAATTGAAACTTATAGCCATAATGTTTAAAGAGTTTTTTGATTGTGCAAAAGTAATAAAAATACATTATACGAATAAGTAACACTCTGATAAAATGCAATACGTCAAACTACAATTAGAAAATATTCGTATTTCTTTGCGTATGGAGTAAAAGTTTATAACTTTGCAAAAAATAAACCTCACAGGAATATGAAAAAACATTTGATGATATTTTTGGCAATTATAGCCTCTGCTTGTTTGCTATTCTCTTGCAAAAGCAGTGACGATTGCAAATGTGCTGCTACGGATTACACCATTAGTTCGCATACAAGTGAAGACGGAGGGGAGGTTACCGTTACAGTAGTGGGACAAACAAGAAATTTTATTTTTTCCGATTGGAATAAACAGTGTGATAGCATCACTTTACAAGACTTCCCCGAAAAGTGGGCAAGTAGTTTGGCAGATTCTTGCATTATAAGTTGTTCGGACAAATAAAAAGAGATGAGAACTGTTTTTAAGAATATAAAGAGTCTTATTCAGATTGAAGATAGGGCTCGTGTTGCGGTGTGCGGAAAAGACATGTCAGAGTTGAAGAGTATGGATAATGCTTTTTTACTTATAGAGGATGAGAAAATAAAAGATTTCGGCTCAATGGATTCTTGCCCCGTTGCGGATAAAGAAATTGACGTTACGGGAAGAATGATTTTGCCTTCTTTTTGCGATTCACATACACACTTGGTTTATGCCGGTAGTCGCGAAATAGAATATGTAGACAAAATCAAAGGATTATCCTATGAAGAAATAGCCCGGAGGGGAGGGGGTATTATAAACTCTGCCCTCCGTTTGCAAAAGACCTCCGAGCAAGAACTATATGACGATGCCATGCAAAGATTGGCAAACATAATTGAGTATGGTACGGGGGCAGTGGAAATAAAATCCGGCTACGGTTTTACCACAGAAGCAGAGCTGAAGATGTTAAGGGTTATAAGGAAACTAAAAGAAAACTCACCTTTGACTATAAAGGCAACATTTCTTGGAGCACATGGCATACCTTTGGACTACAAAAATAATACGGACGGTTTTGTGAATAAGGTTGTGGAAGAGATGATTCCATGGGTGGCAGACGAAGGTTTGGCCGATTTTATAGACGTTTTTTGCGATAGAGGCTTTTTTACCGTTGAACAAACAGATAGAATATTGGAAGCCGGGCTGAGAAGGGGGCTCAGACCAAAAATTCATGCAAACGAACTGGCAAGAAGCGGAGGAATTCAAGTAGGAGTAAAATACAATGCTTTGAGTGTAGACCATGTTGAACATACCGGCAGAGAAGAAATAGAATGCTTAAAAGCTTCTATGACAATGCCGACTATTTTGCCCGGAGCGGCATTCTTTCTTAACATGCCATACGCTCCGGCAAGGCAAATGATAGAAGCAGGTTTGCCTGTTGCTTTTAGCTCGGATTATAATCCCGGCTCTTCTCCCAGCGGAAATATGCAACTTATACTCTCTTTTGCCTGCGTGAATTATAAACTTTTACCGCAAGAGGCCATTAATGCAACAACTATAAACACCGCTTATGCAATGGACGTCGTAGATAGTTTGGGGTCAATTTGCAGAGGTAAAAAGGCAAACTTTTACATTACCGAAAAAATTCCTACTTTGGAATACTTGCCTTATGCTTACGGAGAAAATAAGGTATATAAAACTTTTCTTAAAGGCAAGGAAGTATAATAGTAGAAGTTTTTTACAACATGATATTTTTTCCAAACTGCAAAATAAATATTGGCTTGTATATTACAGGTAGAAGAGAAGACGGCTTTCATAATATAGAATCTGTCTTTTATCCGATAGGACTTTGCGATGCTTTGGAAATGAGAATAAACAACAAAAGTCAAACTGAGTTTTTTCTTTCCGGCTTAGGGGTAAGAGAAGGTTATGTTTGCTCCGATGAAAATAATAGTGTTCTAAAAGCTTTCAATATTCTGAAAAAAGATTTTGCTCAAATAAAACATACAAAAATCTATCTACATAAAGGAATTCCTTGTTGTGCAGGTTTGGGAGGAGGTTCGTCTGACGCTACTTTTTGTTTGAAACTTACGGATTATACTTTTAATCTTAATCTGACGGAAAAACAATATCAAACCTATACTTCCGTACTTGGTTCGGATAACCCGTTTTTTGTTAAAAACGTAGCGAGTTTTGTTTATGGACGAGGAGAAAAAATGGAAAATCATTTTCTGTGTCTGAAAGATTATTATATAGTATTGATAAAACCTGAACTAAATATTTCTACAAAAGAGGCTTATGGTAATGTACATATAACACATACACCCTATGACCTAAGAAAATTAACGGTAGAAGAGATAGGAGAATGGAAAAATTATGTAAAAAATGATTTTGAAAAACATCTGTTTGAAAAATACCCTATTTTGAAACAAACTAAACAAATGCTTTATGACATGGGGGCATTGTATGCGCAAATGTCGGGTAGCGGTGCTACACTCTATGGCATATTTGACAAAGAACAAGATATCGGAGAGTTGAAAAAGAATAAGGTACTATTTGTATATCAGGAAAGGATAAAACAATAAAAAATATAAAACAATGAGTGATATAATAAAATTGGAACCTAAACAGGTTTGGGAAAATTTTGACATGCTTTGCGCAAATCCTCGTCCAAGCAAACATGAGGAAAAGGTAAAAAAAGCTATAATAGATTACGCAAGAAAACATAATATTCATTGCGTTACCGACAAGATAGGCAATATTATTCTTAAAAAACCTTCTACCGAGGGCATGAAAAATCGCAAGGGAGTAATATTGCAAGCCCACGTTGACATGGTTCCTCAGAAAAACGCGGATGTGGAACATGATTTTATTAATGACCCCATACAACCATGGATAGACGGAGAATGGGTAAGGGCAAAAGGTACTACATTGGGAGCGGATAACGGTATTGGTGTCGCCGCCGCTCTTGCTATCATGACAGATGAGACTTTGCCTCACGGCCCGTTGGAGGCTTTACTTACCATAGATGAAGAAACGGGAATGACAGGAGCTTTCGGCTTGGAATCGGGTGAGTTGGAGGGAGAAATTCTTTTAAATCTTGACTCTGAAACAGAAGGTGAACTTTATGTAGGATGTGCAGGGGGAGTTGATGCAACAATAAAACTAAAATACGGAACGGAACCAATAGAAGCAGGTAGAACTTCTTTTGTATTGTCCGTGAAGGGATTCAAAGGCGGACACTCGGGTATGGATATAATACTTCAAAGAGGAAATGCCAACAAATCCCTATTCCGTATGCTAAAAGCATTGGACGAAGTAGACGTAAGACTTTGTGAAATAGAAGGAGGTGATATGCGTAACGCCATACCGAGAGAAGCTATGGCTACTGTGACCTTACCTACTTCCAATGTATCAAAAGCAAAAGAAATTGTAGAGAAACTTTATACGGAGATAAAAAACGAATTGTCCGAGACCGAAGACAATTTTGTTATTTCGTTGGAACCAACTGCCAATCCTACAAATATGATGGAGGACTGTTGTTCAAAGAAGATCATAAATACGGTCTATTCTCTACCTAACGGGGTATATAGAATGTCCGACTCTATGGC
The DNA here is from genome assembly GCA_963540815.1 of uncultured Bacteroidales bacterium. Taxonomy (GTDB): domain Bacteria; phylum Bacteroidota; class Bacteroidia; order Bacteroidales; family P3; genus Scybalousia_A. Next base: position 42,802 of record CAUTQY010000001.1, read on the forward strand.
AAAACTTGTGGAGACCTCCTCCAATCTTGCAATCGTTAAAAGTGAAGATGGAATTGTGAAAATATGCTGCCTTTTGCGTTCTTCTGTGGATAGCGAGAAAAAAGATTTGGCAATGATGATGAAAAGCGTTGTGGATTTGGCGGGAGATGATGTAGAATTTACGGGGGAGTATCCGGGATGGAAACCAAATATGAACTCTGCAATATTAAAAGAAATGCAAGTGTTGTATCATAAAATATTTAACAAAGAAGCAAAGGTTATGGCAATACATGCAGGTTTGGAGTGCGGAGTAATGGGAGGAGTATACAAGAACTGGGATATGATAAGCTTTGGTCCGACAATAGAACATCCTCATTCACCGGACGAAAGAGTTAATATAAAATCCGTTGAGTTGTTTTACAAATTTCTTGTGGAAACAATAAAAAATATACCGACCAAGTAGTGATTAAACTTTGTTTATTCTATTTAATCAAAACATTAAAGCCTGTGTTTTTGCTATGGGCTTTAATGTTTTTTTTATTATCCATACCCAACAAATCATACTCTCAATACAATGTGAGTGGAAACAATCACACCGAAATAAAATATAACCAAATAAATACTCAAAATTTTAAAATAGTTTTCCCCAATTATTATGAACCTAAGGCACAAGAATTGGCAAGAATACTTGATACTCTTATACCTAAAATATCCGAGAGCCTAAAAACAACAACGCCAAAAGTTCCCATATTGCTTCATCCCGCTTCGGCAAAGAGTAACGGACTTGCCGTTTGGGCACCAAAACGTATGGAGTTTTGGTCTTCTCCCCCTATGGATAACTATGCTTTCCCGTTTTTCTGGCAATTGGCAATACACGAATACAGGCATTCGGCTCAAATGCAGGCTATGGATGTGGGAATAACCGGTTGGCTAAATGATGTTTTCGGAGAACATATCTTGGGGGCAGTGTGCGGAATTTGGATTCCTTATTGGTTTTTGGAAGGAGATGCTGTTGTTGCCGAGACTGCTCTTGCCCCCACAGGACGCGGACAGGAACCCAAATACAACATGTTTTTCAGGGCTATGGTAGAAGATAACAAACTATACAAACCCGAAAAGATGTTGCTGGGCAGTATGAAAGATTTTGTTTTGGACGAGTATGCTTTGGGATACTTTATGGTATCTTATGCACGAGAGAAATACGGCAAAGATATCTGGGGAGACTGTTTGGAGAATGTGGGAAAAAACTGGTGGCGTTTTACCTCCTTTGGCAAAACAAAAAATAGGAAAATAAAATTGAATTTCAATGATTTATATAAAGAAACTCTTTCTTTTATGCAAGCAGAGTGGAAAAATAACCCTCCCCAAGACACTTCTTCTATTATAAACAAGCCTAAACTATGGGGTAAAAATAAAGAATATTGCGATTATAAAAATCCTATTCAAATAAATGATACAACAATTCTTGCTTTAAAAACTTCGCAATTTGAAACGCAGCAATTGGTACGTATAACGCCCAACAACGAAAAACGACTCTTGTTTTTACCTTATTTGGAAAATTCTTATTTTGACTATAAAGATTCTTGTATATTGTATGCTCAATACTCCCCAAATATACGTTGGCAGCAAGAAAGTTACTCCAACATTATAGAATACGACTTAAAACAAGATAAGTATAGAATAATAACCTCTAACACCCTTTTTTTTCACCCGACATATCATCCGTCTGATTCTATTTTGGTGGCATTAGAAACAGATAGTTTGGATAATCAAAAACTTGCAGTTATTGTACCGAATACCAAATTTTTCAAAAATAAGAATTTTACAGAAAAAATACGCTCCTCTTATATAAGGAATAAATATTTGATAGGTACATATGGATTTTCTTCCCCTGCTTTGGAGCAAAAAAGCGGAGATATTTTTTTGATTGCGACCAATAGTAAAGGTAAGAGTATATTAAGGTATGACAAGCAAACCAAAGAACTTACAAATGTAACCGGAACGAGTTATGACAATATAAGCAAACTGAAAGTTTTCAAAGACAGATTATATTTTATAAAAGATATTGACAACTCTTATCAACTTGTAAGTATAAACATTAATGATAATTCGGATACCAAAATACATACCAAGGAAAAATATGGGATAGACAGTTATTTTATTTGTAACGATACAATAGTATTAAGTACCTATACTTCAAACGGTTATCGTATAGTCTCCATACCTTACTCCGAGCAAGAGTATGATTTGAATAAAACCTCACCCAGATTTTATTTCACAAAAAGTAATCAGAGTCAGGAAAGCTTTTTGCTATGTAGTGAAATGTTTAACATAGACACTACTTTTGAAGTAAAAAAATACAGCAAACTCTGGCACAACCTAAATTTACATTCTTGGGCGCCGATATTCATAGATATACAATCACAAGAATTGGGATGGGGGGCAAGTATTATGTCCCAAAACCTACTTTCCACCTCCGTTCTTAGTGCCGGATTTAATTTTCACATAAATGACAAAAACACTCTTTTTGCACATTACACATACTCGGGGCTATATCCTATTATGGATTTCACTCTCAATTTTAGACCCAGAGATGTAGGTAGAGACTTGGATTCCAATCTTGTAAAGTATTTAAATTTTAATGAAGTTAGTATCAAAACAGACATTACCCTACCTTTTACGTGGGTAAATAGAAACTTTTATAACAATTTAAGTCTTAGTTTTCACTACTCCTTGACCAATATATTTAGCAGAGAAAACATAACACCCACTACTCTTTTTAACTCTATGGGTTATTCTTTACGGCTTTCAAATTATGCGGTACAGGCAAATAACGACCTCTACCCGCGTTGGGGGCACATTACCTCGGCAAAATATATTAGAACATTGACCTCAGACAACGCTTATATAATATCCGTTTCCAATCAAATTTTCTTTCCGGGTATATGGAGAAATCATAGTTTTAGTCTCACCTCTTCCATACAGCTTAACACACCTGACATTTATTATTTTCCCAACGAAGTAGCTTTTGTCAGAGGTATGACTATAATTTTACCAAAAAGATATTACGGTTTGCTTATCAGTTATAATTTCCCCATAGTTTATCCGGATTCGGGTATTGGAAACATATTATACATAAAGAGATTGATAGCAAAACCTTTTTATAATATAGGCTCGTATGATAAGGAAATTTTTACCTCCTACGGCTCGGATATAGTTGCAAAGGTACATGTATTTAACATTACTTTTCCCTTGGATGTAGGTATTAGGTTAGGTTATGTAAAAGAAATAAAACGAAGTTTTGCTTCTATGTTATTTAATATAAGTATCTGAAACAGGTCGTTTCTTTTTTTGTGGTTTGTGTTTATTGCTCATTCTAAGGGCTTTTGTTGCAAGAGGCTTATCTGCACGATAGATATATCTCAACCAATTGGTTTGTCTATGTGTGTTGTGGGTTAAATGTCCTATAGAAAAAATACTTTTATCTTTAAGCCTTACGAAACCTTCGCTCCATGTCCCCGCATCCAGATATATTGCATCCTTTATACCCACCTCTTTTAGTGCGTTGGCAAAATCTTCAAAAGATAATCTGCCTACACTTTCTATGACAACACCACGACCGTTATATATGGACAAACATCTGCGAAAAGTAGGTTTTTGTTTGCGAAAAATAGTACACTCCACTGTGTCTCCGTCCTTTAAAATAAGCATTTGTTGGAAGTATGAACCATTGTTTTTTTGAGCTATTTTTTTATAGACAATAGCATTGTCTGAGAGATGGTCTATTATTATAGTATCTTTTAGTATTAAACAAAAGCCCGTTTCTCCGTCGGACTTGTGTTTGTAGAGTTCTCCTTTGCAAACATAGTCTCCAACTACATCTCTAAGATTACTTGCCGTGAAGGCACAGGCAACCGATAAGGCTATATCCTTGTAATTGGAATCCGGTCGCTGGTTGGTAAAAGAAACTCTGCTATTGTGTGGTGTATAAAAAACCAAAGAACAGTCCAAAGTATCTTTTTTCATAAAAACAGTATCCAAACTAACGTATGCATAGGTAGGAGGTTTGCTTTGAGCCAAAGAAAAAATACTCACAAACATAAAAATACTGCAAAGTAACCAACGGTATTTCATGAGTATGTGGTAGAAAATATTTTTACAATACACATTCTTTATTACAACCGACAAAAGTCTTTTTTAGTTGTAAATCAAGCTTGCCCCATAGGGTTCATTACCGTGTAATTTGTTTCTGTGGTGTCTACTATTTGCCCGTTGATTTGTTCGTATTTTGCTATATTATCTTGCAGAGCACGTAATAATTTTTTCGCATGCATGGGGGCTAGTATTACACGGCTTCTTACTTGTGCCTTAGGAACTGCCGGCATTATTTGTAAAAAATCTACCACAAACTCCGAAGCCGAATGTTGAATTATTTGCAAATTGGAATACACCCCTTGTGCTATTTCACCATTAAGTTCTATATCTAATTTTTGCTCTTTATTTTCTTCCATTCTTGAAAAATATCAGTTTGATTTATACTTAAAAGTGTAGTGTATTTTAATTTAATACACTACACTATAAATGAATTAACAATTAAAAACTTTATTTAGCTGTAGCTTTTCTGCCTTTTTTTATGGGTTGTATGGTGGCTTGATTAAGTCCTTCCAACTGCTCTTTGTTGGCAACGAAAATTTTTTGATATTCTCTAAGACCCGTACCCGCAGGAATTAAGTGTCCTACAAGTACATTTTCTTTCATACCAACCAAGTCATCCGTCTTTGCACTTATGGCAGCCTCCGTCAAAACTTTTGTTGTTTCTTGGAAAGAAGCGGCCGATAAGAAACTCTTCGTTTGCAAAGAAGCGCGGGTTATTCCCTGAAGTATCTGATGAGCCGTTGCAGGTTGAGTATCTCTTGATTCCATAGTCTTAAGGTCTCTGCGTTTAAGAGAAGAATTTTCATCTCTAAGTTCCCTTGCCGTAATTATTTGACCAGTGTTATAAGTACCACTGTCTCCGGAATCGGTAATTACTTTTTTACCATACAACTTATCGTTTTCCTCTTGGAAATCTATCTTATTTATAGCCTCTCCCTCAAGAAAATGAGTATCACCCGGATCTTCTATTTCTACCTTACGCATCATCTGACGAACGATAACCTCGAAATGCTTATCATTTATCTTAACACCCTGCAGACGATAAACATCCTGTGCTTCGTTGACTATATATTTTTGAACTTCCAAAGGTCCCAAAACATTAAGTATATCCGCCGGTGCTATCTCGCCCTCGGAAAGAGTTGCCCCCGCCTTGACATAGTCGTTTTCTTGGGCAAGTATCTGACGAGAAGTTGGTATAAGATAAGAAACCTTTTCTCCCGTTCTTCCCGTAATAACGATTTCACGATTACCGCGTTTAAGTTTCTTATTAAAAGAAACAACACCATCTATTTCCGCTATAATTGCTTGGTCGGAAGGATTTCTTGCCTCAAATAACTCCGTTACTCTAGGCAGACCTCCCGTTATGTCGCCGGCTTTGGCAGAAGAACGCGGAATATTTGCAAGAATATCTCCGGCTTGTGTCTCTTCTCCTTCATCTATGGACAAATGGGCGCCAACAGGCATATCATAAGTTTTTATCACCTCTCCGTTTTCATCAATTATACTAATTGAAGGATTTTTGGATTTTTGTTTGGTTTCTATAATGATACGTTCATTAAGCCCCGTCTCATTATCGGACTCTTCTCTATATGTAACGTCTTTTTCTATGGATTCAAAAATAGCCTTACCGCTAACCTCGGAAAGTATAGGGGCGTTGTAAGGGTCCCATTCTGCTATAATGTCATCTGAGGAAACATTGTCTCCGCTCTTGAAAAACAAATAAGCTCCGTACGGAATGTTTGCCGTCATCAATATACTCTTTGTAGACTCATTGATTATGTGCATTTCGGCAGAACGTCCTATAACTCTCGTACATTGTTTTTCCTCACCGGTACTATTAACATAAACATAAGGAACATCTCTTAATTCTTCTATTCTAAGAATACCGCTACATTTATCCTTAACTATAATCTGGGAAACATTACCGGCATTACCGGCAACACCACCAACGTGGAAAGTACGTAAAGTAAGCTGAGTTCCCGGCTCACCTATGGCTTGAGCCGCAATGACTCCGACACTTTCTCCTCTTTGAACAAGTTTACCTGTTGCAAGATTACGTCCGTAACATTTTGCACAAACACCATGTTTGGATTCACAGGTGAGTACGGAACGTATTTCTATCTCTTCTATCGGAGATTCTTCTATCTTCAAACATATTTCCTCCGTAAGCTCATCTCCCTCTTTGGCAATTACTTCTCCCGTTTGAGGGTGAATTATATCATGCAGAGTTACTCGTCCCAATATTCTGTCATACAAAGATTGTACAACCTCATCATTTCTCACCAAAGCCGTTGTAGGTATACCTCTCAATGTACCGCAATCCTCTTCATTGATGATTACATCGTGAGCAACATCTACCAAACGTCTTGTCAAATAGCCGGCGTCTGCTGTTTTCAAAGCCGTATCCGCCAAACCTTTACGGGCTCCGTGAGTAGAAATAAAGTACTCCAAAACCGTAAGTCCTTCTTTGAAGTTGGAGATAATAGGGTTCTCTATAATTTCCGCACCACCCGAACCTGCTTTTTGAGGTTTAGCCATCAAGCCGCGCATACCCGATAACTGACGAATCTGTTCTCTACTACCGCGAGCGCCAGAATCCAACATCATATACACTGCATTGAATCCTTGTCTGTCAGCGGACATGTGTTGCATTACATGGTTTGCCAACTTTCTATTGGCATCCGTCCATATATCTATAACCTGATTATAACGTTCGTTATTGGTTATAAGACCCATTTGATAGTTGGCAACAATCTCATCCACTCTATTTTCGGCATCTGAGATAATATCAACTTTTTCTTCCGGTACTATAACATCGGCAAGATTAAAAGAAAGACCTCCCTTAAATGCCATGTAATATCCCTTGTCTTTTATATCATCAAGAAATTGTACCGTACGAGCAGAACCGCAAGTTTTGAGTACGCTGCCTATAATATCCCTAAGTACGTTTTTCTTTATCAAAACATTAATATAGCCATATTCTTCTGGTACAAGCATATTAAACAACACTCTTCCTACTGTTGTTTTTATACCTTTTGTTGAACTAACTATAATATCCTGAGAGGAAATATCCAATTTTTCTCCTATCGGAGTAAAACAATTATCTCCTATCTTTATACAAGACTTGTCCTTTCCCTCCTTTTTATCAAAATATGTTACACTTGCAAGCCCCAATCCTCTATAATTTCTGTATAAAGTTATACCCGCATGCAAATCAACTCTTTTTTCATTATAAGCTATTTGTACGTCCTCAAAAGAATAGAAAGCCTTTCCTTCTCCTTTTACCACAAAACCCTCATCGGTATATCTTTCTTTTGTCATATAATAAAGACCGAGTATCATATCCTGCGAAGGAACGGTTATGGGTGCACCATTTGCCGGGTTGAGTACATTGTGAGAAGAAAGCATGAGAAGTTGAGCCTCCAAAATAGCCGCATTTCCCAAAGGTAAGTGTACAGCCATCTGGTCGCCGTCAAAGTCTGCGTTAAAACCCGTACAAACCAAAGGGTGCAGACGTATGGCTTTGCCCTCAACTAATTTGGGTTGAAAGGCTTGAATACCCAGACGGTGAAGAGTCGGAGCTCTATTCAAAAGCACCGGATGCCCCTTAACTATATTTTCCAATATTTCTATAACAACAGGGTCTTTTCTATCAACTATACGTTTGGCAGATTTAACTGTCTTGACCAAACCTCTTTCCAATATTTTTCTGATGATAAAGGGTTTGAACAACTCTGTTGCCATATCTTTCGGCAAACCGCATTCATGCATTTTTAAATCCGGTCCTACAACTATAACGGAACGACCAGAGTAATCAACACGCTTACCCAAAAGATTTTGACGAAAACGACCTTGTTTTCCTTTCAAACTATCCGATAATGACTTCAATGCACGATTGGAATCCGAACGCACGGAAACAGCCTTACGAGAATTATCGAATAGAGAATCCACTGCTTCTTGTAGCATACGTTTCTCGTTTCGCATGATTACGTCAGGCGCCTTTATTTCCACCAACCTTTTCAAACGATTATTTCTTATGATAACTCTACGGTAAAGGTCGTTCAAATCAGAAGTCGCAAATCTGCCTCCGTCCAACGGAACCAAAGGACGCAAGTCCGGCGGAATAACAGGAACAACTCTTACTATCATCCATTCCGGTCTGTTTTCCATCTTTGCATTTGCCTCTCTAAAAGATTCTACAACATTAAGACGTTTCAAAGCCTCGTGTTTTCTTTGTTGTGAAGTCTCTTTGTGTGCTGCATCTCTAAGAGTATAAGAAAGACCGTCCAAATCCAAATCTTTAAGCAAATCATACAAAGCCTCAGCTCCCATCTTTGCTATGAATTTATTGGGGTCATCCTCCGGTAAAAGAGAATTTTCGGGAGGAAGAGAAGTTATTACGGAAGTATAATCATCCTCCGTTAATAAATCCAACCTGTTAATTCCATCTTTTTCTTTAATACCGGGCTGTATTACTATATACTTTTCATAGTATATAACGGAATCCAATTTTTTAGATTGCAATCCCAACAAAGAACCTATCTTGTTCGGCAAAGAACGGAAAAACCATATGTGAGCCACAGGAACAACCAATTGTATGTGCCCCATTCTTTCTCGTCTGACTTTCTTTTCGGTTACCTCTACTCCACATCTGTCACATACCAACCCTTTATATCTGATTCTCTTATATTTTCCACAGTGACATTCCCAATCCTTAACAGGTCCAAATATTTTTTCACAAAACAAACCGTCTTTCTCAGGTTTGTATGTTCTGTAATTTATTGTTTCAGGCTTAGTAACCTCTCCTCTTGACCTTTTGAGTATGTTATCGGGAGAAGCAAGGCTAATAGTCATACTATGAAACACACTATTAGTATTACCCTCTTTATTATTTATTGCCATATCCTAACTGCTCTTCTTTTCTACAATTAATTAAAAGTAACCTCTAAGTTCAATCCACGCAACTCGTGCATCAATACGTTAAATGATTCCGGTATTCCCGGTGTTGGCATATTATCACCTTTTACTATGGCTTCATAGGCCTTTGCTCTACCATTTACATCGTCAGACTTCACCGTAAGCATTTCTTGCAAGACATGTGAAGCTCCGTATGCTTCCAAAGCCCAAACCTCCATTTCTCCAAAACGCTGACCGCCAAATTGGGCCTTACCCCCAAGCGGTTGTTGAGTAATTAAAGAATAAGGTCCTATACTACGAGCATGCATTTTATCGTCTATCATATGATGTAGTTTCAACATATATACGTAGCCTACCGTTGCAGGTTGGTCAAATCTTTCGCCCGTTTCTCCGTCATAAAGATAACATTTACCATTCTCAGGCAAACCGGCTTTACGCATATAAGCATTAACATCATCCAAAGAGGCACCGTCAAATATAGGAGTTTCAAATCTAAGACCCAATTCATGTCCTGCCCAACCTAAAACAGTTTCAAATATCTGACCGAGATTCATACGAGAAGGTACACCCAACGGATTTAAGACTATGTCTACGGGCTTACCGTTTTCCAAAAACGGCATATCTTCTTCTCTTACTATTTTAGCAACAATACCTTTGTTTCCGTGCCTACCGGACATTTTATCCCCAACCTTTAATTTGCGTTTTTTTGCCAAATATATTTTTGCCATTTGATTTATACCGGTTGGAAGGTCGTCTCCTATCGTTTGAGCAAATTTTTCTCTCTCCAATCTACCTCGCAAATCTCTCATTAGAACACTATAATTGTTCAACAAACATTTAACCAAATCATTAGCTTTTTCATCTGTTGTCCAACAATTATAACTTACCGTAGAATAATCTATATTCATTAAGAGTTTTTGAGTAAATTTGGCTTTCGAAGGAATTATTTCCTCATTGTATACCGAATACACTCCTTTTGAAACCTTGCCCGTCAAGATGATGAACAATTTATCCACAAGTTTATCTCTCAAAGCAGACATTTGTTTATCAAAATCTTCGGTGAGTCTTTTTATTATGTCCTTATTTTTCGCTCTTGATTCTCTGTCCTTTTTGAAACGAGAAAACAATTGTTTGTTAATAACAACACCCGAAACCGAAGGCGGAACTTTAAGCGAAGCATCTTTAACATCGCCTGCCTTATCTCCAAAAATGGCACTAAGTAATTTTTCCTCAGGTGTAGGGTCGGATTCTCCCTTTGGTGTTATTTTACCAACCAAAATATCACCTTCCTTAACAGTTGCACCTATTCTTATCATACCATTTTCGTCCAAATCCTTAGTTGCCTCCAAACTAACGTTCGGAATATCTTTGGTTAACTCCTCGTCTCCTCGTTTGGTTTCCCTTACCTCTGTGATAAATTCTTCTACATGCACCGAGGTAAACCAATCCTCTTTAACAACTTTCTCCGAAATCACTATGGCGTCCTCGTAGTTATATCCTTTCCAAGGCATAAAAGCAACATGAAGATTTCTTCCCAAAGATAGCACCCCACCCTTAGTAGCATAACCCTCACAAAGAATCTGTCCTTTCACAACCTTATCTCCCTTGCGTACTATGGGACGTAAGTTTATGGAACCTCCGTCATTGGTTTTTTGGAACTTGGTTAGTTGATATGTTTTTCTATCATCCTCGAAACTAACCAAACGTTCTTGTTCCTCCCTATCGTAAATAATGGAAATTTCCCTTGCATCTACAAAATCTACAATACCATTTTCTTCTGCCGTAATAAGCACGCGAGAATCTCTTGCAACATAGGGTTCTATACCCGTACCAACCAAAGGTATTTCAGGATTCAATAAAGGAACGGCTTGCCTCATCATATTGGAGCCCATCAAAGCTCTATTTGCATCGTCGTGTTCCAAAAAAGGTATTAACGAAGCGGCTATGGAGGCTATTTGGTTAGGTGCAACATCCATCAAATCCACCTGGTTGGGACTGACAATAGGAAAATCCGCCTGTTTTCTAGCCTTTACCTTTTCATTCAATATATTACCCGAAGCATCCACTTTTGTGGTTGCCTGTGCAACTATTTTATTTTCTTCCTCCTCGGCGGTAAGATATAGAGGCGATTGATTATACGAAACCTTACCCTTATTCACCTTATAGTAAGGTGTCTCTATAAAACCTAAGTCATCTATTTTTGCAAATACACTCAAAGAAGAAATCAAACCTATGTTCGGCCCTTCCGGCGTTTCAATGGTACAAAGACGACCGTAATGGGTATAGTGAACGTCTCTTACCTCAAAACCGGCTCTCTCTCTTGAAAGACCGCCAGGTCCCAGAGCGGAAATTCTTCTTTTGTGAGTTATCTCAGTTAACGGATTGGTTTGGTCCATAAACTGAGAAAGCTGATTTGTCCCAAAGAAAGAATTTATAACCGAAGACAAAGTTTTTGCGTTTATCAAATCCGTAGGAGAAAAAACTTCATTGTCCCTAACGTTCATTCTCTCTTTGATAGTTCTTGCCATACGAGCAAGTCCGACATTAAACTGAGAGTACAACTGCTCACCAACAGTACGGACCCTACGATTGCTCAAGTGGTCTATATCATCCACATCAGCCTTGGAATTTATAAGCTCTATCAAATACTTTATAATGGAAATTATATCCTCTTTGGTTAGAACTTTTATACTTGGGTCTACTTTTAGGTCTAACTTTTTATTTATTCTATAGCGACCCACATCTCCCAAATCATATCTCTTGTCCGAGAAAAATAATTTTTCTATAATACCTCTTGCCGTTTCTTCATCCGGCGGCTCGGCACTTCTCAATTGCCTGTAAATATACTCCACAGCTTCCTTGGCATTATTAGCTGTATCTTTTTGTAGGGTATTAAATATTATGGAAAAATCGGCAGAAGAAATATCATCCCTATGTACGAGTACGGACTTAATACCTGCATCTAAGATTTTATTTGCATCTTCTTCTTCCAATATTTTTTCTCTATCTATTATAACTTCCGTCCTTTCAATAGAAACGACTTCACCTATATCCTCATCCACAAAATCCTCTATCCATGTGCGCACAACTCTTGCCGCCAAGCGTTTACCTATGTATTTTTTAACGCTTGATTTGGTTATTTTTACCTCTTGAGCAAGGTTGAATATCTCTAAAATATCTTTATCCGTTTCGTAGCCTATGGCTCTTAACAATGTTGTTATAGGAAGTTTTTTCTTCCTATCTATATAGGCGTACATCACGTTGTTGATATCGGTAGTAAACTCCATCCACGAACCTCTGAACGGAATTATTCTTGCCGAATATAGTTGCATACCGTTAGCATGCATATTTGTGCCGAAGAACACGCCAGGAGAACGGTGTAGTTGAGAAACCACCACTCTTTCCGCTCCGTTTATAACAAAAGTACCCTTTGGTGTCATGTACGGTATCATACCGAGGTATACATCCTGTATGATAGTCTCAAAATCTTCATGGTCTTCATCGGTACAATACAATTTCAATTTTGCTTTAAGCGGTACCGAAAAGGTAAGACCTCTCTCTATACATTCTTGTATGGAATATCGCGGAGAATCTATAAAGTAGTCTAAGAATTCCAGCACAAAATTATTTCTGGAATCACTTATAGGAAAATTCTCCGAAAATACTTTATAAAGTCCTTCATTTTTTCTGTTTTCGGAATCGGTTTCCAATTGAAAAAAATCTCTGAAAGACCTAAGTTGAATATCCAGGAAGTCGGAATATTCAAATTTCTTTACAGTCGCAAAACTAACCAACTGTTGTTTATTTTTTTTGGCCAAGGTTTTAAAAATTAAAGGTTAAAAATAAGTTCAATACAAACACAAATAAAGAATAGAGACCTTCCCCCTTGTAACAAGGGGGAAAATTATATTCCAATATCAATAATTGTGGTGAAACGTCTTATTTAATTTCAACCTTTGCACCAGCTTCTTCCAATGATTTTTTCAAAGATTCCGCTTCATCTTTAGTTACGCCTTCTTTCAATGGCTTAGGAGCAGCGTCTACTAATTCTTTAGCTTCTTTAAGTCCTAGGCTACAAAGGTCTTTAACCAATTTCACAACATTAAGTTTGGAAGCACCTGCCTCAGTTAAAATAACATCAAAAGATGTTTTTTCCTCTGCTGCCGCTGCTGCCGCTGCCGGACCTGCCGCAACTGCTGCTGCCGCTGCTGCCGGTTCTATACCATATTCTTCTTTTAATATATCAGCAAGTTCTTTAACTTCTTTAACCGTTAAGTTTACTAATTGTTCTGCGAATGCTTTTAGATCTGCCATTTTATTCTATTTTTTAATGTTTTATTTACTATTTTTTAACGTGAATATTTTATTCACCTTTTTTCTCTAAAGTTTTAAGTACTCCACTAAGAGTATTACCGGATGATTGCAAAGCCCTTATAACATTTTGAGCAGGAGACATCAACGAAGACATAACATCAGCGATAAGCTCGTTTTTGGATTTGATTGCAACCAAATTATCCAAATTTTCGTCTCCGATATAGAACTCTTCTTCAACAAAAGCCGATTTGAGAACGGGTTTATCATTCTTTGCTCTAAATTCTTTTATAAGCTTTGCCGGTGCATTGTTAACAAATGAAAGCATGATGGAGGTTTGCCCTTTGAATGTAGGATAAATTTCAGAGTAATCTATTTCCGAATTATCCATGGCCTTTTTCAATAGGGTGTTCTTAACAACCATCAACTTAACCTCTCTTCTAAAGCACAGTCTTCTAAGATTTGCAGTATCTGCAGAGTTTAAGCCTTCCAAATCCACAACATACACGTACGGATATTTCTGCAATTGTACACCAATACTCTCTATTAGTTTGCCTTTATCTTCTTTTCTCATTTCTGTAACGTGTATAAAGTTATTTACTAATAGTTTTTGCATCTACTTTAACGCCGGGACTCATAGTAGAGGATACCGCTACGCTTTTCATATAAGTTCCTTTGGCTGCGGAAGGTTTCAATTTTTCTATTGTATGCAACACTTCCAAAGCGTTGTCCAAAATTTTATCTTCCGAAAAAGATACTCTGGCTACACTTGTATGAATAATACCGTATTTATCTACTTTAAAGTCTATTTTACCGGCTTTTACTTCTTGGACTGCCTTTGCTATATCCATGGTAACAGTGCCGGTTTTAGGATTGGGCATAAGACCCCTTGGTCCCAAAACCTTGCCCAACGCTCCTATTTTAGGCATTACACTTGGCATAGTTATAATAACATCGACATCCGTCCAACCGCCTTTAATCTTGGTTATATAGTCATCCAAACCAACATAATCGGCTCCGGCTTGTTTGGCCTCTTGCTCCTTATCTTCCGTACAAAGAACAAGCACTCGTTTTGTTTTTCCTGTTCCATGCGGAAGAGTAACAGTACCTCTTACCATTTGATTTGCTTTTCTTGGGTCCACTCCCAAACGAACATCCAAATCAAAAGAGGCATCAAATTTTGTATAAGTTATATCCTTTACAATCTTTATAGCCTCTGCAAGAGAGTACTCCTTTGAAGCATCATACTTCTTTAAGGCCTCTTGTTGTTTTTTCGATTTTTTTGCCATTTTTTTGCAATTTTCTATTTATCAAAATTTAACTCCTAAGGTCTAAGCCTTAACCGTAACTCCCATACTACGAGCAGTACCGGCAACCATATTTATGGCACTCTCTATTGTAAAACAATTCAAATCTGCCATCTTTGCCTCTGCTATAGCCCTAAGCTGTTCTTGAGTAATGGAAGCCACTTTTTTTCTATTCGGTTCCCCTGAACCGCTTTGAAGCTTAGTAGCCTCTTTTATCTGAACAACAACAGGCGGAGTCTTTACTACAAAATCAAAGCTTTTATCGGCATAAACAGTTATTATAACAGGAACTATTTTGCCTGCTTGCTTTTGAGTTCTTGCGTTAAACTGTTTGCAAAACTCCATAATATTCACACCCTTAGCACCCAAAGCAGGTCCTACCGGAGGTGAAGGATTTGCCGCTCCCCCTTTGATTTGTAATTTGATTAATCCTGCAACTTCTTTAGCCATAATCACTAAAATTTGCTTTACTGTTAAATAATTATATAAACTCCGAATAAATAACTATTTTTCTACTTGTACAAAAGAAAGCTCAACAGGAGTTTTCCTTCCAAAAATCTTAACAACAACCTTGAGTTTTCGTTTTTCAAGATTCAACTCTTCTATTGTTCCTTCAAAATTTTTAAAAGGTCCTTCCACTATTTTCACATTCTCTCCGAGAATAAAAGGCTCACTCAACTCTTCGCCCTTTGTCATTGCCTCATCAACCTTTCCTAACATTCTCTCAACATCTTTTTGTTGCATAGGAATAGGCTTGCCGCCTTTTTCGGTTATAAAATCCAGCACATTAGGAATATTTCTAATGATATGTATAATCTCACCTTCTTTATGTCCCAAAGCATCTCCCTCTAAGATGGCTTCAACAAAGATATACCCGGGAAAAAGAGTTTTTTCCTTTGAAACCTTTTTACCATTACGGACTGAGTAAACTTTTTCGGTAGGAATCAAAACGTTAGAAACCAAATCCGACAATCCCAAACGATTTATTTCGTTATCAATATACTCTTTGGCTTTTTTTTCCTTTCCAGCTATAGCCTTAACTACATACCATTTCTTCGTTAGTTCACTCATTGCACTTCAATAGATAATTATTTAATTCATAAAGAAATTATAACCCCGATATCTCAAACCCTCGCGGGTATTTGGGAAGCAAGATACCAAAACTATAACTATTTTTATCGTATTCAAATATTTATGCCATCATCTGATACAGATATCCCAAAAGACCTTTCCAAAACATAGTGGTATGTACACCAAAAAGAATATCCATAATGAAAACTATTAACGCTATAATCAAGGAAGCAATAAAAACAACAAATGTGCTGTTTTGCAACTCGGACATCGTAGGCCAAGAAACCTTGTGCGCCAACTCGTCATAACAACTCTTTACATAAGTTAACACTGACATGATACTATAGTATTTTTATCATCTACACAGATGAAACATTATAATCAATTACGCAGGGGCGGAGAGAATCGAACTCCCATCGACGGTTTTGGAGACCGCTATTCTACCATTGAACCACGCCCCTATAAACAAAATAAGAGAAAGAGAAAACTCTTTCTCTTATAAATATCGTTTTAATCCAATATTTCTGTTACCTGACCTGCTCCAACTGTTCTACCTCCCTCACGGATAGCAAAACGAAGATTCTTGTTAAGAGCTATCTCGGAAATCAAATCAACAGTAATAGTCAAGTTATCTCCGGGCATTACCATTTCTCTACCTTCAGGAAGAGTTATTTCTCCGGTAACGTCCGTAGTTCTAAAGTAGAATTGAGGACGGTATCTGTTCTGGAATGGAGTGTGACGACCACCCTCTTCTTTCTTAAGGATATAAACCTCAGCTTGGAATTTCTTATGAGGGGTAACCGTTCCCGGTTTTGCAATAACCATACCTCTACGTATTTCGTCCTTGTCTATACCTCTAAGTAACAAACCTACGTTGTCTCCTGCTTCACCGTCATCCAACAACTTACGGAACATCTCTACTCCGGTAACTGTGGATTTAAGCTTTTCTGCTCCCATACCTATGATATCAACAGAGTCACCAACTCTGATTATACCTGTTTCTATTCTACCCGTAGCAACAGTACCACGACCGGTAATAGAAAATACGTCCTCTATCGGCATCAAGAAATCTTTATCCTTATCTCTCAAAGGCAATGGAATCCAAGAGTCAACAGCAGCCATAAGCTCAAGGACTTTTTCCTCCCATTGTGGCTCACCGTTCAAAGCTCCCAAAGCGGAACCTCTGATAACAGGAGTGTTATCTCCGTCAAAACTATAGAAAGACAACAAGTCTCTTATTTCCATTTCCACTAGGTCTAACAACTCAGGGTCGTCTACCAAGTCTACTTTGTTCATAAAGACAACTATACGAGGAACACCCACCTGACGTGCCAAAAGTATGTGCTCTCTTGTTTGAGGCATTGGACCATCAGTTGCGGCAACAACCAAAATTGCTCCGTCCATCTGAGCGGCACCTGTAACCATGTTCTTTACATAGTCAGCATGTCCCGGGCAATCCACGTGCGCATAGTGACGAGTTTCCGTTTGATACTCTACGTGCGCGGTGTTAATGGTTATACCTCTCTCTTTTTCCTCAGGAGCAGAGTCTATTGAATCAAATGATTTAACCTCAGACAAACCCCTTTCAGCCAAAACCTTAGTTATAGCAGCTGTTAAGGTGGTTTTACCATGGTCTACGTGACCGATTGTACCTATGTTAACGTGCGGTTTGGTACGCTCAAATTTTTCTTTTGCCATAATTACTGACCTATTTTATTTTGTTACTAATCTTTTCTTTATTACTTACAGAGCCGTTGATGAGAATTGAACTCGCGACCTCTTCCTTACCAAGGAAGTGCTCTACCACTGAGCTACAACGGCACAAACCTTGACTAAAAACTACAACAATAGGGACGAGGCAAACAGCACTCCTCCTGCAATTCATACGTTTTTCCCGTAACCCTATCCGTCCACATTGTATATACAAAAAAACCAGAGCGGAAAACGGGGCTCGAACCCGCCACCTATAGCTTGGAAGGCTATCGCTCTACCAAATGAGCTACTTCCGCAATTCAAATTGTGGGAAAGGGTGGACTCGAACCACCGAACTCCGGAGAGGACAGATTTACAGTCTGTTGCAATTGCCACTATGCGACTTTCCCAAACAACAAAAATAAGAGCCGATAGAGGGACTTGAACCCCCGACAGGCTGATTACAAATCAGCTACTCTACCAACTGAGTCATATCGGCATCCTATGCTTCTATTCTTTCTTTCAAATAGCTTAACACCTTAAAGACAAAACCTTCCCTTTAAAACATTTTGCAAAGATATATCAATTACAAATATCTGCCAAATATTTTTTATCTTTTTTTAACACCTACATGTTAATACGTTGATTTACAGAGATAAATTTTTATATAAAACATATATATATTACTTATTATTTGCCACCCTCATATTCATATTACACATATTTTTAACAAAGTCTCGCGAATATTAATTACACAGACTACCATATAATGTATCCACACAATACGTAATAGCCTGTATAATAATGTTGTACCTCTGTCCTTACACGAGACTTTTTAAGGCGGGGCAATCTCAACCAATACGTCCTTGCGAGACTTCGCTTTAAGTCATGGCAATCTATGAAAAACACGTTATTGCGTGCCCATACAAGTTGTCCTTGAGAGCGAAAGCGAAGCAAGGAATCCATTCCGCTTTATATTCTTGCAATACCTTATAAAATTTTTGCCTTTCTTTGTTTGGATTCTGCCAAACGGCGATTCGTTATCAAAAAAACATAGTTTTTTGAGTCAAAAAACTATGTTTTTTTGCCGGAAAAACTACGTTTTTTCACCATTGAATCAAAGAGTGGCAGAAACAAAAAGCCGAAGGGCAAAATTCTTTTTGCCCTTCGGTAGAGTCAACCAAGCCGTCATCGCAAGCAAAAAGCGAAGAAATCCATACCGCGCTTTATATTATTATGGATTGCCAC
Organism: uncultured Bacteroidales bacterium; assembly: GCA_963540815.1. Classification (GTDB taxonomy): domain Bacteria; phylum Bacteroidota; class Bacteroidia; order Bacteroidales; family P3; genus Scybalousia_A. The sequence goes on from CAUTQY010000001.1 coordinate 61,482, forward strand.
GCCCTATCGGGCTCGCAAGGACGTATCTATTTCCGGATTGCTTCGCTTTTCGCTCACAAGGACAGACACGGACGATATAATAAGGTATAGCAAGAATAAAAAGCGGAATGGGGTATTTCACTGCGTTTGAAAGGACGGACGGAGAAGACTTGTAATAACGAAAAAAAAGAGAGTTTGAAAGAACGGACGGAGAAGACTTGTAATAACGAAAAAAAAGAGAGTTTGAAAGGACGGACGAAGAAGACTTGTAATAACGGAAAAAAAGAGAGTTTGAAAGGACGGACGGAGAAGACTTGTAATAACAAAAAAAAGGAGAGTTTGAAAGGACGGACGGAGAAGACTTGTAATAACAAAAAAAAGGAGAGTTTGAAAGGACGGACGGAGAAGACTTGTAATAACGAAAAAAAAGGAGAGTTTGAAAGCACGGACGGAGAAGACTTGTAATAACAAAAAAAAGAAGAGTTTGCAAGGACAATAGAAATGGCAACTTTCTTATAATAAAAACTCGTATTTGTAGGTCTTTGAGGCTATTTTGTCGGCAAGGGCTTTTTGTCTGTCTCGCAAAGCAGAGACAAGTTCGTTATACCTCTCGTCCGTACTTCTGTTGTTCATCTTGCCCTTAGGGTTGCGCCCCTGAAAATACTCCCTTATATCATAATAGGAAGCATTGGGGTTGACATTCTCTCTTTGGTGATAGTAGCGCCAAATTTCCCTACCGGCGTCCAACACTCGCAAAGCCTCAGTCGAAAAAATCAAAGGTTCGTTTCTCTTTTGTTCGTTTTCCCTGTTGTTAAACAAGTATTCGTTTTTTCCCGCTTGTATCTTTCCCGCAATAAAATCTATCATAAAATGAGAATCATACAAACCTTTTGCTCCAACCTCCTCCTCCCTAAAAGGTATCCAATGATTTATTCCCTCAGAACTTTTTATATTATTTGCATCATGTAAAATTGTATAAGCCAAACAATCCGTAAGAAATTCTTTATCCTTCTGCCAACCATCTTTGGGATACAAAAACTGGTCTCTATCGTTTAACCATGTTGGTTTTATACAATGACGAACGGCAAAAAAAATGCAATTTTCTATCAAATTATTCTTTGTTATGTTATGTGTTCGAGAATAATTTATAACTGCATTTGAGGGTTGTATTTTTATAAAAACAATTTTATTATTCTGAAAATCTGACGCTCCTCTTACCATATAAGCGATGCGTTCACCTTGTTTATCATAATAATTTTGCATCCAATTGAGTATAACTCCATTATTTTGAGGTGCAGATACTGTTTTTTTGCAAAAAAAGTATCCCTCTTTATTATAAACGTCTGCAATAATTGTTCTGAACTCTTCTTTTTTGCTGGTATCCCAAATAAAAAAACCTATGGGAAATTGTCCTTTTACGTTATCAAAAGTATCGGCAGGTATTAGAAAAAGACGCTCCAACTTAGCCCGAAAAACATTGCGGAAATCTTTAAAGTTGCCGGCTTGCAGAATTTTCAACTTTGAAAATTCTGCAAGCCGGCAACCCGGGATTTCTTGGTAGATACGTATAAAAAACTGCGCAAAAACCTCGTTTACACCACGCCCCAATAAACTTAAATACTTCTTATAAGATACGGTTTTAGACAGCCCTTCTTTATGTCTGTTATTTCCTATTATGGTGTAACTTGCTGTTGCCTCAGCATAGGGAGGATTGATATAGATAATAAGTTTTTTGCGTTTTTCTTTATCATTGATAATTTTTAGTAGGTCTTCCGGTAGTTTTCCACAATCAAACTCATCATTAAGAAAATCAAACTGAAAAACATGATCCTTTACCAAATTAACACCACTGTTTATCAACTCATGCATAACATTGACGTCGGCCATATCCAAAGTGGAAGCAAAAACATTATATTTGTTGGTTAAGCCATTTAACAAATTGCCCGTACCCGCCGCACAATCCCAAATATAATACTCGTCCTGCCAATCCTCACCAAAAGTCTCTGCCAAATAACTTTGTGATAACTCAACCCACTGCTTCGGCGTGAAAAAAGAACCCTTACGCTCCCTAAAATCCTGTGGCACAAGTAAATCCCTGCGGTCTATAATATATTCCCAATATTCTTTCTTGGGAGGTCGCTCGTATCTGTGCCAAAAAGCATTATACCCCTTCTGATTATCGTTAAAAGAATATTCCCTAAACAAATCACCCAAATCGTCCTTATCGTATCTCAACCTATATTTGTCATGCTCCAAAACCACCCTCAAACTCTCCAACAAACTTTGGTCACTATCGGAGATAAGGTCGGCAAGATAGAAATCCGCATCCAAAATGTTTCTCTTCTTGGCACTATCCCAAACAATAGATATGGTAGGTTTTACCACACTAAGCCATTTGTTATAAACAAAAACAAAGTTATTCTTATCCACCCTCTGCTTTTGATTGGATAGGTTTTCAAAAACAAAGTTTGCTTTAATAAAATCTTTTAACTCCTTCGCATCCTGTGAGTAAAAAAACAAATAACTCTCCTTCTCCAAAGTCTGTTTTATAAGAGAATAGAGTTGTTGAAAATGCTTGCTCTCATGGTCGGAAGCCGTAATATTCCAATTGAAATCGTTCAAAGCGAAAACCTCCTGTATCTTGTTCCAACGAATAAAAGCAATCTTCTCGGCGTCAAAAGCAGACAAAAACAAAGGCGGCGTATATACGGCATGTGTCTTGGCCTTGCCTATGGTAAGAATAAGCTGCACAAAAGAAGCGTAAATATCCTGTCTCGTCCCTCTTTTGGCCTCCGCCCACAGATAGACCCGCAGACCCTGTTCCAAACCTTGATATTCCTCATTGAGCGACTGTCTTTTAGTAGGCTTCTGAGTAACGCAAAAATCTATATTGCCTATTATCTTTGTGCAGTCAAAACTATTAAAAAACTCTTTGGCTACTATGTTCTTTATCTCTTCTTCTCTCGCATTGCTTAGGTTCATATCTTGCAAACTTATTTTTTTAATGTCTTGTAACTCTTATATCGTGCAAAGATAAAAATTTTTTGACTTAAAAAAAGAAGTCTCTTTAACAAAGCTCACAAAAGTCACAGGGATTACGGATTGGATAACCACGCCTACACCCAAAATGACAATATTATTGATATTATCACGAGCTCTGCAAAGTCTAACAAGAACAGACGCAGATGATATAATAAAGATTGACAGGGTATAAAACAGAATGTCCGTGATATAATAGGGAAAACAGCCTGAGGGTTTGTTTACAAGCTGTAGTATTGTGTTCTATCTATTGATTTTTTTGCAGAGATTCTTTTATTTTCAATGCTTATTAGACACTGTTTTTGTTGTGTTTGATACAGCAAAGTTTTCTCATAAGCGATTTTTGCAAAAGCATATCAGGTTTGTATAGGATTGCCTTTTTTTGTACTTTTGCAAAAAAATAACAAACTAATAATTATGATAAAGAACGTAAGATTAAGAGAATGGGTTAATCGGTTTTTGCAAGAAGCCGAAAAACCTTTCTCAAAAGATTGGTATGTAGCGTACGGAAAAGTTATTTTCGGCTGTTTCTTATTTGCCTTAACGGATTTATTGATGGTGGTACCCTACGGTATGGCACCGGGTGGTGTCTATGGCTTAATGTCCGTGTTTAACAATCTTTGGGGTTGGCCTATGGATATGGTTATACTTATGGACTTGCCTTTGTTTATTCTCGGACTTGTGGTACTTGGTGGTAATTTGGGAATAAAAACATTGGTTTCCGTTATTTTCACGTGGCTGTTTACTTATTTTACGGAAAATATTTTCTATATACCTCAATACGGGTATTTTCCTTTGATACATTCGGGAGAATTTATAGGTGTAGATACTTTTGCGGCTCTTTCTTCTCAAGTTCAGGAACTTTACTTGCCTTTGAGAGGAGTTGGCAATAATGAAATTTTACAATACTTTAAACCGGATTATTTACTAAACTCCATAGTATGCGGTTTGGGTTACGGTGTTTCCATTGCTATGATATTCTCAGCCGGAGCAACCTCGGGAGGAATGGATGTTATAAGTATGATACTTCACAAATATACTCATATTTCTTTGGGTGTTTTGGTAATGATAGTAGATTCTATTGTTGCTCTTACTTCTTTTGTAGTGGGTGGAGATATACGTCTGCCTATGTTTTCCATAATACTTATTTTTGTGGAAAGCAAGGTTATAGATTTTGTAATAGACAACAAAGTAAATAAGACAATGTTAATCATTACCGACAATGTTGAGGCAATGAAAACTTTGATTTTGGAGGATTTGGAGCGTAGCGGTACGGTCTTCAAGGGCAAGGGGCTTTATTTGGATACGGACAAAAATATGATATATACCACTGTTAATCGTAAGGAGTATAACAAAATAAAATATTCTGCAAAGAAAATAGACCCTAAATGTTTTATTACCGTAATAAGTAATACGGAAACATTGGGAGAAGGATTTACAGAATTGCCTTAGATGAAAAACAAGATTAAATTAAATTTAGTTGCAAACAAACAGATTTTTATTAAGTTTTGTGTAATTTTGCAAAAGTATAAATAACAAAAGATAAAAGTAAATAATTATGCAATTTGACGTATCCATAGACATTATGCCTTTGAAAGCCTTGTTGGACCCTCAAGGCAAGGCTGTTACTTTTTCTATGAAAAATATTAACATTGATAATATAGATAACGTAAGAATAGGCAAACATATAACTTTGCAAGTTGAGGCAGAAGACGAGAAACAAGCCGTGGCTTCTGTGGAGAAGGCTTGTAAAGAGTTGTTGTACAATCCAATAATGGAAAGTTATGAAATTAAGATTGTAAAATAATTTTCAATCAAATAACGAAAGAGACAATATTAGCGGATAATATTGTCTCATTTTTTAGCTTATTTTTTACAAAAGAATGATTCCTAAGGATATAGCCATAGAGAATTACAATTATGTTCTGCCTGATAATAAAATTGCAAAATTTCCACTACCGCAGAGAGATAAGGCAAAACTATTGTGTTATAACGGGAAAGAAATAAAAGATAATTTTTTTTATAATCTGCCCGAACTATTAAAAATAAACAGTTTGTTGATATTCAACGACACTAAGGTTATTTATGCACGATTGTTTTTTTATAAGGAGACGGGAGCCAAGATAGAGATATTTTGTCTGGAAGCCATAGACCCGACAGAGGTACAAGAGGCTTTTGCTCAAAAAAATAAGGTAGTATTCAGATGTCTAATAGGAAATAACAAAAAATGGAAGGACGGACGTCTGTCTGCAAAAAAAAATAAAAATGTTTCGACAATAGAACTTTTTGCTAAAAAATTATGGGCGGAAAATGAGTATTGGGCAGTTGAATTTGAATGGAATGGCGGACATAGTTTTGCCGAAATAATGGAAATATTCGGCGAAATACCCTTGCCCCCATATCTCAACAGAGCGTCAACACAAAAAGACAAGCAAGATTATCAAACAGTGTATGCAAATTATGAAGGTAGTGTTGCCGCTCCAACGGCAGGTTTGCATTTTACGGAAAAAACTCTGAAAGATTTAAAATCAAATAATATAGACTCTGATTTTGTTACCTTGCACGTGGGGGCAGGAACTTTTAAACCCGTAACCTCTCAAAACATAGGGCAACACAAAATGCATACGGAAAAAGTTGTTATTGCCAAATCCGCAATAATCAACATTATAAAACACTCAAACAACGATATTATAGCCATAGGAACGACCTCAGTAAGAACAATAGAAAGTTTGTATTGGTATGGTGTGGAATTGATAGAAAACAAGGGAGTTTTTTCTCCCATGCATATAAAACAATGGCAACCGTACGAAAAACAAATCAATATACCTTATAAAGAGGCCTTGCAAACAATAGTTGAAGTTTTGGATAAAGAATGTTTAAACTCCGTTACGGGGGATACGGAACTTATAATAATACCTTCTTACGAATATAGGATAATAAGTGGAATGGTAACAAATTTTCACCAACCCAAGAGTACTCTGTTATTGTTAGTTAGCGCTTTTATAGGAGAGGATTGGAAAAAAATATATAAGCATGCTATGGAGAACAATTATAGATTTCTCTCTTACGGCGATGCTTGTTTTTTGTCACCGAACGATTGGTAAATATGTTTTTTCGGTATCATACTTTACATATAAAGGCTTTTTTATATTTTTGCAAAATATTTTTTATACATATTTAATAATGTGAATGTATTTTTATGAAAAAAATAAGTTTATTACTTCTAATTATTTGTAGCGTACTCGGCCTTAACGCACAAAACTATGTAGATAATGCTTTTTTTGAGGCAAGAGTTGGTTTTCATAACGAAATAAACAACGATAACAAATATCTAAATCATTTTACCGGAGACTTCTTTAATTTTCAAATGTTTGGTAATATTACAGATAATATATCTTATCGCGTACGTCAAAGATTGAATAAGAATCCTTTTGCTGAAGACAACATTTTTAACGCTACGGATTTCCTATACTTCGATTGGAAAATAAACAATCGTTGGTCTCTTATGGTGGGTAAAGAGGAAATTTTTATAGGGGGATTTGAGTACGATTATGCTCCAATAGATGTTTATTATTGGTCGGGTTTTTGTAACAAAAATCCTCAAAGTTACGGTATAGGTGCGAGTTTGGGTTATACTTTTAAGGAAAATTCCATACTATATTTTCAACTTATAAACTCCCCTTTTTCTTTGGGTAATAAGGATGATTTGCTTTCCTATAATTTGGCATGGTTCGGTTATTTGTCCGATTGGTGGAAAACAATATGGTCGGTTAATTACGTCGAAGGAGAAAACAACAAAGGACTTTTTTATCTTGCCTTGGGTAACAGATTTGAGATGAATGATTTTTATTTGGAGGCAGACCTTACTCAGACTATAAATAACAACGAAAGTAAAACCAAATATACGTATGCTTTTGTAGGAAAATTGAACTATAACTATCAAGATAAATTGAATGCCTTTATTAAGGGTGGCTATGATAAAGAGCCTATTAACTATAATATTACGCATCCCATTCCATTTAATTATGTGAAAGATTATGCATTTTTCGGAGCAGGTGTGGAATATTTTCCTTTGAACAACAAGGATTTGAGATTGCATTGTGTTTATTACTATAATGATAACGACAAAAAACATAATTTTGATTTGGGTGTCACATGGAAGTTAAATGTGGTAGAAAAACGATAAGATAATATGGAAAAACAAAATACAGAGGGAATAAAACCTTCTAAAATTTTTTTTACTCGTAGAATCAAGGAAGCGGTAATTTTTTTATTGGTTATAGCGATTGTTTTCGGTTTGTTGGCCTCTCGTATGGGTATGGCCAATATGATGAACACCATAATGAGAACGGCGCATGACCTGTTGTTAAACACCGTGTTCTATTTAATGGGCATAACGGTATTGACAGGAGCTCTGAGTAAATTGTTGGCAGAATTTGGTGTTGTAAATTTGTTGGAAAAACTACTCAGACCTCTGGTAAAACCTCTTTACAATCTACCCGGTGTGGCAGCCTTAGGAGGAATTATGACTTTTCTTTCCGACAACCCTGCCATTATAGCACTTTCCAAGGATAAAAACTTTTCTTCTTATTTCAAAAAATATCAACTTGTTTCCCTTACCAATTTTGGAACAGCTTTTGGAATGGGCTTTGTGGTCATTATTTCTATGATAGGTTACGGGCAGAACTATCTTTCGGGTGCGTTGGTCGGATTATGCGGAGCCTTGTTTGGCAGCATAATCTCTACTCGTCTAATGCAAAGATTTACTTTAAAGGCTTACCCTGAAATGAAAGAGGCTGTAATGACTCAAAAAGAAATAGAACAAGAGGAAATTTTGGAGGAGGAAAAGGAGCAGAAAGAAGGTATTTTTCTTAGAACTCTAAATGCTTTGTTAGACGGAGGAAAAACAGGCGTGGAATTGGGAATTGCCATTATTCCCGGCGTGCTTATTATTACTACTCTTGTACTTCTGATAACAAATTCCGCACCGGTTACCGGATATGACGGAGGTGTTGGACAAGGTGTTCCCATTTTGCCTTGGCTTGCAGACAAAATACATTGGATTTTTGAATGGTTGTTCGGTTTTAACCACATGGAGTTTATAGCCTTCCCTATGACTGCTTTGGGTAGTGTGGGGGCTGCACTTGGCTTGGTATCTTCTTTTGCGAAGGAGGGTATTTTAGATGGTAATGCCGTAGCGGTTTGTACTTCCATAGGTATGTGTTGGAGCGGTTACCTTTCTACTCATGCCGCTATGTTAGACTCATTAGGATACAGAAAATTAATTTCAAAAGCCATACTTGCTCATACCTTTGGTGGTTTGGCAGCCGGGATATTTGCGCACTTCTTATATCTGTTAGTATCTTTGATATAATATTTTTTCGTATTCAATAGTCGCACAAATATAATGGAAAATATTATATTTATTGTATTTGTATTATATACTTTACTACTATTTGGAATAACCGTTTTAACTTCCCGAAAAGCAGACGGAAAATCTTTTTTTCAAGGTGATAAAAAGAGTCCTTGGTTTGTCGTTGCATACGGAATGATAGGCGCCTCACTTTCCGGCGTCACATTTATGAGCGTACCCGGATGGGTAAACGATAGAATGTTTACCTATATGTTAATGGTTGTGGGATATTTTCTCGGTTACTTGGTTATTGCTTTTGTTTTAATGCCTACGTATTACAAACTTAATTTGGTAAGTATTTATACATATCTCGGCAAACGTTTCGGGTATTTTTCCAACAAGACAGGTAGTGCTTTTTTTATTCTCTCACGTTGTTTGGGAGCAAGTTTAAGAATGTTTATTGTTATAATAGTGGTATATGACTTTGTTTTTAAAGCATGTGGAATGCCTTTTGAATTAGTCGTTTTGTTATTTCTTTTACTTATTCTTCTCTTTACCATAAAAGGAGGAGTGAGGACCATAGTTTGGACGGATACTTTGCAAACGACGTTTATGCTTTTGGCTTTGGTTCTATGTTTTGTTATGATTGCCAATAGTTTGGGATTTTCTTTCGGAGGTCTTATAAAACATATATCTCATAGCGAATATCTTACATTTATAGATACGGACATATCTTCCCGTAATTGTTGGTGGAAACAAATATTGGGAGGAATGTTTATTTGTATAGCCATGACGGGATTGGACCAAGAGATGATGCAAAAAAATCTATCTTGCAAAAATCTAATTTCGGCACAAAAAAATATGATAACTTTTTCCTTGACTCTGTTTTTGGTAAATTTTTTGTTTTTAATGTTAGGTGCCGCCTTGTATATCTACAAGGCAAAGTATGGAATAGAAGCCTCCGGTGATGACCTTTTTGCTCAGGTGGCTATAAATCATCTTCCTCCAATAGCCACTATAATATTTATTATAGGTCTGATTTCCGCTTTGTATCCAAGTGCGGACGGAGCTTTAACCTCCTTAACAACGGCTTTTTGTATGGATTTTCTCAACTTTGAGGATAGGAAAGATAAAACCGAAAAACAAAAAACTCATATAAGACACTATGTTCATATTGCCTTTGCTTTTCTATTTGCAATAATAATAGTTTTTTATTATTACAATAAAAATGAGCATCTAATAGATATTTTGTATCAAATTGCAAGTATAACATACGGGCCTTTGCTCGGCTTGTTTGCTTTCGGATTAAGTAACAATCGCAGGGTAGATGATAAACTTGTTCCTTTGGTTTGTATACTTGCCCCTACCATATGTTTTGTACTCAACAATAACTCTAAAACATGGTTTAACTATTCCTTCGATTTTGAGTTGCTTTTGCTTAACGGTATATTAACCTATTGCGGATTACTACTTATAAGTAAAAGGCAAAAAATATCTATTTGATTTACAGAATATAAAGAAATATTTACAATATTTTATCCTATTTGTTTGGTGGGTAATATATTTTATTATAATTTTGCAAACGCAAAGGGAGATGGGACTAATTAGCTCAGCAGGTAGAGCACATCCCTTTTAAGGATGGGGTCCTGGGTTCGAATCCCAGATTAGTCACCAAAATAGGAGAGACCGTATTTGTAAAAAGTGCGGTCTCTTTACTTTTTTTCAAAATCTCCATTTCTTAACAAAAAAAAAATTAAATTTGCATTCTCGTAAAACATATAATTTAACAGGTGATTTATGGCAAATTTAAAAGAAATACGTAACAGAATCTCTTCCGTAACTTCTACCAAACAAATAACCTCGGCCATGAAAATGGTTTCGGCGGCAAAGTTACGTAAGTCTCAGACTGCCATAGTGCAACTAAGACCTTATTCCTATCAAATGGAAGAGGTGGTTTGCAGATTGATTGAAGACAATACGGAAGATATTCCGTGTATGAAAAAAAGAAGAACAGAAAATAAAATCTTACTCGTTGCTCTGACTTCAAATAAAGGCTTGTGTTCTGTTTTTAACTCTTCCATAATAAAACTTACAAAAAAAAGAATAGAAGAATACAAAGAAAAAAACAAAGAGATTTTTTTGCAGAGCTTCGGCAAAAAGGGCGATAGTGTCTTCAAACACATAGAGAATATAAATTATCTGGGCTCGCAAGATGAAATCTGGGAACAGATGTCTTTTGAAAAAATTGCTTTGTTTACTGAGGGAATCCTAAAACAATATAACAAGGGTGATTATGACAAGATAGAAATTATTTACAATCGTTTCAAAAATGCAGCCCTACAAGAACCCGTTATAGAAGATTTTCTTTCATTTGATTCCGTAAAAAGGGATGTCTCTACAATTAATAATGACTACATTTTTGAGCCGAATAAAACGGAAATACTTCAAAGTGTGGTACCCTTGTTTTTGAATACTAAAATGTATGGATGTTTTTTAGATTCTTTTACTTCCGAACACGGCGCAAGAATGAGTAGTATGAATAAGGCAACGGATAATGCTCAAACTCTTTTGGGTGATTTGACTCTTACATATAACAAACTAAGACAGGCAAGTATCACTAATGAGATAATAGAAATATGTAGTGGTGCAAATGCTTTGAGCTAATAAAAATAAAGATAAAAAATAATGCGTTATAAAGTTGATTTTCTTGTTGTAGGCTCCGGTATAGCGGGGTTGAGTTATGCTTTGAAGGTAGCCGAATACGGAAAGGTATGTTTGCTTACTAAGGCGCAGGCTGAGGAATCCTCTACCAGATATGCACAAGGCGGTATAGCCGCAGTAATGTATGAACCCGACACATACGAAAAACATATAAACGACACTCTTGTTGCCGGAGCGGGAATATGTGATGAAAAAAGCGTACGTATTACTATTACTGAAAGCACCGACAGAATAAAAGAATTAATAAATTGGGGAGCAAATTTTGATAAAAATCGTTTTGGTTTTTATGACTTGGCAAGAGAAGGCGGACACTCCGAACATAGAATATTCCATCATCAAGACAATACGGGGGCAGAAATAGAAAGAGCCTTACTTGAAGCCGTAAGATGTAATAGAAATATAGAACTCAAAGAAAATCAATTTACCATAGACCTTATAACTCAACACCATTTGGGTAAGGAAGTAAACAGACACATGGACAATGTAGAGTGTTACGGTGCATATGTTTTGAACAAGCAGACAGGAAGTATAGATACTTATCTTGCAAAAATTATTATGCTTTCAACAGGTAGCAACGGCAATGTATATTCTTCTACAACTGCCCCCGTAGTTGCCACAGGAGACGGTCAAGCAATGGTACATAGAGCAAAAGGTTGGTTAAAAGACATGGAATTCATACAGTTTCATCCGACCTCCCTATACAATCCTGTGGAAAAGCCCTCCTTTCTTATCACGGAAGCAATGAGAGGAGCAGGAGCGGAATTAAGGAACTTGAAAGGAGAAAGTTTTATGCCTAAGTACGATAATAGAGGTTCTTTGGCTCCAAGGGATATTGTTGCCCGAGCGATAAACTCCGAAATGACACTAAGCGGAGACGACCACGTATATTTGGACTGTTCCAAGATAAGTAAGGAAGAAATTATGCATCATTTTCCGCATATTTATGCAAAATGTTTGGAAATGGGAATAAATATAACAAGAGGAGACATGATACCCGTTGTTCCGGCAACACATTATAGCTGTGGTGGTATAGTTGTAGATGAGTACGCAAGAACAACAATTAAACATCTTTATGCTACGGGAGAATGTTCGCGGACGGGCTTACACGGAGCTAATCGTTTGGCGTCCAATTCTCTCTTGGAAGCCTTAGTATATTCTCATCGTGCAGCCTTGGACAGCAAAAAAGCAATAAGCCACATAGATTTATGTGAAAATGTCCCCGATTGGAATGCGGAGGGCATGGTGTTCAACGAAGAAATGTCTCTTATTACCCAAACTCAAAGAGAATTACAACAAATAATGTCCAATTATGTTGGAATAGTACGAAGTAATTTACGTCTGCAAAGAGCGTTCAAACGCACTAAACTAATCTATGACGAAGTTGAGGAACTTTACAATCGTTCCGTTCTTACGCCACAGCTATGCGAACTAAGAAATATTATAGCCAATGCGTACCTTATAATTGGTATGGCCATGCAAAGAAAAGAAAGTGTGGGACTTCATTACAACATAGATTATCCATCCGAAAAATAAACAAGGAGGTAAGAAAATTTCTTACCTCCTCTGTTCTTGAAGAAAGGATTTGTTATAATTCTATCTTTTCTTCATTGGAATTGAAAAACATATATTGATTTAGTGCTAAATCTGACTCGGATTCTATTTTCAGTTTTATACCAAATTCTTTTTCCCATTGTTTGTAGGGTTTTCTTATCACGCCTTTGGTAATATAGGCATGAACAAAGGGATGCAGAACTATTTTTAAATATTTTTCATTTTGTTCTCCGGCAAGATACTTTATATCATTCTTTATATCATTGAGAACATTCATAGAAGATTTTATTGTCCCACTACCATTGCACGTAGGACACATTTCCGACACCTCTACGTCAATTACGGGACGTACTCTTTGTCTGGTAATTTGCATAAGACAAAACTTACTCAAAGGAAGAATAGTATGTTTTGCCGGGTCCTTTCCCATTTCGCTACGCATAGTATCCAATAGTTTTTTTCTATTGATACTCTTAACCATATCTATAAAGTCTATTACTATAATTCCTCCCATATCCCTGAGTCTCAACTGTCTTGCTATTTCCATAGCCGCTTCGGTATTTACCATTAGAGCGTTTTCTTCTTGGTCCTGAGAGGATTTTGTCCTATTTCCGCTATTGACATCTATTACTGCCATAGCCTCTGTTTGCTCTATGATCAGATATATTCCGCTACGTATAGTAACTATCTTACCAAAAGAATTACGTATTTGATTTTCTACTCCAAATTGCTCAAAAATAGGTGTCTGTAATTTGTATAATTTTAGAATATCTTCTTTCTGCGGATATATTTTTTTTATGTAAGACTTCAAATCTTCATACAGACGTTCGTCATTAACGTATATATTATTAAACTCTTCGTCTAACATATTTCTTACAACAACCACACTTTGGTCTTCCTCTGAAACCATTTTTTTAGGAGGTCGTGCATCTTTTAGATTTTTTTGCAGAGTAGTCCATTTTTCATAGAGGTACTTTAACTCTTCATCCAATTCGGCCGCAGAAGCATTTTCGGCTGCGGTTCTTATTACCAGTCCCACGTTATCGGGCTTTATACTTACAAGTAATCTCCTTAAACGTTTCCTTTCCTCTATACTTTTGATTTTTTGCGATACCGAAATTTTGTTTCCAAAAGGAACAAGCACTATATATCTACCTGCAAAGGATATTTCCCCGCTAAGTCGCGGTCCCTTTGTAGATATGGGTTCTTTTGTTATTTGAACCAAAAGTAATTGCCCCTGTTTGAGTACATCTCCTATAACCCCGTTCTTATCCAATTCGGGTATCGTTTTTTTGCTTGTTTTCAAAGCCTCCGTATTACCCGCGATACATTTGGAAACAAGATTTTGCATTTGCAAAAAATTGTGTCCGAGGTCCAAATAATGTAAGAATCCGTCTTTTCCTGCACCAACATCAACAAACACGGCATTCAGTCCGGTCATTATCTTTTTTACCTGACCGAGATAAACATCTCCAGTTACATAAGAAGTATTCGGCAAATCTTTATGTAACTCTACCAAATGTTTATCTTCCAATAATGCTATTTCAACTCCGGAGCCTTTTTTTTGAATAATTAAATCTTTGTCCATTTTGGAGTTTGTTTTATGTGATGTTCATATTTAAAAAAATATTGCGAAACGGCTATGTATAAAAAATATGTTCCGCAATATTCCATATCCTACGAAACAACACAAAAGTTGTTTCATATCTCTGCATAAGTCTACTTATTCTTATGTCTATTTTTACGCAAACGTTTTTTACGTTTGTGAGTCGCCATCTTGTGGCCTTTTCTCTTTTTTCCGCTTGGCATTTTACTATTAATTTAAATTATTTAACATTGTTTTTTACTTCTTCCACAAAAGTTTTTGAAGGCTTAAATGCTGGAATATTGTGAGCAGGTATTATGATTGTAGTATTTTTTGATATGTTTCTGCCTGTTTTTTCTGCTCGTTTTTTTATAACAAAAGAACCGAAGCCTCTAAGGTAAACATTGTCACCCTTTCTCAAAGAGCCTTTCAATACGGTCATAAATTCTTCCACAACCTCTTGAATAACTACCTTCTCCATTCCTGTTCTCTCTGCTATCTCAGTTACTATTTCTGCCTTTGTCATTTTTTATCTGTGATTATATTTTATTAATGATAACATTATTGCTCGATTATTGCATCAAGTCTTTTATGAGTTTGCAAAGTTATAAAAAAAAATCTCATATAAAGACATAAGAGGCATTTTTTTTTACCGCAACCCACCTGTTACAATTTTTTAAAAATTTCAAAGTTTATAAGCAGCAAAAGACCCACTTATATTATTGCTACCCTTAATAAGCGTTAGCAAAGAAGTTGCGTTGAGATTTGTAACATTATTCCAAGGACATGCAACTCCGCTAAATTCACCTTTGATTTGACCTTCGGATTCCGTAATAGTACAAGAGCCTCCCAAAATCACGTATTTTTCTCCCTCAAAAGGATAAAAAATAACGGTATTGGATAAATTTTCGTAGTTAAGTCCGTTGCTTATAAAACTTGCTACGGCATCCAAACTGGTTCCCAAACCGAGTTTATAAGTGCCTTTTTCGCAGCCTTCCAAAGATATTGTTACCAAACCTTGTGAGGAGCCGGTTGTAATAATAAATTTTTCTCCGGTTTTCTTACCAACTGCTCCGCTGTAATCATATGACTGTCCGTTCAAGGAAAATTTTACATAACCCGTAAATTCATCAAGGGTGTCATCATTGCAACTCCAAAACATCATAAGCGGAGTCAACGCAAGGGCTAACAATAAAAACCATTTTTTCATTTCTTTTTCTATTATTTTAATTAATAATGTCAAATATTTGCTTGCAAAGGTATAGTATTTATCATTTATTGCAAAATATTTTTTATCGTTTTATTGTGATAAAAAACCCAAAATAATGGAATATTTTACCAAGTATTTTTTATTTTCTTGTTAAGAAAGTGGTATTTATTTTTACCTTTGCAAACTACGAATATTTTTTAAATGAAACATAATTATGTTGGTTAAAACTTATGGAAGTGCAATTCAAGGAATAAATGCCACAACAATAACGGTAGAGGTAAATATTGAGACGGGTATTAATTTTACTTTGGTTGGCTTACCGGACAATGCTATAAAAGAATCTTACGAAAGAATTTCGGCAGCCTTGCATCAATTCGGATGTAAAATTCCGGGCAAAAAAATAGTTGTCAATATGGCACCGGCCGATATTAAAAAGGAGGGTTCAGCCTATGATATAACTATTGCGATAGGAATACTTGCGGCTTCGGAACAAATAAATGCGGAAAAAATATCGGATTATCTCATTATGGGAGAGTTGTCTTTGGATGGCTCTTTGAATCCCATAAAAGGTGCTCTACCTATTGCCTTGCAAGCGAAACAAGAAGGTTTTAAGGGTATAATTCTACCCAAAAGTAATGCCAAAGAGGCCGCTTTCGTACAGGGTTTGAATATTTTGGGAGCAGATAATATAGGACAGGTAATAAACTTCTTCAATAACGAGGAGCAGATACCTAAGGTTTATATAGACGTAGAACACGAATTCGAACAAAATCTGAAAAACTATGAATTGGACTTTGCAGACGTAAAAGGACAAGAAAACATAAAACGTGCAATGGAAGTGGCAGCGGCCGGCTCTCATAATGTGATACTTATAGGAGCACCGGGTAGTGGAAAAACCATGCTTGCAAAAAGACTACCCTCAATTCTCCCTCCTTTAACTTTGGAAGAATCTTTGGAAACAACCAAAATACACTCTGTTGCAGGCAAAATGAGCAAAAACACTTCCATTATTTCCGTAAGACCTTTTCGTTCGCCACACCATACCATAAGTGATGTTGCTTTGGTCGGTGGCGGTGTTTTTCCTCAACCGGGAGAGATTTCTTTGGCTCACAACGGAGTGTTGTTTTTGGACGAACTTCCGGAGTTTAAACGTAATGTTTTGGAAGTACTTAGACAACCCATGGAGGAAAGAATTATAACTATTTCTCGTGCAAAACAAACAACGGAATATCCGGCAAGTTTTATGTTGGTAGCCGCAATGAATCCTTGTCCTTGCGGATATTATAACCACCCTTCCATAGAATGTACTTGTTCTCAGGGACAAGTTAGCAAATATATGAGCAAAATTTCGGGACCTCTTTTGGATAGAATAGACATACAAATAGAAGTGGTACCCGTACCTTTTAAAGATTTGGCAGAGCAACGACAAGGAGAGCCTTCTTCAACCATAAGGGAAAGAGTTTTACGAGCAAGAGAAATACAAAAAGAAAGATTTAAAGATTATCCGGGTATTCACTGCAATGCTCAAATGACAAAGAAAATGATGAACGAGTTTTGTCAAATAAAACCTGAGGGCTTGGAGTTATTAAAAAAAGTAATGGATAAGTTAGGACTTTCCGCTCGTGCATACGATAGAATATTAAAAGTTTCGCGTACCATAGCAGATTTGGACAATAGCCCTACAATAGAAAACAAACATTTATCCGAGGCTATCAATTACAGAAGTTTGGACCGCGAGAGTTGGGGAAGATAAAAAAACAATGTTTTTACATAAAACATTTCGGGGTAAAAGAATACGAACTTGCTTTTACCCCGAAATTTATTTAATCTACATTTGTATTTTTGTACCAACTATTGCCCAACGTCCCGGTTGCGGTATGTTACCTATACCATAATAATCCTCGTCCAAAATATTTGATACGCCTACATAAACATTAACCATAGAGTTTAGACTATAATCTACATTGGCATCCACAGTAAAAAAAGGTTTGTAGTTTTTGTTTTCTCCCGCAGAGTTGTTTTTATAGGAAACAAACTGCCCCTCTCTTACACAATATTTGCCTAACAAATTAAATCTGAAACTTTCGGCAAAAGGTAAAGAAAAGTTTGCCGAAAGTTTGTGTTTCAGATAATTGAAAACATACTGAGAGACATAATCGGTTTTAGCCTTATCTGTTTTTAGATAAGAGTAGGAAATTGTTAGAGTGCTGTTATCTGCCAAAATGTAAGCAAATTCGTCCAAAAATATTTTTGTGTAAAAATCCCAACCGTATTTGTTTAACTCATTAATGTTCCTTGTTATCCAAACACCGTTGCTGTTTTTGTCTTGCATCCAATCTATGAGGTCTTTTCCTTGCGTATAAAAACCGGAAAGATTTGCCAAAAAATAACGATTGCGATATTTCATGCCTGCCTCGTATGAAGTTGATTTTTCTTGTTGCAGATTAGGATTTGCTTCATGTATAGCGTCCGAATAATATAACTCCGTATAGGACGGCAAACGCGACGCTGAGCTAAAGCAGGCATAAATATCAAAATGAGTTGAAAATCTATATGATAAATTCAAAGAAGGGTAAACATTAAAATCTTTCTGCTCTATCATGGTATTGTAAAATGACAACAAGCCAAGTGTCGCCACAAAACCCTTATAAGTATAATTTCCTTGCAAAAAGTAAGAAATATTTAATCTTTGTTTATAATGGTCAAAATAATCACCGTGCAAAGCATGGGTTTTTTCCCCTAATTTATTGCTCAACACATCCTCATACCTGAGGTCTGTGCCGAAATTCAGAGAAAAATTGTTTTTGGAATACTGAAAATCCATATTTGTGCCGACTACGTTACTATTGTGATGATTGTGTCCTATTTCGGAACCTTTTATTAATTCATAATCATCAGTGTGTAAATTATAGTAAGCCGAAGGAACAAATTTTAATTTATCTTTCAATAAATTGAAATAACCCTTGAAAGAGACTAGGAACGAAGAGGTCTTATCGTGCTGATTCGGGTATTTGGCAGAGTAAAAAGTATTGGCATCATAGTCTTTGTAATTATAGCCAAGAGAGAAATCCATTTTGTTATTATTTACAAGATTTACTCTATTGCGATACAATACATTATACATATCGTATGCCGAATTCTCTATGTATCCGTTGGAAGTTTTGTAGCCTACGGAAAGGGTGTTTGAAATATTTTTGATTTGTTTGGAAACACTACTCTCTATGTTTGCAAAGCCGTTTTCTCCCATTTCGGCAAGAGAGTAAATTGTGTTTTGTTGATTTTTTTTTGTTATTATGTTTATTCCTCCCGAGAAAGCGGAAGCACCGTAAATTATTGCAGAAGGTCCTTTAAGAATTTCTATACGTTCTATGTCTGAAAGATTTATGGGAATGTCCATAGAATAGTGACCTGTCTGCGGATTGGAAACATTGATGCCGTCAACTAAGATGGCTGTTTGGTCAAAATTGCCTCCTCTCAAAGATACATCGGATTGAACCCCGTGCCTTCCTCTTGTTTGTATATCTACCGAGGCAACAGCAGACAAGAGTTCTTCCACACTTTGAACCTTGAGATTGGCTATGTCCCTACTCGTAATAACGGTGACGGTTTTACCAACTTGATTAATTGGCAACAGAGCAGAGTCCTGTACGACTATCTCCTCCAAAACTTTTTCTTTTAACGAACCTTCTGCAGGAAGAGTGGTATTGTTTTGCCCCTTAGACACATTGGCAAAGGTCAAAGTCATAACGGAGACTACTCCTATGCTTACCGCCTTGTGCATAGAATTGTATGCACTGTAAGGCTTTCTTTCAAAACGTTTGAAACGAAAAGTCTTGATTTTGAAACTCAGTTTCTTTTTCATTTTAATTTGATTTTTGTTATTAATTATGTAATAAAAAATAGAATATGAAAAAATTATTTTCATATTCGTATACTTTTTGGAATGCAAAATTACAAATATTTACCGCAAAACAAGAATATTTGTATTGTAGAGGGTGTTACCCAATAGGTTTTTTATGTGTTTGAACATTTACGGACTCTTGATGTATAAGAGTATATATCTCCTTTATAAAGTCTTCGTCTATGTCGTATTTTTTACTTGTTTTTACGATATTGTCAAGTACTTCTTGCCATCTGTTGAGTTGAAAAACACTCATATTATTTTTTATTTTCACTTGGGCAATCTTTCTACTCAATAACATTCTTTCACCTATCAAAGCACATATTTTTTTGTCTATTTCATTAATTTCTTCTCTGTATATTCTCAGATACTCATCGTTTTTATCTTCGAGGGTAGGGAATCTGAGATTATCAATAAAATTTTTAATTGTAGAAGAATATAATTGTTGGTCGGCATCCGTCTTGGCAACAGGGGGATTTGGGTGAGTCTCTATCATCAAACCGTCAAACCCTATGTTTATGGCACAATTTGCAACTTCCTTGACCAATTCTCTTTTGCCTGCAATATGACTTGGGTCACAAATAATTTTTATATCCCTTCTCAAACGCTTCAACTCCAAAGGTATTCTCCAAAGCGGACTTTGTCTGTATATACCATTGTTTTCCAGCTCAAAACCTCTGTGGATGGCTACAACGTCACCCATACCCGATTTTTCTATTCTTTCTATACTTCCGAGCCATGTGTTAATGTTGGGAATGGGCGGATTTTTTATTAGAACGGATAGATTGGTTACCCCTTTGAGACTTTCCGCTATTTCTTGTACGGAAAAAGGATTGGAAGCTGTCCTTGCGCCCAGCCATACGGCGTCCATACCATATTTCAAACACAACTCAACATGAAAGGGAGAAGCAACCTCGGTACATACGGAAAGATGATATTTTTCTTTGACTTTTTTGAGCCATACCAAACCTTGTTCCCCTACACCTTCAAATCCGTTAGGTCTTGTTCTCGGTTTCCAAATGCCCGCTCTGAATAAAGATACACCGGATTTGGCAACATCCTTTGCGCAAATATCTGTCTGAGAGAAAGATTCCGCGCTGCAAGGACCGCAAATAATAATGGGTTTAGTTAAGACAGATAGAGATTCTTTCATTCAAACTTGTGCTAAAAACATCCACAGTCATAGAATAATCAACGATGGCACTCAAAACCTTACGACTAGGAAATTTTGTATCGGCAAGTGATTCTGCCCAATCTTTTGCCCATATAACAAAAAGATTATAATACTTTTCCATTTTCTTAGAACTTTCTTTTTCAAATATATTCAGTAGTATAACGACTATTCTCTGTTTTTATTATACAAATATTTCCTTAGAGCTCATAAGTATTTGCATTTAAAATATTTCGTACCTTTGCAAAACTTAAAAAAAGAAATAATGAGTATACTAAAAATAATAAACAAAAGCAACAATCCCATGCCCAAATACGAAACAGAACAATCTGCCGGCATGGATTTGCGTGCATATATACCAAATAGCATAGAAATAAAACCGTTGCAAAGACTATTGATACCCACAGGCTTGTATATGGAATTGGAAAACGGTTATGAGGCACAAATACGTCCTCGTAGCGGTTTGGCACTAAAAAACGGTATTACGGTTTTGAACTCACCGGGCACGATAGACGCCGATTACAGGGGAGAAATAAAGGTTTTGCTTGTCAATCTTTCTGCAGAGGATTTTGTGATAAATTCCGGCGAAAGAATAGCGCAAATGGTTATAACCAAACACGATAAAGCACAGATAATAGTTACAGACAATCTGTCCGATACTGCAAGGGGAGAAGGCGGATTTGGTCATACGGGAAGTAAATAACAACCATAAACATTAAATAATAATAAACAGATGAAAGATTTTGTAGCAGAGTTGAAATGGAGAAATATGATTCACTCCATAATGTCGGGAACACAAGAAGAGTTGGAAAAAGGTATGACAACGGCTTACGTAGGTATAGACCCTACGGCAGACAGTTTGCACATAGGACACCTGGTTGGGATAATGATACTTACTCATTTTCAAGCCTGCGGACACAGACCTTTAGTCGTTTTGGGCGGTGCAACGGGAATGATAGGCGACCCTTCCTTTAAAAGTCAAGAAAGAGTATTGCTTACACCCGAAACCATCAAGCACAATCAAGAGTGCATAAAAAAACAGTTGGAAAAATTTCTTTCCTTTGATGAGAAACAGAAAAACCATGCCAAGATTCTCAACAATTATGATTGGATGAAAGACTGGACTTTTATAGATTTTATTAGGGAAATAGGCAAACATATAACGGTAAATTATATGATGGCCAAAGACAGTGTAAAAAAGAGAATAGAAACAGGTATTTCTTTTACCGAATTCTCTTACCAACTAATGCAAGGCTACGATTATCTTTATTTGTATCAAAAATATAATTGTCATTTGCAAATGGGAGGCTCCGACCAATGGGGTAATATAACCACAGGAGCCGAACTCATACGCAGAGTTTTGGACAAAGATGCCTTTGCCATTGTTTGCCCATTAGTAACCAAAGCGGACGGCAACAAATTCGGCAAAACGGAAAAAGGAAATATATGGTTGGACAAAGAAAAAACTTCTCCGTATGCTTTTTATCAATTTTGGTTGAATTTGTCGGACGAAGACGCTACCAAATTTATTCGCATATTTACTTTGAAAACAAAAGAGGAAATATCGGAGTTGGAAAGTTTGCACAAACAAGACCCTTCTCAGAGAGTTTTGCAAAAGGCTTTGGCAAAAGATATAACCGTAAAAGTACATAGTCAAGAGGATTACGAGGCTGCAATAGAAGCCTCACAAATACTTTTCGGCAAAGGAACTACCGAAACATTGAAAAAATTGGATGAACAAACATTTTTGAGTGTCTTTGACGGAGTGCCTCAATTCAAAGTTGGAAAATCTGCAATAAAGGACGGTATAGGAATAGTTGACCTCTTGGCAGAGAAAACCAATATTTTAAACTCCAAAAGTGAAGTTCGTAGGGCTTTAAAAGAAAATTCTTTGTCTGTGAATAAAGAAAAAATAGACGAAAATTACATATCAAATGCCACCTCCTTATTAAACGACAAATATATCCTTGTCCAAAAAGGCAAAAAGAATTACTTTATTATCGTTGCAGAATAAAAAATATAAATTGCAAAAATAGGGTAGATTAGGCTTTATCTACCCTATTTTTTATTTTAATTAATTTTCTCTCCCCTCCCTATCATCATTGCATACCCTTCTTTTCCGTCACTGCGAGCGAAAGCAAAGCAATCCATGAAATAATGTGTTATTGCGAGCAACTTTATTGCGTGGCAATCCGCAAAACACGTCATTGCTAGCAACTTTATTGCAAAGCAATCCATTCCGCTTTATATTCTTGCCATACCGTATAAAAATTTTGCCTTTCTTTGTTTGGTTTCTGCCAAACAGCGATTCGTTATCAAAAAAACATAGTTTTTTGACTCAAAAAACTATGTTTTTTTGCCGGAAAAACTATGTTTTTTCAACATCGAAACAAAGAATGGCAGAAACCAAAAGCCCAAAGGCAGAATTATAATAAGAAATTGACTGCTTCAATGCGTTTGCAATGACGGACTCGGACGACCGACGTCGTAACAATCCATATCTTAATTATCCATATCGTCCGCATCCGTCATTGCGAGACATAAGGCAAGGCAATCCGCAAAACAACCAATAAAGCGGTACGGATTACTTCATTACGCTCGCAATGATGATTTGTAACATTCTTTTTTTTGTATTGTCACGCAACAAAGTTGCTAGCAATGATGGACGTGGAGAGATCGCTCTTAACGCGGACGTGTTACGGAAATATATTTTAATTAATGCGTAAAGAGAAAGAATTACTTGGTAAATAAAGTTTCTTTGCTGTGATGTTCGGGGAGGAGAAAAAAATAAGCACCCATTAGAAAGAGTTGCTCTGTAAAATAAGATTTCTTTAGGCTGACAAAATGGCAGATGCGCTTGTTTGGAATATCTTTTGTTTATCATTAAAACTAAAATTAATTTACAAAGCAACAAGTCTAATAAGTAGTAAAAATATAATAAGAGATGAGTGACGAAATAAAACAACAGCCTGAGGCTGTAAAAGGGCAGATTAACGTAAAGACGGAAAATATTTTTCCTGTTATAAAGAAGTTTTTGTATTCCGACCATGAAATATTTCTTAGAGAAATAGTATCAAATGCTGTGGATGCTTCTCAGAAGTTAAAAACCCTTTCTTCTCTCGGACAGGTAGAAGGAGAAGTTGGAGATTTAATAATAGATGTAAACATAGACGAAAAAAACAAGACTCTTTCTGTTATAGATCGAGGTATAGGCATGACAAAAGATGAGGTGGAAAAATACATAACCCAAATTGCTTTTTCCGGTGCCGAGGAGTTCTTGCAAAATTTCAAAGGCAAGTCCGAAGCGGAAGCAAATGCCTTGATAGGACATTTCGGTTTGGGATTTTTCTCCTCTTTTATGGTTTCCAAACAGGTGGAAATTTTTACAAAATCATACAAAGACGCACCCGCTGTGCATTGGGTATGTGACGGAGATACGGAATATACGATAGAACAAGCAGAGAAAAAAGAGCGTGGAACGGAGATAATAATGCATATTTCGGAAGATTGTCTGGAGTTTTTGCAAGAGAGTAAAATTTTGGAACTTCTAAGAAAATACTGCAAATTTATGCCCGTACCTATTCGCTTTGGCAAGGAAAAAATTTGGGTAGATAGTGAGACGGAGAAAGATAAGGAGGGTAACCCAAAACGAGTTGAAAAAGAACAAGACCGTATAATAAACGATACCAATCCTTTATGGAAAAGAAAGCCTTCCGAGCTGAAAGACGAGGATTATAATAAATTCTACCGGGAATTATATCCTATGAATTTTGACGACCCCTTGTTTCACATACACCTTAATGTAGACTATCCTTTTAACCTAACGGGTATATTGTATTTTCCAAAACTGAAAAGAAATATAGACCCAAGTTTGGAAAAAATACAATTGTACTGCAATCAAGTTTTTGTAACCGATAGCGTTGAAGGAGTTGTAGCTCAGTATATGATGCTTTTGCGCGGAGTTTTGGACTCACCGGATATACCGTTGAATGTTTCTCGTTCCTATCTGCAAAGCGATAGCAATGTAAAAAAGATTTCTTCTCATATTTCCAAAAAAGTTGCCGATAAGTTGGAGGAAATTTCAAACAAGGAACACGAGGAGTTTGTTAAGAAATGGGACGACCTTAAAGTATTTATAGAGTATGGTATGCTTTCGGATGAGAAATTTTACGAAAGAATGCAAAATATCTATCTTTTGAAAAATACTGACGGAGAATTCTTTAATTTTGAGGACTACAAAAAGAAAATAGAAACCCTGCAAACGGATAAGAACAAAACCTTGATTTATCTTTACGCAAAAAATACGGAACAACAATATGCCTATATTCAAGCCGCTAAGGATAAGGGTTATGATGTGCTTTTGATGGACGGAATTTTGGATTCTCATTTTGTAAATATGTTGGAGCAGAAGTTCCAAGGTGCAAGATTTGTGCGTATAGATTCGGATGTTATCAATAAATTGATAGAAAAGGACGAAAAAATACCTTCCAAACTCTCTAAGGAGCAAACGAAGAAAATAAAAGAATTGTTTGAACAAAATCTTGATACAAAGAAATTTACAACGCAAACGGATTCTTTGGAGGAGACTTCTCAACCGGTGACAATAACCCAAAATGAGTTTATGCGAAGAATGAAAGAGATGTCCGAAATAGGTGGAGGCGGAATGATGGGCTTATACGGAGATATGCCGGAAAGTTATAATCTTGTTATCAACACAAACCATCCTTTGATATGGGAGATACTTCATTCCGATAATGTAGAACATCAAAAAGAGGTTATTTCTCAGTTAAAGGACCTTGCTTTGCTTTCTCAGGGATTGCTAAAAGGGGCTGCCTTAGATGAGTTTATCAAACGCAGTACCAAAATAATAGAGTAGAAAGATATTTTTGCAATTGAAATTTTAGTTTAAGATTAGTTAAGTAAAGATATTTTTACTTAACTAATCTTATTTTATAATCAAACAATTAATGCAAGGGAAATAAAGACGTTTAACAGATACTAGAATACTATATACAAAAATATTATACGCATATAATACTTTGAATTATAATAAATTGTAAGATAAAAACTACATGTTATTTTCCAACCAAAGCTTTACTTCCTTATCCGTAAGAAAATAGTCATCCAAACTTGGTTTGGCAACAAATGAACATTTTTGCATAGCTTTGTCTATAATATTAGGAATTTCCGTAAAACTTATTTTTCCTTTTAAAAATTTTTCTACCGCAAACTCATTTGCCGCATTCATTATACAAGGCATGTTTCCGCCCTTTCCTATGGCTTTAAAAGCAAAGTCCAAGCAAGGAAAGGTTTCTCTGTCGGGTTGTTCAAAGGTAAGATTTTGCAGTTTAAAAAAATCCGTTTCAACCACTGCTTCTTTTAATCTTAAAGGAAAACTAAGAGCATAGGCTATTGCCAAATGCATATCGGGTGCGGACATTTGTGCCTTAATACTTCCGTCTGCAAACTCTACCATAGAATGCACAACACTTTGGGGATGTATGATAGGAATTATGTTTTCGGCTTCCAAGCCAAAAAGCCATTTGGCCTCTATCATCTCCAAACCTTTATTCATTAGTGTAGCACTATCTATTGTAACTTTTTGTCCCATAGTCCAATTGGGATTTTTTAGTGCTTGATTGAGAGTAACTTTTTCTAAATCGGACTTTGTCTTTCCTCTGAATACTCCTCCGGAGGCTGTAAGAAGTATTTTTTTTATTGGGTTTTGATATTCTCCCTGCAAACACTGAAATATTGCAGAATGTTCGCTATCCACAGGAATAATACCCACTTGTTTTTTTTCTGCCAAACGAGTTATTATTTCACCTGCAACAACCAATGTTTCTTTGTTTGCCAAGGCTATGGTCTTGCAGTTTTCTATTGCCGATACGGAAGGCGCTAAGCCCGCAAAACCTACCAAAGCCACTAAAACCAAATCTATATACTCAAATGTTACAACATCTTCTATGGACTTTTTACCGGCAAAAACTTTTATATAAGTATCTTTCAACGCTTGTTTTACTTGTAAATACTTGCGTTCGTTAGCAATAACAACTGCGTTCGGTTGAAACTCCAAAGCCTGACTTATCAACAAATCCGCATTATCATTTGCCGTAAGAACCTCTACGGTAAATAAATCTTTGTGTTTTCTAACAATGTCGAGGGTTTGCTTTCCTATGGAGCCCGTAGAACCAAGAAGGGCAATATGTTTGGCTTCATTCATGGATTTTATAAGAGATATTAATGCCTCTTTTCTTACAAGAAACTACACGCTCCTATTTATAGATTTCTTTTTTGTAAGCCTTTAAGGTATTGGACAGAAGGGAAACTATAGTCATAGGACCTACTCCTCCCGGCACTGGCGTTATATAAGAACACTTTGGGGCAACTGCTTCAAAGTCTACGTCTCCGGTAACATAATATCCTTTTTTGCTACCGTCTTCTATTCTGTGAATGCCAACGTCCACAACCACAGCTCCCTGTTTCACCATGTTTGCTTTTACAAAAGCAGGTTTACCTATGGCTGCTATAAGAATATCGGCACGAGAACAAATTTCTTCAAGGTTTTTCGTTTTGGAATGACAAAGAGTTACCGTGCAGTCTTTTCCTTTTCTGGACATAAGCACTGCCATAGGAGTGCCTACTATATCACTTCTGCCCAAAATCACACAGTTTTTACCCGAAGTCTCTATATTCATTCTGTCCAAAAGTGTAACTATTCCGCAGGGAGTAGCCGGCAAATAACTAGGTAAAGATAACAACATTCTACCGGCATTAATAGGATGAAAACCATCAACATCCTTCCTTGGGTCTATATGTGCTACGACTTTCTTTTCGTCTATATGTTTAGGTAAAGGCATTTGTAAAATATACCCATCTACCTCCTCATCTTTATTCAAAAAATCTATTGTCTGCAAAAGTTCTTTCTCCGTTATGGCAACAGGAAACCTATACACCGATGAGGTAAAACCAACTTCTTTACTTTGCTTTTCTTTACTTTTTACATATGACAGACTTGCCCCGTCTTCCCCTACCAAAACCGCTACCAAATGCGGAGGTCTAAGCCCCTTATCCAATATATCGGCAACTTCTTTTTTTATTTCCTCTTTTATGGTAGAGGCTACAATCTTTCCATCTATAAATACAGGTTCTTTTTTTTCTTGTTCCATAATAAAATTACCCTTTCTATATTCCGTTCGTTATCTCCTTCTTTGAAGGCTTTTTATTGCTGCAAGTTTATTAGTCATTTTGCCACTACTAATACTTTGCATCATTTTTCTTGTTTGTTCAAATTGTTTTATTAGTCTGTTGACATCTTCTATCTTTGTACCGCTACCTCTTGCGATTCTTTGCTTGCGAGAAGCGTCTATGATATTAGGTTGTTTTCTTTCTTGAGGAGTCATAGACCCTATCATTGCCTCTATTCCATTGAAAGCATCATCTTTTATTTCTACGTCCTTAAGCATTTTACCAAGTCCGGGAATCATAGAAACCAAATCTTTGAGATTTCCCATTTTCCTTACTTGTTTAATCTGAGAAAGGAAATCGTTGTAGTCGAAAGCATTGCTAAGTATTTTTTTGGATAACTTTCTTGCCTCTTGCTCGTCGTATTGTTCTTGAGCTCTTTCCACAAGAGAAACTATATCTCCCATTCCAAGAATACGGTTAGCCATACGGTCGGGGTGAAATACGTCCAAGGCCTCCAACTTTTCTCCTATTGATATGAATTTTATAGGTTTATCTACTACATGCCTTATTGTTAGAGCGGCTCCGCCGCGTGTATCTCCGTCCAACTTTGTAAGAACGACTCCGTCGTAATCCAATCTGTCATTAAAAGCCTTTGCAGTATTTACGGCATCTTGTCCTGTCATAGAATCAACTACAAACAAAGTCTCGGAAGGTGATACGGCTTGTTTTATATTGGTTATCTCAGCCATCATCTGTTCGTCTATTGCCAAACGCCCGGCCGTATCTATGATAACTACGTTTATATTTTCTTGTTTTACTTGTTGTATGGCTTTCTGTGCCAAATCCACCGGATTGTTGTTTCCTTCTTGTGTAAAGACAGGAACATTAATTTGCTCACAAAGTACTTGCAACTGATTTATAGCGGCAGGACGATATACGTCTGCTGCCACAAGCATAACTTTTTTATTCTTTTTGTTTTTGAGATAGGAGGCCAGCTTTGCAGAAAAAGTTGTTTTACCGCTACCTTGCAGACCCGCAATAAGGATTATGGCAGGCTGACCTTTAAGATTGATTTCCTCCGTGCTTTCCCCCATCAAAACGACCAATTCGTCGTGCACCATTTTGACTATCATTTGTCCGGGGTCTATACTAGTAAGGACATTCTGCCCAAGTGCTTTTTGTTTTACCTTGTCGCAAAATTCTTTCGCTATGGAATAATTCACGTCGGCCTCTATCAAGGCCTTACGTATTTCTTTCATACTTTCGGAAATGTTTATTTCCGTTATTCTTCCCTTTCCTTTTATAATTTTAAAGGCTCTGTCAAGTTTTTCGGATAGATTCTCAAACATCGTTTTTTCTATGTTCTTTTTTCGTATTCAAGGTGCAAAGTTACAATTTTTTACCTAATTGCCCATTCTTCATACAAAAATACCTTACCGATAATAATCAATATGGAATTCCAACAATCAAAAACAACTCTTTGAGATATAAAATATTTTTTTTGCAACAAAAAGTTGAATATTATTTTGCTTTTTTTAAAATCGTTCAAGAGTGTATCTATGTACTTGCATGCCTATGCCTGACAATAAAATCTGCAAGAATAAATAAGAAAATATTAGTCCGGAGAATATCTTATAATATTGTCCAATACATCTTTATTGGACAAGGTATTATTAGAGGAAAAATCTATTTCGTCAAGTCTATGAGAAGTATTAGTGTATTCTTTGTGAGCATACGGAGGATTTATTCTTACGCAAGAGAGAAAAAATACGACGCAAACGAGTATTAATAATTGTAAATATTTAATATATTCCTATTTGATTACATTTGCGAAGGTATATAATATTTTATGATGTAACAATGATTAATAAAAGAGCAGCATGTATTTTTATGTTACATACTGCAAAAATGAAAACGAATAATTTTTCTACTTGTGAGTATACATGTATCTTTTTATACTTCGCTTGGGTGTACGCTCAAATTCTTCGGGTTGTATGTATAGTTTTGATATTTGTTCGTATTGTGGTAGTTCTTTATTTGTATCCATACGTATTTGTTCTAAGAGAGCCTCAAAACTCTTTTTATCCATACTATCCGTATCAATTTTTTCCTGGTCCAAATTTACAAGGGCAACAATTTTCCCGTCCTTTTCCATAACCAAAGATTCATTGACATATTCCATAGAATTTAATTTGTCTTCTATTTCCTCTGGATAAATATTTTGTCCGTTAGAGGTGAGAATCATATTTTTTATACGCCCTTTTATAAAAACATATCCGTCACTGTCTGTTATACCCAAATCTCCCGTGTGTAACCATCCGTCTTTGAATGCCTCAGCAGTTGCTCTATCATTTTTGTAATAGCCAAGCATTACATTCTGTCCTTTTACGAGAATTTCGCCGGGAATATTTTGAGGGTCGGCAGAGTCTATTCTCAATTGCATTTGCTCAACAACTTTACCGCAAGAATATAATTTTGTTTCCTTCCAATCCGCATAGCAAATAATAGGGGCACATTCCGTCATACCATAACCTATGGTATATCTGAAACCTACTCGTTTCAAAAAGGTTTCTACCTCTTGATTCATAGCCGCTCCGCCTATAATCACCTCATAAAATTTTTCTCCGAAAGAAATATGCAAAGTTTTTTGTATACGTTTGAGTAACACCCTATTGATATAAGGAGTGCGCAACAAATTTTTCATTATTCTTTTGTCCAAAATAGGTTTGAGTTTTGTTTTATAGATTTTTTCTATAATAAGCGGTACGGATATTATAATATCCGGTTTGATTTCGGCAAAGGCTTGTGCAATTATTTTCGGAGAAGGAATTCTTGTTAAAAAGTGTATGTGAGTGCCTGAAACGAACTCAAATAACAGTTCAAAGCTCATGGCATACATATGAGCCATAGGTAGCATGGATATGGAATTTGAAAACTCATTTAGATTAGTGATTACGCGAGAAGCAAATTCCAAATTTCCCATCAAAGCCCTATACGGTATCATTACCCCTTTGCTTAGGGAGGTTGTGCCTGAGGTATAATTTATTAGAGCCAAGTCTTCCGGATTTTCTCTTTTATAACTTATATTTTGTATGCCACACCCATTGGGATATTTTTCCGCAAAGAGTTTATCCAAGTTTTCATAAGCTCTTTTATACGTATCATCTTTGCAATAGACGAGTTTGAAATCTTGCATTTGCAATACGGCATTCACTCCGGATAGATTTTCAGCCTCTATGCCCTCCCATACAATATCTCCTACAATAAGCAATTTGGCTTCGGAATGATTGACCAAGTGTTCAATGTTTTGCGGTTTGAATTCGTGCAATAAAGGCACGGCAACAGCGCCGTATGTTAACACGGAAAAATAGGCTATCGCCCAAGACACACAGTTGCGCGAACAAATAGCAATATGGTCACCTTGTTGTATGTTGCAGTGTTCGTATAATATATGTAATTTCGCTATTCTTCTGCCTACCTCTTGAAAAGTTACGGGCTCTTGTTTATAATCACTTAAAGAAGGTCTATTCCAATGTTTTTTTATGGAGGTTTCTATATTCGCAATAAAACTTTTTTCCATCTACTTCCTTTTGTAAATACAAAAGTATATATTTGGTTATTATTAAGGTCGGCAAAGTTACAACAAAAAATAATATGAAAATAAATATGATAAATAATAACTTGATACTGTTATTAATACTTATTTTGTTTATACGTATTCCATATTTTTTTTAACTTTGCAAACTGTTTTGTATTCTATGGGTTAGGAAAATACACTTATGAATGACTTATTAAACTTTTTAAAAAGATATTATCATATTTTTCTATTTCTCTTGCTGGAAATAATAAGTGTGTATTTCATTGCTTGTAATTCTTTTCGTCAAGGAAGTTACGTAACTACTATAGCCAATAACATTGCCGGTTATGCTCGTCGTTCAGTAGATGATTTGAACTCCTATTTCTATTTGAAAACAATAAACGAAGACTTGGTAAAAGAAAATCTAAAACTTAGGTCTATGGTAGAGTCTTCTTATGTTAAAATAAGCAATACAACACATCAAAAGCAGGATACAACCTATAAACAAATATATTCTTTTGTAGATGCAAGGGTGATTTCCAAAACGGTAAACAGGAGAAATAATTTTTTTATGTTAAACAAGGGTTCTTTTTCGGGTATTGAGCCGGATATGGGGGTAATTGCTCCCAATGGTGTCGTGGGAGTAGTGATAAAAACTACCGAAAATTTTTCTTTGGTTATGAGTGTGTTGCATCAAGACAGTAAACTGAATGTGAGAAACGAAAGAACAAAAACTACGGGAACTCTTGTTTGGTCGGGCAAACATTATGCCACGGGGCAGATAATAGATATGCCTTCTTCCATAGCGGTTAGAAAGGATGACACTATTGTTACCAGCGGTTTTTCGCGAAACTTTCCGGAGGGAATTCCGGTTGGCAAAGTTAATAAAACAAATAAAGATAAGGGTACGGGATTCTATAATATAGATATAAAATTTTTTACCGATTATAACAAGTTGGAATATGTTTATGTGATAAAAAATTTTTTCAAAATGGAACAAGACAGACTTATGCAAAACATAGACACTTCCAATAATTTACAACAATTAGTAAGATGATAAAAGAAATAACAATATCCGTACTACAATTTATAACACTAATATTGTTGCAGGTTTTTGTCCTTGATAATATAAGTTTTTGGGGATTTGCCACTCCAATGATTTATATTTGGTTTATCATGCTTCTGCCCTACAATACTCCCAAATGGTTAGTTTTGTTATCCTCTTTTGCTTTGGGTATGAGTATAGATATTTTCGCCGGACAAACCGGTATTCATGCCTGTGTATGTACTTTTATAGGTTTCATAAGACCTATCTTATTAAATACTTTTTCCGGAAATATCGAAACTGCAAACGTACGTTTTACCATGTCGCGTATAGGTTTTGCAAATTTTGTATTATATACCTTAGAAACTGTTTTCATTCATCATTTGCTTTGCTTTTTGTTGGGAGTTTTTTCCTTTGAACAAATAGGACAAACCTTGTTAAGATGTGTCATAACCACACTACTTACAAGTATTATGATAATTATTGCAGACTCCGTATTTTACAAAAAAGCCTGACAAAGCACAATACATATTCGTTTTATATTGCGGGATATTGTGCAATGTATTTAAATTTTATAACTTTGCATTTGTAAATAAGTTACATTTTCCGTTTGAAGAAATTAGACAGATTTATATTAAAATCATACCTTGAACTAATGTCGCTCACCTTCTCTATTGCAATGTTCGTTCTTATTTTGCAGTTCTTGTGGCAAAAAATGGAATCGCTTATAGGTAAGGGTTTGGAAACTTTGTTTATTCTCAAAATGCTCGCTTACGCCTGTGCAACCCTTGTACCTATGGCTCTGCCGTTGTCCATTCTTTTGGCTTCCATAATGACTATGGGAAATTTGGGTGAAAGATATGAATTGGTTGCCATAAAAGCGGCGGGTATTTCACTTTGGCGATTATTAACTCCACTGATAGTTTTTTCTTTTTTTATGTCTGTTATTGCCTTTTTTTTCTCCAATAATGTTATGCCAAAAGCAGAAGAGGAGTTAAAACTTATGGTATATGAGATAAAATCCAAAAAACCGGCAATAAATATCAAACCCAATGAATTTTATTATGATATAGATTCATATGTAATAAGAATAGGAGATAGGGATAAGAAAACCAACGTTATGAAAGATATTATTATCTATGACCATAGCGATAATTCGGGTAACTCCTCGGTAATAAAAGCGGACAGCGGAATAATGAGAACCGCGGACAAGGGCAATACTTTGGTTTTTGAACTTTATGAGGGAGAAAATTTTCAAGAAGATTCGGATAATAAAGATATTAACAAACATCCCTTAACGCGTATAGATTTCAAAAAAGAAGTATTACGTTTTGATATAAGCGATTTTTCTTTGCAAGAGGCTGACTCCGACAGATATAAAAACTCCTATAAAGTAATGAATATAGCAAGACTATCTCATAGTATAGATAGTTTGAAAAAAACTTTTGCAGACCAAAAGAATTTTACACTAGATATATTAAAAAGAGATTTTTATGCAATTAATAAGACAGATACGTCAAATATGGGAAGAGATTTTTACAAAGATTATACTACCTTGAATAAGAAAGAACAGGAACAAACAGACTCTTATGCACGAGTAAAATTGAGTAATTTGAAATCGCAATATACAAACATGCAGGAGATTTTTAAGGATGATTTGGAATATCTGAACAGACACAAGATAGAATACCATAGAAAATTTGCACTTTCTTTGGCTTGCGTTATTCTGTTTTTTATAGGGGCGCCTTTGGGAGCCATTATAAAAAAAGGTGGTTTGGGAATGCCCATGGTTGTTTCCGTTATTGCCTTTGTTTTGTATTATGTACTCGGTGAAATGGGAAATATGTTATCAAGAAGCAATACCATACCTCCTTGGTTTGGTATGTGGTTGTCTTCAATGGTATTTTTGCCCATAGGAATATTTCTTACCCTAAAAGCAACTTCTGACGCTAAAATATTAAGTGCAGAGGAATGGAGAAGAAAAATATTTATGTTTTTTAGTAAAATAAAGAATAAAAATGTCAAATAAAAAAATAAAAATACTTCAATTTTGTTACAAACCGCCCTATCCTGTGATAGACGGCGGAACAATAGGGATGCATTCAATAAGTGAGGGGCTTGTGAATAATGGTTGTGATTTAAAAATACTTACTTTTTATTCTGACAAGCACCCGTTTACAAAAGACATACTGCCTCAGAATTACTTGGAAAAAACAAAAATAGAAGGTGTTTATGTCGATTTGAAACCCAAAGTGTCGGACGCTCTGCTGTGTGTGTTTTTGGGACAAAGTTATGTGGTGAAGCGATTTGTTACACAGGAAATGAAAACTTTTTTGATAAAAACCCTAAAAAGAGAACATTTTGATATTGTGCAAATAGAAAGCATAGTATTGGCACCCTATATTTCACTAATACGTAAGTATTCCAAGGCAAAAATTACTTTTCATTGTCCTAATGTGGAACATCTCATTTGGCAAAGGCTGGTAGTGTCAAAACATTTTAATGTATTCAAAAAATGGTATCTCAAAAATACGGCTCTAAATCTTAAAGTTTATGAATTGGAACATATAAACGATTTTGATGCGATTTTTCCCGTTACGGATATTGATACGGAATATTTTAAGAATAACGGTTGCAGAAAACTTTGCGTAGGAGTGCCTATAGGTTTTGACAATGTGGAAAAATTACCCGATATAATTCCTCAAAGTCATACTCTTTTTCATATAGGAAGTATGGATTGGTTTCCTAACGAACAAGGGATACGTTGGTTTCTCACCGATATATGGGACAAAATACACGAAAGTATGCCACATATAAAAACGTTTTTAGCCGGAAGGAACATGCCCCCTTGGTTGAAAAACGGAGATTGGGAAAATGTTAACGTTGTAGGGGAAGTGGACGATAGTATTTTGTTTATGAGTAGTAAAAATATAATGATAGTACCTTTGTTGTCGGGCAGTGGAATAAGAATCAAAATATTGGAAGCCATGAGTATAGGCAAAGCTGTTGTGGCAACTTCCGTAGCGGCAGAAGGAATAATGTATGAGAACGGAAAAAACATACTCATAGCCGACACTCCGGAGGAATTTGTGAAAGCAATAAAACTACTGGACGAAAACGCGGAATATTGCAAAAAAGTAGGGGAAAACGCCTATAATCTTATACGTGAAAAATACAATACCGATTACATAGGTAAGGAATTGTTAAAGTATTATAATCAAATACTAAATAGAGAATAACAGATAATGAGAATTCTTGCAACGTTTTGTCGTTTTCCCTATCCGTTGGATAAAGGAGATAAACTTAGGGCTTTCAATCAGATAAGAGTATTGTCCGAACGACATGATGTATTTTTGTATTGTTACTCAAAAAAAAATATTCCGGACGAGTATATGTCCATACTGCAAGGTTACTGCAAAGAAATTCACATAGAAAAACTTTGTTTTCTTGAACAATTATTATCCTTAATAAAATCTTTTTTTACAAAACTTCCTCTGCAAATCGCTGCGTACACAACTTGTTCGGGAAGAAAACATTTTAAATCCTTTTTTGGAAGAGTAAAACCCGATGTTTCTTATTTTCAATTTGTTAGGCTTGCCGAATATAGCAAAGAGGTAGAAGGAAGAAAGGTTTTGGACTTTCAAGACTGTCTTTCTGTTAATATGTACAGAAGAACAAAACAAGAGAATCTTGTTTTGAGTTTGTTATTATTATACGAATCAAAACTGCTAAAAGCTTATGAAAATAAGGTCTTTGATTTCTTTGATGCTACCTCTATTATTACGGAAAAAGACAGAGATTTGTTGCCTTCCGACAGAAAACAAAACACATGTGTAATAGAAAACGGGGTGTCGGAAGATTTTCTGGATTATCCTTCCAATAACAACAAAGAATATGATATTATTTTTTCGGGCAATATGTCCTATGCTCCCAATATTATGGCCTCTGTCTTTTTGATAAAAAAGATAATGCCATTGGTTTGGGACAAACTTCCGAATTGCAAAGTTGTTCTTGCCGGTAACAACCCTCACAAATCGGTTAAAGATTTACAAAGTAAGAGAGTTTTGGTTACGGGCTGGGTAAATGATATGAAAGAATATTATGCAAAAAGTAAGGTCTTTGTAGCTCCTATGCAGATAGGTACGGGTTTGCAAAATAAATTGTTGGAAGCTATGGCAATAGGTCTTCCTTGTGTTACAACTCCTTTGGCTAATGATGCTTTGAAATCCGTGCACGGTAAAGATATTCTTGTAGGACAAACATCGGAAGAAATAGCCGTTTTTATAATAAAATTATTGTCCAATAAAAATCTATATGAAAGTATAGCCTCCCATGGACATGCTTTTGTAAAGAAAGAATATAGCTGGGAAAAATCCGTACAAAAATTGGAGCAACTTTTATAAATTATTGAATATAAAAGTTGTACGTGCTATAATATTATTTTTTTGTTTCATACCTTAGATTTTCGTATAATTTTTTGTGTGTTTTGACGTTTTACAAGCGTATAAACCCATAAAATAAAAAACATATGACTATTAAAGGAACAAGAACGGAAAAATGTCTATTGACAATGTTTGCAGGTGAATCTCAGGCAAGAAGTCGTTACTTAATGTTTGCCAAACAAGCAAAAAAAGAAGGTTACGAACAAATAGCTTCCATCTTTGAGGAGACTGCTGCGCAGGAAGGAGAACACGCAAAAATTCTTTTCAAGTTAATGGAAGGTGGTTCTTGCGAAATAACTGCAACTTATCCGGCGGGAGTTATAAGTACGACAAAAGATAATCTTAGAGCAGCCGCTGCCGGCGAAAACGAAGAGTGGACGATAGGTTATCCCGAGAGTGCCAAAATCGCAAAAGAAGAAGGTTTTGACGAAATAGCAAAACAATTTTTATTGATTGCCGCTGTGGAAAAGAGACATGAGGAAAGATACCTAAAGCTACACGCTCACTTTGATAAGGAGGATATATTTTATTCCGAAGAACAACAATGTTGGGTATGTAGAAATTGCGGTTTTAGATACAAAGGAAGCAAGGCTCCCGAAGTGTGTCCTTGTTGCCAACATCCGCAAGCATACTTTGAAAGAGAAGCAACTAACTACTAATTAATTTATTATATAAAAAGTATTTACAGAGGTTTGGATTTTTTTCAAACCTCTTTTTTCTTATAAAAAAATATTAAAATATTTGGTGGAATAAAAAATAGTATGTAGATTTGCGGTGTTGAATTGTCGGGAGAGTTGGAAAAGTCCATAAGTTTTCCAAATTAAACATTAAAAAACTTAACAGAGATGAAAAAAAGAGTATTTTTTACACTTGTTGTTATGGCAAGTTTTGGTTTAACGTTCTTTTCTTGTGAAAACCGTGAGCAAGAAGAGCAACATAGGAGCGGAACGTTTAATTCTGTGCAAGAAGCAATGGAGTATATACACAGATTGAATGTTTCTACTTTTAGTATTTCTCCGTATTCCAAAGATTCTTTGGATATCTTGCTGGAAAAACGTGGTATGAATCGTTTTTTGGATTACGATAACTATGTAGCAATAGGGAGGAGCAAGGATAATCCAAACACTATAGAGTATATGAACATTCCATACAATACCGATTTGGGAGGAGTTATTGCTAAAAAATTTGAAAAACAAAAGTTTTTAAAGATGGACTCTTTCAGTCATAAGGACTATGATAAGTTATGTGAATGGGTAAATTCCGAAGTTGAAAAGGGAAATAGAGTGGTAGTTTACAAAGAAAAAGACGGAACTTATACTGCTATGTCCTTTACACCACAAGAATGGGATTTGATTTACGGAAAGAAATAGAACTTTTTTAAAAGCCCTTTTGCTGTTTGGATTTATTGAATTGTCGAAATAAAAAATCCAAACAGCAAAAGGGCTTTCCATATGATAGTAAAATCAAAATATTTACATCAAGTCCTGTCCTATATCTTTTCTAAAATACATTTTATCAAAATGTATTTTGTTTATTTCTTCGTAGCATTTGTTTACTGCCTCGTTGATATTATCTCCCAAACAGGTAATTGCCAAAACTCTACCGCCTGAAGTTATTATTTCTTTTTTGCCGTTATATTTTGTACCTGCATGATAAACAATAGCCTCATTTACGGTTTCCAAACCTGTTATTTGCTTGCCTTTTTCATACTCAAAAGGATAACCTCCCGAGCATAACATTACGGTTGTCGCTGTCTTGTGGCTTATTTTTAAATCGTATTTATCCAGTTCTCTTTTACCTGTCTTTTCAAACGCCTCCACAATATCGGATTCCCATCTTGCAAAAACACTTTCGCTTTCCGGGTCACCCATTCTTACGTTATACTCTATAACAAAAGGTTCACCTTTCACATTCATCAAACCAAAGAAAATAAACCCTTGATAATCTATATTTTCTTTTTGCAGTCCGAGTATGGTCGGTTCTATTATCTTTTGCTCCACCTTATCCATAAAATTTTTATCACAGAAAGGCACAGGAGAAATACTACCCATTCCTCCGGTATTCGGTCCCGTATCCGCTTGCCCTACCTTTTTGTAGTCCTTAGCTTCCGGTAAGGTAATATAATGTTTGCCGTCCGTTAGAACAAAAACACTACACTCTATTCCTTGTAAAAATTCTTCAATTACAATCCTGTTTGAAGCCGCTCCGAATTTTGCCTGCAAAAGCATATTTTCTATTTCTTTTTCGGCTTCCTTTATATCCGATAATATTAACACACCTTTACCTGCCGCCAGTCCGTCAGCCTTTAAAACATACGGAGGCATCAGGGTTTTCAAAAAAAATTTGGCTTCTGCAACTGTTGAAGAATCAAAGGTTTGATATTTTGCTGTTGGAATGTTGTACCTATACATAAAATCCTTTGCAAAATCCTTGCTACCCTCCAACTGAGAGGCCTCTTTGTTAGGTCCTATAATTATAATATTGGGATTATTTTCTCTTATATAATCGGATATTCCCTCTACCAGCGGCTGTTCGGGGCCTACTACAAGCATGTTGATATTTTCTTTATGGCAAAAATCGGATATTTTTTCAAAACTCTCCAAATCTATGTTTTTTCCCCATTGTTCCGTACCGGGATTGCCGTGTGAAATATATAATTTTTCCGTTTGTGTGCTTTGTGAAATAACCCTTGCTAAAGCGGATTCTCTTCCGCCCGAGCCCAATAGTAATATTCTCATAGTTAATTTTTGCTTTGTTAAGATGAATATTTGTTTAATTTGCTATGTTATAAATGTTTTTTAGGCTGTCCGCTATGTGCTTGTTTTTTGTTGATAGTTCGTTTTTGCCCTGTCTTTCGTATATCTTGGACATCATACTATAGGCCTCAAAATAACTACTATCGGCTTTAACCGTTTTTTCAAAACAATCCAAAGCCATGTCGTAATCCTCTTTATAAACATAGTTGATATACCCTGTTGCATACATTGCGTTTGCATAATTGGGTTTTATTTGCAAAACTTTTTGATACAAATCCAAAGCCTTTTGTATGGCGTTATGGTCTTGATAAAAACGCCCCAAGTTGTACATTGCATCAACATTTTTAGGGTTAATATTTATGGTGCTTTGGTAATATTCTATTGCAATAGGGTCGTTTTTGTCCGCAAAAATATTAGCCAATTCTTCAAAGACTTCTTCGTAATCCGGCTTGTATTCCGTTGCTCGTCTATAATCTTTTATGGCATTAATAGTATCGCCTATTTCTTTGTATATCATTCCTCTTTGAAAATAAGCCTTAGCATTTATTTTGTCCAACTCCAATACCTTGTCTATGTTTTCTCTTGCTCTATTATAGTCTCTGAGTAAAAAACTCAATTCCGCTATTTTGGAATAAGCCTCTATATTGTTTTTATCGTATTTAACTGCTTGATTCAAAGCATCAAAAGCCAAGGTAGATTCTCCTCTTGCAAAGTAGGTATCTGCTGCCAATATGTAATATTTCGGTTCTTTTTTATCCAACTTTATTGCTTTTTGTATATCGAATAAGGCATCTTTTGTATTTTCTACCGAATAATACAATTTTGCCCTCTGATAATACAACTCTGCATCGGAAGGATTTTTTTTAATATTGGTGTTCAACAAAGCAATTTTTTCCTCAAAACTCAGTCTGTCAAAAGATTTGCTATCTTGTTTTTTACTACACGACAAAATCGATAAAATCAACAATAAGAAAACTATTTTACTTGCTATGATTGTAATTTTTTGCATATTTCTTTCGAAAATATATTACGAATGGAGGGTAGGATTTTTGCGGTCTCTTATTTTTCCAATAATCGCACCGAATCGCCCTGCGGATTTATTTATCTTTGATTTTGATTTTTAAGTTATCTATACGGATTAGTTCCAACTCTTTTTCTATTTCACCTTTTCGTTTTTCCAAATCCCGTATATTTTTATTTATCTTTTTTATTTGTTTGTCTTTCTTTTCCGTGTCTAATTCTTCATTTAATGTTTCTATTTGAGAGTTAATTTTTGTCAGTTGCTCTCTTAGTTTAATTTCTTTTTGGGTATAATCTTCTACTATTTTGTAGTTATCTGCAGTGTTTATGGTAGTTAAATCTTTTCCCAACTCCATAACTTTGGTTTCCAAACTTGTGGTATCGTTGTAGTTTTTCCACTCTTGTTGTTGGTACTCTTGTTCGGTTTCTATAATGTTTTTTGTTTTTTCGGCCGAACTTATTTTAAAGGAATTGACTACTTTTTCCAACTCTTTTCTCGTAGCAAGATTATCCTCTCCGAAATATTCTATGGCATAAGTATATCCCTCAAAGATAAAAGCATACATCCCACCCTTACTTACCTCGTTAAGATAAGTATTCGTATAAGTAAGCAAAGAGGCTTTGTTTTTTTTGAACGTAACGGGAGTAATTTCATCTATTTGCATATAATCAAAATTCTTTTGCAAAGAACGTTCGGAGGCTATTTCATTTAGACGAGTATTCAAATTGATAACTCTTTTTTTACAAGTTATTTCTACAAAAGAAATACTATTGTCTTTGGTGCAAGTTAGAACGAAGTCGCCATTTTTATCCGTTCTCTTTTGAGTAGTCCAATCCTCAAAAATATCTATACTGACGTTTTGCATATCAATAGTGCGCTTTTCTTTATTTGCAAAAAGGCTAAAACTACACAAAACCATACACGCAAATACCAAAAGAATATATTTTGTTTTCATTATGGGTAACTATATTTTTGATGTTTGCAAAGATAGTATTTTTAGGTGGAATAACAATGTTTTTTATATTTTTCGGATAAGTTGAGTTTGACAAGTATGAGAAAATATTTGTAATTTTGAAATCAAAAAAATACTATCTATTCCATATGCGAACACTAATAAAGAATACCTTGTTAAACGATAAAAAGGTATGTATTCTGATAAAAGATAATATTTTTGAAAAAGTATTTAATACGAGAGATGTGATTTTTCTTGCAAACAATGTCTTTCTTTATAAAAAAATAACATACGAATACGATAATGTTATACAAGCGGATAATTTGGCAATATTACCTGCTTTTTACAATCTACATTGCCATGCCGCCATGAACCTTTTAAGAGGTTTTGCCGAAGATATGCCTTTGTTTGATTGGTTGCAAAAAATTTGGCAAAGAGAGGCAGAGCTAAGCGCAGAGGACATTTATAACGGAACAAGATTGGCAATATTGGAAATGATAAAGAGCGGTACGGTATTTTTTGCCGATATGTATTGGCATCATAAAGAGGTTATTCGTGCCGTAGAGCAAATGGGAATAAGGTGCGATGTCGGACTTTGTTTGATGGACAGACTTACAGAAAAAGAAAAAGAGGAAAAGTTTGACTTTATCAAACAATACAACAAGGAAAAACACGAGACAATAAATGTCTGTGCCGCTCCGCATGCCATTTATACTTGTTCAAAAAGTTTGTATGTACATAGTTACGAATCCGCAAAAGAGAATAATACATTTTTGCAAACACATTTGTCCGAAACAAAACAAGAATACGAAAACTGCAAAAAGGATAATAATCTGTCACCTGTAGAGTACTTGAATAGTATTGGTGTTTTGGACGAGAAAACTATGGCAGCACATTGTGTTTATTTTTCGGAGAAAGATGCGGAAATTTTTGCTGAAACAAGAGCCGTTGCCGTGCATAACCCTTGTAGCAAT
Organism: uncultured Bacteroidales bacterium; assembly: GCA_963540815.1. Taxonomy (GTDB): domain Bacteria; phylum Bacteroidota; class Bacteroidia; order Bacteroidales; family P3; genus Scybalousia_A. The sequence continues at coordinate 103,944 of CAUTQY010000001.1, forward strand.
ATGAAACTTGCCTCAGGTTTTTTCCCTATGGCTTTGATGAAAAAACATAATTGTAGAATAGCTTTGGGTACGGACGGAGCCTCTTCCAATAACAATCTCTCTATGATAGAGGAAATGAAATTTGCCGCTTTACTTGGCAAAGTAGACTCTCAAAAAGCAGACATTGTAAGTGCGCAAGAGGTTTTTGATATGGCAACCGTCAATGGTGCACAAGCCTATAATATATTTTCCGGCAAAATAGAAGAGGGACGACTTGCCGATTGTATTTTGGTTGATTTGGATAACGAGAGAATGCAACCTCTCCACAATATCATATACAATATGGTTTATTCTGCCGACTCCTCTTGTGTGGATACGGTAATTTGCAACGGCAGGATTCTAATGCGAAATCGTATGGTGGAAAACGAACAGGACATAATTGAAATAGCAAAGAGATATGCAAAAAAATAGGTTAATAATTTTCTTTCTTTGTTTTTGTTTGCTTACATCTTGTTTCGGGCAAGAATTTGTAAGGGTAGAGGGTGGCTATTTTATTATGGGTTGCAATCAAACGGAAAAAAATTGCTATCCGGACGAAAGCCCTGCTCATAAAGTTTATATCTCTACCTTTGAAATAGGCAAATATGAAGTAACGGTAGGAGAGTACAGAGAATTTTGCAAAGCCACAAATCACAACATGCCTTCCGCTCCCTCCTATGGTTGGAAAGATAATATGCCGATAGTGAATGTTTCGTGGCAAGATGCTCATGATTATGCAACATGGAAAGGTTGCCGTTTGCCTACGGAAGCGGAATGGGAATACGCAGCCAAAGGTGGCAATAAGTCTTTGGGATACAAATATTCGGGCAGTAATAATTATGATAAGGTCGGTTGGTGTTATGAAAATTCCGATAAAAGACTGCACCCAGTTGGAGAAAAAAAGCCAAACGAGTTGGGTATATATGATATGAGTGGTAATGCTTGGGAGTGGTGTAGCGATAATTATGAAATTTTTTATTATGAAAACTCTCCTAATACTAACCCGCAAGGACCTTTGAAAGGTTTGGGAAAAGTTAACCGAGGAGGTTGTTTTGCTTTTGATTACGGACTAATGTCTGTCCATCACAGACGATGTTCCGACACCTCTTCTGCAGGCTCATGCACCGGATTTAGATTGGCAAAAGACATTAAATAATAAGCAAAAAATAAATGAGCAAAGATATTGTTAATAAAACAAAATTGTTGTTTGTGTGTTTGGGAAATATTTGTCGTTCTCCTGCCGCAGAAGAAATTATGCGACAAGTAATTATAAAAAATGACAGTGAAAGTGATTTTTTTGTGGATTCTTGTGGAATAGGAGGTTGGCATACGGGGCAACTACCCGATTCTCGTATGAGGCAAGCAGGTAAGCAAATGGGATACGATTTTACCAATCTTGCTCGTCAATTTACCGATAAAGATTTTGAAGAATACGATTATATATTTTGTATGGATAAAGAAAATATTTCTGCTCTGCAAAGCAAAACGGATAAAAAAGTTTATCTGAACAAGATTATACTTTTGAGTGACTACCTTACAAAGTATCCCGAACAAGAAGAAATACCCGACCCTTATTACAGCAACTGGGAAGATTTTTTTGTAGCGGATTTGTTGCAGGATGCTTGCCGAACGTTGTTTGACAGATTTTTCAAAAACTGAGTTATATGCAATAAATGATTTGTTTTTGCGTTGAAGATAAAAAATATTTATGATGAAAAAAATAATTGTATTCCTAACCTCAATAGCGTTTTTTTACTGTCCGAATTTGATAGCGCAGGATAGCAGTAACATTTGTTACCCTTATATATTTACTAAGGATTATGCCGTTGTGGGTGTCTGTGCCAAGACCACGGATAAGGAATTATTGGAGATTAGAAAAAATATATTAAAATACACTTCCATACGTTTTACAAATTTTGATGTGATAAGAGGAGAGGACGGGGATATTTATTTTCTTTCTATGGAGGTAGATTGCAGAGACGGACACAAGGGAGCGATTTCTCATGCCTTTGAAGCCGGTGATACTACCTATTATGGTTTTATTAGAGACTATACCAAAGAACCAAACAAAATATCTTTCTATATAGGAGACCTTAACGATGAGAAATCCTGTATAAACCATGTCAGACAAAGGATAAGACAAGAGCAAGAATAAATACCGCAAAAAGAGTAGCGCAACAAAAAAGGTATTAGTTTTTATTGTAGGAATAAAAAATATATGTAATTTTGCAACTCAAATATATTGTAGACAACTATGGCAAAGAAAGTAAAAGACGTTAGAGTACAGGTTATATTGGAGTGTACGGAGCAAAAGGAATCGGGGGTTCCCGGAATATCCAGATATGTTACAACAAAATCAAAAAAGAACACTCCCGAAAGAATGGAGTTGAAAAAATATAATCCATATTTGAAGAAAGTAACCGTACATAAAGAGATAAAATAATTTTTAAGTAGAAAAAGAAATGGCAAAGAAAGTAGTGGCAACTTTGAAAACCAACGATGGTTCAGGTTTTGCAAAGATAATAAGAACAGAGCGTTCCAAAAAGACAGGTGCTTATTTTTTTACCGAAGAGCTAGTGGCAACCGATAAGGTGAAAGAGGCTTTGGCAAAGAAAAAATAAATTTTGTTTATTTGTTTTGTTAGAATTTATAGGTGGTTGAGTTCTTTTTATTGAAGGAACTACTGCCTTTTTTCGTGTTGTAGAATATAAGAAAACATTGTTTTATTAAGTCTTCGATTATACAAAACAAGTAGCGTCTATTTCTTGGCAAAAATAGGTATTTAAACTAAAGGAGTGTGTTTTATGGGTATTTTTTCCTTTTCTAAAAAACAGGATAAAGAAACTTTGAATAAGGGTTTGCAAAAAACCAAACAAAGTTTTTTTTCTAAAATTACAAGAGCTATTGCGGGCAAAAGTACAATAGATGAGGATGTATTGGATAATTTGGAACAAATACTCATAGAGGCAGATGTCGGAGTGGAGACTACACTAAAAATTATAAATAGGATTCAAAGCAGGGTATCAAAGGATAAATATATTGGTACGAATGAACTTAATGCTATCTTAAAAGAAGAAATAGCCTTTTTGTTGCAAGAGAATAACGAAAAGACTTATACGGAAGGCTTTGATTTTGAGATAAAGCAAAAACCATACGTTATACTCGTTGTAGGAGTAAACGGAGTAGGTAAGACAACAACAATAGGAAAGCTGGCTTATAATTTTCATAAGACCGGTAAAAAAGTTGTGCTTGGAGCAGCGGATACTTTTCGTGCGGCGGCCATAGACCAACTGAGAGTTTGGGCAGAAAGAACAAGCTCCGATATAGTATCACAGGCAATGGGGGCAGACCCGGCAAGTGTTGCTTACGATACGCTTAAATCAGCCATCAGCAAACAGGCCGATGTGGTAATAATAGACACGGCAGGTAGACTTCACAATAAAGTCGGGCTTATGAATGAGTTGGGGAAAATTAAAAAAGTATTGCAAAAACTTATGCCGGAGGCTCCTCAAGAGGTACTTTTGGTTTTGGATGCTTCCACCGGGCAAAATGCCATGGAACAGGCAAAACAATTTACGGCAGCAACAGAAGTAAACGCTCTGGCTCTTACAAAGTTGGACGGCACAGCAAAGGGAGGTGTTATCATAGGTATTTCAGACACGTTCAAAATACCTGTTCATTATATAGGTTTGGGAGAAAAGGCTAAAGATTTGCAGACATTTAACAAAGATGCTTTTGTGGACACTTTGTTTGCAACAATAGAATAAAAAAACATATAAGAATATTTATGATAAAATAAATTAAAAACTATGAAAAAAATATTTTTAATTATAACCCTACTAATTTGTGCTTATTCCTACGCACAAGATACTATAAACAAGGATAAAAAGTGTATAAAAATTTGCAACGGTTTTTACAAAAACAATCCTCATCATTTTACTATGACCATCGGTTATGATTATATGTTAAGCGATAAGCATGATTTGAACGTATTCTCTTTGTATAAACGTAGCGACCATGCACGACACATGCGATATGGAATTAACTATGAGTTAAATTACAACTACAATTTTCATAAAAATTTTGCTTTAGGTTTTGTAGCCTCAATGTACAATGCCTTTGATTCTTTCTACAAAGATGAAAGCAAAGAGGAAACTTTTTCGGACGATAGATATATATTTTATATAGGTCCTTCGTTTTTGGCACATACCAATTTTATAAATAAAAAATGGTATTTCTATGCCGGAGCAACTTTGGGATTTATGAATTTTAGAAATGCAACAAGAACGGAAATACCACTTGGCGGAGTTATGTCCTCCACAAGTTATACCTACAAAAGAGTAACCTTCGGTTATGGAGTTCAAGCGGGTGCGGAATATCTTATTAACAAATATTTTTCTCTTAACGGACAAGTACACTTTATGGGGGGTAGCATAAGTAAGGTAAAAGAAGGTGACGATAAAATAGAGTTGTCCGATTCCGAAAATCTTACACGTTTGGGAGTGGCCTTAGGCGTAAAGATAAAATTATAAAACAGTATCTAATGCCAAAGGTTAATATAATCTCTTTGGGGTGTTCCAAAAATACCGTAGATAGCGAGGGATTGGCAGGAGCATTAATCAAAGAGGGCTTTGGTGTTGAGTACAATGCACAAGAGCCGGACTTTGACTATGTACTTATAAATACTTGCGGTTTTATAGATAAGGCTAAGGAGGAGTCCATCAATACCATACTTAACTATGTATCTTTTCGCAAACGGTACAAAAAACATTTTGAAGTTATAGTTTTTGGTTGTTTGGCTCAACGATACAAAGAGGAACTACAAGAGCAAATACCGGAAATAGACAAGGTTTTCGGTCTTATGCAACAAAAAGAAATACTTTCCCATATCAAGCAAAACTCTCATTTTGATTCTGTCGGTTTTCGCAAATTATCTACGCCGAGACATTATGCTTATATAAAAATATCGGAGGGATGTGACAGGCATTGTTCTTTCTGTGCCATACCCATGATAAGAGGAAGGTATGCTTCTCGCTCTATAGAAGAAATTATATCCGAGGCGGAATATCTCTCCAAACAAGGGGTCAAGGAATTGATTCTCATCGCTCAAGATACCTCTTATTACGGCAGGGACTTGTACAAACAAAATAAATTATACGACCTTTTGGTCTCTCTGTGCAAAGTTAATGTTCATTGGATACGTTTGCAATATTCTTACCCAAATCAGTTTCCTATGGAGGTTTTGTCTTTGATGCAAACTGAGAAAAAATTGTGTCGGTATTTGGATATGCCCTTGCAACACATCAACAATCGTATTTTGGAAAGTATGAACAGACATATTTCCTCAGAGGAAATAACCGCTCTTATTACAAAAATAAAGCAAACAATACCGGACATTGCTTTGCGTACAACTCTTATAGTAGGTTATCCTTCTGAAAAGAAAACCGAATTTGAACAATTAAAAGATTTTATCAATCAAGTAAAATTTGACCGTATGGGTGCCTTCACTTATTCAAAAGAGGAGGGAACTTTGGCAGGAAAATTAAGAGACAACGTTTCTCAAAAAGAAAAACAAAAACGCTTGGACGAATTGACTCTGCTTCAGGAGGAGATTTCTCTTTCTTTGAATAAACAAAAAATAGGCAAAATCTTTGAGGTAATAATAGATGGAAAAGAAGGAGAATATTTTGTCGGTAGAACACAATACGATAGTCCGGAGGTTGACAACGAGATACTTATTAAATCTGTAAATAATATCAAAATTGGCGAATTTTATTTTGTAAAAATTATTTCGGCAGATATCTTTGATTTATACGCGGAAGTAGTATAATCAATTTTTTTTGTTAATAATAAAAAACGTAGTTCTGCGTTTTCAATGAACATAATTAAATACACACTTTTTTAAATTTATTATGCAGAATCAACACAAAACAGGCTTAGTGCTTATTATAGGCATATTAATGGGGGCTGTGTTGGTTTTGTTTTTTGTTGTTTTCTTTGGTAATAATGTTGCAGTACTCCCTATGGAAAAACAGCAAAAGACATATAATGCCAATAATCAACAAAAAAATAAGCAACAAACTGCCAAACGACAAAACAAGACTTATATTTACAGGTTAAACAAAAATCAATATAGTCAATCTGTTGATTATCAACCAACCGAAAATAAACAAGGAGCAATAACAGACAAGAAAAATTTTGAAACGAGAAGATTCGTCATAGACCTAAACACTGCCGATACTTTGGATTTGCAACTTGTAAGAGGGATAGGCAAGGTTTTTGCAAGAAGAATCTATAATTATGGCAAAAGACTTGGAGGATATTACGACAAATCTCAACTCAAAGAAGTTAAAGGAATAAACGATAGAGTCTTTCTCAAAATATCACCGCAAATTATTTTGCAAGACACCTCTTTGAGAAAGATAAATATTAATACCGATAATATCAAAACTCTATACTATCACCCATACATAGATTATTATTTGGCGAAGGCTATAATACGGTTCAGAAAACAATACGGAGATTTTTCCCAAATTGAGGATATAAAAAAAGTTCATTTGATGGACGAACAAACTTTTGAAAAACTTGTTCCGTATCTACAAGTGAAATGATATTTAATGTTCCTCTATCTAAAATAAGGTATTATCTTTTTTGTCCGATATACAAATATTTTTGTTTTTCTCCATTACTTCATTGTTTTTAATCAATTTTTCAAGTATTTCGCTAAGAGAATCTGTTATCTTTTCACTTTTACATTTATATCCCAATTCTTTTTCAGTTTCGGTGAATAATTTTTTGCGAGTAATACTGCCACTGTGTTCAACAATTTTTTTCAAAGTTTTTGTCAACTGCTTATCCGTAATGTCTTTTCTACAATCTACCTTTTTATTATTTTTGATAGATTTTTTATTACTTTCTGTGGCAGTGGTGGTAATATTGTCATTAATAGGTTTGTTTTCTTTGTTTGTTTCTTCTGTCGCAGACATAATTTCCTCTTCAATAGCGTTTATTAGCCTATCTGTTCCTTTGCTTGTTTGTTCTGTCACCAACCTAATCTCCTTTTCTATGGCATTTATTAACTTATTTTTTTTCGTATTTGTGTTTCTTATCCAATTTGTTGACCAAATACGGTAAATAGTCCGGCCCATACTTTCAAATATGTCTTGTCGCAATCTGTCTCTTTCCCGAGCCATTCTCGAACTATGATACATAGCACATTCACACTCAATTCCAATAACAAATTTACCTCTCCGTTCAGGATACTTAGCTGCCATATCTATACGGTAGACGGAACAACCTACTTGTGTATATACATCATATCCTTTGGCTTCCAAGAAATTTGAAACAGCTCTTCAAAAGGGCTCTGGGTATTCACTACATTATTAAGTATGACTCTATTTTGCAGTGCTTTTATACCTTGTTGAGTAAACTCAATGTATGAACGAAGCATTTTCAGACCCTCTGTGATTATATTATTCAAATTGATATCTTCGGATTGAATAGAACCTACTAATTTTACATTATATCTGGCACGTGTGATAGCTACATTAAGTCTACGCTCTCCCCCGTCCCCACTTAACGGACCAAAATTCATACTCATTTTCCCGTATTATCCTTTTCATATCCAATGCTTATAATGATATTATCTCGTTCATTACCCTGCACATTTTCAAGACTTCTAATAAAGAAAGGCTCTTGTTGTTGGTCCTCATTTCATTAAAGAATTTTTCAAAATCATTAGTATCTTGCCTGCGTTTATTTTCAATGAGTCTATCTATTTCTTCTGCTTGAGCATTACTAAAAGTAATAACTCCAAGTGAACGATTGGGATATTTATAAAAATGCTCAGAAACCAAATCTGCAACTTTTTGTACTTCATTGATATTGTTTCTCTTTTTACTTCTATCATATATTCCGTTCTCTACATAAATATACTCAACACCGGCGTCGGATTCATTTTCTATTGCTGAAAGAAAAGTGATAAGTTTTCCATTTATTTCATATACAGAGCATTTAAGTTCGGACGTGGGAGTATGTAACTCTTTTGGGTATAGATTAAAAAGTTCTCTCTTTTTGTCTGAGATAGAGAGTTGTTTCAATGTATTCTCTTCAATAGGATTATAATCGATATCAAGAGACTCGCAAATTCCACTTACAATTTCCTTTTATTGGCTTTGTGATTATGGAGCGGAAGGCAAAAATCAGCTAATCCAACGCTTTTAAGACGATTATAAACCACCTCTAAGGCTACCATCTTTTTGGATACAAATAAAATTTTCTTGTTTTCTGCCAAGGCTTCGGCAATAATATTTGTAATAGTATGACTCTTTCCTGTTCCCAGAGGTCCTTGCAGAACAAAACTTATATTTCTCTTTGAGAGCAATATTGCATCTTGTTGACTTGAATCCGCGTCTACAACCTAAAATATGTCTATAGCAGACTGTCCCATCGTAGTCAAATTTAGAGTCTTTAATATCTCTATGTATTGGTTCCGGAGCTTTTTCCCGTAAGTGCTATAATTACGGAATTTTCTTTTAACTTATCTCTATACTTCTCCAAATCTTTATACATACTGATTTTGGAAAATGACAGACAGGTTAAATACACACTTTCGTCTATGTCAACTATATTATTTTCTGTTGAGAAAAATAGGTTTTCCAAATACTTTTTCGGTAAATCATTTTCAGCGTCAAAACTTGGCAGTGTAACGCTAAAATCATGTTCAAACTTCGCTTTCAATATAGGATTAATAACGATTTCACCGTCGTATAATTTCAAACGATACGGAGAGAGAGATTAAATTTTTTACGAGAAGGAGTTACAGTCGCCAAAATTATGGAAGAAGAGAATATTTCCGTTGAATTTTCATCCTTCCATTTAAGCATACCAAAATAATGTACAACACATTTACTCCAAACTCTTTTGTTGAAATATTGGCTTTACTCCTTAGATTTTTTAATGTCGTTGGGAGTTGTTCTATATTTTTATCGGTTTCAATATCCCCTATAATTTTTTCTTGTTTCTTTTCTCCCTTATTAGACAGTACTTTTTTGTATGGAAATACGATTTCTTTTTCTTGCTTGACTATAGTGTTCCATAGGTCTTAAATATTCGGTGTCGTAATCTTTACAGTGGTATGTTTCTCTTCTGTGAAATATATTGATTTGTATCTTTGACTAAAATCCAACAAACGGTCTTGCCATGTTTTTATATGAGCGAATAGTTTGGCGTCCGAGATAAGATTCCGTTCTCTCTAAATACATTTCTAACTACCATTTATTCTTTTTGCAAAGATATAAAGAAATGTTAATTAATGTTGAGTGTTTCACTAATTTTATTAGCCATTCCTGCATTTTTTGTAACTTTGCAACCGACTTTTATAGGTACGAATAAATATGAAAGAATTAAACGAAAACAACCCTATAAGTATAGATATCAAGCATCTTACCAAGCAATACGGACAACAAAAAGCCTTAGACGATATAAGCCTAAGCATACGTGAAAGGGAAGTTGTCGGGTTATTGGGTCCGAATGGTGCGGGCAAAAGTACTATGATGAAAATAATAACCTGTTTTATTCCGGCAACGAAAGGCGAGGTAAAGGTTTGCAACTATGACGTTAATGAAGATAGTATGAAAATACGCTCTTTGATAGGTTATTTACCGGAACAGAACCCTTTGTATTACGAACTTTATGTAAGAGAAAATTTGGAATTTATTGCCGGAATACACGGAATAAAAGGCAAACAAAGGAAAGAACTTGTTGAAGAAATAATAGAAAAAGTGGGGCTAACAAAGGAGGTAAGAAAAAAAATAGGAGCGCTTAGCAAAGGATACAAGCAAAGAGTTGGTATTGCCCAAGCCTTGATACACAACCCCAAAATACTTATTTTGGACGAACCCACCACGGGACTGGACCCAAATCAGTTGGTAGAGATTCGCTCCTTGATAAAAGAGTTGGGAAAAAACAAAACCGTTATACTTTCCACTCATATAATGCAAGAAGTGGAAGCGGTTTGTTCGCGTGCAGTCATTATCAATAACGGCAAACTTGTTGCGGACGATAGTGTTAAAGCTTTGGCACAGGGAGAAAGTTTGGAGAAAAAATTCAGAGAAATAACCTCTACCTTCTAAATGAAAAAACATTTTTTTGTATTGTCTTTTTGTTTTCTGCTTGTATATATGAATTGTTTTTCTCAACAAGTAGAAATAAAAAATTATTCTTTTCTGAATTTGGAAAAGAATAATATTATTTTTTACGGACAAAGCGAGAATATGTTTAAGCCTTTATCGGACAAATTTAGAAGTATGATAATAACTGGCAAGCAACAGATAAACGTCCTTCATTTAGGAGACTCTCATTTGCAAGCCGACCTTATGTCCGGAGAAATTAGAAAAAATTTTCAATCTTTTTTACCCGGTTTGCAAGGCTCACGCGGAATGGTTACTCCGTACATGAGAAATTGTCCCGATAGTTACAAACTTACCTTTTCCAAAAATTGGCATCCCATTAATATACTTTCAAATACGGACAACGATAACAAAGGTTTGTGGGCATACAGTGTATATACCGACTATTCCAAAGAGACAATAAACATAAATGTCAATAACAAAAATCCGATAGAATACGATTTCAATAGTTTTCGTGTCTATCATAGTGATTTGACAGAGGGAGATAATTTAAAAATCAATAGTACCAATGTCGCCTATCGGGAAATTTATAATAAAGAGAGCGGTTATACGGAATATATACTTTCGGATTATGTCAGCAGCATAGAAATAGAAATACGAAAAAAGAGTCAGGAAAGATTTTATATATATGGTTTTTATTTTCAAAACGAAGATGCGGGTGTGGTATATAATGTTGTAGGTATTAACGGAGCAAGTGCTTTTCATTACAGCAACAACGCCAAACTCTTTACCAAGCAATTATCTACATTGGATTTTGATTTTATGATTATTTCTTTGGGAACAAATGACACATACGAGCCGAGCGGTGCAACAACTTTTGAAAACAACCTAAATTTGCTTGTTTATAATATAAGAAACATCTATCCTAACATACCTATTTTACTTACTACTCCCACTGAGTGTTTTTGGCATAGAAAAAAAATAAATCCGCGGATGTCACAAACAATATCAATAATCAAATCCGTCGCAGAAAAAAACAACTGTGCTTTACTTGATTTGTATAATGTTTTAGGAGGAGAGAATTCGGCAGAAAAATTACAAGCCCATTATCTTATGCAAAAAGATTTGGTACATCTTACCAAAGAAGGTTACATACTTGTCGGCGATTTGATTTATAACGCTTTGTGGTTTGCAATGATAAATAGGTAAATTCTTACCTCATTTACGCCTCCATTCCTATTAAATTTGCGCTTCGCTGTTTTGCAATACCTAACTTTCTTTACAAGCAAAAAGCCCAAAAAACGATTCCTTACTATCGACATCGTCCCCGTACGTCATTGCGAGCGTAGCGAAGCAATCCACAATACAAGTATTTTACAAATAGTCATTGCTTTACGCAATGACGTAATTTTTAAGATTGTCACGCTTACGTTCGCAAGAAGGAAAAGCGATGAAACTAAAAAATCAAAAAGACATAATATTCTGATATATACAATTTAATATCAAAATTATTAAGAGTATAATATATGTGTATTTCAATATCTTTGTTTTGAGTGTTTTGTATCTGAGAAAAGTAGTTACGGAAATTATTATCACAAAGAACATATAAAACAACGGAGGAAAAAAGATTATACTCTCTACTATATTTCCATTCAAAAGAGAATACAATGACCTTTGGAACCCGCACATAGGACAACTTATTCCAAAAAGTTGTTTATACGTGCAAGGCAACAACATTCAAATATATTGTTATAATCTTTCAATTAACAAACTGTGAGGCAGTAGCAGCAATTCCCACAACTCCTACCACAATTATCCAATACAACAAAGATAAACCTCCCAAAACAGTTCCTATTATGGAAAGAATATAACCGGCATTTAGTATTCCATAGTTTGTGTATAATGAAGGGTTGGAATTATAAATTTTCTTTCCTTTATTGGCATAGACCAATCCGATAATTCCCAAAATCAAACCTATTATTGCACATCCCAAAACAATGGAAAGTATTCCCAAAACCAAAGAAATTGTTGCGTTAGGAGCAGATTGTAATTGTTGTGTATTTTGATTCTCTTCCATATTTTTTGATTTTTAAAACTTGTAATTTTATATTTGTTAATCAGTAAAAATGCTACAAAGAGCTGTCTTTTTTATTCTTCAAAACTATATTAACTCCCAAATATGTTGAAAAACCGCTGGCACCTTTGGGAACAAGGGAAGAGGCAACCGTTGCTCCTACATATACGATATCCTTGAAGGAAATCAAGAGTGAAGGATTAAAAAACTTAGAGGCAAAGGTATTACCTATGGAAAATGTAAATAAATTGTTTGGATTATAGGAATAGGATAGGGTTAAAGAGTTTTCCAATCTGCCGGATATAAGCCTCCCCTTATAGAGTGCGTTTGCATACATATTGGGTAAAAAATTATATGAATAACCGAGATAGAATTTTGTAGGCAAAACAGTAGTGTAATTTCCGTTGTTGGTAGCCTCCAAATCAAAAGCGTGCACCAAACTGTCTCCCAAATCTTCCAAATAAGTATTCCAATCTTTTGCAAGAGTATCCGCACCGGTAAAATGTACGGTAGTATTCGGTTTAGTGGAATGAATGTTTTCTATATTACTTCTCCAAGTTATGTAACCCAAATCTATTACGGAGGCACTCAAAGTCATTTTGTTGTTTAGCTTATAAACTGCACCGAAATCCAAACCATATCCCCTATTCTTAAAAATATTGCTTCCCATACTTACATCATCAAACTCCACTCCGTCCGTAACGCCCGTTTTCATCTTATAATCGGCAAATATATTTGAGGTGTTTATATCCACATTACTAATAGCGGAAAATCGCTCGCCATCCAAAACAACATCAATTTGTGTATTTCTGGACTCTATATTAACAAGTCCCAGATACAAATTAAGGTTAGCTCCCAATATTAATTTTTCGTCTATATCCCTTGCGTAACCGAAAGAAGTTTTTACATAACTCGTAGCATCCACAAACTTGTCATCAAATATGGATACCTGTTTATCCAAATTTAGTGTTCCTTTAACCAATAAATCATACAAAGATTTTGTAAAGTTTAGTCTGGCTTCGGTATTTACAGACATGTTAAAAGAAAGATGATGAACCTCTTCAAGTGTTAAACCCAAGGAAAGAATATTAAAATTCAATCCTACTCCAAAAAAGTTATTTTTCTTCAACTTGTTTGACAAATACCTAAAATCCAAGTAAAGAGAATCGTTATTCATCCTACTAACCAAGTCATTATAAGAAAAACCCGAAGTATTAAATGAAAAGCCCATTTGCCCCAAAACAGGAATAGATAGATTAAAATTGTTGTTTCCATAGTTTGCGGGGTTATATTTGGAGGCTTGCGGTAAGGAGGAAAAATAAGCAATCTCTCCTGTTCTCTGTGCTTGCAAAGACACAAGAGAGAATATTAAAACCAATAAAAAGTATAATTGTTTCATAAATTATTATAACATTTGTATAAGATATTGAGTAAGCGAAATTATACTTTTATCCTCAAATAAGAAAAAATATAAGCGAAAAATTTCATTTATTAGTTATTATATAACACTAAATATTTAAAAATAAAATACTTATCTTTTACATTGTTATTTATGTCTTTCTTCTATCTTTATCTCCTTTGCCGTTCTTATTACACTACGACGGATTATAAATAATCGTTTTTCTACGTAGTATTTGACACAAAAATATCTCTCCTTGTCTTTTTATTTAAATTCTCGCACTAAAAAGAGGTTCTAACTCTGCGAAAGTTAAAACCTCTTCTTTGTGCGGATGAAGGGACTCGAACCCCCACGCCTCTCGGCAATAGATCCTAAGTCTATCGCGGCTACCAATTACGCCACATCCGCTTCAAGTTTTGCGCTTGCAAAGGTATTATCTTTTATTATAATAGCAAAACTTTTTCTGTTTTTTTGCGATAGCCTTTATTGTTTTATACCCAATTCTTTTTCTATCAGAGGTGTAACATCGTCACTATCAGTAGCATACCAAAGAATACCATTTTTTTCTATAATATAATCATACTTGTTTGCCTTTGCCACCGATTCTGCAGCCATACGTACCTGCTCGTATATTTGTTGTATCAACTCTTGTTCCTTGGCACTTAGTTCGGATTGCGAACTTTCTCTAAAGGCAAGCATTCTATTGTATAAGTCCTGAATTTCTTTTTGTTTATTTTGTTTGAGAAGATCAGATAATTGGTCTTCTTTTGCAGTATATTCCGCATTCATACGGTCAAATTCTTTTTGCATGGCGTCCATCTCCGTTCTCAACTGGGTAGCATGGGTTTGCAATTGATTTTGCGCAGAATCATAAGCAGGTAATTTACGTATAAGTTCTGTTGCGTTAAAGTGACCTACTTTCAAGGCTCTTTGCGCAAAAGAAATGTTAATTGTTAATGCTAAAACAAAGCACAATGATAATAATTGAATTGTTTTTTTCATTTATGTAAATCTTTTTTATTTAATATTCTCTAAAAATTATTTTGCAAAAGAAAGTGCAAAGATAAAAAAAATATAAACAATAACACTACCTCTTTGTAGTGCTACCATTAACCTTATAGCCTAATTCCGCAAGAATAACATCACTCACATCCGTTTTGCCGTCTATAAAAAGAACCGTTGCCCCAGAAGCTTTATCCAATACGAGAGAATAATTTTTCTCTTTCGCTATTTTTTCTATTGCATTATATATTTTATCCTGTATAGGCTTTATGAGTTCGGAGCGTTTTTTCGACAAATCACCATCAGAGCCGAATCGTTGTTTTTGCAATGCCTTTGCTTCTTTTTCTGCAGCTACTATTTCATTCTCTCTCTTTGTTTTGAGGTCATCGGGCAAAAGCAACGCCTCTGCCTGATATGAACGATACATTCTGTCCACTTCGGCAAGTTTGTTTTCTATATCTTTTTGCCATTGCAAAGAAACCTCCTCCAACTCTTTTTGTGCTTGTTTGTACTCAGGCATATTATTTAATATGTATTCCGTATCGACACAGGCAAACTTCTGAGCATAGGAAAAAATACCCAAAAGCAAAAATGCAGATATTACTATTATCTTTTTCATTATCTTTTGTATTTATTATCGGTTAATATTTTATTCTCAAATGTTATACCACAAAAACTAATCCATGGAATTTTGTAGGGAAATATGGAACTGTCCGCCGGAACATTTTGTGCCTCCGTATTCGGGGTCAAAACCATATCCCCAATCCAGTCCGAGCATACCGAACATTGCCATATAAATTCTAATACCAACGCCGGCGGAACGATACATGGTAAAAGGCGCAAAACCCTTGAAATCCGCCCAAGAATTACCGCCCTCCATAAAAGCAAGAGCAAAGACCGAGGCCGTAGGGTTTAATGTTATAGGGTATCTTAATTCTATTGTGAATTTATCAAAAACGGTAGCTCCGTTGGTACCCGTGAGAGAAGAGTTGCCATAACCTCTAAGGGCTACCAACTCCCTGCCGTCCAAAGCATATCCCGTAAGGCCGTCTCCTCCCAAATAAAATCTGTCAAAAGGAGAATAATCCAAATCTTTGTTGTATCTGCCCAAAAATCCAAAGCGGCTACGTGCGGAAATAACCAAATCATCAACTATGTTGAAATACCAAGCCAGTCTGAAATTAAGTTTATAGTACTCCAGCCATTTATATTTTTCTTGTATATCCATGCTTGAATAATCTCTGCCGTCTACCAAAGAATATGGAAAAGTAAAAGCGGCATCCAAAGAAACCTCGCTACCCGTACGAGGATAAATAAGTTGGTCTATTGAATTTCTCCCCACAGCCAAAGTATAGGCAATATCATTGGAAGAGCCGGTCGGCATAATAAAAGATGTCCAATTCTTTACACTATATCTCTTGTAACGAACACCCTGTGAGAACGAAAAATAATCATCCGGCCATTGCAAACGTTGTCCCAAAGAAATATAAGCTCCGAGAATACTCAAATAGTAGTCTCTATTGTTGGAAGTGTTGTAATAGGAATCATCCTGATAGGAATAATATGCCCCAAAAGAAAGAGCGCGAGGTTTTCTACCACCAAGCCAAGGTTCCGTAAAACCGAAAGAACCGGAGTAGTAATAAGAACCGTTGGTATTTAATCGCAAGGATATTTTTTGTCCCTCGCCTACGGGAAAAGGTCGCCAAGCTTTTGGGTTAAACACTTTGCTTGCCGCAAAATTATCCAGAGCCAAACCAAGGGTAAATATGGCTCTTCCATATCCCCCCCAACCTCCTTGTAACTCTATACGGGAAGAGGAAGCCTCTTCTACTTGATACTCTATATCTACGGTGCCGTTTTCGGCATTCGGTTCAACCTTAGGGTTTATTTTTTCCGCATTAAAAAAACCTAATTGCTGTATTTCTCTTATGGAACGAATAACATCCTCACGAGAAAAGAGTTCTCCGGGTAGAGTTTTCAACTCTCTCATAACAACATAGTCGTTTGTATTGGTATTACCGGACAAACTAACCGTTCCTATTCGGGCTTGCTTACCTTCGTATATGCGCATCTCTATATCAATGGAGTCGTTGTTGACATTTAACTCCGTGGGGATAACTCTAAAAAACAAATACCCATCGTCCAAATACAAAGAAGAAATATCCTTGCCCGTTGGGTCGTAGTTTATATTTCTTTCCAATAACTCCTTGTTATAAATATCGCCTTTGTTGATTCTCAAAAGTTTGGTAAGATATTCCGAAGAGTATTTTGTATTTCCCACCCAAGTAATGTTTCCGAAATAGAATTGATTTCCCTCATAAACTTTGAGATTTATGACCATTTCATCTACGGTTTGTCTTTTCTTTTTACCGAAAATACTCGCTATCGTTCTACCTGCACTTCTAAAGAAACCCTTCTTTACAGGTCTGTTTTGCACAAAGAAAGTATCCCAAACTATTCTTGCATCCCTGTATCCCTCATTATTATATTTATCTACTATCAAATCAAGGTCTTGTTCATATTCGCTTTTTTGAAAACGAGAAGACTTCCAAAATCTCCACCAACGTCTCTGTTTGGTGTTTTTCATTTGTTTTCTTATCTTGTCTGTCGAAAAAAATTTGTTTCCCTCTACGTTTATCTGCCCTATTTTTATTTTTTTACCCTTGTTCACATTAAAGACAAGATGGGACTCCTTTCTAATGGAAGACGTATCCCTCTCCTCTATTATCTCAGTTTGGACCAAATAATACCCTTTGTCCACAAAAAACTCATTGATAAGATTCTTGCAATTATTTTTCATATTCTCCGTTACAACGTCACCGATGGCGATGTTTAATTTCTCTCTGACCTTGTCGGCCTCCGAACGAGAAATATCTCCGGTAAATCTAAAATAAGTAAGTCTGGGTTTGGTTTTTAGATTATATTCCAAAAAGGCAGTTCTACCCTCTATTTTCGTTACATAAATGTGAACTTCGTCAAAAATACCTTGTTTCCAAAGTTTATCTATTGCAATGGAAAATTTATCCGATGGTATATATACCTTTTGTCCCTTGGTTATACCCGATAAAAGTATTACGGAGTTTTCATCCAACTCCTCTGCTCCTGTTATTTTTATGTCGCCTATCTCGTATTCTTTGGGAGAGTAGTAATCCAAATTAATTACGTCCGTTTGGGCAAAAAGTGAAGAAAAAAGGAACAAAAAAAATAAAAATAATATATTCAATCCCAATACTCTCAGATTCATATAAAACAAATATTTCTAGTATATGATAAAGATAACGTCATTTTCTTTATTTAATTTTACAAAAGCACAAAAAATTATTTGTCCTCAACTATTTGGTCGGAGGTTTTGCCGTATCGTCTTTCTCTTTTTTGATAATCCTTCATGGCATCACAAAAATCCTTTTGCGAAAAATCCGGCCAAAGAACATCCGTAAAATATAACTCTGCGTAAGCAATCTGCCAAAGCATAAAATTACTTATTCTTTTCTCTCCGGAGGTTCTTATCAATAAATCCACATCAGGCATGTTTTTTGTACATAGGTATGCGGATATTGTTCTTTCATCTACGTCTACAATATTTATTTGTTTATTCAAAACATTTTGTGATATATCTTTAACCATTTTCACTATTTCCCACTTTGCACTATAATTTAAAGCCAAAATAAGATTTAATCCGGTATTGTTTTTTGTTTTATCCGTCATTGTAAGAAGAGCCTGCTTGGTTTCCTCCGGCAAACCTTCAACATCACCTATGGTTTGCAGTTTTATTCTATTGGTCATAAACATATCTTCCTCGTTACTGAGGTAATACAATAACATTTGCATAAGAGCGTTTACCTCATCCTCGGGGCGGGACCAATTTTCTTTGGAAAAAGTATATAGGGTTAGATACTTTATTCCCATTTTTGCTGCCACCTCACATATATCCTTAACTGTTTGCACTCCACGTTGGTGTCCGTATATACGTTGTTCATTTCGTTTTTTTGCCCAACGACCGTTACCGTCCATAATTATGGCAACATGTTTGGGCAACTTGTTCATGTTTATATCAACAAAAATATCTTCCATTGCTTTTTAGAAACTTAAAGATTCAAATATAAATGTTATTCATTAAATCGTTGTTATCCTTAAAATATCCTATACTCGACATAAAATCCTCTATAATATTGGGTTTTAAAATGGATTTGCCACTACCCTCCTCAGAAAAAGGGTAAAATATTTGAGCCAAGGTTACATTCGGTATTTTTTTTATATTATTACAAATATTTTTTGTTATCGTATCAAAATCCCTTCCTATTACCAAGAATAAATAATCTATTTTTTTTAACCTATCTATCAAGCAATAAGAGCTTCCAAAAGCAATATTATCCAACAACATATAAGAAAGACCTTCTGCAACATTAACCTGCAACAAACAACTAAAATGCAACTCTTTTTTGAGTTTGGGCTTATAAAACGCAAAATCGTTTGTTTTTTCAAACTCACAATCCATATTTTGTTGCAATCTGTAAGCAATTTGAAAATTTGACAAGGGAGAGACTATACCTATTAAAGAAAAAGGTATATGAGTAAAAAACATATCAAATTCGTTTTCTTTTGGCATCGTTTTTTAGTCAGGCAAAAGCATTGGGATGCAAAGATATAAAAAATAATGCTCCTCTTTTATTTTTTAAGTTGTTTTTACTCCATTCTTTTAAAAATTATATTAAATGTAGTACCCTCGTTCTCCTTGCTAAGAAAATTTATCTCACCACCGTATGTTTCTATTATTGTTTTTACTATTGCCAGGCCTATACCATTACCTTCTTGTTTTGTAGTAAAACGCGGGTTAAATATTTTATCTTTATCCTCATCCTTTATTCCGCAACCATTGTCTGTTATGCTAACTGCGCATGTTTCTGAATCTGTTTTTATCGCTATTGATATTTTGCCGTCTTCTTTATTTTTGACAGCCTGAAAAGAATTTTTTATAATATTATTGAAAATACGCGTAAATAAACTTTTATTACCCATAACGTATATTGCTTGCTGAGGAGCTACTAATTGAATTTTTATATCATTAGCGTTTTCAAATACATTTATGGCATTTTTAACGCAAAGAACAATATCCGTTTTTTCCTTTTTATTGGGCGTCGGTTTACTATAATTATTCAATTCCGAAGCAATATTGCTTATTGTATCTATCTGAGAAATTAAAGAAGGAGCAAGTTTTTGAAATTTTTGATAAAATAATTCCGGTTTTTCGTGCAATATTTTTTGTAGATATTGTATTGAAAGCTTCATTGGTGTCAAAGGATTATTGATGTCATGGGCAACTTGTGAGGCCAACTCTCGCCACGAAGCACTTCTTTCCTGTTGTTTTAACAGATATGAACTTTCCTCTAATTTATCTATCATAGAGTTATACGTTTTGATTAAATCCCCGACCTCATCGTTTCTTTCCCAAGATATTTTATCATTTCTCCCGTTGATATCCACATGCCTTAGTTTTTCTTTTAGGATTTGTAACGGTTTGGTTATTACATCACTCAAAACAATAAAAATAACTATTGAAATGTTAACCCAGAACAAAAACATATTAATAAAATTATTAATTATGGAGTTGATGTTATCCTCCAGATTTTTTTGCTGGTTTATGAAAGGAATATTAAGATAACATATAACCTTACCGGCGTAGTCCGTTATAGGCGAATAGGCACTTTGAAAGTTTAGGGTACCTATTCTTTCGGTTGTATATGTTGAACTCAAAGACTCGGCAAATAAATGTTTTATCTCCATATTCATTTTATCTGACAAAAAACCTTGTTCAAAAATGGATTTCTGCGAAGCGGACAGCAGACACAAATTGGTATCATAAAGATTTATATCCGTCAAAAAACTATTGGAAAGATTTAAAAGCAAATTATCCAATTCGGCATTGATATAATTTATTTGTGAATTCTGCTCTTTATATAAATATTTTTCTATTTCCATCCTTATGGCATTGGTTTTATTTCTTATGTTCTCTATGTTGTATTTGGAATTAAAGTTGTTTATACTTCTTATGCTGAAAAAACCGGAGATGGTAATACCCACAATAAAAGAGCCTATCAATGAAAACAAAATACTGCTACGTATACCCGGAGAAAATGTTTTTATCCGAGGAGAGTATCCTATAAAAACTTCCAAACCAAATATGATAATAAAAATAAGGAAGAATAAAGAAACAGCACCCAACAAATTATAGGGAAGTCTATAAAAAAAGCAAACGATATAGGTATTATCTCCCTCCGTAAGATAGAAACTCATATAACCGTTTTCATTTTTCCAAAAAGAAGAGGAGTTATAAATGTGTTTTTCTTTTAGCTTGGAGTCAAAAATCCTCTCTCCCTTTGAATACACCAAACTATTCTTGCGGTAACGAGCATAAGATAAACTACCCTCCAAATCATCCTCTTTTTCTTCAAGTAAGAGTGTGTAATTCATATTCTTGGAATTATTCTTTTTTAAACACTCCACAAATATATTAACCCCTTCACTCTTGCACAGATATATGTATGTATTATTGTTATCCGTTTCGTTATCCTCTACCCAAACAAAGGCAGAGTCTATTCGTCTTGCCCCGTTTATTCTTTCTTCTGTATAGGAAAGAATACTCGTATAATAACCTATAGGCTGAACAAACATTGAGTCTTTATCATCAAACACTATTATACCCACATGATATTTATTCTTTATATCCTTAAAATAAATATTTGTAGCATAGTCTTCCGCTTGTATATACTGTCCCAGTTTTACAAAATGCATAAATTTTTCATCACTCTCCAATACCTCTATTTTTTTTACAAACTTTTCTTCTGCACGTATGCTTCTTTTAGATATTTCTTTGGCTTTAATTTCTATTCTTGTTTTAATGTTTTTGTATGTAAAAAATTCCATAACAGAACCGTAAACCAAAGAAATAAACAATAGTAATAGTATTCTCTTTGAAAGTGTAAACTTTTTATTTTTTGAGGGTTTTATCAGTTGAGTGGTAAGTCTAAATAACAAATATCCCTGAGTAGTAAGTATGATAAAAAAAAGAATGTTTGTATATTGTATTTGTTCGGTACATAGAGAGAAGGAGGCTTGCGGATAATAAGCACATAGGGTGTAGACAAATATTCCACTCAACAGATATATGGGAATTAGGATTACAAAGGCAAGTATATTGTTTTTTGGTCTCCGTTTTATAAGATAAATAAGTAATAAAAAAATAAGAAACACACAGACAACAACCATAATATCCAAAACAAAAACTTGCCAACGAGCTATAAGATTGCTATGACTTACATTATCCAAATAACATACGGTTTTGCCTTCTATAGTCAACCGATAATCTGTTTTTTTTGTAGTAATATTTATTTTATCGGTAAGTTTAAAGGGTGTGTTATATGTGTTCTTTATGTAATGATTTGGATGGGCAAAATCATTTTTTATTAGGTAAAGATATACGATAGTAGTGTCTTGTTTATAAGTAGTTTTTTTTAGGTATATGCCGTTGGGCAAAAAAGATATGTGACTGCTATCCAAAGTAAGTTTTTTTAAATCCATATTATTGACAGACCAAGATATCAGACTATCTCCGACAAAAACAAATTTCTCTCCGCGTTCGTCTATATTGTTATAAACTTCATTGATATCAGACTGAAAATCGGATAATTTGGAATAGGGTCTAACGTTGATAAAAACAAACAAAGCCAATATCAGCACCAATAGCAAAAAGATTACAAAAAGGGTATATCGCTTTACGTGTCTAATCATACTTATCAATAATGGTTTGTTTTTTCACTTAATATTAGAGTTGGATTTGTTGCAAAACTCCTCTTATGATTGTCAATAAATTATTGTTTGCACGGGCAACATTATTTAATACTTCTTGATGCGACGGTTCTTCTTCCAAAATATTTTCGTTGAAAACATTACTTATAACGGAGAGCCCTAACACTTTCATTCCGGCATGCGAGGCTACTATTACTTCCGGGACTGTGGACATACCCACAGCAGAAATACCCAGGTCCCTAAACATTATATATTCCGCAGGCGACTCAAAACTAGGTCCCGTATTTCCGACATATACTCCTTGTTTTATAGTTACGTTCTCTTTTTGAGCAACTTGTTTTGTTATATTTATCAAATTTTTGTCATAAACTTCATTCATAGAAGGAAATCTTGTGCCCAACCTATCATCATTTACTCCTATAAGAGGGTTAGGCATACGGGAAATATGGTCGGTTATAATCATAATATCCCCTGTTGTAAAATCTCTATTAACACCGCCGGCAGCATTGGTAACTATCAATGTTTTTATACCCAAGAGTTGCATAACCCTTATGGGAAAAGTAACCTCTTGCATGGAATAACCTTCATAGAAATGAAATCGTCCTTGCATACAAACTATGCTTTTGCCTTGCAAAGAACCCAAAACAAGATTACCTTTGTGTCCTTTCACAGTGGAAATCGGAAAATTTGGAATATCTTTGTAGGGAATGATTATTTTATCTGTCAAGTTGTCGGCAAAAGAAGACAATCCGCTACCAAGTATTATACCTATTTGCGGAGTAAATTTGCCAAGTGAGTTTATATAATTTTTACTATCCTCTATTTTATCGTAAGTTATCATAATGTTTTATGTTTGAATTATTGTTTGTTCTTTTTATTGATACATAAGATTGCATCCCCTTATATCCGAGTAATCCACTCTACCCAAAATACTAAAACCTCCATTATCGTACTGCATACCCATATCTTGCGTCCGTATAAAACAACACGAAGAAATATTGGCAAGGTCTATAATATTTATAATTCCCTTGCCTCCCGCATGCAAAGTATTTTTATAATCGTTTATTTCTATTATTTGTACTTTCATCTGTCTGGGACAAAAGAAAATACCTTTTCCCTTGGAATAACTTTGAGAAAACAATTCACACATACCGTATTCGGAAAAAATATTATTTACTCCCAAGTTTTGTTCCAAAATTTTATGTACTAGTTGTTTGGGCATTTCTTTTCGTCTTCCTTTCATTCCTCCGGTTTCAAAAACCAGAGTATTTTTCAAATTCAATTCATAGTTTTCCGCCAAATCAAGCAGGGCATAAGTTACTCCAAAAAGTATAGTGGGTATTCTCAGTCTTTCGTTGTATTGCAAAACTTTTACTACCTCCTGTAAATTATGGGCATAGAAACCGCTTTGCTTATAAAGACTTTTTTTTACGAAAGCCTCCATCATACAAATCAGAGAAGAATGTTCTTGTTCCAAATAATTTGGCAACAAACAAATAAAGGCGTATCTCTCTACATCCGAAAAAAATTGAGCGAAGCAATCAAAAGTATTTTCTATATAATAGCGTTTGTCATACACTAAATGTTTGCTCCTTTGCATAGAACCTGTGGCTGAGGAAAGAAAAAAATCTTCGGGAGTAGTGCTTGCAAAACAAGTAATTTCTTGTTTTTTAAAAAATTCTATGGGCAGAAAAGGAATATCATCTAAGGAATTTATATTCTCCACTTTACAATCCAATAGATTACACCATTGTTGGTAGATTTTATTGTTGGTATACTGAAACAAAAAAGCTTCCTTGGATAAAGCAAAAAAGTCCTCCTGTGTTTTTATTCTTTTTATTTTTTTTTGCCAGAGATAAAAAAAATCCTCATTTGTTTCCATTATAAACAGATAGTTATAGGGGGTATATAGACTATCAACGAAATATTTTATTCAAAATTGTAACAATTTCAATCCTACAATAATGAATACGGAAAATACAAAGTGATTCTTGGTTATAATGTTTCTTGTAAGAATTGCTTTAATCTAAGATTGCCGAAAGTATCCGTAAAATCCTCTATGTTTTTACTATAGTCCGTAGTCTCCATATTGTCTAGCACGGTATTTACTCCCCGTAAAATATTTTCTTTACTATTGTTTTCTATAACCACTCCGGTTTTATCTTGCAATATTTGTTCTTTTATTCCTCCTACATCTGTCGCTATTACAGGTCTTCCAAAAGCATAGGAGGTCATAACAATACCGCTTTGCGAAGCAGACTCATAGGGTAGTACCACCACATCACTTACAACAAAGTACGGCTCTATATCTTCATTGGCTACAAACTTATTAATGAGTTTTACATTGTTTTCTATACCCAATGTTTTAATTTTATTCTCGTATTCCTTTATATCTCCATAGCACTCTCCTACAATAAGAAGAGTTACATCCTTTCTTTCTTGTTTTATCAAAGGGAAAGCTTCCAACAATTTCATCAAACCCTTATAAGGTCGTATCAAACCAAAGAAAAGTATAACTTCTTTGGTTTTTATATCAAGAAAAACTCTTGCTGTTTGTTTGTCGTATCTGTGTAAATTATAACAATCATATATTGATAGAGTGGTAATACATATTGGTTTATCGGGAAAATCTTTTTTTATCTCTTTTGCAATAAACTTAGACGGAGCAATAAAGTACTGAGCCTGCTGGAGCGTTGTTTTTACAATCACACGCTCCCAAAAATGTTCCTCATGGGATATGTAATTGTCCGTTAGAAAACATATTTTTGTTTGTTTGCAACCTTTTTTGACCAACCATGCCATAGTTCCCAAACAAGGACCGAAAAAGAACATCCACCACAAAAAAATAACCATATCCGGTTTTTGAGCCTTTATCTCCTTGTAAGCTTTATACCACGTAAAAGGGTTAATACTTGAAATAACTCTTTTTATCTTATCCTTATGTTCAAAATTTATTAGTTTGGAAGAATCGTATTGTGTTTTGCCAGGAAAAAACATTTTGGGATATAACATTGTATAGGAAATACAAAAATAATCGTAATTCAAACCCGAGATTATACGGTAAAGATAGGCCTCATCCAAAGCCTGCCCTCCGCGGTAGGGGTGAGCCGGTGCTACAACAACAATTTTTTTTCTTTGCATGTCTTCTAATAAATATGATAAATGTATAACGCAAAAAAATACTTTTTTGTACAAATAAAAGAACAACGGAAAATAAAAAATATTTATCTTTATGTGGTAAGTAGTTATATTATATTTAAGAAAATATGAAAAATATTTGGTAGTTAGAAATAAATTATATACGCTTGCAGGCAGAATTAATCGTACAATTTACAGAGCGAAGATATGGAACAAAACATTATTATTTGTAAAGCAAAAATTAATTCTTATTTTGTATATGCCTCAGAGTATATATATCATATAGGGCAAAATAAATTCATAGTCCAAAGGAGTCGTTTAACGAAATAGGTGATGGTTGTTTTCGTCTATTTTCAGACTCCAAAATTTCCGACCTTCAATATAAAATACTTCTTATTCTATAAGTTGCAAGGAAAACAATATTTCAAAGAGAATAAGGAAGGCTTTTCTTTAACGAGTTTGCATAGTTAAAAAAGCCTCTAAAATGAATTTGCAAAAAATGAAGTCCTTAAAAAATGAAAACATTAAATATACTTGTTTATATTTCTGTTTCTTTGTTGTTTTATTCTTGTTTTGCACAAAATGAGAGCGAACTTATTTTTGAAAAAGAAGTAAAAATACCATACGGAAGGTCTATTAATACTTTTGTTGTAAATGATTCTCTTTATTTTTTTACCTGTGAAATGGTCTCAAGAAAGGAAATTGAGATTTATAATTATGACGGCTCACTGAGTAAAACATTAAAAATAAAATTCTTACCGGGATTTGAGACCTTGGATTTTGTAAGAATTATCAATTATGACTCCATATTTGTTTATCTTGGTGATCCTCTACAATACGTCTATATGATAGACTCCGCTTCCAACATTAAAGCTAAAAAAGTTATTCCGAAGGCTGTAATTAATGACTCTGTCATATTATGTATGAGAAAACTATTCGGCAAGGATTTCTATAATAATGCCATTTACACTCAGACACACCTATTTCCAAAAGAATGGACGACTACAACTAATTATATAATGTCTAACAAAGTTGCGAGAGGTTTACCTTTGTATTATAAACTTCCTTTACAAGATTCCTCCGTACAATATGAAGGATACGGACAAGGAGGCAGAAAGTATATGTACAACAATAATGATTCCTTAATTATGCCTTGGGGGATATATGATATTGCAAATAAGTATATGTTCTGTTTGCATGACTATACGGCAGTTGTATACGATTTGGATAATAATCAGCTGTGGAAAACCATAAAACTCAAGAGCAACAATATGGATTTACCTCCATATAAGCAAGTCCCAATAACTAATTCCGCCCAGGCTCTAGATTTGGAAATAAAATATTCTGAAATAAATAAGAATAACCCGCATCCAAAGTTCGTCATATGGAATCCACAGACGGAACAATACTATTTTTTCCTTATAAGCCCTAAAAAAGCATACTTTTTAGTATTGGTTTATGATAAAGATTTGAACTTTGTGAAAGATTTCAAAATGAAAGATGAAAATGAAATTAGTGAAGTCGCATTGTTTGATAATAAATTAATTCTGCTGTATTATAACAAAAAAAATATATATGATAATGTTACCTTTAAGATTTATAATATTAACTTTTAGTATTTTATTTTTGTGCGGTTGTACCATGCAAAAACAGGAAGAAGTGATTATGAAATACGTTGACGAAAACTTCAAAAATATGGATAAAAGCAAAGAAAACTGTGTTTTTATTATTTCGGAGAACGGCTGTTTGCATTGCAATAGGGAAATGTCATATATCGCCTGTAAATATCTTGACAATGATAATATTTTTGTTATCGTAAATGCCAATGCCGGCGGAAGAATCGTGGATATCTCTCCTTATTGGGAAGCAAAAAGACAGGATAGAATAAGTTTTGATACGACAAAGTATTTTGACAAACACGAATTCCTTTCTTCTTATGCGGTTTTTATTGTCAACAACAAAGTTGATACCATACTTGATGCGGATGTTTATCGTCTGCTTGGCAATAAAAACTATATCAAAAAAAGATTAACCGTCGAATAATAACTTTTTAACTAATAAAAAAGAGAGTTACATGGCAAGTGTTAACTCTCTTTTTATTATTGCGAAACTCTTCTATAAATACCTACTCCCATATCGTTCATTAAAGGAAGAAATTCACTCCCACATCAAACGTATTCACCCTATATGCTTCTTTTGGCCACGGAAGTGTAGGGAATTTGTAATAAGTATCATTGTCTATATTGTATCTGTATTGTAAAAGAAATTGTATTCTATGAGAAAAATTAACATCAAATCCCATCCTGAATAACAAATACGGAGAAGTATCCCTGTTTATATAATTGTCAGCATTTATATTGAATAGACATGAAGCACCTAGTCCAAAGAACAACTTGTTGTTATTCATAAGAGAAATTTTATAATCAACAAACAATGGCAAATCTATATCGGAGATATTATTTGTAACGACATCCGTAGTAACTCCTAAAACAAAGGTAGATATATAATTTATTTTTGCTCTACTAAAACGATATGTAGGAGCAATACCAAACGTTATATTATTATTGAGATTGAACTCATAAATAACGGAAAAATTTAAATCCAAGTTTTTATCTACTCTTCCCCAAAGCATATTAGTTGGGTCATTATAATCTTTTAAAAATTGATTGGTAGAAGATGTTAGCGGTGCAGAGAAACCAATACCAAAATTATGACGCTTTACTTCCTTGTTTCTATCCATTTGTGCAATACCGCTAAATACACAAAAAACAGATACTATAAAAAACATAATCTATTTTTTCATAGTGCTAATATTTTTATTAATTATTAAAGATTTCATTATTCTATCAATTTATAAATTTATATTTGTAATTATGGTATATTAGCATTCAGATTGACACCATCACTTGTAGATACGGATATTGTTCCAATGTTGCACAGATAACTCGTCCATTCCTTTTAACATCTCTATGGTCGCATGCATTTCCTTTTCATTAGCGAACGAAACAAATTTACCATAAACATCGTGCGTTGTTTTTTTAGAAATGGTTGCGTTTAATTTGTCTTCTTCTGTATTACACGCAACGAATAACGTTGTAGCGGTAATAAAAAACATCAATTGCTTTGCATTTTTTCATACACTGCTTTTTTAATTTATAATGTTTGCAGATATAGATATAATTTCCATAAAAACGAGCACTTTTTAAGAAGCTATAACAGAAATTTGTTGCATAGGGTTCTGAAAGTATGGGAATATTCGTTTAAGGTGTTATGTATATATATTTTATGGAGATTGGTTGCCTGTTTTTCTTGTGAAAAAATGCACACTACTCTCTTGGGGGCAGGAGAGTTCTCCTTACTATATATATCAAACTTTTCCGTAACAAAAAAACCTTCGGTATTAAATAAATCTTCTAACAAAAACATTTCTTGCAAAGGCAGTATTAATATTATTTTGGAGGAGAATGAAGATAGTTTAATGGTATAAGTAACAAAATCACTAAGGGTTAAATAAGAATTGTGCCTTGCCAAATTACGTTTGTGAGTCTCGGATAATAGAGAGTTGGTAAAGTATGGCGGATTGGAAATAATGAGGTCAAAGTTTTCTTTGTTTTTCAAGGCAAATTGTTTTAAACCAATATGTTTTGCCTGCATTCTATCTTGCCAAGTATTTTGTAAAAAATTATTTTGAGCCTCTTCAACGGAATCTTTGTCAATATCTATACCGATAATATTAGCCGAAGGAAAGATTTGAGCCATACATAAGGCTATTATACCACACCCCGTACCTACATCCAAAACATTACGCACATTTTGGATATTTTGGATATTTTGTTTCTCATAATAGGTAGCAACAATAGAAGAAAGCAATATACTATCCGTGCCAACTTTCATTGTTGATTTTGAATGATTAAGAGAAAACTTTTTGCAAGAAAAATCCATTTTAGTATTCAATAACACAAAACGGGTATTGTGATTTCACAAATCATAATACCCGTTTAATAATTAATTATATAATATAACTACTCAATTACTTTATTGAAATTTCCATTCAAATCAAATTGCAAATTTAGAGATTCTCCTTTTTTGGAAATTACGACAAGATAAGATTTTAAATTTTTTATATCCGTTATATAGGTTTCTTGTATCTTATGCTCCGGATATTCCGTTTTTATAAAATCCGTTATGGAGGATGGTATGTATTCAACAGGAATAATATATCTCATCTCCGTTGAAGTCAGAGTAAATTTCATTATACAATCGTTATCCTCTGTTTTAAAGCTGGCTAAGTATGTAACGGAGTCCATCTGTTGCCACCTAACCTCTTTGACATCCGCATAACGTTTGTGAAAATCCTTTGCATATCTTTCGGGAACATCTCTTTCATCCACAGACTTATACGCGGTTTTTTTTGAGCCCGAACAACCACATAGTGCAAAGCCTATTATCAATAACAAAATATACTTTTTCATTCTGTGTACAATTTTTTAATTTTATGAAACACAAAGTAACAACTTTTTTTTTACTTATGCAAATCCATTAAACAAATGACTAAAAAAACGTCAGTTAAATAAGATAGGTATTTTTAACAAAAGAATAAAGTTACACCTGTTTCAAGCTATCGGAAATCGCATTAGCTATTTCGGAGAACTCCGACTCGGAAAGAGAAAGTTTTTCGTTGGCAAAATTTAAGTCACCTTCCTTATGCATAGGAACAAGATGTACGTGTGCGTGTCTCACTTCCAAACCTATAACTGCCATGCCCACCTTTTTACAAGGAAAAGCGTGCTTTATTGCCTTTGCCACTTTTTTGGCAAAACAAATATACTCTTGTAAATCCTCGTCTTCTATGTCAAAGAAATAATCTATTTCTTTTTTGGGTACAACCAAAGTATGTCCTTTTTGCAAAGGAGATATATCCAAAAAGGCATAAAATTTATCATTCTCTGCTACTTTGTAAGAAGGAATTTCTCCATTTATGATTTTTGTAAAAATTGAAGCCATTTTATCTTGAAATTTTAGTTATTCTTAACTGCATTTTCCCGGCCGGGACCTCGATTTCGACAATATCTCCCACACTCTTACCCAATAATCCTTTTGCTATGGGAGAGGTAATTGAGATTTTTCCTTGTTTTAGATTGGCCTCATTTTCCGGGACTATCTCATACACCATCTTTCTTTTCATTGCAAGATTTTCAAACTCCACTTTTGACAATAAAAGCACCTTGGATGTATCCATTTTACTTTCGTCCAAAAGTCTGGCATTGGCTATTGTTTCTTGCAATTTCAGAATTTTGAGCTCCAAGTGACTTTGAGCTTCTTTTGCCGCATCGTATTCGGCATTCTCCGATAAGTCGCCTTTATCTCTCGCTTCGGCTATTGCATTGGAAACCGCAGGTCGCTCAACGGCTATCATATGACGCAACTCATCCTTCAATTTTTGCAACCCTTCCGCCGAATAATATTTTATTTCTACCATATTCGTTTTTCACTTAAATAAAAGAATAGAAGACTACTTTTAAAGTCTTCTATTCTCTTAAAGAATTGTTTATTATTAATTATTTATAGAGACAAACTTAAACCTATAGTATGTATTCCACCTAATATTACGGTCGTCCTATAAGCATAGTCTATAGAAACATAGGTTCCTTTCTTATCTCCTTTCGGTTTAACCAATGGAGCATTAATAGAGGCTCCGCAGGTAAAACCGGAAGAAAAGTTATTTCTGTTACCGTCCGAAGAGTAAATATCGTCACCTCTGCCCTTTTGATGGGTATAACCTCCTCTAACCATAAATAAATTATTATAGGAGAATTCGCCGGCAAGAGTATAAAGGTCATCCGTAAAAGCCATAGACTCATAATTTGCGGCGAGAGTAAAACGATACAATTTTTCTGCAAACAAGAAATCATAGGAGCCACCAATATTCAAACTTGAAGGCAGATCCCAAGAGAGAGAACGTTGTTGCAAACTCTGTTGATGGTCGGAACCTATATAGGTAGCATTAATAACAAGTCCGTCTCCTGAGAAAGACATGGAAGGTCCCCAGTTTTTCAAAGAAATACCAAATTTTATCTCGTAATCTCTACCAGTAACATACTGAATACCTGCATCCAAAGCTATACCGGTAGCCGTCACATTATCTATGCCCTCCGTAACTATTTTTAGAGTAGCTCCGGCATAAATAGATGTGGAGAACGCTTTTGCATAGGAAACCCCCAAATTCATTAATGAAGGTTTGTAAGTACCGTTGTTACCCACATCCGGAGAACTAACGGTAGTTTTCTCTATGGTTCCAAAGGACATTGAGTTAACTGTTAATGCCAAAACTCCGTAGTTGCCCATACTTTGAGCGAGACCGAAAGAAACCAAACCTACATCGGTATTGTTTAACCAATGAGTATAGTTGAAAGAAACTTCTGTGCCTGTGGTATGTCCCAAACCTGCAACATTGGTGAAAAGAGCATCCAAACCCGAACCGCTAGCAGTGTTGACATTACCCCAACCCGCACTTCTCGCCCAAGGATTTATCAACAACTCTCCTGCTCCGGCAGTTCCTCTCCTGTCGTCATTTCCCGCTAATACCGTTTGAGGTATCATAAAAAGCGTCAAAACGACCATAGCCATTATTTTATGTATTATATTCATAACTTGTTTCATTTTATAAATTTTAAATACTGTTGTTGATTAAAAGATTACTGGAAAGAGTTTAGGTCAACAGGACGCAAAGCTCCAAACCACTTAACCACAGTTTCGCCTATACCGTCGGCTTTTACATGTATAAGGTATATACCTCCGGATATCTGCAAACCTCTCTCGTTTTTCAAATCCCACTCCACATAGGTTTGGGCAGAGCCACTGCCCGGAGTTATGAATTTGGACGGACCTCTCAGTTTTCTAACCACTGTACCATCCACAGAATATATCGTTATATAACACTCTGGTGGCAAATTGGTTATTTTTACGGTATTGTTTACCTGATCACCCTCATACAACGAACTTGCATAGTAAGGATTAGGAACAACCGTAATGGCATCCAAAACACTTGAAGCATTAGAATATCCAACATTAGTCAAAGGCATCATATCGGACTCTATACCAAAACGATACAACGGGAAGTTTTCATTCTTAGGGTCAATAGAATTGTTAGCTCCCGATTGACTCCAATTCATAGAGTACGGTTTTCTAACTCTAATTTGAACCGTTGCATCCGTAGGAATTAAATCCGGCACACGCTTAGAGTAAGGAATAACATTAGGGTCAGCATTGCCGTAGGCAAACACGTTGTTTGCGGCAGGAGTGCCTACCCACATAACAGAAGAGAATAATTTTTCCACTTTCACAAAGTGATTTATACTTGCGTTGGAAGAAATGTCATCGCAATAGTCCAAATGTTGCAAATACGCCTTAGCGGTTAAACCCTCATCATAAGCAGGGAAAGAGAAAGTCTCTAACCTTGTAGAACCTGAATTATTAACATCAATAACGTAGTGCTTACCGGTACCTATTACATATACAAAATGCATACCACCAAAACTTCCAGAACCTGCTGCAGGCGGATTCCATATCATATCCCTACCGTTAAGTTGTCCCAAAGAAGAATTTTCACCAAAAATCATATTTAACCTCTCTCCCGTTTCCAAATTTATGGCATAACCAGGGAACCAGCTCATACTTGAGTCGGAAGAAGTATAAGTACCATCTTTTTCCCAAGAACGTTCCTTACGCAATTGGAACTTCTTAGCATTTCCTTGTGTCAAAGAAGGGTCAGTACCCATTTCTATAACAGGACACTTCGTCCACTTCGATTTATCTGACGTAAATACTATATCTACAGAAGATAGATTATTCATATCATTAAACAACAAGGAGTTGACATGTGCAGGGACGGCTGCCTTGTTTGCATTGGCAACATCAACCGAGTTTTCGGAATTAATGTAATAATACCTACAAAATGCAGGGTGTTGGTCAGAAGTGGAAACCAATCTATAAGGTGCCCATGTACCGTTTACGCATTTTTCGTATTCATTAAGAGGGTCCAATGCCGCTTTCTTCACGGTTACCGTTGGCACCGTATGGTCATCGTTCCAAGTCGTATCATTGAAATTTGTATAATAATCCCAAGTAGGGTCTTCCGAACCGTCTGCCGTTTCTTCAAACACCGCTCCCGAACGTATCCAGTTGGTTAAATCCGAACCGTCATCATCGGCAAAACCGGTAAGCCAAGATTTATTGGCATCGGCGTACACAATACCGGAAGAGAGTAAAGAACCAGAATTTAAAATATTTGAACGAACGTCCGACAAAAATTCTTTATTTATCGTTTTGATTGATTGGCGTGTAGTTACAGTCGCTATATTATCCACATTGGTCAAAGATATGGAAATACCCAAACCGAATATTATTTGCTCATTTTCCTCAGCCAAGGACCTGTCCGACCAAATAGTATCCACATCGTCATACAACATGGAGCCGTCCGTTGTGGTTAAAAACCAAGTAGCATTGGACATGTTGGTATCCTGTGAAATAACATTTGGCGTAACTGTAGTATCCACTACTTCAGCCGGTTTGAATCCCAAATAATAAGAACCTGCTTTAACATTCAAAGGGTCTACAACCTTAATATTTAAAGGACCGTAGTTGGTTTGATATTCCGGTTCTTTTAATAGGTTTATAGGTCGTACATACGTGGTATCTGCTCCTGTAAAGGGACTTGCAACGGTTACCGTCTCAGTAGGAGGCTCAACGCCCTGGCTACCCATGAGTTTGGCAACGGAGGTTTTTTGTAAATTGATAACTATACCACCATTACCAAAACCTTCAACACGTGTTATCTCAGGAGAAACTCCGTATGTAGTTCTTGTTGTAATACCATTTTGTTGACCGGTTAGTTTGTGAGGTATGGCAACAACGGATTCAACGGAAGAACCGTCACCTTTCTTACGAGAAGCAAGATAAGGTTCTTTTTGTCCGTCTATCTTAGTTACATCGGTAGGAGAATATTGTTTATACATATTTTGAGCATATGCTATTGCTACAAAATAGTATTTCTTGTTATTAACAAGTCTCTTATCCGTACTGGAAGAGAACAAATCCTCAGTTACACGGAACGTATGTTTAATTCCCTGGTTTGCACCCGTAACCATTGTTTGAGAAGTTAGGATACCGGACTCATCTGTGGTGTAGTTTATCAAAGTAGTTATATTATTCTTTATATCGCACTGGGCAACCAACTGAGCCTTGCTGTTATCATATATATCAGATACGGAAACAGTGGCGTCTTTTAATTGGAATATTTGATAACCTTCGAAGGTGTAGTACCTATCCGGCAGTTGTCCATCCACAGAGTCATTAGGTATGGAAACATCCAAAATTCTAAAACTCTCGTTAATGTTGTTACCGGATTCGTTTGTCAAATAAAGTATAATTTCTCTATCCAATTCTTGTACCACAATGTTCGGAGCATCCGGTCCTTCCAATACGTTAAAACAGTTATCAAACAAGGCTTGACATTTATCATCTATTTTTCTGAGCAATCTAACGGACTCCAAAGGACCTCCCGTAGCGGCTTGAGCAAAAGGAATACCTACCGTTATATAGTTAATTGCACCGGGTTCAAGAGTAAAAGGTCCTGCAGACTGCATAAAACGTCTGTCTCCCACAGGATTAGGGTTACCATTATCGGCAGTGGACTCTGACCAAGAATGGGTTTTTCCGTATTCTCTGTTATCAGGAGCGCCCCATCCCCAAATGTCACTATCTCCCGGAAACATGAAATCAGCTCTAACACCTTCGTTGGAAGAAGCACCGTCAAAAGTAGTAAAACCGTTACCACCGTAATACATATACTGGTTGTTTTTCCAAATACCGCGTAAGTAATTGTAATAGTGTTGTGCCTTAGTAGGCTCACCGTTATCTTGATTAGAGTTGTTGTAATAAATAAAACGTCTCATACCAAAACGTTCATCATTGGCAATACCGTTACCAAAGTTTACACCATTGATGGCACAAGCGAAATCTTCGTTACCATTTTCAGGGAACCAGGCCTCTTTGTACTTGTCAGCGTCGGCTGTCAAAAGAATATTAATATCAGCCTTTAAATTACCCGAAGCAAGTTCTCTGTCTATTATAGCCTGATATCTGGCCAAAGCTGCCTCTCCACCGGGAAGGTTTTTCAACGCAGCGGTATCAACCTTAGGAATATCCCTATTATATTTGGCATCCATATAAGGACCTTGGAAGAAGTCTATACCAACGGCAGGAGGGTTACCGGCATAGGCTCCTTGTCCTGGACCATCGTTAGCATCTCCATTATAACAATATCCCAAACCACGCTCAACATCACAACCAACATAATCGTCAAAAGCGTATCCCAAATCCGGGTCTACCCATTGAGAAAAATAAGTATCTTTTAGCTTAAACGCAGAACGATTTATGATTTCATAGGAATAGAAAGTCATATCGTTTATTTCGTTGTTCATAGTAAAAGCAAAAGCCTGCGCTCTAATCTCCAAACCTATGGCGTACTGAGAGTTAGACTCCGTATGAGCAGCACCTTTATCATTGAATACCCACCATAGTGTTTCGTCTCCTTTCAAAACTTGGTCTACCATCAAACCGTTATAGGCTTTCATTGCACCTCCCGTTTGATAAATATCGGAGTTGGTGGACTCATACGTAGGAGTAGGAGTATAGGCAACACCTGCAGGAAGAGTATCTCGTATTTTTGCAGGACAAAGATTGCCGTCAAAATCATAATAAGGATAATCTCCATTATCAGGGTTGTATACACCATCGCCGTCCCTATCAAAGAAAGGTGCCAAAAAACGAGACTGTCCCAAAGATTCGTCTCCGTTACCCGGCCATTCTCTAATAGCAGCAGTAATATACTCCCTATGGTCTCCCGTAGCGTAGTGGGAAACAAACTCTTGTACTTCCGCCTTGGTTATCCTAAACAACTTATCCCATTGATCGCAAACCGTCCTATTGACAGAAGCATTATTATCTACAGTCAAAGGACCCGGCCAGAAGTCCTGTCCTTCGGAACCGAATCTCATGGCAGCAACTCTCAACTGATCATTTTCATCCATACCGCCTATCCACAAAGCCGAACAGAATAAAGCAGTGGAATTGCCGGCCTTTGGCACAAAGTATTGAGCCGTTGCCCCGTCAGTCCACATATTACCGCCTTGATTAATACGCACTCGTACATTGTTTATGCTCAACTCGGCAGAACCTTGAGCCTTTCTACAAGACTCAACGCCATCGGCTTTTCTCGGTGCGGATGACTTTTTGGCACCTTTGTAAGGCAACGCACTGGCGGACATTCCTACAAAAGATAGGCAAAACAATAATAATGATAATTTACCAAAAATATTTTTCATAACTTCTAATTTATTTTCTCTATTTTAACACAACAATATATTAGAACTGATAAGAAACACCGATCTCAACACTTCTTGGAGTTGAATAAAGGTAATTAGAATTCAGATACATTAAATAATAATTTCTATATGCTGCTTCGTCAATCTGGGCACGTATGGTGGTCTGTGTTTCAGGGTCGGTTAGATATCCGTCATCATCAGGGTCTCCCGTTACGGAATAAACACTGGTAATATTCTTGATATTAAACACATTGGTAACAGAGCAAAATACGTCCAATACAGTAGTGCGTTTACCAACTTTGATAATAAATGCCTTGTCAACAGTTAGGTCTACACGATAATACCAAGGCAAACGTGCTCCACGGAAAGAACCTACTATGGTTTTCTGAGTTTGACTATACAATTTCGTATAAGGAGTACCGGATTGTACTACGCCGGTAACGTTAACACCAAAATTTTGTAGCCATTTGATTGTTTTAACCTTAGTGTTTCCATCTTTGTCGGTAACCTTTCTTTTTGTTGTAGGTCCGTTATAATTATTACCTCCTTCGTAACGGAAGTCAAGATTAAATTTAAAAGCATGCCTTCTGTCATCACTGATAGGGAACATCATCTTTACATTAGGATAACCCAGACGTATCAAGGAAACTATTGTAGAGGAGCCCAAACCTGTAGTACCTTCTGCGTATTGTAGAGTATAACTTGCGGTAGCTCTTACATTCTTAATACGTCTAAGGTCGTATTGTATTGTCATACCCTTAGTAGTACGATAATCTTGGTTATCATAAGTATAGTAAATATTCTTAGGGTCCGCACCCACGTATTGAACCAAATTGATAAGGTCTCTTGTTTGTTTATAATACGCTGAAATAGTTAAAGCCGAATGCGTGGAAAGCACCTGTTGGAAACCTAACTCATAATTGGTAATCTTTTCAGGCTTCAAATTAGGGTTTGTCAAAGTAGGTTCGCTAAGGTTAGACATAAACAAGTAACTTGCATAAGGAGCCTGCCAATAAGACTCCGATGGTCTGCGAGCAATAATGTCATAAGAGGCCGTAAACTTAGACCTATCGGTAACGGGGAAAGATAACGCCAAACGAGGCATTGCTACCACCTGTGGTTTATAATCCTCAAAAGCATCTACGGATATTTCGGTAGGGAAACCTGTTGCCAAAAGCGTACCTTTTCTAAAAGGCAATGGTTGACCGGAAGCGCCGGATACTCTGGAAGGGTCGGAAGTAATTTCTCCGCTAGCGGTGTACCAAGTCACATTAGAACCGTAACCGCGTCTAAAACCGGTTATAGTCACATCATTTGTAGGCAAAGACTCTCCTTCGGAAAGATTTTCCACATAAACAACAGCATCATTAGGGATAGTTGAAGGTATTTTGGAAGCATTGCCTGCATTACGCATATCTCTTACAGTGTAAGCATCGTATATCAAATAAGGGTCTTTCAAAACCATTTGATTACCATCAAATCTGTCAACACGTACACCTATATTGAAAACCAAATCTCTGAAAAAGAATTGGTCCTGAATATAACCTGCCATATATATAGGTTGCCAAGCACCAAGTACTCTGTTTCCATTATTACCGGTAAAGAAATCTTGTAGGGAAGTTTTGCCCGAGATTTTCTTTCCCGTATGGTCATACCCTCTCATGGAAATGTATGTATTGTTACCGCCATTGTTATACAATTCATCGGTAGAGAACAAATCCAAAGAAAATACATCCGGGTCGTAACTGTCTATATCCAACATGGAAACATCGGTAATGTTACTATAACCCAAGGAACGCAAATGCTCTCTCAGGTATCTATCGAAATGAGATTGAGAACCCCCATCATAATTTCTATTGTATGTTACAATAGGGTAATAACCGGAGTTGTCTATAATAGGATTGGAATAATCGGGAGCAAGATTATGCAAATTTTGTCTTTGACGCATCAAAGTCCAAAGACCACCTGCATTTAAGCTATAGGAACTGTATGTTTTTCTATCGTATTGAAAACCGATTTCAACTTGATGCTTGGCTATATCCGCAGAAATTTTGGCTGTTGCATATATGTAATCACTTTCACTCTTTGAATAAGTAAACGGCGGTATACCATAGTAACTATACAAATCATAAACGGCATAATAAGGAGAAGCCCCAGGACGACTACCATTCATAAGTCCTTTATATGCCTCCAGATAATCCGCATTTCTTGTAATAAAAGAAGATTCCCTCAAAGAAGCGAATTCATCACTATAATATAATTGATTTGTATAAGCAACCAATCCCGGATTGTAATTTGCCGCACGGAATGTCATGGAATCCTGACTCCAAGAAGTTAGTTGTCTAACCCATTCCTCCGAACCGTCTCCGTCTATATCCAATTTAGCAAGATTATAGGTAGGTGACCAATAAGAAGTGAATTTTCCTATGTAACCGTATTTGAAATAATCATCATCAAAATCCGAGTTGTAGGCACTTATGCTATAATGTTTTTCATAAGAAGCCAAAGCCTTGAACATTACATTCTGTATTAAAGCCGTAGAACTGTTATCCGTAGATAACTTGTGGGTAAAATCACCCATTATCTGATATGAATATCCCTTGTATGAAGAATTGTTATCATTGTTCAACAATAAATCTCCGCTATTTTTTCCGAAAGAATAAATAAACTCCCCGCTAACCTTTAAGGAAGTTCTGTCGGAGAGAACAAAATCCAAACCGCCTTCTACATATACGGAATTTGAACCAATGTTAGGAATACGACCAACTTGCTCAAAAGCATCCTTTTTTAAATATTGAGCGGCATAGTTTACACCATATTGCACATCGTATACCAAAGGAGATTGAGCAATTCTAGACAAGGCGGAATCCTTAATCATATAGGGCTCTCTTCCGCTTGCAAACAATCCCGAGGATACATGAGAAAAGAAACCCGACAAACGAAAACCAACCAAAGTCTTGGAAGTGTTGGTAACTTTATTCCTCTTCACCCAAACAGGACCTGTGAGATAAAATTCTGCTCTGTGGTAACCTCTGTCATTGAAAGGTTCCGAAGTACGATAGGAAAGCAGACCTTCAAATTTGTTCTGAGGCGGTTTCAAGGTTACGTTCATTGCTCCGCCGACAGCCTCCCCATACTCTGCCGGAGTTCCACCCAATATTATCTCCATACTCTGTATGGCTGACTTCGGAGCTGAAACGGAAGACCTTTTGGCTCCGTTTACATACTGCTGCATATTAGACTCTCCGCGCGCAGTACCTGCACCACCGTCATTATCTTGTACACCTCCCATAGTTGCCAATATGGCACTAACGGAATTAGCAGTGACCTTCTCTATATCATCTGAGGTTATTCTAGTACCTGAGGTAGCCTGTCCCTTCTCAATCAGAGGCTCCTTATAGTCAGTAACAGTTACTCCCCCCAATGTGGTCGCCTCCGATTTTAGAGCTATATCACCACCGGCAGAGAAACCGGTAGCAGAAACCGGTACGCCTTTTTTTATGGCAGTTCCATAACCGACAAATGACGCTTGAATGTCGTAAGTTCCCGGGGATAGAGGTTTGATTTGATAAGTTCCGTCTAAACCCGTTTGAGCTCCTCCCTTTTGTTCGCCATTTTGGAGAACAATGACGTTAACAAAAGGCATCGGCTCATTTGTTTGTTCGTCTGTAATAGTACCCGTAAGAACACCTTGCGCATACATTACATTTGTTGCAACAAGCAACCCGAGCGTAAATAATATTCTTTTAAGCATACTCATATAGTGTATTATGTTATTTCTATTTATAAGGTCTTTCCAAAATAGAAGAATAAATGATAGCAGATTTAATATCAAATTTCTTTGTTTTAGTCTGAGCCTTTGTATCATATATATTTTGTTCTTTATTAACAGCCTTATCGTAAGTAGAATTATTTGAGAAAATCTTGTTTTCTTTGTGTTTAACATTGGTTTCCTTTATAGGAACAATAATATCTTCCAAGGTTATGGAAGACTCCGGTTCATACCCCGAATTTTTAAAAACACCCTGTACTTTCTTCTTTTTCGTAAAAGAAGAAAGTACAAGCAAAATAAATGCTATTACTAAGAGAGCGGTCATTTATAAATTATTTATCCTTATTTTGTTTGCGTGTTATCAAAGCATAGGCCATAGGACAAGCTACACAAAGAGACGCAAAACATCCCGCAGCTATACCTATAAACATAGTGAAAGAAAAGCCTCTTAATCCCTCTCCTCCGAATATAAATATCACCAACAAAGTTAATAATGTAGTACCCAAGGTGTTAAAAGTACGCGAAAGCGTTTGATTCATTGCGTCATTCATTAACTTTCCGTAATTTTCCTTAGGGAATAAATTAACATTTTCTCTTACACGGTCAAATACAATAACCGTATCATTGACGGAGTAACCTATGACTGTTAAAACAACAGCCACAAATTGTTGGTCAACCTCCAAACTAAATGGCATAATCTTATTAAATAAGGAGA
Organism: uncultured Bacteroidales bacterium; assembly: GCA_963540815.1. Taxonomy (GTDB): domain Bacteria; phylum Bacteroidota; class Bacteroidia; order Bacteroidales; family P3; genus Scybalousia_A. The sequence continues at coordinate 145,379 of CAUTQY010000001.1, forward strand.
AAGTACCTATCGTAATTAGAGCATCAAAACTCAGAGAGGTTAGAGAAGCCAAACCATACTGCCATTTTTTGAATCTTATTGCAATATATATGAATATAAGAATCAGTGAAACCAATACTGCAATGATGGCAGAACGTTGTATGTCTTCAGCCATAGTAGGCCCTACTTTCTCAGAAGAAATAATTCCCAACGGACTTGTTTGAGTGGAACGGAATTTCTCCAAATTGATAGTAGTATCCTTGTAGAAAGATTTTGTTCCGTTAAACAATTTTGCTATTGCCTCATTGTTAATTACATCACTATCTTCTTTTATTTTATAGTCCGTGGTAACTTTCACTTGATAAGAAGGTCCAAATGTTTTTACCTCCGGAGCAGAACCGTATTCTTTTGTGAGAGCGGAACGAATAGCTTCCGGTTTAACATCTTGGTCAAAACGGATAACATATGTCCTTCCTCCCGAAAAGTCTACACCCAAATCCAAACCTTTAAAAGTAAGAGAACCCAAAGCAATAACGACAAAAACAGCTACAACTGTCCATTGTTTTTTATGCGTACCTACAAAGTTAACATTAGGTTTCTCCAAGAAATGTTGGGTAAGTTTTGTATAAAATGCAATGTTACGCTTCTCACCACCTTTTCTGTTTAACATTGCTTCAAAAACAAGCCTAGAAACAAATATTCCGGAGAACAAAGTGGTCAGAATACCTATACACAATACTATGGCAAAACCTTGTACGGGACCACTGCCAAAATAAGCAAGAACTATACCCGTAAGCAAAGTGGTAACGTTTCCGTCTATGATAGCGGAATATGCAACTTTGTATCCTTCTGATATGGCAGAAGCTATATTCTTGCCTTTAAGCAACTCCTCCTTAATACGCTCATTTATTATAACATTTGCGTCTACTGCCATACCCATGGTTAACACTATACCCGCAATACCCGGTAAAGTAAGAACCGCCCCCAAAGAAGCCAATACTCCAAACAAAAAGAATAGATTTACAACCAAAGCAACACAAGCAGCGATACCTGCCGTACTATAAAAGAATAGCATGTACACAAGCACAAGAATAATAGCAAACAAGAAAGACATCATACCTGCTTTAATGGACTCTTCTCCCAAAGAAGGACCGACAACGGATTCTTGAACTATCTTGGCAGGAGCCGTAAGCTTACCCGACTTTAGAATATTGGACAAATCCTTAGTTTCCTCTACCGTAAAATGTCCTGAAATTTCGGAACGACCTCCGTCTATTTCACCATTGACCCTTGGTGAGGAGTAAACTACACTATCCAAAACTATGGCTACACATTCGCCCACATGATTCCCCGTGATTTTTGCCCATTTTCTTGCGGCATCATCTTTCATAACCATAGAAACAACAGGACTACCTGTCTGATTAAAATCGTCCTTAGCTTCAGATATAACATCTCCGTCTAACAACGGACCGTTCTTTTCTACGTGTACGGCGTAAAGCTCATATTCATTGGTCTTGGAAATAGGCTTGGCAGACCACAAAAACAATAAGTCTTTCGGCATCTTTGCCTGAGCTTTTTTTAGGAGTCTGCTTATTTCCGCACGATTTTGACCCGGTGCCGTTGCTACAGCCAAACTCATTTGCGTATTTGCAACGGAGAATAAAGAAAGCAGGGGATTTTTATTTTTTTCCTGAGTGCCTTGATTGTCCTCCGTTGAAGAAACCTGTTCCGTTGCAATAGTAGTAGAAGTTTGAGAATCCGTTACATCCTGCTCTTCATGAGAACGAGAACCAACCGAAAGCCAAGCATCCATATCCTGCAAAGCACGAACGGCCTTGTTTAAATCTTTTTCTACCAACCAGAATTGTAAACGAGCACTACCTTCCAACAAATTTGTAACACGTTGAGGGTCCTTAATACCCGGAAGTTCTATCAATATTCTCTCGGTAGCATCTAACTTTTGTATGGTAGGTTGCGCTACTCCAAATTTATCTATACGCTTGGAAAGCACTTGATATGTAGTCTGGAAAGCATCACTACACTGACTGCTTATTGCCGAAATGACTTGTTCGTTGGAAGAATTTTTCGTTATACCCTTATCTTTTAACTTAGTACTGAAAAAAGCAGCCAATTCTACATTTTTTGCCTCTTTCACGGCGTCTGAGAATCTGTCTATGTACCTACCGCCATTTTGTCTGTGAAGTACGGTTGCTCTATTCAGCAGGGATGTTACCGTTACGTCTTCCGCATTAGAGGCAAGACTCTTTATAACATCCACGGTGGAGACCTCCATCATAACATTCATACCACCCTTAAGGTCCAAACCGAGATTTATCTCCCTCTCCTTACATTCCTTATAGGAGAACTTACGTATGAATAGAAAGTTGTAAACAGTTTGCTCCGAAATTGAGTCCAAGTAGGCATTCTCTACAGCATCTTCTATAGAGTCCTTGTAGGCTATTCTATCGGCATCTGATAAGTTCAATTTCAGACCCTGCATTTCTTTTATGGCTACCTGCTTGCCGTACTCCTCTGCCCTACTCTCTACTCGCTTAGTCACCAAAGTAAAGGACAATTGATATATACAAATCAATGCAAATATCACTGCAATAACTCTAATAGCTCCTTTATTTTGCATATTAATTAGGTTTAATTTTTATAAAGTTTGCACAGTTTTTTAAAGTTGCAAATTTATATTAATATTTTAAATCCACATAATTTCTCTCACTTTTTTTGTAAAAAACACTACTTATACGATAAAAAACAGGTCTGTAAAAAAATATATTTTTTGAATGTGTAAGATATTGAAAATTTATTGTAAAAAATACTATGAGATTTCAATTATGGTGAGCGTATTAGAGGTATCATAAAAAATAATGACAAAAAAATAATCTTTAACAAAAATAAATAATAACTTTGCAATTTAATAATAAATATTACTAACGAATACAAAAAATAGACTATGACAGAAAAAATTCAAAAGTTAATTAACGACAGTCCTGTTGCACGTTGGACAGCCTTAATTCTCATTGCTTTAATGATGTTTTTCGGCTATATGTTTGTAGACCTAATGTCTCCTTTGCAGAGTTTGATAGAAACAGAAAGAGGATGGGCGCCGTCAGCCTTTGGGACCTACGCTGCGGGGGAATATATCCTAAACGTATGCGGCTTTCTTATCATAGCAGGTATTATATTGGATAAATGCGGAATACGTTTTACGGGTACGTTATCTGCGTCTCTAATGTTTGTAGGAGCAGTTATAAAGTTTATAGGAATAAGTGACTGGTTTCAGACTACAGGGATGAATGAATGGCTTAGTTCTTGGTGGGTAAGTATGCCCGGTAGTGCAAAGATGGCAGCATTGGGTTTTATGATATTCGGTTGCGGATGCGAAATGGCCGGAATTACCGTTTCAAGAGCTATTGCCAAATGGTTTGAAGGAAAAGAAATGGCCTTGGCTATGGGATTGGAAATGGCTATTGCCCGAGTTGGAGTGTTCGCTATTTTCTCCATATCTCCTTGGATTGCAGAACATTTGGGACAGTCTCTTTTTGGGAAAACAACAGTTGTAGCATCCGTTGCGTTTTGCACGGTATTATTGCTAATAGGTCTTATTTTCTTTCTCGTTTTTTGTGTAATGGACAAAAGATTTGATAAACAGTTGGGAGAAAAAGCACTTGCAGAAGGGAATGCAAAAGAAGAAGAGTTTAAAGTAAGCGATATAGGCAAGATTTTATCTTCTCAAACTTTCTGGGTAGTTGCACTTTTGTGCGTTCTTTATTATTCGGCAATATTTCCATTCCAAAGGTATGGCGCAAATATGCTACAATGTAACTTGGACGGAATATCCGCTCAACAAGCATCAAATATATTCCGATGGTTTCCCATAGGAGCAGCCATTATTACACCGTTTTTAGGTAATTTCTTGGACAGAAAAGGAAAAGGAGCAACCATGCTTATCTTCGGTGCTTTATTGCTTATAGTATGCCATTTGATATTTGCCTTTTTACTTCCTGCTACACGTAGCCATTTACTTGCATATGCAACAATAGTTGTTTTGGGAGTATCTTTTGCGTTAGTTCCCGCCGCTCTATGGCCAAGCGTACCAAAGATTATGGACCCAAGATATTTGGGCAGTGCTTATTCTTTAATCTTTTGGGTACAAAACGTAGGCTTGTGCTTTGTTCCTATGTTTATAGGCAGTGTGTTGCAAGCAGCAAATACAAATAATCCTGCCGTTATTGCGGCAAAGGCAACAAATGCCGATTTTATCCCCTACGATTACACAATACCCTTGGTAATATTTGCAACTTTTGGTGTTCTGGCTCTCATTATAGCACTATACCTAAAAGTTATGGATAGCAAAAAACATTTGGGATTGGAAGAACCTAATATCAAAAAATAACATCCGAACATTAGTGCCATTCAATCTTTGAAGTTTAAAAATAAAACGGCGATTCGTTAAAACGAATCGCCGTTTTATTTTATTCTTTCGCCGTTTCGATTTATCGAAACGGCGAAAGAATTTATTTAATACTTGAATTATAATGATTGTAAAAACAGCTATATTTTCATTATTAAAAATTAAATATTATTCTCTGTATATATCTGCAAACAAATATGTTAAATAGTAATATTAACATATTTATTTATAATCGGGATATATAAAATTAAAATTGAATCAACCGTTGTAAGACAATTGCTACGCTTATTTTTTACGGAGAGTTTTCAATAATCAAAAAATATACTATCTATCTAATATACAATATTATACATAGTGTTTTATAAACAAGAGTTTTCTTGCAAGTTTTATAGATTAAAATGTGATTTATCAAATATTTTACAATTTTTATTACAATTCTTTATTCGTTTCTGAGATTCTAACTTGATTCCAGCCCTTGTATTCCAAATAATTTGACAACATACCATAGGGCACTAACAACTCTAAATTATTGTTCTGCATATCAAAAATGTCCGTTCTTAATTTAGGTGGCAATGCTGATAAGGATACTACTTTTTCCAATTTTTCACATCCCCAAAAAATTCTCTTACCTATATTCTTCAAGGTATCGGGTAATATTATCTCTTTTAAATTATAGTCATCTTCAAAAACATAATTTCTCAAAATTTGAACCCCTTGTGACAAATTTACTTTTTGCAAAGAAGTACAGCCCATAAATGCCCGACTTTCTATAATTTGAACAGAGGAAGGAATGATAATTTCTTTTAAATTCCAAGAAAAAGCAAAGCTCGCCGTATCTATAATTCTTAAACCCTGTGGTAAAACTATGTTCGACAAAGAATCACAACCGCAAAAAGAGTATTTACCTATGCGTTTCACAGGAGTTGGCATATTAATATCTGTTAAACTCCTACATGCAAAAAAACATGAGTTGCTTATATATTTCAATTGTTGGGGCAAATGTACTTTCTTTAACTTTGTACAACCCTCAAAGGCACTCTCTTCTATAAATTCAACACTATCCGGAATAAATATTTCTTGCAAACTATCACAGTTTGCAAATGCGTAACTACCTATTATTTTTAGGTTGGCGGGAAGAAATACATTTTTTAATTCTTTACATCCCGCAAAGCAACTATTGGGTATTTTATCTATTTTATCATTCAATTTAATAGTATGCAAAGAGGTTTGTTCAAAACAAGAATCCGACAGTTTCTCTATTTTTTCAAACCTGTAAACTTCGGTCAAATTGTGACACAGGGCAAAAGCCTCTCTACCTATAATGCGTATTTCTTCGGGTAAAGTGTAACTTAATAAATTTAATTGATGTCTGAATTTCTTAGCAGGAAGTTCGGATATTAACATTCATCTCCGCTATTATTAGGTTGACTACCGGGTGCGACTTTTTCCATATGGTTTTTGTAATTATAGCCCCCGTTTTATTATAAACAATCTCCGTCACAGGAAACAAACAAGCAATTACACATACAAAACATAGAAATAGTATCTTTTTTCATGATTTATTTCTCATTATACAATAAAACAAATGTTTTTAAATTATTGTAATCATACCTTTTGACTGTAAGAAAAGTTCGTTAAACAATTCCCCTCTCTTGCAACTATTTTTCCGTTTAACATGGTCATAACTATACTGTTATCAAAAGTATGGTTCTCAAAAGGTGACCATTTGCATTTGGAAAATATATTATCTTCTGTCACCGTAGTTTTTTGGCCTAATTTAACAAAAACCAAATCTGCAAAATAGCTTTTTTTTATAAATCCTCTTTTCTTTATGTTGAAACGTTTGGCAGGATTTTCCGACATCTTTTGTGGGATAAGATACAAATCCCAATTCTCTTCCTTTGCTATCTGCAACATGGTAAGTAAGGAGTATTGTATGGAAGGAATACCCGAAGGTGCTTTGAAATAGTCTTGTTGCTTTTCCTCTTTCAAATGCGGAGCATGGTCTGTTGCTATCATGTCTATGTAACCCTCCTTTAAGGCCTGCCTAAGCAATTGTCTGTCCTCCTTAGTTTTTATGGCAGGATTACATTTTATAAAATTGCCATATTGTTTGTAATCTTCTTGAGAAAAGAGTAGATGATTTGGACTAACCTCACAGGTTATGTGCTTGTTTTCCACTTTATCATCGGAGAGCAAACTTATTTCCTTAGCCGTGCTTATATGAGCCAAATGAAAATTGGTATTGTATTTTTTCGCCAATTCTATTGCAAAAACACTGCTTTTGTAACAAGATTGTTCATTTCTTATCAGACAATGTATATTATACGGCAGAGGATTTATTTGTTTATATTTTAAAATATTGTCTTTTATGCTTTGTTCGTCTTCACAGTGAGCGGTAATAATGAACGGAGATTTTTTGAAAAGATTTATAATACTTTCTTCTCTATCTACCAGCATATTTCCCGTAGAGGAACCCAAAAAAAGTTTAAGCCCTACTATCTTGTCCTTGTCCATATGTATTGCTTGTTCCGTATTATCATTTGTCAAACCCAGATACAAACCATAGTTGCACAACATATTATCTTTACACAAAGACAATTTTTTGTTTAATAATTCTTCACTAACTATGGGGGGATTATTGTTTGGCATATCAAAAACCGTTGTCACCCCACCAATTAGCGCAGCCTTGCTCTCGGATTGCATATCAGCTTTGTACTCCATGCCCGGTTGTCTGAAATGAACATGAACATCTATTATACCCGGCAAAACCAAAAGACCTTCGCAATCTATAACCTCAACACTTTCAGACAAAGAAACATTCTCATCAAAGACCTCTTTTATATATTCATCTTCAATGAGAATGTTTTTCTTTTGTCCTTTAAACCCGCTTACCAAAGGAGAGGCTATAGTGGCGTTTTTTAAATAAGTAAGCATTGGGAATTACTTAAATATTTTCTTCTTGCTTTGCTTGCTCTGCTATGCTATCATCAACAAGTATTCTACCACAATACTCGCAAACAATGATTTTTTTGTGCATTTGTATTTCCATTTGTCTTTGATGAGCTATTTTGTTGAAACAACCACCACAAGCGTCTCTATCCACGGTAACCACAGCCAAACCGTTCTTTGCATTATGCCTTATACGTTTAAACGCTGTCAAATACCTATCCTCCACGTTCTTTTCCTCTTCCAACGCTCTATTCGTTAGAACATTCTCCTTTTCGGAGGTATCTTTCAATATATCGTCTAGTTCCGATTTTTTTGCTTCCAAATCTTTTTGCTTTTCTCCCAACTCATACTCGTATTTGGAAATATTTTCTTTTAAGATGTCTATGTCTCTATTTGCCTCTCTTATCTTTTTCTCACAAAGCTGTATTTCCAACTGTTGAAACTCTATTTCTTTTGCAAGAGACTCGAACTCCCTGTTATTCTTTACTTTTTCCTGTTGTGACTCGTATTTTTTTATATTTTCCTGATGAACAAGAATATCTTGCTTATTTCCGGATACCTCCGCTTCCAACTCTTTTTGTTGTTCTTGCAACTTCGTTATACGCGTAGACAATCCCGCCACAGTATCTTCCAAATCTTGCACTTGCAAAGGTAACTCACCTCTAATAATACGTATTTTATCTATTTCGGATTCTATTTTTTGTAATCTGTACAAAGCTTTTAAGCGATTTTCTACTGTAATATCTGCCTCTTCATTTTTGAATACCGGTATTGTTTCCTCTACTTTTTTAACTTTTTTTGCCATGATTATCTTTTGTTTTGGTCTTTAAACATTTCCTGTATACTATTTGCAAAATTACATTATTATTTTAAAATATTTAATATTTGTATCGAAATAATTACACTATACAAAAAGAGTGTGTAAGAAAATACTATAATTTACACACTCCTAATTTTTGTACAATTCTATTTCTAATTCATCGTTAGAGACAAAGACTTTTCCTCTGCCATTCGTCTTATATTAATGAGGGCATATCGCATTCTACCCAAAGCCGTATTAATACTTACGCCTGTTTTTTCCGCTATTTCTTTGAAAGACATATTGGCATAGTGTCTCATTATCAAAACACGCCTCTGTTCCTTAGGTAATTGTTTAACCAAATATTTAATATCTCTATATATCTGCGCCTTTATCATTTTATCCTGCACATTATACTCGGTTGCATTTAATGTATCAAAAATACTATATTCTTCATTGTCGTATACCATACGAAATTTTTGCCCCTTACGAGCATGGTCTATAACCAAATTATGTGCTATGCGCATAACCCATTTTATAAACTTTCCTTCGTCATGATAGGCACCCGAACGAAGAGTATTAACAACCTTGATAAAAGTATCCTGAAAAATATCATCTGCTTCCACAGTGTCTTTTACCAAAGACAGGATATAATTAAAAACTTTTTGCTGATGTCTTTCCAAAAGGACCTGAAATACCTTTTGCTCCCCATTTTGATAGGCCAAAACCAATTCTTGGTCTGTTCTGTTATCTATATGTTTCATCATAAGAATATCCTCCTTCGTTTATATTTACACACTTTTTATTATTCGTCAATAAAAAAGATAATATTCTTATGCCATTGCAACTTTTTATTTTATTACACATTATTTTACGAGGGCAAAGGTACAAAATTTTTATACACTACCTAATATTTCCCATAAAAAATATTAAAAAAACAATAAACCCCAAATCAAAATGCTTATGGTATCCTATTAAAATTGCACTTACAAAAATATAATAAATAAATATTTGTTTGCGTTATTGTTCAAAACAAAAAAAAATAAAAATATTATGATACGTAACAATAAAACAATATCCGTTTTCTTTCTAAGTATTTTTTTAACCTTATTTACCCAAGCTCAAGATTTTACCGTAGCGGCGGACAAAAGTATACACTCGGTTGTTTACATACAATGTTTGGCACATAGGCAATCCTCTTATTACGATGACTTTTTTGACAATGATTTTTTTAATAATTTTTTTGGTTACAATCCTTTTCAACAGCGACAAAGAACATATAGAACTTCGGGTTCCGGTGTAATAATTTCCGAAGATGGCTACATTGTAACCAACAATCATGTCGTAGCAGACGCCGACTCTATAACAATAACCCTTAACGATAAACGAGAATTTATTGCAAAAATCATAGGTACCGACCCTTCAACCGACCTTGCCGTTATAAAAATAGAAACCGATGATCTTACTCCTCTTGAATACGGAAACAGTGATAGTGTACAAGTAGGACAATGGGTGTTGGCAGTAGGCAATCCCTTTAACCTAACAAGTACGGTTACTGCAGGTATAGTTTCCGCAAAAGCAAGAAATTTAAATATTCTTAGTGATAAAAATAACAGAAATACTTTAACATCTTTTATACAGACGGATGCTGCTATGAATCCTGGAAATTCCGGCGGTGCGCTTGTTAATACCGAAGGAAAACTTATAGGTATTAATGCGGCCATAGCCTCCTCTACGGGTTCTTATTCCGGTTACTCTTTTGCCATACCTGTAAACATAGCAAAAAAAGTTATCAAAGACCTTATAGAATACGGAACCACTCAAAAGGCTTCTGCCGGAATAACGATACAAGAAATAGATTCCAAACTTATGCTTGAAAAGAATCTTAAAGATATGCGAGGAGTATATGTAACTCAAGTTACGAAAAAATCCGCAGGAGAAAAAGCGGGAGTACAAGAAGGTGATGTTATTTTTAGAATCAATGGTAAGGACGTCAATACCATATCCGAAGTTAATGAAGTTATGGCGCAAATGTCTCCGGGAGAAATTGCTCATTATGATATTATACGAAAAGGAGAGGTTATAAGAAAAGACTTAACACTTCTTAATGGAAGCAATACCGCGGAAATTACAATGGATAACTCGGAGACAGTTGAAGCCTTAGGATGTACCTTCCGCGAAATAAATCAAGATGAAAAAACAACTTACTCTCTTTCCAAGGGGTTGGTTATTACCAAAATAGGAAAATCTAGTTTGGCTTCCATGGGTATTCGTGCAGGGTTTATAATTACTGCCATAGATGGCAAAGTAAATCTATCATTGGAAGATGCCAAATCGCTTGATAATAAAAAGGGGCAAACTCAAATAGAAGGTTTCTATCCTAATGATAATAGGACGTATTCCTTTATCATGGTACTATAGGAGCGAATGGAATAAAAATCTTAAAGATGTATGGCTTCAAACGAAAATATACTAACCGACGTAACAAACGAGCGATACAAATACGGATTTGTTACTGAGGTTGATACGGAATTTATTGCCAAAGGCTTGGACGAAGATATTATTCGTAAAATTTCTTCTATTAAGCAAGAGCCGGAATGGTTGTTGGAGTTTCGTTTGACGGCATACGAGAAATGGCTGACAATGAAAGAGCCCAAATGGGCTCACCTGAAAATACCGGAGATAAATTTTCAGGACATAATTTATTATGCGGCGCCAAAAAAACAACAAGAAAAAAAATCTCTGGACGAGGTTGACCCTCAAATACTTGAAACTTTCGATAAACTAGGTATTCCTTTAAACGAACAAAAACGTTTGACGGGAGTGGCCTTTGATGCCGTAATGGATTCCGTATCGGTAAAGACTACATTTGAGCAAACCCTTAAAGAAAAAGGGATAATATTTTGCTCCATGTCTAAGGCTATAAGAAAATATCCCGACTTGATAAGGCAATATCTTGCCTCCGTAGTACCTATCGGAGATAATTTTTTTGCCGCACTGAATTCTGCTGTCTTTTCGGATGGAAGTTTTTGCTATATACCCAAAGGGGTACGTTGTCCTATGGAACTTTCTACTTATTTTCGTATTAACGCAAAGGGGACGGGTCAGTTTGAACGTACGCTTATCATTGCGGACGAAGGAGCGTACGTAAGTTATATGGAGGGTTGCACTGCACCGATGAGAGACGAAAATCAATTGCACGCTGCTGTGGTTGAGATAGTTGTAATGAAAGATGCACAAGTAAAATATTCTACCGTTCAGAATTGGTACCCGGGAGACAAAGACGGCAAGGGCGGAATATTTAACTTTGTCACCAAAAGAGGAATATGCAAGGGAAACAATGCAAAACTTTCTTGGACACAAGTAGAAACGGGTTCTGCTCTAACATGGAAATATCCGTCCTGTATACTCAAAGGAGATAATAGTATAGGCGAGTTTTATTCCGTTGCCGTTACCAACAATTACCAGATGGCAGACACGGGTACAAAAATGATACATATCGGTAAAAATACCAAAAGTACTATTATGAGCAAAGGAATTTCGGCCGGTAAGAGTGAAAATTCTTATAGGGGTCTGGTAAGAGTAACCAAGCAAGCCGAAAATGCAAAAAACTTTTCCCAATGCGATTCTTTACTACTCACAAACACTTGCGGCGCCCATACCTATCCTTATATAAACGTAGATAACTCTACTGCCGTTGTTGAACACGAAGCAACAACAAGTAAAATTTCCGAAGAGCAACTTATGTATTGCAGGCAACGAGGCATTTCGGAGGAAAGTGCCATTGGGCTTATAGTAAATGGTTATGCCAAAGATGTCCTAAATCGTCTACCTATGGAGTTTGCCGTTGAAGCACAAAAATTACTCTCTATTTCTTTGGAAAATAAAGTTGGGTAAGGTTTTTCACAAAAAATACTTTGACAGAGGCAATTTCACAATATACTTTTATCTTACATAAGAAACCCGTACAAAGAACAGGTATGCCTCTACAATTTTTTTTACTAAAAATAATATAATATTAAAAAAACATTATATCTTTGCGTTCTGAGTGAGTTATTAACAATAAAACAAAAAAACATGAAAAGTATTTGCAAAGAAATTTTGTTTGGTTCTGTGGCAATTGCCATAGTTGTCTTGGGTTTGTTTATTTACAAAGGGCTGCGCACTTTTGCCGATAAAGAAAGGGTTGTAAGTGTCAGAGGTTTATCCGAAAGAACTGTAAACGCAGATAATGCCAAACTTGGAATCAAGTATGCGGTGGGTGGTAATGAATTGAGCGAAATACTAAGAGAAATAGAGAAAAACAACAAAATAATTATAGCTTTCGCTAAATCCAAGGGACTAAAAGAAAGTGAAATATCAATAGGAGTACCCGATATTAAAGATAAAAAGAACCAAGAATATGACGGAGGATTAAAGTATACCACCAGATATTATGCTACTGTTAAAATTGCTCTTATAAGCGACAAAGTGGATGTAGTTAGGAATATAGAAATTAACCAGTTTGATTTGTTTAAGGACGGTATAACTCTTATTAAAGATGAAAACTATTATTATGAAGAGAACAACGACATATACTCTTTTACCAAACTCAACGACATAAAACCTGACATGATAAAAGAAAGTATCATAAATGCCAAAAAGGCAGCTCAGGAATTTACTCAAAACTCCGATGCAAAATTAGATGGAATAAAGTCTGCGTATCAAGGCCAATTTGAAATAACACCAACAGACGACCCATTAAAAGTAAAAGTTAGAGTGGTCTCCACGATAACTTATTTCATAAAATAACTTTGAGTTACAAAACATAAAAAGCAGGATAATATTTGTCCTGCTTTTTATTTTATATTCATATACTTATGCATTTGCAAAGAAACTCTCCACATATTATTTTGCTTAACATATTCCACTATTTTGGGCAAAATATATTTCCTTTTAGTCCATTCGGGTTGTAGAAAAAAAGTAACCCTGTTTTTTTCTTTTACAAGTGCTGCCATTTGTTCGGCAAAAAGGAAATCCTTTTCTTGTTCAATTACTACTTTTAGCGAGTTAATATTGTTAACAAAATAGGATTTTCCGTTCTCCTTACCTGCTTGTATTAATGGAAGTTTATTTTTTTTTGGAGATAGTGTTACGTGAAAAAAAACTCCGCGTATGATATTCACACCCGAGGTCTCCAAAAAAGTTTTAGAACCCCTGTCTTTTAACGTTTTTGTCAAAAAAGTTAAATCATACAGGGAAGGTTCTCCACCCGTAATAATTATATTTTTTGCCTTGCTTTTTTCTATGTCCTCAATTATTTGCGACACCTCCGTCATTGTACCATAATCCGTCTTCCACGCTCGTTTTTCATCACAAAAATCACAACCTACGTTACAGCCGGCAAGTCTTATAAAAAAAGCCGGCATGCCCATATATTCACCCTCACCCTGTATGGAGTAAAACATATCAAAAATAGGTAATCTTTCCATAACAAATTTTAATTTGAGAATGGGTGTTTTGTTAGAGGCAACTTAGCCAAAGGATGATAATCTCCTATTAGACCTATGGGTTTTGCTGTCCTTATATAACTAACTATTTCTATACAATTTTTTGCATCTTGAAGTGTAAAGCCTTTTCCTGTAAGAATACCGCGATAACTCTCGGTATGTAACTCCGTAAAACCTTCGGAAAATTCTATTTCCTCGTTATCACACACTATTTTTCTATAGGTTCGCCTGCCTTCTTGTTTGATTCTCTCGGGCAAAGTATCATAGTTAATGGAAAGAAAATATCTTACCCTTGCCCTCTCGAAATACAAAAGACCGGCCACCCTATCATGTGAGGCTACATGTACTATGTTTTCTTTTACCTTACCAAAAATCCAATACAACATATCATAAAAATGCACTCCTATGTTTGTTGCCACACCTCCGCTTTTTTCCGTCTTTCCTTTCCAAGAAGTGTAATACCAAAGCCCACGAGAGGTTATATAAGTCAAATCCACATCAAAAATTTTATCCTTCGGAGCAGAATCTATTTGAGTTTTCCATCTTCTTACGGCAGGGTGCAAACGTAACTGAAGAATATTATAAACTTTCTTTCCCGTTCGCTTTTCCAAAACAGACAAAGCCTCTATATTCCAAGTATTAAGCACCAAAGGTTTTTCACAAATTACATCGCAGTCGTTACGTAAACCGAAACGAATATGTGCATCGTGTAAATAATTTGGAGTACATACGGAAATATAATCCAATTTGTTTTTCGTACGACTTATTTTGTCTACATATCTGTCAAACCTCTCATATTCCGTATAAAAGTTGCTCATGGGGAAAAAGGAATCTATGATTCCCACACTATCATTCGTATCCAAAGCACAAACAAGATTATTTCCTGTTTCCTTTATAGCTTTCAAATGTCTCGGAGCAACGTATCCGCCAACACCTATAATACCAAAATTCTTCATTTTCCAAGCAACGGATAATCCTTGTTATAAATTACAATGCAAAGTTAAATCAAAATATCATAACTCTAAAATTTACAAAAATAAAAACCTGTTTACCACCCTACTTGTCCCATCAAGGCAGTGACATTATCGGGTAAAAAACCTAAATCTTGTTTTCAACTCCCATATAGTTTATATTTTATTGGCATCTTTGCGACTTAAAAATAAATTTTATAAAAAAAGAAGAAAGAATTTGAAAAAAATTACACGGATATTATCCCGGAGTTTGAAAAGATATACAATGATAATCATACGTATAACCTAAAAGAAATTTACCTTGGAGGAGCCGTTCTTTTTTCTCAAATGATGAGACAGGCAAAACTATGGATATTATAAATCTTTCCAAGTCAAACTCAACAACGGAAAATCATATCATAGACCATATTGAATCAAAAAAACATTCTTAAAAACCTAAAAACCTACTACAAGAACGATTTTGCATCTCAAAGGAGAGAGACAAACAAAAAATTTTACCCCGATGCTAACCTAACCCTTAGGGTAACATACGGAAATATTTCTTTGGATATAAGGTGTTGTTTATTTATTATAGATAAGTTTTGGGAGCTGACAATATTATAAAGAATTGGAAATTGTGAAATAACATTACACAAAACAGCTTTATTACAGACATTACTGTTTTTTTATTGTCTTTGCAGTGTCTGTTTTTTATGAAAAAAAGTTTTATTGAAAAAGTTTAGGCTAGATTATAATATTTTGTATAAATTTGCAAAAAGAATAACTTCACAAAGTTATATGAGCAAAAAACATTCTACAAATAGAATAATCAACCCTTATCTCAATATAAAAAGACGAGATAGTTTTACTCTGTAATTTCTTTTTTGGACAAAATATATAGTTGTCTTGGTTTTTTGTGTGTAAGACACAAAAAGTATTTTTTTTTAAATTATTAATCACAAAAACAATATTTATCATGGAATTACCATTTGCAGAAAGTTGGAAAATTAAAATGGTTGAACCATTAAAAAAATCCACAAGAGAACAAAGAGAACAATGGCTTAAAGAGGCTCATTACAATGTTTTTCAATTAAAAAGCGAACAAGTTTATATTGACCTTTTGACAGACTCCGGCACGGGAGCAATGTCACAGGAGCAGTGGGCGGCAATGATGCTTGGAGACGAGTCTTATGCGGGAGCAACTTCTTTTTATAAGTTCGAAAATACCGTTAAAAACATCTTCGGCTTAGACTATGTTATTCCTACACATCAGGGACGTGCCGCAGAAAACGTTTTGTTTTCCTATCTTGTAAAAGAGGGTAACGTTATTCCGGGCAATGCACATTTTGACACTACAAAAGGACACATAGAATCAAGACATGCTTTTGCCATAGATGTTACCATACCGGAGGCAAACGATACTCAACTTGAATTGCCTTTCAAAGGAAATGTTTCTTTGGAGTTATTGAAGAAAGTTTTGGAAGAAAACAAAGGGAATGTCCCTTTCTTTGTGCTTACGGTTACCAACAACACCAAGGGAGGACAACCTGTAAGTATGGAAAACATAAGACAAACTTGTGAACTCTGCCATTCTTATAACATTCCTGTTGTTATGGATTCCGCTCGTTTTGCCGAAAATGCCTATTTCATCAAAACAAGAGAAGAAGGATATAAAGACAAAACAATAAAGGAAATCGTTAAAGAGATGTACTCTTATGTTGATGCCGCAACTATGTCCTGCAAAAAAGACGCCATTGTAAACATGGGAGGTTTTATAGCAATGCGTGACGAAAAATGGTATGAGGGTTGTAAATTGTTTTGTATTCCTTTTGAAGGTTATGTAACCTATGGTGGCTTAAATGGAAGAGACCTTAACGCTATTGCCGTAGGCTTGGATGAAAATACCGAGTTTGATATGCTTGAAACTCGTATCAAGCAAGTGGAATATCTTGCAAAAAAACTTGACGAATACGGCATACCTTATCAAAGACCGGCAGGGGGACATGCTATTTTCGTTGACGCAGACAAAGTCCTTGACCAAATACCTAAGGAAGAATTTCCGGGACAAACTCTTACTTGCGAGCTTTACTTAGAGGCAGGAATACGTGCTTGCGAAATAGGTTATATGTTGGCAGACAGAGACCCTGTTACAAGAGAAAATCGTTTTGGCGGGATGGATTTATTGAGACTTTGTATTCCGAGAAGAGTTTATACAAACAATCATATGGACGTAATAGCCGCTGCATTAAAAAATGTTTACGACAAAAGGCACAGTATAAAGAGAGGTGTTGCCATAGAATGGGAAGCCCCTTTGATGCGTCATTTTACCGTTAAACTTAAAAGATTGGGATAGTCTAAAAGTTCAAAAATGTTTATAACCGCGGGGGCACCTTTTTTAGGCGCCCCTTTTATTTACACCTAACAGACCATAATCTTTATACATTACACAGCGGTAAAATTTGTATGTATTTAAAGGAGTGAATAAAATTATTTTGTAATTTTGCACAACAATTAATAAAATGTTATTGTTCATGGGTATGGGTATTTTCGCTTCTTTTTTGATATTCATTTTGGTTGTGTTTGTCTTGGCTCTGGCTATTGTGGGGTACTACTATCTGAAACTTGTTAAGGAATTTGTGTTAAACGAACAGAAGAGAACCCTGCATGAAATACAAAAACTATCCGAAGCGGAAGTACGCAGCAAAACCATTACTCCCATACAATTACAAGCGTATGAGCGTTTGGTACTTTTTTTGGAAAGAATAAAGCCGGACAATCTTGTAAAAAGATGTTTCCAAACAGGAATGGATACCATATTGCTTAAAGATGTTATGATAAAAAACGTAAACGACGAATACGAACATAATCTTTCGCAACAACTATACATATCTTCGGAATGTTGGTTGAGAATAAAGAATGCAAAAGAAGATATCATAAACACTCTTAATGTTTTGAACTCTAAGATTGACGAAAAAACATCTCCGACAACTTTTGTCGGAGAATTGTTTGAGCATCTTTCAATAGGAGAAAATCAAATAGATTCGGCGCAGGAGTTTCTGAAACGTGAAATTCAAGCAAAATTCAAATAAACATAAAGAGTCCTCTCTACAAATAATCTATTAACTTCTTTGGAAAAATAAAAAAATATCATAATGGATAGCAAATTAAATACTAAAAACAGCCTTGCCTTTCTTAAAAAAAACAAAAAAGTATTGGCTATTACCTTTGTGGTCAGTGCAATAGCTGCAACGGGTATCTCTCTGTTATTGCCAAACTATTATAAATCTCAAGTGTTGTTATTGCCGAGTGCTGTAAACTCCGTCTCAAAATCGATACTTAACGAGGGAGATAAACTGGACCCGTATATTTTTGGAACAGAAAAAGAAAGCGAATACATATTGGAACTGTTGGGAAGCGGAGAAATCATAGGTAAGACGGTTCAAGCTTTTAATTTAAAAGAACATTATGGTATAAAATATAAAGGTGATTTCGGAAACGATATAGTTAATCGTAAGTTACAAAAAAATATAAAAATAAAACGTACGGAATTCCTTGGAGTAAGATTGACTGTTTGGGATGAGGACCCAAAATATGCTGCCAACATAGCCAACTACATGGCAGAACAACTCTCTTGTCTTAGATACCAAATGAAAAAAGCCAAAGCCGACAGTATTAGAGTTTGCTTGGAGCGTTCCAAGTCGGATTTACAACAAGAATATTTAAGATATATAGATTCCCTACAAGAGATAACGACAAAAAGTAACGTATATGCCCCGCACCCGTATGCAGACCGTCTTATACAAGAAATGGCCAAACAAATAGCAGTAAACAATGTAGCAGGAGTGCAACGCTTGGAAAACAAGATGGCTCATCTCATAAAATATGCTACGGAAATTGACAACTACAATAACATCATAAAAGGAAAATTGGAACTTTTGCAAAAATGGGACGACCACTATAAACAAGCCTTAGTGGATTTGGAGGCAAATATTCCAAATGATTACATAGCCGAGCATGCCGTTGTAGCAGAGAATAAAGATAAACCGAAACGTAGTATCATAGTTTTGATTTCGGCCCTTATGTGTACAATCATAGCAGCCGAAGTATTGGTTCTCAGAAGAAAGCACAATTCTTCAACAACAAAAGATGAATAAGCTATCAAAATACCATAACAAAGTTACTTATGCAATTATTATCATATCCTGTCTGTTATTTTTGGGCATGGGATATGTTGCCTTGGAGTTGGGAATGGACTGGTATAGCTTTGTTCCCGTTATTATCTTGGCTCTAACGCTATTGATAATGCGTTTCGAATACACCATGTTTGCGGTTGCTTTATTAACACCTTTTTCAATTTTTGTTCAATATCAAGTTTTTTCCTTAGCTATTCCCACCGAACCCATACTTATTCTTGCTACTTGTATTTTTTTATTTGAGTTAAGTTTAAAATACAAAATCCCTGTTGAATTTTACAAGCATCCGGTTTCCAAATGGATACTGTTTTCTTTGATTTGGATTGCAATAAGTATGGTTTTCAGTACAGACTTTGTCGTTTCCGTAAAACATCTTATTGCGAGGTTATGGTTTGTTATTCCATGTTATTTCATGATGCTTGTAATATTCAGAGATAGCAAAAAGATTCTTTGGTTTATCGCCTGCTACGGTCTTGCTCTCAGTATCATAATAGTAATAACTACTATAAAATATGCCTTAACGGGTTTTGACTATACTTTTGCACATTACATTATGACCCCTTTCTACAACGACCACACCGCTTACGGTGCTACCATCGGATTGTTTATGCCCATTTCTTTTTATTACTTGCTTGCAAAAAAGACTCTCTACGACAATGTGTGTTTAAGAATATTGTTTGGCTTTATATGTTTATGCCTTCTTATCGGTTTTGTTTTCAGTTATGCTCGTGCAACTTGGCTTAGCGTAGCGGTCGCCTTGGGAGTATTGGTTATTGTCAAACTGAAAATAACCAAAAAAGTTATTTTAACCACCGGTATAATAGGGATACTGTTATTACTTGTAGCAGGACCGACAATAAAAAACAAAATGTCGGAGAACTCACAGGATTCCTCCGGCAATATAGCCGAACACATACAGTCTATTAGTAATATTTCTACGGATGCTTCCAACACGGAAAGACTCAATCGTTGGGCGTGTGCCTTACAAATGACTAAAAACAGACCCATATTCGGTTACGGATTCGGGACATATCAATTTGAATACGGTAAATTTCAAAAATCTAAGGATTTGACCATAATTTCTACCAACGAAGGAACTTTGGGAAACGCACACAGCGAATATCTGGGACCTTTGTGCGAGACAGGTATTTTGGGATTTGTTACAATTATTATGATTTTTATTTATACTACATACATTGGAATAAGAGCATATTACAGGATAAAAAACAGAGATTCGGCAAATCTTATATTATTTCTAACAATAAGTGTGATAACCTATTACGTACATGGTATAATGAACAACTTTTTGGACACGGACAAATTGGCCGTGCCTTTCTGGGCTATCACCTCCATGATAGTAGCCTTGGATGTAAACAGTGAAAAATTAAAAGTTATTACAAACGATATAAAAAAAGAAAATATATAATGAAAAATTTCCTAACGACATTATTTGGAAATAAATCTCAGAGGGATTTAAAAGAAATTAATCCGAAGCTAAAACTTTGCCTCGAAGCATACGATAAGGTACAACATTTATCAAACGATGAACTGAGGGCAAAAACTATAGAATTCAAGAACATAATACAAAAAACAATACAAACGGAGCAAGAGGAAAAGCAAAGTATCAAACAAAGATTGGAAACGGATTTTGACATTTCCATAGAGGAAAAGCAAAAGATGTATGAGACAATAGAATCTTTGGATAAAAAAATATATGATAAAACCCAAAAAGTTTTGAATGAAATTCTACCGGAGGCTTTCGCTATTGTCAAAGAAACCGCAAAACGTTTTTTTGATAGCGAAGAGGTAGAAGTTACTGCGACGGATTTTGATAGAGACCTATCTGCAAGAAAAGATTCCATAAGAATAGAAGGAGACAAGGCCTATTATAGAAACGAATGGATGGCAGGAGGTACTATGATACACTGGGATATGGTGCATTATGACGTACAATTGATTGGGGGTATGGTTCTGCACGAGGGTAAAATAGCCGAAATGGCCACAGGAGAAGGAAAAACCCTTGTTGCAACCCTACCTATATACCTTAATGCTTTACCGGGCAACGGAGTTCATGTTGTAACCGTTAATGATTACCTTGCAAAACGAGATAGCGAATGGATGGGGCGTTTGTTTGAATTCCATGGTCTTAGCGTGGATTGTATAGACAAGCACGAACCTAATTCCGAAGCAAGACGTAAGGCGTATAATTGCGATATTACATACGGGACCAATAACGAATTCGGTTTTGATTATCTAAGGGATAATATGTGTAACAATACCAATGAAATAGTCCAAAGAGAACACACATATGCCATAGTGGACGAGGTGGATAGTGTGCTTATAGACGATGCGCGTACTCCTTTGATTATTTCGGGACCTACCCCTAAGGGAGAAGACCAAGAATTTGAGCGTTTCTGTCCTATAATAGAAAAATTATATAATGCTCAGCGTCAATATGTAACAACAGTTATAGCAGATGCAAGAAATATACTAAACAAAGAAAATCGTAGCAAAGAAGAAACTGCCGAAGGAAGCAAATTGTTACTTAGGGCTCACCACGGATTGCCAAAAAACAAAGCTCTTATCAAATTGCTTTCAGAACAAGGAATGAAACAACTCATGCTTAATGCCGAAAATTTCTATATGCAGGACCAGTCAAAGGAAATGCACGTTGTAGACGATGAACTTTATTTTGTAATAGAGGAACAACACAACACAATAGAGTTGACGGAAAAGGGCATGGACTTTCTTTCCAAATTGGGAGAGGACCCCAAATTTTACATTTTACCCGATGTCGGTTCTCAAATAGCGGAATTGGAAAAAGAGGAATTACCCGATAATGAGAAAACGCAAAAGAAAGCGGAAATAATGCAAAACTTTGCCGTTCAAAGTGATAGGGTACATACCATTAATCAGTTACTAAAGGCTTACGCTCTGTTTGAAAACAATGTGGAATATATTGTTGTGAACGACCAAGTAAAAATAGTTGACGAGCAAACAGGGCGTATAATGGAGGGCAGAAGATACTCCGACGGTTTGCATCAAGCAATAGAAGCAAAAGAAAGAGTTAAAGTACAGGCTGCAACCCAAACTTATGCCACTATCACCTTGCAAAATTATTTTCGTATGTACAAAAAACTTGCGGGCATGACAGGTACGGCAGAAACGGAAGCCGGAGAGTTTTGGAATATCTACAAACTTGATGTGGTTACCATTCCTACAAACAGACCCGTAATACGTATAGACCACGAGGATTTGATATATAAAACCAAGCGCGAGAAGTTTGCCGCAGTTATCAACGAGGTAGAAAACATTAGAAACGCCGGTCGCCCTGTTCTAATAGGTACTGTAGATGTAGAGACTTCGGAGTTGTTGAGTAAGATGTTAAAATTAAGGCATATACCTCATCAGGTTTTGAATGCAAAATTACATCAAAAAGAGGCTGAGGTTGTGGCCTTAGCCGGTAGAGCAGGTGCCGTAACCATAGCAACAAATATGGCCGGCAGAGGAACGGATATTAAACTTGGCCAAGGAGTAAGAGAGGCAGGGGGTCTTGCCATTATAGGAACGGAACGACACGAGTCTAGACGAGTGGATAGACAGTTAAGAGGTAGAGCCGGCAGACAAGGTGACCCCGGAAGCAGTCAATTTTTTGTTTCCTTGGAAGACAAACTAATGCGTCTGTTCGGTTCTGAGCGTATGGTAAAGATGATGGACAGATTGGGTATAAAAGAAGGCGAAGTTATTCAACATTCCCTTATGACACGTAGCATAGAAAGGGCGCAAAAGAAAGTGGAGGAAAATAACTTTGGTATCAGAAAACGTTTGTTGGAATACGACGATGTTATGAATAATCAGCGTACGGTTATCTATACCAAACGTCACAACGCTCTTTACGGGGACAAACTTTCCATAGACATATCAAATATGATATATGACTGTGTGGCCGTTATGATAGACAGAAACGATTACGAATACACAGATTTGCAAAATCAATTTATGACAACTTTCGGTTTTGAGTTTCCTTTTGACGAACAAACCTATAATAAAGGGAAAAAGAACCAAATAAAAGAGGATGTTTTTAACTCTGTGTATAGTTGGTACAAAGAGCGTATGAATAGAATATCTTTTCTTGCCTTTCCTTTTGTAAAAAATTTGGTAGAAAGCAAGGCTTCTCGTTTCGAAAACGTAGCCTTCCCTATTACAGATGGTATCAAAATAATTAATGCCATAGCTCCCATAAAGAAAAGTTACGAAAGCGAGGGTAAGGAAATAGCGTTATCGGTAGAAAAGAGTATAACATTGCAAATTATAGACAATGCTTGGAAAGAACATCTTAGGAACTTGGACGATTTGAGACAAAATGTTCAGAACGCTTCTTACGAGCAAAAAGACCCTCTTGTAATTTACAAATTGGAGAGTTTTAATTTGTTTGAGGACATGTTGATAGACATCAATAAAGACATAGCCTCCTTCCTTTGTCGTGCCGCTTTGCCGATAGCAACGGATAATATAAGGGAGACAGAAGAACCTACAACGGACACCAAAGGATTGAGAACATCCCGAGAGCAAACCTCTACAAATACGAATGCTTCACAAGAGGAAAAACATAAACCTATAGTAAAGGAGAAAAAAATAGGTAGAAATGACCCTTGTCCTTGCGGTAGTGGTAAGAAATATAAAAATTGTCACGGCAAAAATATTACGGATTAAAACATTTCTCAAATAAAATGTTGTTTTCCGTATTCAAAAAACGGAGAACATAAAACAGAGACTGCCATAAGACTTATAAAAATCTTATAGCAGTCTCAAAATTTTCTGACAACCTTAAAATATTATTATAACACGTCCTAATTATTACACCCCCTATCTCAGCAATCCATATCTTGCGGTATGTGTTAGTATTTTCCGCTCTTATGAGCCGTAAGGCAGGGCAATTTCAACCAATACGTCCTTGCGAGACTTCGCTTTAAGTCATGGCAATCTATGAAAAACACGTTATTGCGTGCCCATACAAGTTGTCATTGCGAGTCCTTGCGAGCGAAAGCGAAGCAATCCAAAATACCTACTATTTATAAGGAAGTCAATATTTTTTATTATCTAACTCCCTAGTATTAAATTATTTGGCAAGAAAAAGAATATTAATTTTTTTCACAAAAACATTTCCATATTCACAGATATTACTACTTTTGCGGATACCGGAATGTTAGTAATAAAATATTCGTAAAAATGAAAACAACATTACAAATATTCATAGCGATGTTTTTTGCTATAATTTTGGGTGCAAACCTTTTTGCTCAAAATGTTAACATAGACAAATACATAACCCTTGACGTTACAAGTGGTGAGAAAATCGTACTTAAATTTGCGGCAAGTGTTGAAAATACAGGAGTTAAGGTTGTTAGCGGTTCTTGGGATACCACACTATTGGCCGACAAATATTGGTCAGGGTTGGACTATTACACTGCCGGTGCCAGCACTATGACTATTTACGGAGATGTAACATGTTTTGATTGTAGTTATAATGGTATCCATCTTACAAATATAGATTTATCACACAATAAGAATTTGGTAATATTGTATTGTTACAAAAATGCATTAACTGATTTGGACGTTACCGGCTTGACTTCATTGGAAAGATTGAACTGTCACGAAAATCAATTAACTTTATTAGATGTTAGCAGTTGTACGTCATTAAAAGAATTGATTTGTGATAGGAATCAATTAACATCCCTATATGTTACCGGTCTTGCTTCATTAACAACTTTGGATTGTTCCATTAATGAATTAACGTGTTTGGATGTTAGTAGTTGTACTTCATTGCAAGAATTGTATTGTTCTGAAAATCAATTAACATCATTGGATGTCAGTAGTTTAACTTCATTGAGAATCTTATGTTTGCTTGATAACAATTTTACTGCTCAGGCTTTGGATGAAATTTATTGTGCTTTGCCTCAAAGAAAATATTTGGATGAAGCGAAAATAATAGTTTCCACTTCCGTAGACAACCCTGTTGTTTTGACAACAAACAAAAGTAACGCAACAAGTAAGAACTGGGCAGTTAAATGTTTTAACCCCGATGAATATTATGAATATATTTTTTTTGATTTCCCTGCAACAACGGGAAATTATGTTTGTGGGAGCGATTAGGTTTGTTAGACGTTGTAAACTATAATATGACTTTTTATCCTAATCCTACAAAGAATGAGATAACTATTAAAGGAGTGCAAAACAAAGAGGTAAAAAGATTCAAGACTCTATAGTTAAACTTGTTGAACAAGAGAAAATAAACGAAAAACTATATATAAGTAACTTAATCACAGAACTCTATTATATCAAAATAAACGGAATTACTAAAAAGTCAATAAAGAAGTAAAAATCAATATTTTATTTTTTTATAATGTTAGTGTTGGGCTTTACAAACCTCATCGCTTTTTTATTTACCCGTTCCGTCAGCGCCCGTCATTGCGAACCTTCGTAGAAGTCGTGGCAATACACAAAAAAAGAATGTTACAACTTGTCATTGCTATCCCTTCCTTTTAGTCATTGCGAGCGAAAGCGAAGCAATTCATTTCCTAATTTGTTAATTCTCTGGATTGCTTCGCTTTCGCTCGCAAGGACGGGCGGGGTAGACAGCCAAAGGAGGAAAGAAAATTGCCAAAGGGCTTTTGGTTTTTGCCACTCTTTGATTCGATGGTGAAAAAACGTAGTTTTTCCGGCAAAAAAAGGTAGTTTTTTGAGTCAAAAAACTACCTTTTTTTGCTAACGAATCACCGTTTGGCAGAAACCAAACAAAGAAAGGCAAAAATTTTATAAGGTATTGCAATACGGACTGCCTGCCCTAAGGCTCGCAATGGCGTATTGTATAAAATTATTGTCACTCCTGGCAGAATGTGACAATGAAAAATCGGAGAGATTATAATAATGTAGTCGTATCGGTATGCAATAACATTTAATTAGGGCACAAGGTATGTGATTATGTATAAAATTTACTTATGGCATAAGGTTTTATTTTTAAGAAGAGAAAAACCTCGCAGACTTTCCTCTCTTCGAAAAGCAAGTTCAGTATCAATACCGTTGACGTAAAAAGTCATCTCCAAAACTTTTCCCGCTTCGTGTACGCTTATTTGGTCCGCAAGATTATTAATTAAAAACAACGTCTCACTCTCTTTGGAAAATTCTTTGGTTAGGATAGAAAAAAAATCCTGCTCGGCTTGTATGCCAAATTGTACTCCTTGTTTGCACTTTTGAAAGAATAGGACTATTCTCCCTCTCGTTAAATTTACTGCGGTGTAGAGGGCAACGGATATGCTACCCAAATAGTTATGTATATGATTTTCCACACATAGATTTTCTATAAAATCTTCTATTGCCGTATTATTGTTACCCAATATCTCCAAAGTTTCTTTTTTCATAATTCGCTTATACGTAAAATCATTATTCAAAGTTATAAAAATATTCGTTTATTTTATCTTTGTAATAAGAAGAATATACGGGAGGTATCTCCTTGAATAATTCCATATCTTTGTTTTTCAGTTTCTTAAATACCTCAATAACTTGCTTATTATCCTCTTGTTTTTTATTAACTCCCGTATCGGATTTTCTTTCGTTATCTTTTTCTCTTTTCTTTTCCGCTCTTTCACTTTCCAACATGCGAGTAAGTATCTCATTTTGTCGTTTTATGGTATTGGCATTTATTCTTTTGTTTACTATATCTTTTTCCGTATCCTCCATATTTTTGAGCATTTTGTTCATATTGCCCAAAGCCTTACCCTCCTCATTTTTCATATTTTGCAAATACTCTTCCATCAACTTACGTATCATTTCTTGCCGAGCGGCAGCTTTGGCCAACTCTTCGTTCAATTCTTTGCCCTGTCCTATTTTATGCGGTTTGTTCCCTTGTTTTTCCAACTCTTTTTGCAAACGTTGTATTTCTTTATTTAGGGCTTCTTGTTGTTGTTTTATATCTTTCATACTCTTACCACCGGAAGAGGAAGGATTTTTGCATTGTTGAGAGGTTTTGCCGTTTTTCTGTTTTGATTGATTTTGTTTTTGCTCTCTGTTCATATTATCCAAACTCTCCGCCAAAAGCAAAGCAAGGTTATTCATAGAAGTCATAGCATATTGTTGAGAAGTTGCAGCCTGATTGTTATGCAAAGAATTATAAACACTTTGGTTGTATTTTAACAATTTATCCAAAGAAGAATTGATATTATCGGTTACCTTAGTTATCTGCTCGTGTATGGTAGCGGAAACCTGTGGCTGACGTTTGCTAATATTATACAAAGTATCTGCAATATCTTGCATGCTTTCTTTTATGGAGTTTTGTTTATTGATAATATGTTGATAAGCGGGGTCGTTTACTGCCGTATTTTGAGAAGCATATATAAGAGATTCCTCTTGCTTTGAGAGAGTGACTAAGTTCTTGAGTATCTGACGCACATCGTCTATATCTTCGGCAAGTTGTTCTTGCATACTCTCTTCCGTTTCTTTCTGCATTTGCTCAGCCATTTCTTGCATTTGTTCGGCAGCATTATTCTGATTTTCGGAAGCCTCTTTTTTCTTGTTTTTATCAATATTCTCCCGAGCTTTATTTAAATTCTTATTTATGTTATTTTCTTTTTCTGCGTTACGTTTAAACTTAAAAGGTTCTTGCAAAGAAGCATCCTTTTTTTGTATATCGGACATCTTTTGTTGCAAATCTTTAAAATCCTTGTTTATCTCCTCCTGTGTTTTTGTAAGTTCGGTTTTATCGGCATCTTTTTTCAACGTTTCTTTTGAAAGTTCTTTTTCTCTTTGAGATAAGTCTTTGAGTTTGTCTATTGTTTCGTTTATATTTTTTTCTACTTCCAAACGTTTGTATAATTCAAGATTTTTATCCAATTGCTTAGACAAGTCTTCATTCTTTTGTTTTAAATTTTCCAAACTCTCATTCAATCTGTCCTTATTGTTCTGCTCGCTCAATTGTTCTATCTGTTTGATAAGGTCATTGAGTTCTTTGTTTTCTATTTTTTCAAAAAGGTTTTCTATTTGTCTTTGTTTTTCCAACAAATCTTCATCAATATTCTCCTTGTATTTTTGTTCCAAGGAAGAATTTTCCCTCATTTTTTCTTGTACGTTTTTTATGTTTTCCCGTATCTTTTCTTGTTTTTCCTTCAAATTTTCCAACTCTTGTTTGTCTTTCCAAGATAGTTCTTTGCTTTCTGTCAGACGTTTGGTAAGTTCGTTTATTTTTTTTTGTAAATCTTTCAACTCTTTCAGAGCCATGTCTACTTGTTTAGTAACATTCTTTGCGTTGTTTTCAAGTTGTCGGTCAATTTGTTTACTGTCCGGAACGGATATGTTAAAATTTTGTGTCCGTGTGCTTTTCGCTCCGTGTATCGCATCGTTATCCCATACTTCAAAATAATACTCTATTCTGTCTCCCGAGTTTATTTGATATTCTTCCAAGTTCAAAAAATAATAAAATTCTTGTGCACTTTCTTGTGTGGTAATGGGTAAATCTTTTGTGTTTTCGGTAGTAATGCCCTTTGGGGATGTTTTTTTGATATGAAACCGTAATTTGGAAAAACCGTAATCATCTTTTATTTGCCCGCGAAAATATATTTTATCGGCTAAATCGTTCTCTTTTTCTTCAATAACGGCTATTTGAGGTTTTTCATCCTTTATAACATTGACAAAAAACGCAAGACTGTCCATAGACATGGTAATGGAATTTTTTACCTTTATACTAATATTTTGCGAAGAAAGATAGGTGTTTGCGTATTTTGTAAAATCGCTTTCTACTTTGAGTTTGGTAAGATTGTCATTGCTTTTAAAAAGTATTTCTTTGGTATTTTGACTTCTTATCAAGAAGCTTACTTGCGTGCCTTCGGGTATGGAAAAATCCGTAACGTTGTTTACGGTTTCTTTTTTTAGTTTGGTGTAAGGAGGATAGGTTATCTCTGCTGTCAAATCCGTTAAAACAGGTTTGGGATTAACTTTTATGGTATAAACTTTACTTTTTACTCCTACGGATTCAAATTGTACGAGAGTAGTTTTTTGTATTTGAGGTATGGTATAAAGAAAATGAGTTTTGTTTTTCTTTTTCATTTCCAAAGTTTTACCCTCTATTATAATATTAACCCTATCGGGCAAAATCTCTCCCTCTACTTTTAGATTTATGTCTATATCGTTGTGTTGTATTGCTTTAATATTTGGGTCAAAAACAAAAGAAAAAGGAGCGGGTTTTTCATAGAAAGTATTGTGATTTATATATCTGTTAGCCGGCTCAGAAAACAATTTTGGAAAACAAATACACAGCAATACAATAAAAGAAAACGCCAGCATAAGTATTTTGGCATATTTTTTCGTTTTTGTTTTGTTAATAGCCTTATAAAAAGGTATGGGGGAAAGATTAAGTGTTTTTTGTTCTATGGCTGCTATCAGAAGAGATTTTTGTATGTTATCCTCTGTTATATTTTTTGATAGGTCTTGAAGTTCAAGAAGATTGAGCAATTTGTCTTTTATTTCAAAAAAATGTTCTCCTATTATCTTTGCCGCTTGCTTATAGGACATGGTTTTGCCTATGGAAAATATTTTTGTCAGGGGGATAAATACCCAAACAAATAGAACCGACACAGCTAACAAAAGATAGGAATAAAAAATAAAGGTTCTTGCCGTCTGACTTTGCCAACCGAAATATTCTATCAAAGCCAATACAACAAAAAAGAATATCAACAACAAAAAAGTGTATATCAACCCCCTTATTACAAGATTTTTGTAGTAGGAACGGATAAAAGAATTCAGTTTCTGTTTTATAATATTATTCATCTGCTTGTGACAGGAAATATTTCTCATTTTGCAAAGTTATAAATTTTTCCCAATAAATTTTTTGTTTCCTTCTATGTCGGAGTACTTCTACTAAGATTGTATTTACATACGTTTTACGTTTTCTATACCATCTATTTTGGAGAGATTGTCCATAAGTTGATTGAGATTGTCAACATTGGAAATATACATCATAATAGAGCCTTCAAAAATACCTTCACTGCTTTCCATAGCCAAACTGCGCATATTAATGTTCCAAACCTCCGATATTACTCTTGCCAAATCTTGCAAAAGCCCCTTGCGATCTATTCCTTTTATTTTTATACCGGCAAGAAAAGTAATTTTTTCATTTTCTCTCCATTTTGCCTTAACGATATGATTGCCGTGCTTGCTCATTTCACTTATGGCAGTGTTACAAGAGGTTCTATGCACTTCTATGCATCCCTCTCCTATCAAACCTACAATATCGTCTCCCGGCAAGGGGTTGCAACATTTGGCGGTAATATAAGGTAAGGAATCCACGTCTTGGTTGAGAAGTATTTTTTCGGGATTTTTTTGTATTGTGTCCGCTATTAGACTACTTAGCGTAGAGTTTTGTTTGTTTTTCTTAAAAGGATTTTTTAGGAAAATCCAAGAAGAATTAGCTTTTTCTTTGTTAAAACAAGATTTTATTGTATGAATATCAATTTCTTTGTTATATGTTTTGTAATACAAATCTATGATGTTTTCACAAGAGGAGTATTTTTGCAATTTGGTTATATTTTCGTTTTTATACTCTATCTTTTCCGAAGCAAACAAATTTTTTAGAATCTCTTCTCCACTTGAAGCAAATTTTTCCTTATTTGCTTTTATATATTTGCGTATTTCTTGCATGGCCTTTGAGGTGCGAACTATTTTCAACCAACTCTCTTCGGGTTTTGCAATGTCTGAGGTAATTATTTCCACTTGGTCGGCAGAATGGAGTTTGTAATCTATGGCGACAACCTTATAATTAACTTTTGCACCTATACATTTTAATCCCAAATCCGTGTGAATATTGAAAGCGAAGTCCAAAACACAGGAGCCGTACGGCAGATTTAGACTTTTCCCTTTTGGAGTAAAAACCGTAATTTCATCGGTAATAATATTCATTTTGAAATCATTAACAAAATCTATTGCCGAACTTGTAGGGTTGTCCAAAAGGTCTCTTATCTGATTTAGCCAAGAATCCAAGCCCGGGTCCAGCTCTCCTTCCTCAACTTCTTTGTATAAATAATGTGCCGCAAGTCCTTTTTCTGCTATTTCGTCCATGCGAACGGAGCGTATTTGTATCTCAACCCATTTGCCCGCACTACTCATAACAGTAGTATGCAAGGCCTCATAACCATTACTTTTGGGTCTTGTTAGCCAATCCCTAAACCTATCTTCTCTTTGTTTGTACATGGAAGTAATTATGGAATAGACGGCATAACATGTTTGTTTTTCTATCTCTATGGGGGTATTCAAAATTATTCTTATGGCAAAAATATCATATATCTCCTCAAATTTAACATTCTTTTTTTCTATCTTGTGGAGTATTGAGGTTATACTTTTTACCCTATAAGAAATAGTGAAATCAAAACCTTTTTCTTTTAGTTTGGTATCTATGGGTTTGCAAAAGTCCGCTATAAATTTTTGTCTTTCTTGCTCGGAATCTTTTAATAAATTTTCTATCGTATAATATGACTTGGGATTGATATACTTTGTTGCCAAATCTTCCAATTCGCTTTTGAATTTATACAGACCCAATCTATGAGCCAAGGGTACATAAAGGAATTGTGTCTCGGAGGCTATTTTTAATTGTTTTTTTTCGGGCATAGAGTCCAAGGTTCTCATATTGTGCAATCTGTCACAGAGTTTTATCAATATTACCCTTACATCATCGCCCATAGAAATAAGCAACTTTTTAAAATTTTCGCTTTGAATACTTTGAGTATTATAGTCAAATACGTCTTGTATTTTTGTAAGTCCGTCTACAATGTGAGCAACTTTGTCACCAAAAATATTTGTTATATCCTCTAAGGTATATTCGGTATCCTCGACAACATCGTGCAATAAAGCACAAACTATTGCAACAGTTCCCAATCCCAAATCTTCCGCTGCTATACGAGCAACCTCTAAAGGATGATAAATATAAGGCTCACCGGTTTTTCTTCTTGCCTGAGCATGTGCATTGCGGGCAATGGTAAAAGCCTTGCGAATCATTAATCTGTCTTCTTTGGAAGTTTTGTCGTATACCGCAGAGAGAAGTCTTTTGTATCTGATAAGAATTTCTATACGTTCGTTTTCTTCGTTTACTATATACATAGTCGAAAAATTAGCTAAGGGAAAATTCTTTCCTAATTTTATTTACATAATCCAATCGCTCCCAAGTATAGAATGATAATTTTATTTTATCTTCTTTACCATTATCGTCCGTAAAGACAACTTCTTTATCATAAGGAGTTCTTCCAAAATGTCCGTATGTTGCCGTAGGTCTGAAAATAGGATTTTTGAGTTCTAAGTTCTCTATAATGGAATGAGGTCTAAGGTCAAATATTTTGAGTATTTTTTGAGCTATTTCTCCGTCCGTAAGATTAACTTTGCTTGTGTTATACGTATCCACAAACAAACCTACGGGTTCTGCTACTCCTATGGCGTATGCAATTTGTACCAAAACCTCATCGCATACTCCGGCGGCTACCATATTTTTAGCAACATGTCGCATAGCATAAGTTGCACTTCTATCCACTTTGCTGGCGTCTTTACCC
This sequence comes from uncultured Bacteroidales bacterium, assembly GCA_963540815.1. GTDB lineage: Bacteria > Bacteroidota > Bacteroidia > Bacteroidales > P3 > Scybalousia_A. Next base: position 177,741 of record CAUTQY010000001.1, read on the forward strand.
GAAAAAGCCCCTCCTCCGTGCGAACCTTTGCCTCCATAGGTATCTACTATGATTTTTCTGCCCGTAAGACCGGTATCCCCGTGAGGTCCTCCTATAACAAATTTGCCCGTCGGATTAACCAAAAGTTTGTAATCTCCCTTGAATAAACTTTTAGTGGTATCGTATTTTTGTTTCTCCATTACTCTTGGAATAAGTATATCTTGCACATCTTGTTTTATTTTATCAACTTCTGCGCTTTCGTTGTGTTGGGTAGAAATTACTATGGTATCTATACGCAAAGGTTTGTTGTTGTCATCGTATTCTATGGTTACCTGAGATTTGGAATCAGGTCTAAGGTAAGGCATCAAAGAAGTAGTCTTTCGTATTTGTGCCAACTCGTGTACAAATTGATGTGCTAAGGTTATGGGCAAAGGCATATAATCCTCAGTATCTTTGCAGGCGTAACCGAACATCATTCCTTGGTCGCCTGCCCCTTGCAGCAGAGGATTTTCTCTTTCTACTCCCCGGTTTATATCCGGGCTTTGCTCGTGTATTGTGGACACAACACCGCAAGAGTTGGCTGCAAATCCGTACTCTTCTTTCGTATAACCTACATTCTCTATTACATTGCGCGCAACTTGTTGCACATCAACATAGGCTTTGCTTTTTACCTCTCCTGCCAAAAAGACAAGTCCCGTGGTTACAAGCGTCTCGCAAGCAACCTTTGAGTTCTCGTCTCTATACAAAAATTCGTCTAAAATTGCATCTGATATTTGGTCGGCTATTTTGTCTGGGTGTCCCTCTGAAACGGACTCTGAAGTTATGAATCTTGACATTTCCTTTTTTGTTTTTATTTGTTAGTCTGTATCAAAAAACGTGGAAATGAATTGAAAACTTTCGATAATAAAAGTCATGTTTTTTTAGCATTCTTTTATTGTGGTTGCAATCAATCCAAATCTATCCACAAATATTTTTTGCAAAGGTAGTAAATTTCTTTTTGATATGAAAAACTACCATATACAAAAAAACACATCCTTTTTGTGAATGTGTTTTTTCATTTGTTGTATTTTAAAGAGACTTTACTTGTCTCTTAATACTTCCACGCTACCTTTGAACTCTACATTACGTATAGGACCTCGTCCGATAAAACGATAAAAATATGTTCCAGTAGGAGAATTGGTTTTTTCCGGGTCCCAAAAATCTTCTTTATTTCTCAAATCCTGTACAAAATAGATTCGTTTGCCGTATCTGTTATATATTGCAAGTTCGTTGTCGGGAAAGGCTTGCCCGTCTATAAGGTTGTGAATCTCAAATACGTCGTTTATCCCGTCTCCGTTTGGAGTTATGACCGTAGGAAACATAATATTGTCATTAATTATGGTAATAAGTTTGCTTATGGTATCGTGGCATTCGTATATTCTACCCGTAGGAGATTCGTTATAAGTATAGGCATCAAGCATAACGTTATAATCTCCGGCTACGTTTTCCCCGCTTTGAGCAGTCCACGTATAATAAGGAGAGCTACCCATAACGTTAACTATTGAGTTTTCATCATTTTTAATAGTTTGAAACTGCCAATGATACCTATTTGAAGAAATCTCCGGAGTGGTAAGATTTATCATTTGCATACTCGGGTTGGTGGCAGAAGGCATAGCAGGCTCCCAACCAAAATCTGCCACAGGTTTTTTGAATACATTGATAATCCCTTGATACTTAACAGTGTCTTTGCACCCTTGTGCACTTTCTACGGCAAGTAGTAAATCGTAACTACCGCTTGTGAGTTCAAAATAAGGATTTTCCTCATTGGATATTTGGTCACCAACTATCCAATGATAAGTATTTGCATTGGAAGAAGTGTTTCTGAGTTGGAGTCTCAAAGGTTCGCACCCCTCCATATATCCCATATCCGAAGAGAAGGAAGCCAAAGCCGGAGAGTTTATGGTAATGTTGATAGTATCCAGACCATAACAATACAAAGTTCCGTTAAAATTGGTGACCTGTGCTATGTATTGTTGCAAACCCGTTACGTTTTCGTCCAAATCCACAGTAATTTGCTGAGTGCTTTCGCCGGTAGGCTCCCAGTCGTATCTGAATGCTCCGGGATTGCCGGCGTCCAAAACCATAGTACCACCCTCGCAAAAAGAAGTATCTGCTCCCAAATCTATTACGGGAGTACGTACTACATTAAGTTTGGTAATAGTATCCCAAGGACAACCGTAGGCGTCAATAATACTTATACCGTAGGTGAATTCACCGGAAGTACTTATTGGCGGATAAATTTCTCCCGTAACATTATTAACGGCAGAAATAAAAGGTCCGGACCACATAACCGTGTCAATAGGCACTTGATAAGTCCAGTCCGTTGCGGAAGTTTTCCCCAAATCCATCCACCAAGAACAAATCCATCCGTTATCACTCCCCCAATAGTCACATATTCTCAGAGTCCATTCTCCATTTAGCGGACAACCTACCAAAGCATCAAAACCATCTAAATCCGTAATATAACAATCCGAGTTATGCTCTGTGGAACCGTTTATGGTTTGCAATGGCGTTTGGAAATAACGTAGCGTATCAGATATGTGTGTGGAGTCTATAATATTGGAATTGGTTCCTGTTCCGTTGTTATACGGAGCGGTTACAAGATAATTGGAAGGAGATTTTCCTATAACACCCTGTCCCTGTGTCGTATAAATGTTGGAAAAACAATATGTCCAACAAATACCCGGCCTGTTGACATTGGTGTCATTAATGGGGGTGTTATCATAGCCATAACCATCTAAAGGTTGTCCCAAAAATAAACCGTATTCGTAAGTAAAGTGCTTTAGCCACACCTGCTGACCGTTAGGACATATCACAGACATACTAAGGTCCCCGATAAAAGAATGCTCCATGTTTATACATATATCCAGAACCTCATCTTTACTTTCTATTGTTGCACCCGGAGAAAAAGTATTGAAAGTAACTGGGGCTTCATAACAATTTGCCGCTCCGCCACTTGCTCCACCGTCGGGGATAAAAGTGCGAGTATTGTATTCTTCTCTTGCTGCTTGAGAAAAGGCTATCGTATCCATAATAACTGTAGAATTGGCTGAATAACCGATAAATAACTGTTGTTTGTCACCGGAACACATATCAGGCAATTTCGCTACCGTCTTTATCGGGTTTTTTGCCACGCGGACGCGTGCAGAAATACTGTTTTTACTGCTACAACTATTACCGTCTGTGGTATCTATTATTTTTAGGGTAAGATTGTATCCTTGTAAGTGTTCGTAATGATGTGTCACTACGGGAGAACCGTGAACGATTTCTGTTTCTTCGTCACCGAAAGACCAATAATACACGCAATTTTCGGGTAGTTGCTTGTAACCCACAACAGAATCCGCTCCGTTACTTCCCGTAATGGTATATTCGCTATAAGGAAATTCCGGTAAAGCGTTTATAATCATAAGAGAATCTCCGTAACACATATTCAAGGCATAGAAGGAAACATGTTCCCAAGACCACGGTTGTCCGTCTATTATGGAATCGACAACAATATTACCCAATGAATCTTTTCTCGTTCCCTTGACGAGAGAGGAGTCTTTTTCTATTCTAAGAGGAAAAGTATGCATCTCCCCTAATGAATCCAAACGCGAATAAAAAGTATCTAACTTCGCTACCACGTCCTGACACATATCCTCACAAGTAATCTTGGCTTTCCAGCCTTGTGCATTAGTAGTATCATCGGATATAAATCTGAATGTAAGACAACCGCTTGTGTTTGTCGGTGGCGGAATTATGACTTCCCCCACCAGGAAATTGCCGGTAAAATCACTTTCTCCGTCTAGCAAAACCATATTTTCATTTATGCTTGTTCCCTGATGTATTCTCATTATATCACCTTCTGCCAAATCAAAACTCTCAAATTCTACCCTGACTCTCTGCAAAGAACCCTGCGGACAAAAGGTAATAATTCTATCCTGCGAATTGGCATAATTACTATTTGCTCCTCCGTTATCATAGAAAACAAAATTACATCCTGTTTTGGTTTGTCCGTCTGTGGAGTTGTCTAACTTTACCGTAGTCTGCGCAAACAAACTCACAGACAATACCAACGATAGAACAAACAAGATAAACGTCTTTAAATAACAAGTTTTCATAACTATATGTTTTTTTAGTTAGTCGTTTCTTTCAATATTAAACAAAAAAAATATTCATAAGGTTAACAAAAAAATATTCTATTCAAACAAATCCGGTTGAGAATGCTTTTTTGACTTCATTTCCCTACCCAAATGTTGATAGGCTCCAAAGGTTGCCTCTCTGCCACGTGAGGTACGCATAAGAAACCCCTCCTGTATAAGAAAAGGTTCATAAACCTCTTCTATCGTTCCGGCATCTTCTCCAACGGCTGTGGCTATGGTTGTTAGCCCAACAGGACCACCTTTAAACTTATCTATAATGGCAGAAAGTATTCTGTTATCCATTTCGTCCAAACCATTTTTATCCACATTCAACGCCTCCAAAGCCAATTTTGCTATTTCCATGTCTATTTTTCCGTTTCCTTTTATTTGAGCAAAATCTCTAACTCTTCTGAGTAAAAGATTTGCTATGCGGGGAGTACCCCTTGACCGAGAGGCTATCTCCAGGGCTGCTTGGTCGGTAATAGGGGTATTTAGTATACGACAAGAACGATTCACAATAGAACACAGAGTATCGTGATTATAATAAGTTAGTCTGCATGTAATACCAAACCTGCTACGCAAAGGGGCGGTAAGTAACCCGCTACGTGTTGTTGCTCCTATAAGAGTAAAAGGGTTGAGTGCTATTTCCACACTTTTGGCATTGGGCCCGCTTTCTATAAGAATATCTATTTTATAATCTTCCATAGCAGAATAAAGATACTCCTCTACTATTGGCGAAAGCCTGTGTATTTCATCTATAAAAAGCACGTCATTTTTTTCCAAATTGGTAAGTATGCCTGCCAATTCTCCCGGTTTGTCCAGCACGGGCCCCGAGGTCATTTTTACATTTACTCCCAACTCATTGGCTATTATATAAGAAAGAGTCGTTTTGCCTAAACCGGGAGGACCATGCAAAAGCACATGGTCTAAGGCTTCTTGCCTTTGTTTTGCCGCTTGAACAAATATACTGAGATTTTCTTTTATTCTCTCTTGCCCTGCAAAATCATAAAATCCCAAAGGTCTAAGAGCCTTTTCGTAATCTCTTTCCTGTGAAGAAAGTTTTGAATAATCGGGATTTAAATTGGGATTCATAATTTTTTCGGAAAAAATTTGTACTCTTACGTAAGTAAAAATTATTTGGCACTGATGGTATCTTTTTTCTCTATGCTCATCATGTTTTCCACTGCTTGTTGTATCTCTTCCATAGAGGTTAGACCGGTATAAAAAAAGAACTCTCCCTCTTTGGGAACAAACAACAATAAAGGAATGCTTCTAATACCGAAAAAGTTTGCAACGTCTTTGCTCTTGTCTACATCTACCTTATAAACACATATGTCATTCTTATATTCTTGTGCTATTTTTTCCAGAATAGGTGCTTGTTTTTGGCAAGGAGCACACCATACGGCAGAGAAATCCACAATCATGGGTTTATCTCCTTTGAATCTTAAGGGCTCTCCCTTTTTTTGTGATTTAATGTCCAAAACTTTTGAAATAAATTCTTCGCTGTCTATTTCCTTTACACCGGTCGGCAGTTTGTTTTCAAGAATACTTTGCTCTGACGGAGTATTATCTTGTTCCGTTTTATTCTTACAAGACAAACATAATAATAAACCAAACAAGCAGTATAAAAAAAATTTCACCTTGTTCATAGGACAAATATTTTATGCAAAGATACAAAGTTTTCCTTAAAATACAAATAAACAATTTAATAAATAAGTTGCTTGGGCTATCATATGCAAATACTATTAAAAAAATATCTAACTTTGCACTCGGTTTATTCTGAATGAAAGCAAACAAAGACTCTGTTTTTTATGAAATATTATGTTATTGCGGGTGAGGTTTCAGGAGACAAACATACTTCTTTGATTATTAACAATATAAAGAAATATGACAACAAAGCGGATTTTCGCGGTTTCGGGGGGGAGTATATGAAAAAGGAGGGCGTTTTTCTTGTGCGCCATATAAAAGATTTGGCTTATATGGGCTTTGTGGAGGTTGTATTGCATTTGAAAACAATTTTAAAAAATCTGACCTTATGCAAGAACGATATTCTTGCCTATAAACCGGACGCTATTATATTGACCGATTATCCGGATTTCAATCTTAGAATAGCAAAGTTTGCCTACAAACACAAAATAAAGGTATTTTATTATGTTTCTCCTCAGGTATGGGCTTGGAAAAAAGGAAGAATAAAAACAATAGCAAAGGTTATTGACAAACTTTTTGTTATACTTCCATTTGAGAAAGATTTTTATAAAAAGCACAATGTAGAAGTAGAGTATTGTGGCAATCCTTTATTGGACGAAATAGAAGAGTTCAGACAAAAAGAAGAAAATAAACAACAATTTTTACAAAAATACGATTTGCAAAACAAACCCACAATTGCACTCTTGCCGGGTAGTAGAAAACAGGAAATAAAAAAAATGCTCCCTTTGCAAGTAAAAGTTTTTGATAAATATAAAGACAAATTCCACTTCGTTATAGCAGGAGTAAATACTTTTAGAGAAGATTTTTACAGGAGTTTTTTGCAAAACAGGGATATAAGAGTAATTTTCAACGATACCTACAATTTACTTAATGTTTCCAAAGTTGCCATTGTTTGTTCGGGCACGGCAACTTTGGAAACGGCTTTGTTTAATGTTCCCCAAATCGTTTGTTACAAAGCAAATTTTCTATCGTATTTTGTGGCAAAACGTATAGTAAAAATAAGGTATATTTCTTTGGTCAATATAATTATGAAAAAGGGGGTTGTTAAAGAATTGTTACAACAAGAATGCAACGAAAATTCTATTTTGCAAGAGTTAGAAAAAATATGCTACGAAGAATCTTATATCAACGAAATGAAACAAAACTATAAAGTCCTACGTTCTTTTTTGGGCTCGGCGGGAACATCCGAAAAGATAGCCCAATACATAACAAAGCACACTATGTAGTTGTTTTACTTCTGCCCTTTCCTATCATCAAAGTTTTCCAACTGTTGTTTTTGTATTTGCTTGTTTTGATAGAATTTTCCGAATTTCCAAGAAACACCTACATTGAAAGTCGGAGGCTGAGCTCTTGACCATCTTTTTGATATGGTGTAGGCATAGACACTTTCGCTATAAGATTTATGATTAAACGACCAATTGCAAGCAACATTAATATTGAGTTTGTCCTCAAATAAGCTTTTGCCCGCATTGGCACTAAACCAGTGAAAACCGTTAGATTTGCTAATGGCATCAATAGAAGAGGAAACATAATACCAGAAAACATAAAAATTCCACTTACTCGGTAAAGAAAAATAAATATTGGTAGAAAGATTTTTGGCCCAGTTTCCTTTGTCTATATTTTCCATTGGCAAAGAGGCTTCAAGGTGAGAGTATGTAATACCCGCACTGAGATTAAAATAAAGATTCTCTATAATATCCTTATTAAAACCCAAATCGAATGAAACATTCCGCGTGTGTCCCGCATTTATGGGAGAGGCTATCACAGCCAAAGGACTGTGTTCAAAATTATAGTTATTTGTTATGGGAGTTGTTATATAACTAATTTCGTCTTTGGAATAAGAGTAGGAAACAGAGGTAAAGAGCATGTATTTGAAAGAGTGGGATAGATAAAAATTGTGACTTCCTTCCGGTTTAAGACTTGGGTTACCCGTAGAATAGGAGTAATCGCTTAAACGAACAATAAAAGGATTGAGACTCTCCGACCAAGGTCGCCATATTCTGTAAGAATAGTTTAAGGACAATTCATTATCTTCCTTAAACTTGTAAGACAGTCTTATGTTGGGAAAGAAATTGAAATAATTTTGTTTTATGGTTGTATCTGTGGCTCGTTGTTCGCCTCGTGTATTGGTCTGTTCCAAACGAACACCCAACCTAACGGAAAATTTTCTCTCAAAGAATTTGCTTGTAAAACTTGCGTACAAAGAATTTATATTTTCAAGATATTTAAAATTATTGCTTTCCATATAATTATTAACATACTCTCCGTCTTGCAAAATTTTGGAGTTATAGTCTCTGTTTATCTGAGAAATTTTTGTTTTTAATCCCGCTTCAAATCGCATTTTCTTGTTTATGGGTTTAAAATAATCTATTCGCCAAGATATATCTTTGCTATCATTATCCGTTATTCGTTTGTATCCCTGAGAACGATATACGGAGTCAAATACCTCTTTTTCTCCCAAATTGCCGTTATATAAAGCGTTATATCCGTATCTGTAATAATCCACTTGATATAAATTGTTATTTAAAGAGGAATTCATTGAAAAATCCAAATCCGAGGATATTTTGCTATCCAAAGTATCTAATTTTTTCACGTATGAAAGCCCCAGACTTAACCAATCAGAATTATACTTTGTTTGGTCTATAGTGTTGTAAGCAGAATCCGGAATATAATAATTAGGGTTGTGAGACATTAACATAGGAGAATCGTTTGTATTCATTGGTTGTTTGTCTGTACCGTAGTTTGTGTACAAGGCAAGAGTTGAGGTAGAGTCCAAAGAATACGAAGCCGAAAAATTAAAACTATGTCCCATATTTTTGCTATTGTCTCTCGTACTTATGTGACGAAATAGTGTTGTATCGTTATCTATCCAAATATATCTAAGCGAGGAGTCGGCTTTTGCAGGTGAGCCGTACCAATTTTCATTGAAAGAATAACCGGCAGAAACAATCCACTTGTCGTCCACGTAATTCAATCTTGCAGAGGGTCTGTATCCGTATGTATATTCATCTTTTATGTGTGAAGACAAATTAACGGAGCCATTTATTCCATAGTTTTGATTCTTTTTCGGTTTTATGTTTATTATGCCTGCTGTGCCGTCAGCGTCATATTTAACGCCGGGGTTTTTGAGGAGTTCATACGAGTCTATCATTTCGGGTGACATTGCTTTAAGCATATCTTTTATAGCTTCCCAACCAAGTTTTAATTCTCTGCCGTCGTATTGAAAAGCAACGCCGCTCTTACCGTTTAGTCTGAGATTTTCGTTATTGTCTATCACTACCCCGGGTACAAGCCTAAGTAAATCAAAAGCATTACTTACCATGTTGGCCATACCCTCATCTATATTCATTGTAAGTTTATCGTCTTCCACTTCTATCCGTTTGCGTTGTGCCCTAACGGTAACCATATCCAGATCACCCGCAAGTTCCAAAAAAATATCGCCGAGGTCAATCTCCTTTTTTCCGTTAAATAAGGAGTCCGGTATTTCTTGCTTATAGGTTTGAAATCCTATGTATTGTATCTCCAAAATCAGATTTCGTTTTTTTATGTTTTTGAACTCAAACGCTCCTGAGGTATCGGAGGCTATTCCTTTAAAGATTCCCGAGGAGTCTGTTTGATACCTCAAGATACAGTTTGCAAACATAAGAGTCTCATTTCTTTGTTTGTCCCAAACTTTACCTTTAATAGTCGCCCTTTGCGAAAAAACATCAAGACTTATAAAAAGCAGCAATACTATTATTGCAAATTTATTTATGTCACAAAGATTGTTTTTTGTCATAATTTATAAAAGTATTTTCCAATAAAGGTATAACAAAAAATATACCTTGCAAGTTTTTACTTGAAATATAAAATCCTCAATCGTTTTTCATAAGACTAAGGATTTTATAAGACAAATTATAAAAATCATTTTTTCTTGTATTCCTTATACTCCTCGTTAAGACCCTTGATTATCTCTTGTGTTATATCCATGCCTTCGTCCATATACAGAGTAGGAGAATTTGTATATGATTTTGAAAGTATTATATTGTATTTGTCATGTTTGGCATTATAGTCTTTCACAAAAGCATACACGGCGTCTAAGAGTTTTTTGTTTTGAGCTAGTTGTTCCTGTTGCAAATCACTTTGCAATTTGGCAGGCATTTGCTGAAGGCTTTGCATTCTTTGTTGCAAATCTTTTTCCTTTGCTTTTTGCTGTGTTAGAGTTAATTTGTCTCCATTTGCCATAAAATCGTTATAGTCTTTTTCTAACAAGGCTTGAGCTTGCTTGAAAGAATTTTCCGCTTGTTTTTGTTTGGCGTCCAAAGTTTTTTGCATTTCCAAAGCCATGTCATACTTGGCAAGTATGCTATCCGTATTTACGTACGCTATTTTTAGTTCTCCCGTCTGTATGGTTTTAACAACCTTGTTATTTGCCATTGTATTATTGGGAGTCTGTTTGTTACACAGATTTATTACGCATAATATTATAGCAACAACAGACAAAACTATTGCCAAAATGGGAATAAGGTTATTTTTGCCTACTTTGTGCACGGGATTAGTTGCTTTTTCTTCATGCAAAATAGTATTTTCTTTGTACTCCGTATTTTCCGGTACAGCCTTGTTCATGTTATTTTCTTCCATTGCATTTAATTTTTGTTTTTAAATTTCTTTAAACTTATACTATTCCGACCAAGATTTTAGCTCCTCCAATTTCAGTGCCGGAATTTGTAGTTTGTTTTTCTTTCTTAGTCCGTTCAAATCATTAAATAACTTATTGATATTAGCAGATTTAAGGTTTTCCAAAGTACCAATGCCGGCTTTTCTTAACAAATCTATCCATTCGGAAGGGATACCTTTTTTTGCAAACTCATCATCCGAAGATATTGCTTGTTGTATCTCGGGTTTCATTTGAGGAAAGAATAACACGTCTTGAATACTATTGCTATCAGTCATCATCATTGCCAATCTGTCAATACCTATACCCAAACCGGCCGTAGGAGGCATACCTATTTCCAAAGCTCGCAAAAAATCTTCATCCAAGACCATGCTCTCACTATCGCCTCTCTTGCCAAGTTCCAATTGTTCTTCGAATCTTTTTCTTTGGTCAACAGGGTCGTTTAACTCAGAGTAGGCATTACAAATCTCTTTACAGTTACAAACGGCTTCAAATCTTTCTACCAAACCCTCTTTGCTCCTGTGTTTTTTTGCCAAAGGAGACATTTCTATAGGATAATCATAAATGAATGTAGGTTGTATGAGGTTACTCTCACAAGTTTCTCCAAATATTTCATCTATCAATTTACCCTTACCCATAGTATCATCTATTGGCACATTTAACTTTTGGGCAGTCTGTCTTAACTCTTTTTCGTCCATTTGGGAAATATCTATGCCCGTAAAATGTTCTATGGCTTCATACATAGTGTATCTTTTCCAAGGACGCTTAAAGTCTATCTCGTTTTCTCCTACTTTTATTTTTGTTGTTCCGTGTAAGGCAAGCGCTATTCTCTCTACCATTTCTTCCACAGTGTCCATCATCCAAAAATAATCCTTGTAGGCAACGTAAAGTTCCATCTGGGTGAACTCCGGATTGTGAAACCTATCCATACCCTCATTCCTAAAATCTTTGCTGAACTCATATACTCCCGCATAGCCGCCGACTATAAGTCTTTTCAAATACAGCTCATCGGCTATTCTAAGGTATAGGTCCATATCCAAAGTATTGTGATGGGTTTTGAAAGGACGGGCGGCGGCACCCCCGTATATTGGTTGCAAAATAGGAGTCTCTACTTCCAAATATCCTTTTTCGTTAAGATAGTTACGCATAGTGTTTACCAAAACGGTACGCTTTACAAAAGTATCTCTCACCTGAGGGTTAACTATCAAATCTATGTATCTTTGTCTGTATCTTTGTTCGGGGTCGGCAAAAGCATCATATATTTTGCCTTCTTTTTCTTTTACTACGGGTAAAGGTCTCACACTCTTGCAAAGTACGGTTAACTCTTTGACATGAACACTTATTTCCCCCATTTTGGTACGAAAAACAAACCCCTCTACTCCTACAATATCACCTATGTCCAACAATTTTTTGAATACGATATTGTATAAACTTTTATCCTCGGTCGGGCATATTTCGTCCCTATTTACATAAAGTTGTATTCGTCCCTTGTCATCTTGTATCTCACAAAAAGAGGCAGCCCCCATAATTCTGCGGGACATAATCCTGCCGGCTATTTTTATATTCCGAAATTTGCTATTGCCCTTATCAAATTCGGATTTTATTTCGTAACTATCGGTATTTATCTCATACATTGGAGCAGGATAGGGGTTAATACCCATTTGCCTTAACTGCTCCGCATCCTGCCGTCTCTGTATTTCTTGCTCGCTTAATTCCATACGTACGCATTATTTTTTGCAAAAGTACGAAATTTTATTTATTCATATTGACCTATGCAGTGTAAATCAAACTTTGTGAGAGACTAAGAGCAAAAAATTACATCTACCTTGTAGCAAACTCTCCTTGTTTTATCTCTTCGGTTTGAACAATATTAAGACCGCGTCTTTTTATTATATCTTTGTTCCGTGATTTGTAACCTATTATATGATTGATATCTTTGGGGTTTACATATAGGGTTCTAACACCGACATTCAAACCCAATAGTTTTTCTTTCCAAAGAGCAGAAAGCACAAGTTCAAAAAAAGAAATATGAAAAGGTCCTGCCAAATAGCCCTCGCCGGAAACCAAATCTTTGGAGGGATGTAGTCCGACTCTAAGTATTTTAATGTTAGTGTGTGCAAAGACCTTATACACTTCCTTTGTCCATTCCACGGCTTGTTCCATACTCAAAGGCTTGTACTTTCCTTGTCTGTAAAGTGTTGCCAAAGTGGTATTTTCTATAACTAAGGTAGGGTATATTCTTGTGGTTTTTGCCCCCAAGGCAACTATGGTTTTTGCAGTATTGATACTCTTTTCTTTTGTGTCCAAAGGAAGGCCTATCATCATTTGCAACCCAAGATTAAAGCCATAATTCTTTATTAAAGAAGAGGCCTTAGTAATATCTTTTGCTATATGCCCCCTCTCGGCAAAAAGCAATATTTTGTCGTCCAAAGACTGAGCACCCAATTCTATATCGGAAACATTATTTATTTTAAGATTATCGAGTATTTGTTCATTGATATAGTCCGGACGAGTAGATAAACGTATGGATTTTACTTTTCCCTCTTTTATATAAGGTTGTACGACTTGCAGATATTTATTTTGTGTTTCAATATCCAAGCCGGTAAAACTGCCACCAAAAAAAGCAACCTCTACCTCCGTTCCTTCTCTTATAGTAGAAAGATACAAATCTATTGTCTTCTTAACTTGCACTGCGGAGGGAACTTGTATTTGCCCGCTAATAAATCTTTGATTGCAAAAAATACAGGAATGATTACAAGCCAAATGAGGAATGAATACGGGAATATTGCAATGCATAGACTTTTTGTAAATTTTTTGGAGGAAATACTTTAAAACTTCCTCCAAAAAATAAAACACCTCTGTTGAATAGTTTATAATTTATATTCCTTGTTCAAAATCCCCCCCCCTGTATATAATTGATTATCAGCACTATGTCTATTTTTTCCGCGAGAGCGTTTGGAAGACCCGTTCAATTTGTATTCCTCATCGAAATATCCGTACCCGTAAGCACTACCATAGCCATAACCACCATAACCGTACCCATAGTTGCCATATCTTCCGTAAGCGTATCCTTTGCCATAACCATACTTTTGCATTACCGTTTCTATGCAGTTGAGTATGAAATTAACTTTTACGCTGCTTCTCTCTTCCATTTCTATCAAAGAATTTGTTAAAACGGAAGAATTAGTTCTGCCTAATCTAACAACAAACAAAACAACGTCAGTAAGTTTTGCAAGGGTTTGAGCGTCTGCAATAAGATTTACGGGAGGAGTATCAAGAATAATGTAATCGTATCTTTTTTTCAACTCCTCAATAAGAGTTTTCATTTTTTCGGAATCTATTATTTCCGAAGGGTTAGGCGGTACTTGCCCTACACATACGACATCAAAATTATCAAACTCCGTGTGTTGAATAATATCCTCAATACCCACCTTGTTAATATAGTAGGATACAATTCCCTTGCCGGCGTCCAAATTAAATGTCTTGTGATACCTTGGCTTTCTAAGGTCACATTCCAAAAGTAGTGTTTTGCTTTTATTTATGGAAAATACCGAGGCAATATTCACAGCGGTTAAAGACTTACCTTCGTTCGGCATAGAAGAGGTTATGAGTATTGTCTTACCCAAACCGTTATCTTTATCTTTCTGAGATTCTATTATATACTTAATATTCGTTCTTATAGTTCTATAACTTTCCGTTATCTGAGATTTCGGTTTATTAAAAACCATTAAAGGATTGCTATTCTCCGGAAAAGTAGGAATGTATCCTATGATAGGGTTTTGAGAAATTTTCTGCAAATCATCCTTACTATCCACAGTATCTTTGGTTATATATTTGAAGAAAACATATGCTCCCGGAGCCAACAGTCCAAGAATAAAAGCCACAAGGAAGTTAATAGCCGTACGAGGATATACCTTATTTGCTACGGTTGCCTTGTCTATGATTTTGTGGTCGGGCAAAGCGGCATTTTTTGCAATTTCGGCATCCGCTCTCTTTTGATACAAGAAAGAGTATATTTCGTCATTGAACCTAAACTGACGCTCTATATTTATCATATTCCTTTCCGTTGCAGGCAGTTTATTTATGGCCGTTTGCAATTCGTCTTGTTGTCTTTGCAATTCCCTCATAGCTATGTTTGAGGCCTCTTTTATACTTTTGAGACTTTCCTCTATCTGGTTCCTTATTGTTTCTATGGTGGTTCTTAACTCCTTTGTTTTGGGATTTTTTTCCGAACGTTTGACAACGGAGGTTCTATATTCTATTATTGCCACCGATAATTTTTCTATAAGATTATTAAGCAACAAATCCTGAACTCCTGCCGCCGCCGGCGAAGCTATACCCTCGTCTATGTCGGCAACTTTTATATAGTCTGTGAGATAGTTGTAATATTTTTGTTTGGAAAATTCCTCTGCCCTTTGCTCTTGCAACTTGTTTGTTTTTTCGTACAAATATTGTCCGTCATTGGTAAGATTGAGAGTATTGTGAGCTTCTTTGAAAGATTCTTTTCTTGCCTCTGCAACCGATAGAGAATCCGAAATAGCCACTATCTGATTGTTCACAAAATCTATTGTCGCAACATTGAGATAATTTTTTTCCTCAAAGGTTTTGTCTATATATACTTGGCATAAGGTGTTGACAAAATCCACCGCAATCTTTGGGTTGCTATCTCTGAACTTAATAGTCACAATGGAGGATTCCTTATGTACAAGGTCTATTTTTGTTGAATTATACACTTCGGATAAAACCTCCATATTGTTAATGGAAAAAGCGTAAGGTATACCAATGTTTTTGCTATCCCATTTGTCTTGTGCAAGTTGTATTTTAAAACGCATTCCGTCCTTAGTGTACCATTCATTAAATTTTAGAGTGGTTTGTCTGTCAGGTACATCGACCTTTTCGTCCAAAATATTATCCTCTATAAAATCATAGACGGTTATATTACTCCTTGCATTGTAAGAAAGTTCGTAAGTATTTTTGTCTTTTATCTCCACTCTGATGTTAAAACCCGTAGGCTGAGGCTTAGAAATATCCAACACAACTTTAAAGGGGGTTTTCTTGTATATGTTTTCATATCTGAAATTCAACTTTTGATAATAAGAAACATACATATCCATAGCCTTTAGTGTCTGTTTGGTTATAGTATAGGATTGAATTGTACCCAAGGCGTTCTGAAAATCCTCGCTCCCCATGCGCATAAAAGCGGTACCCATAGACAAAGAATTCATCATATCATTATTTGTCTTAATCAAAAGAGAGGAAGTCGCCTCGTATTTCGGAGCGGAGTATCTATTGACAAAAAAAGCCAATATCAAGGCTACTGCCACTGCTATGGCAAACAAATACCACTTTTCATTTACCTTAAACCATAACTCGGCAAGATTTATTTGACTTCCGCTTTCTTGCTCGGTAAATGTTGCGTCTTTAGGTTTGTTGGATATGTTTGTACTCATATATTATTTTAGTTGCTTAAATTGTTGATTGTAACTATTATTGCTATAATGGAGGTTATAAGAGAAAGAGAAGAGGTAACGGTAGTCAAAGGAGGGTTGATGGTTGTGAGTGTTTTTGTATTTTTGTTTGGCTCTACATACACTATATCTCCCGGACGCAAATAATAATTTTTGTTTTGCAGAACCGAAGCCTTTCTTATGTCCAAAGTATAGACTATATCCTCGTCGGAAGTTTTTCTTACTATTCTCACCTTTTGTCTGTTGCCGTAATAGGTCAAATCTCCCGCCGCCAAAAGAGCGTCAAAAATATTTACCGAAGGTTGATAGAAAGTATAAACGCCAGGTCTGTTCACCTCCCCCGCAACCTTTATCCTAAAGGTTACCATACGACAAATAACAACTATACCCTCACTATATTCTTCCGCTTTTTGTTTTATAGTATGTTGTACTTGGTCTACTGTCATACCTTCAACAAAAACCTTACCTATGGTCGGTAAGTCTACAAAGCCGTTTTTATCCACTTCGTATGAGTTGAGATATAGCCCCTGGTCTCCGTACATCGAATTATAATTAGTTTGAGTATTAGATTGAAAAAGAGAAAGAGCCTTATCATCCAAGGAAGAATAAATTTGAACATACAACATATCTTGCGGTTGTATTTTGTATTCCGGCAAAGCGTTTAAAAAGTCCGCATCATATTTGTATATCATAGTGTCAGGCTGATTTTTGGAATTCAGTTCCTCATTTTGAAAGTAAATCAAATTTTTTTGAGAAGTACAAGAGGATAACAAAACCAATGCTCCCAATACAACAAGTACTTTATTTATGATTTTTTTCATTTTATTTCTATTTTCTTTACTGCCATTACAATTTGCAAAGGTATATATAATTTTTAATTTATGCAATATCCTCAAATATTAATACCACATCTAACAAACACTACCCAATAAGGTAGCAGAGCTACAAGATTCTATTTTAACGTTTACATAATCTCCTTTTTGTGTATTTTCTTTGTCAAAAACTATAACTTTGTTTTGAGAATTACGACCAAAATACTTATTCTTATCTCTCTTACTCTCACCTTCTACCAAAACCTCAAAAACTTTTCCAATATCTTTTTTATTACTTTGCAAAGACAATTCTCTTTGCAAGGATATGATTTCGTTTAATCTCCTTAGTTTTTCTTGCTCGGGTACGTCGTCCTTGTATTTCTTTGCGGCCAGAGTGCCGGGGCGCTCAGAATACTTAAACATATAAGCGGAATCATACCCAACCCAAGACATAATATCCATGGTTGCCTTGTGGTCATCTGTTGATTCGCTACAAAAACCCGCAATGATATCCGTACTCAAAGCACAATTGGGTATTTTGTTACGTATCATAGTTATTTTTTGCTTGTAGTCTTCTATGGTATATTTTCTGTTCATTATTTTGAGCATCTTGTTGCTACCTGCCTGTACGGGAAGATGTATATACTTACAAATGTTATCGTATTTTGCAATGTTGTCCACAAGTTCCTCCGAAATATCTTTCGGATGAGAAGTAGCAAAACGTACTCTAAGTTTGGGATTTATTTGAGCTACCAAGGCGATAAGTTTTGCAAAATTAATCTCTTGAGTCTCTGTTTTGTACAGATAGGAATTGACATTTTGTCCCAAAAGAGTTATATCCCTATATCCCAAATCAAACAAGTTTTTTGCTTGCTCTATCACACTTTCAGAAGAGCGACTTCTTTCTTTTCCTCTTGTAAAAGGTACAACACAATAAGAACAAAAATTCTCACAACCTCTCATTACTGAAATAAAAGCTGATATTCCGTCTGAGTCTAACTCCATAGGAATAATATCCTCATACGTCTCTTCTTTGGAAAGCAAAACATCTACGGCAAAGGTTTTTGTTATCAGCTCGGGTAACTTTCTGTAGGAGTCAGGTCCTGCTACAATATCCACTTTATCCTCCTCTATAAGAGTCTCTTTCAGTCTTTCGGCCATACAGCCGAGAATGCCTATTTTCAGATTAGGTTTTTTCTTTCTCAACGAACGTAAGTCGTGTACTCTGTTGTGTATTCGTTTTTCCGCATTGTCTCTTACGGCACAAGTATTTATCAGTATAACATCCGCTTCGGTATCACTATTTACAATAGAAAACCCATTTTCCGACAAAACCTTTCCCACAATTCCGCTGTCTGCTCTATTCATTTGACAGCCATACGTTTCTATGTACACATTCTTCATCTACAAACAAAACTTTCCTGCAAAATTAAACATTTTTATCCAAAGCAAATATGCTTCCCTTATTGTATTTCGTAGTAGAGACAACTATCACTTTCCGTTTTTATAAGAGAAAATCTGTCTTGTCGTATTCCTTTATTTAACAGATGTTTTTCCAAAACTCGTAAAATTCTGTCATTTGCATATATATTCAATCTCATATGAGCATTACCGACAATAAAATTAATAAAAGGCATCATAATGGCAATATAACTTTCTTGCAAAAAATCCGTATTTGACTCGTTCAAAAAAATATTTTCCAACCCTATCCTTTGTCCGCTTTCTATGGGTTTGATATGTAAGAATAAGCTATCCGTTGTGTTATCTATCTTTGTAGCGCAAAACATATAACCCAACTTGTTAAAAGAAAGATATTGCAGAGCATTGTCTTGCAACACCAAAGAAAAACATGACTTTTCGGGTGAAACACTTATATGATGAAGATTATTGTTTGTAAGATTAAACAAATCCAAGACAACATTTGTTTCAACCTCAAAGATAAGTCTGCCTTTTTTAAGCCTACAAGCCCGGCTTTGTGCATAATCGGGCAAGATAAATGTTTTTATTAAGAAATGTTTTTCTTTTTGAGCTTTGTGAGTAAGGTAGGCTGTTTTCCCGTCTAACATTACCCCTGTATTGCCTTCGTTGTTTTCCGTATTGATAGGGTAACCCATATTGATAGCAGGAGAGTCCTCCAATAAATGTTTATAAAAAATATCCGTTCCTCCTATGGTTTTGTGTCCGTTGGAAAGAAAATACAATACGCTGTCATCAAAAGAAAGAAAAGGGAAACTCTCATCAAAAGGAGTATTTATTTGGCTTCCCAAATTGATGGGCTCCTCCCATTCCGTTGAATTTTTGCGTTTTGACAAATAAATATCATATCCTCCCCTACCCCCTTTACGATTTGATACAAAAAAAAGAGTATTACCCTCCCATGTAACAAAGGGTTGCATTTCGTCCGCATCCTCGGTATTGATATTAATGGGTTTGGGTTCGGAAAAATAGTCCCCATAACGATTACAATAATATATGTTCCAAGTTTTTTTGTCTTTGCAGGCAAAAAATAAAATATTGTTGTCGGCGGTAAGGGACACTCTGCCCTCCGATTTTGCATTATTGAAAGGTAGAGACAAAACCAGCCCTCTGTCATAATAATTGTTGGTATCCAAAGAGGCTTTGCCGGCTTTTATTTCTTTTTTTAGAGAGTAAGAGGAAAGAAAACTATCTCTAATAGTGTCAGTAGTTATTTCTTCTCTTAGAAAATAGATTTCTTTTTTATCCGCTGTTATAAAGGGTTGATAATAACTGCTATTCTCTGCCAAATAACCTATTCTTTTTGGGAAAAAAGGCACAGGGTTATTTGTCGTTTTGTGTAAAAAATCGCTCCAATTCAAATAATTAATAGCAGAATTGCGTAAAGAGTCATAGCTTTCGTTTTCCTCCGATAAAGACATAAATTTTTGAAAATCTTTTTGAGCCTGTGTGTAATTTTCGTCAGAATAGTTTATTATTCCCATATAATACCAGAGCAAAGGATGAGAAAAATCCTCACAATTCTCTTTGCACAAAGGAAAGTATTTTCTAATCATATTTGGGTTGTCCGCCCGCACCCCTATCAAACCCATAATAAAATAAGCGGAAGCCGAAGGTTCGCCTTTTTTTATCAAATCGGTAAGAATAAGAGAGGCTTTTTGAGATTTATGTTCCATAAAAAGAGAAAAAGCCTTTTGAACTTTTTTTTTGTAAGTTTTGCTTTCCTTTTCGCTACAAGGGTCATAATCGAAAATGCTTATCTCTTGTGCGTAAAGAAAGTAAATAGCAAACAACGACACAAAAAATAAGCATAGTCTTTTCATAAACAATTAGGTATCACTCATAAGGTACGGACAAAAAGTAATAAATACAAGATTTGCTACAATTTATTGCCCGTCCACAGATTTCTTTATTCCGTCCATTAGGGTATCCAATCCCTCTTCTATCTGTTTTTTAAACATCATAAGTATCATAGCATTTCCTTCTACATTACATTTTCCTTGTAGAGTAGAGGTATAATCACTTGTTTTGTTAAAAACAAAATTCATTGCAAAAGAGAATCCTCCCATAATTTCTTTTTGATTCATTATGGTAATGTATTCAAAAGGTTTGCGGTCAGTTATTTTCAACTCCACCTGTACATTTGCCATTCCGTTTGCATCCATTTCAAAGGAAAGCGTATCATACGAGCATTGAAAATTTTTGATTTTATCATTAGCCTCCGGCAAAGCTCTAAGGTTGGAAAAATCACTCAAAGCATAAAAAACCGCTTCTACCGGCTTATTTAATTCTATTACTTTAGTATCTATTTTTTTCATCTTTTTTTCAAGAGGATTACATTCTCTGCTCACTCCATTTTTCCGGATTCTCTCTCCATTTATTCAAAGTTGCTATATTTTCCGGAGTTATATATTTTTCTTCTATTGCGGTTTCTATCAAAGTGACGTAATCGGTTATGGTTTGCAAAGGAACTTTTTTCAATTCAAAGTTATTTTTTGCCACTTCCAAACCGTAAGTAAAAATGGCCGCCATACCTTTTACCTCACACCCTGCTTCTCTTAAAGCGTCCACAGCCAACAAACTACTTTTGCCGGTAGAAACCAAATCCTCTATAACAAAAACAGTCTGACCACTTTTTGCATCACCCTCTATTTGATTGTTTAAACCATGGTCTTTTGCATTTGGCCGAACATATACAAAAGGTTTGCCCAAATCCTGTGCCACCAAAACACCCTGTGCTATTCCTCCCGTGGCAACTCCTGCTATTACATCCACACTCGCAAACATTTCATTTACAATAGATACGAATTGCTGTCTCAAATACGTTCTTATTGGAGGATAGGACAAAGTCAAACGATTGTCGCAATAGATAGGAGATTTTCTCCCCGATGCCCAAACAAAAGGTTTTTCGGGAGAGAGCTTTATGGCTTTTATCTCCAAAAGACAACGTGCCGCTTCAATAGCATTTTCTTTATTCATAGTAGGTAATATAAAGTTTTAACAATATGCAAAGGTACACTATTTTTAACAAAAGGAATAAAATTTTTATAACAAAAACCTCACAAGCCTTAGATAACAAAGAGTATCAAACTATTATAAATTGTGATAATGAAACTTTTAAGCATCAAAAAATCTCAATGTTCTTTGATGAAAAAAATAATAACAATATTCTTTTGCTGTGCGATAAAATAAGCACCGAGGAGGTTTTTCGTCTTTGCACAAGGGAGTTCTATCATGTTTTTGCAGCAGGTGGTTTGGTGGAAAACGACAAAGGGGAATTTTTATTTATGTTTAGAAACGGCTTTTGGGATTTGCCCAAAGGACATTGGGAAGAGGGAGAGAGTTTTGAAAATACGGCTATAAGGGAGGTTAGAGAAGAGACGGGGATAAAACACCCGCGAATAGAAAGTTTTTTGGATATTAGCCGTCACACCTATTGCATGAATAACAGATACGAGTTAAAACATACCTATTGGTACAAAATGACTTGCTCCCATAGGGAAACTCTTATACCGCAAACGGAGGAAGGTATTAATAAATTAATATGGGTAAATAAAGACGACTTGCATATTATATCGGAGAACACCTACCCCAACATAAAATTATTAATGGAAAAATATTTTAGTGAGAAGTAAAAAATAGTTATCGAAAACCTTTGCGGAGAGAGGGGGATTCGAACCCCCGAAGCGGTTTTGCCGCTTACCCGCTTTCCAGGCGAGCCTCTTCAGCCACTCGAGCACCTCTCCAAGAAGTTTTGCAAAGATACAACTTTTTTTAATTTTGCAAACACTCATACCGATTATTTTTTTACCACTGCCATACTCTAAATATATACCGTCATTGCGAGCCTTTATTTTGCATCATTACACGACTCGGCTTTAGGTCATAATAAACCATTCCTGCTACTCAATTTGCCCGTTTCGTCATTATGAGCCTTTACAAAAAAATAGTGGCAATCCATTCCGCTTTGTTAATTCTCCGGATTGCCACGCCTTACGGCTCGCAATGACGGCATAGCCTACTGCCAAAGACGGAAAGTAACATCAAAAGCAAACCCTCCTTTTTCGTCCTTGCGAGCGAAAAGCGAAGCAATCCATTCAAAAAAATAAACAAAAAATATTGTTTGGTATTGATTTTGTTGTAACTTTGCACGTTGAAATGTAAAATTTAACGTTAAATCAATAATAAAAAATTATGTTACACAAATTATTAAAAATCACAACCTTACGTAATTGTATTGGGGATGGGTATTTGATTGATAATAAGGCAAATACACTCTTTAAATCGTCTAAAACTTTAAGGTTTCTTTTATTTTTTTCCTTTCTTTTATTAATTCCTTTTTTGGGTCGTACGCAGACCACATACAATATGGGTGATACCATAAAACTTGACACTTACCCAAATCTTACTTTTACAGTAACAAGCGTTGAGGATACCATTTACAATGTTTCCGTAGCACACAAAGCAAATACGGATACCTCCGTGCTTGTCCCTGCTTCTTTCTACGCAGGGGGAAAACAAGTAAGAATCACCTCAATTGTAAATTCCGGTTTTTACGCCGATACCAAATTAAAAAGTATTGTATTTAGTTACGATAATTACGTAAAGACAGTCGAAACCAATGCCTTTTACCATTGTGGCAGCCTAACAACAATAACCAATCTCAAACCGGATACAATAGGCAAAGGAGCTTTTTACAACTGTATAAAACTTTCCCAAGCCTTCATAGATACAATTCTTTCCAATCCATCTTTAACTTCTATTGGAGTAGCGGCTTTTGAGGGATGCAGAGCCTTAACAAGTATCACTATTCCAAGTAATTCTGGTTTAAGGAATATTGAAGACAGCGTTTTTTCATACTGTGACTCATTACAAACATTAACTATAAATACGCCATATCTAACAAGTATTGGTACTTCATCTTTTGAAGGTTGTAGAGCTCTTACTACGGTTACTTTGCCTGCTAATAACTCTTTAACTACCATAGGCGATAATGCTTTCTACGGTTGTGGCAGTTTAACTACAATAACCAATCTCAAACCGGATACAATAGGTAACGATGCTTTTTATGGATGCAGAAGACTTTCCCAAGCCTCCGTAGATACAATGCTCTCCAATCCTTCTTTAACTTCTATTGGAGTAGCGGCTTTTGAGGGATGCAGAGCCTTAACAAGTATCACTATTCCAAGTAATTCCGGTTTAACAAGTATTCCTGCGGATGCTTTTGCTAGTTGTGAAGGTTTGGAGTCCGTTATTCTGAATAAATCATTAACCGTTGGCTCTTATGCTTTCAATGAATGTTGTAGTCTAAAAAGTCTTGTAGTCGCATCCAATTCTTCTAACTCGTTGGCAACCAGCGGAGCATTTTATAGAAACTTCAACCCCTATCATGGTGGTAACAGCCTACGTTATTTTGCAACTTCGGATAAAAAATACATAGCCTTAGAAATAGGTAACATGAACTTTGTCGCAGGTTTGCCCAATAATATAGCAGCAAATTTCTACGCCAACTACCGCTACGGAA
>CAUTQY010000002.1:0-168916 GCA_963540815.1 uncultured Bacteroidales bacterium
TCCGTAACACAAAGTTTGGCTAACTGTCATCTGTACGGTGTCAGGTACAGGAGGAGGAACAGCTCCGGAGTCAGTAATTGAAACATTATCCAGATATACTCCGTAGCCACTGTGAGTGGCAGCCATAAAACTAATTTGATATGTAGCACTTGCTTCAGGTAGAGCTACGGTGTTGGTTTGTGAGGTAATAGTCCCCGTATTACTACCGGTTAAGCTTGGTGCATGAGAAGCCAACAAAGTCCACTCTCCTTCCATACTTGTTCTGTAATAAACAAGTATGGAGTCCTTATTGTTATTATCGCTACAAGCTTCCCAATTATAAGAAAGCGTAGGAGTTTCTACACCGGATAAATCGAAGATAGGAGAATTCAAACGAGTATATCCGGTAACATAGGAATGATATGCCTTTCCATCAGTACCACTAAGACGTGTACTCCAATGACTGCTACCGGATTCTATAACACTTGCCCAACAGCCCAAACCGGAGCTGAATTCCTCCAAATACGGAAATACGCTAACCGTAGCACAAATTGTTTGGAAAGTATCCGTAACAGAAGCAAGTTCCGTTTGGTCGTCACATATAACCTTTACATAAATATCATAAGTAGTGGAAGCCAAAAGGTCGGATAGTGTTGCTGTCCAAATATTGTCTCCTCCGCCCGAGGTAAAGTTGGTTATAGGTTCATTGTATGTGGTAGCGGAAACCTCCTTGTAATAGATTTCGAAATTGCTGCCGGTGGACATCCATGTAACCGTTGCTTGATTGTCTGTTATATTACTTATTGCCAAGTTTACAGGACGAGAACAAGACGGAATCAAATCCAAAGTTACATCATCCACATAGACTGAATAATAAGTATTGTTGCGTATGGCAATATAACCACCCGTACCGGTGTATGAACTCAAAGGAATTTCAAACAACTCGTGAGTTGCGGAAGATATGGAAACAGTGTCAATAGGAGTAAAGGTGTTAGCATTCGTTGGGTCTGTCATAACTCCCACGGTCAAAGAACCGTTGGAGGCACTATTGCTGGCTTTTCTTGCATAGAACGAAAGTTGCAAAGTATTTATAGGCAAAACTCCCGTATCTATTAAAGGAAGAACTCCCGTATTTCCTTCGGAAGAAAAATATAGTGTGTACGAACCCGTATTAACGTAGCCCGGACTGGAATAAGAACAAGGATAAACCGCTGTGCCGACTCTTTGCCAACAAGCAGGTAATGGATTGGAAGTAGTACCGGCTGTATTGTCGGCAGCTTCAAAACTCCAAGTTTGAGGTACGGAAGTAATTCCTACACAAGCGGTGATAAATTGTGCCTCTTCCGATACGTATGTCAAGCCGTCATCGGAGCAAACAAAACCTACTTTCCAAGTATAACGGGTGGAAGGAGTGAGATTTTCAAACAAATAATATCCCTCCTCATTAAGAGAAACGTTTTCTATGGAGTCGTAAGTCGTCGCAGAAGCCTCTTTATAATATAGAGTTAGGCTTTCTTGATCTGAAGTCCAAGAAAGATGAATGGAGGAAGAGTTGATATTGCTTGAATATAGAGAAGCAGGTTCCTGACAAGCAGGTATGGTATCTACCGTTATATCGTCAAGATACCACCAAAAATTATCAAATCTTGGTGTATGACGGAAAGCAATATAAGCAACGGTTGCCTCTCCTAAGTCCACATTGTTGAAATTAATTCTGTATTTGTGATAAGCCGTATCCAAAAGGTTGGTAACACTAATAGAATCTAATGCAACGAAGGTATTGGCATTTGTAGGGTCTGTAACATAACCTATTTCAAATTTACCACTATTGGACAAAGCCTCCGGTCTTGTCCAAAACTCAACGCTTAATTGATTGAATTCCGTGGTAAATTGTGGCATTATCGCAATGGCAGGAGAAGTAGGGTTGCTATGAAATTCCAAACCTTTGGCAGAATTGTGTCCTCTGTATGAGCTATTATTTACACAAGGATAAGAATAATTGGAAGTTGCTACTATCTCATTAAGGAATGACCAGCAAAGAGGACGTGCGTATATTTCGATGGATTCAAAATCCATTGTATAAGGAATATTAATGGCATCGCAAGCGGTGGTGAAGGTATGCAACTGAGAACTTGCCTCCGAGTTGTCGGCACAAATAGTTGCAACGTAATATTTGTATGTTGTTGCGACATCAAGGTTTTCCAAAGTATAAACACCGTCGGTTAAAGTAGCCTCGACAACGGAATACTCTACCTCGTCTCCTTCGGAAGCTTTTTTGTAGTAAATCTTAAAGTTTTCCGCCTCAGATGTCCAGGTAATATTCACTGTGTTAGAAGTAGGGTTTGAGCTACTAATGGCCGTAGGCTCCGCACAAGCCGGAATATTATCTACGGATACATCATCAATGTAGTAATAACCGGGATAATCATCAGTTATACCCAAATACTTAAAGGCAATGTAGTAATCTTGTCCCGTATATTGTGGAAAACGATTGAAATCCACTGTTTGCAAAGAATAAGTTGTACTGATATTGCTTGCGAGAATGGTATCAAGAGCAATAAAAGTAGAGGTGTCGGAGAGGCTTGTTACAAGTCCTATTATTATGTTACCATAATCATAATAAGAGGAGGAGTATCCTTTCCTTAAGTAGAATTGCAAACGAGTTTGTTCTATATCCAAATTAAATTTCGGAGCGGCAAGATACATGGAACCGGTATATTCTCCGCCTATCTCCATGGAAATATTGCCGGAATGAGCAAAATTGCTATTGGAATATAGTTGTGGAAAATAAGTGTAGCTATAATAATAGTCGTCGAATTCCGAACTATAAGCCAACACAGTCCAACATTTTAACAAAGTAGTATCCTCAAAATTTAATAGGTATGGCACATTTACAACATCACATTCGGTAGTGAAAGTAGTTTGTCTGTATGAACTTTCATCGGTAGTTTCACAATCCGGAGCAATTGACACTACATATAAAGTGTTTGCGTTTAGATTGGTTATTGTTGCACTCGTATCCTGTATTGTGACGTTGTCGGTTTGCCAATCCGTAGCTGTGCTTGGTTTGTAACGTACAAGATAGTTTTCGTTATAACCCGACCAAGAAACCATAGCAGTGTTGGCGCTAACACTGTCAATAGTAATATTCTGTACGGGAGGACAATCTGGAACATTTTCCAAATACATATCGTCCACGTAAGCATATCCGTCCTTACATCTAATGGCAATATGAGTTCCCTCGCCCTCGT
Organism: uncultured Bacteroidales bacterium; assembly: GCA_963540815.1. GTDB lineage: Bacteria > Bacteroidota > Bacteroidia > Bacteroidales > P3 > Scybalousia_A. The sequence continues at coordinate 3,231 of CAUTQY010000002.1, forward strand.
AGTTGGAAAACATTGCTATTTTTTCCTCAAAAGACGCACTACTATTTACGGTAATAGTTGCCACGGGTACGAAGGTAGACGTATCGGTAATATCCGTTAATACACCTACTTGTATAATAGGTTCAGACACGGCATACTGTGATTTTTTTGCATAGAATCTAAGCTGTAGGGATTGAAGGTTAATATTGCTCCAATCCATACCCGGAAGAAAAGCAATGTGTTGACCGGAGGAAGTGAGAAACAAAGAACTGTCTCCATTATTTGCATCAAAGCCATAGAGATATACTCCGTTAGTACGATCTGCTGTTTTTGACCAACAAAGAGGAAGATTTGTTGTAGGGTCGGAGGATTCAAAATCCCAATACAAAGGAACGCTAGCATAAGGTAAACACTCTGTTTTGAATGTTTTTTCCTCACTTCTGGTGGTTGTTGCACAAATAACCTCTATGTAGAATGTATATCTGCTACCGGAAGAAAGTCCCCCTATAGAGATAGTGTAGGTATTTTCAGTCTCCGTAGAATTAAAATCGGTAGCCTCAGAGTATTCCGTTACGGTTGAGTCCGATAAATTTTTGTAATAAACTACAAAGTTAGAACCTGTGGAATTCCAGCTAATGGTTACATTATCGCTAGTAGCCTCTGCGGTTATCTGATTGGGACGTGTGCAAGCGGGTATGTTGTCAACGGTTATATTGTCTACGTACCAAAACCAATTGATATTATTTAAATATTTGAGAGCAATACGAGGAGACTGCCCATCTTCTATTGTAACACTACTGTAATCTATTTCATAAAGATGGTAGTCATTGTCTCCCAGTCCGGCGGAAGTAATGGAATCTACAGCTACAAAAGAGTTAGAATCGGTCAAATTTGTCATGTAACCGACATAAAGAGTACCGGAATTAGCACCCTCCCTTCTTGTATAGAAAGAAAGCTGAAGCTCGTTTAGCGGAGTTTCAAAATTAGGCAAAACAGCAATGGCACTTGTTCTATTTTGGGAACGGAATTCCAACTTCTTGCTACCCCCGTAGGTATTGGTTGTTGTTACCTTTGGATAATCGTTATAATCGCTCGGCCTATCCCAACAAGATGGCATTTGACCGGTAATTTCATCTTCAAAAGTACATTGCCAAGGTAATTCCGTCACTGAAATACAAGGAGTTCTTAAAGATACTGTTCTATACGCCGACTGATTTTCTCCGCAATCGGCTTTTATTCTAACGTCGTATTGAGTATTGGGGTCTAAGTTTTCAAAAAGAATAACAGTATCGGCAGTGTTTTCATCTTGACTGTCGTCAAAATTTTCCGTAGATTTTTTTATTTGATAATAGTAAGTAGGGTTGCCTTCTCTTGCTGCAAAAGAGACATTTGCAGTTGTGGCGGTAACGGAAAGTACTACATTCCTAACCTTGTAGCAAAAATTATCGTTCGTGACCATGGTAATTTTGACATCGGGACAATAATTTCCCGTAAATCCTGTACTTACTGTAGATAAGGACTGAACAACATTGTCGCCACGCTTGTATACCATACGATTGTTAGCGGAGGTTGATTGCCATTGTCCGGCCGAGATCAGATAACTTCCTGTTGTATCTACAAAGGCTATGACCAAATTGCCATAACCGTCGTAGTTAAAGGGGGTTGATAGTGTAATTGGCGCATCTTGTCCGCCTACTACACTCCACGCTCCTTCGTAAACCAAAGTAAGACTATCTGCCGGTAGGGCATCACTTGCAGAGGGAAAAGAAGACCTCTGTGTAACACCCATATAGACCTTGATACCTCGTGTAGTATTTAAACTCGAAAAGGTATTCAGATAACTTATTTGGGTTATCTGTCCTACCCAGTCTATTTCACTAGCCAAATAAATTGTTTGGCTAACAGAATATTTGTAGCTTATACTTGTCGGAGCATACATTTGTGTGATATCACCTTCTCCAACAATAAAGGTCTCTGTCTGCTGAGACCGGCTACTAATGCTCATCAAAAGAGCCATTAACATCAAAAAAAATACTTTTTTCATTTTATTACAGTGTTGAATTATAAATAATTATAGTCAAAATTCGAAACCCGTAGGCGACGAGTTTTTGATTTGCAAATTTATAAATTTTATTTTTAATGAGAGTCTTTTATAAATCTTAATATAAAGGAATACTCAATATTGAGTACTCTTCTGTTTGGTGTGTACAAAGATAATGGCATGGAAAAATACACTTGTTTTTTTATACCGTAAAAAATTAAACAATGTTTTCCAACATAAGCATGAGACGATTTTTGATATTAACCTCCGAAACGCTATTGTCAAAATCCAAAGCCAAATAGTTAAGTTTCGGGTATAATTCTTTGATACGATTTTCCACACCCTTGCTTATAATATGGTTGGCAATACAGCCAAAAGGTTGCAAGGACACAATACCGTTTACTCCTTTTTCTACCATAGAGACTATTTCGGCAGGCAAAAGCCAACCTTCTCCGAATTGAGAATACAAAGGCAAAATATCTTTTGATTTTTTAGCCAAATCAAAAATATCTTCCAAAGGCTCGTAATAGAGAAAAGAAGACAAGACTTTGTTGTATTTATCTATTTTGCTTTTTATTCTTTGATAGAAAAAGTCCGTTATGAACTCTGGCATGCTTTGTTTGTCTATGTTGTTTTGCTTGTTAGTTTTACGATTTACAAAGGTTTGCACGAAAAAAGTCATAAGAGAAGGAGGAACAACTTCTATGTTTTGGTCTATTAGCCATTGTTGAACATTGTGGTTGGCAAAGGGGTGATACTTCAAATATATTTCTCCCACAATACCCACTCTTTTACGTTCGATTTTGGGTTTGGAAAGCAAAGAGTTAAAATCCTCAACCGCCCTTTGTAACAAAGTAATAAAACCTTTGTTGTTTTCTTGCAAAATAAGTTGTTTTGCTTGTGAAATATGGTTTTCTTGCAGAGCGAGGACAGAATTTTTGTTTTCGCAACGAACAACGGTTGAGCAATACATTTTGGAAAGACAATCTCCGAACAAAATAGCGCCAAGGGTAAGTGGCAAAGTCTTTAACCAATTGAGACGAAAGCCGTCTTGTTTTTTGGCAGTGTTTTCTCCGAAATTAACACTCATTACCGGCACATCCTCATAACCTGCGTCCGCAAAGGCTTTTCTGAGTATAGCATAATAATTTGTTGCTCTGCATTGTCCTCCCGTCTGAGTTATACCAAAGGCAACTTTATTTCTGTCATACTTACCGCTTTTCAAAGCCTTTATGGCATCACCCACAATAAGAGTTGCAGGGTAACAAACCTCGTTGTTGGCATATTTGATACCGTACTCGGCACTGATTTCGTCACTCAAAGGTAATACTTCCAAATCATAACCGTTGATTTTGAACAATTCCGGCAAAAAAGGAGAGATATAGGAGGTAAAAAAAGGAGCAAGAATGGTGCGATGTTTTTCCTGTTTGGAAAAATCCTTAGTGTCCTTGAACTCAAGGAATTTTTTACTTCCCTGCCTCGAAGCGTTGTTCATTTTTATACTTTCTATCAAAGAGCGTATTCTAAGTTTTAGGGCGCCGGGGTTTTGAATATCGTCTATTTTAAGGAAGGTGGCGGATTTGTGATGTCGTTTGAGAATATCTTGCACATCGTCCAAAAGAAAAGCGTCCGGTCCGCAACCGAAGGAGGTTAATTGGGCATAGTTAACTTTTTCGTCTTGATTGGCTACAAAAAAGACAGAGTTTTCTATTCTGTTGATGTACGACCATTGAGAAACAAGAAAAGAAGAGTCTTTGTCGGAAAAGCCTTTTTGTCTTGCAATATCTTCGTTTATTATTGTTGCTCCAAGGTATGAGGCTATTTCTCCTGCGGAATGTTGTATCAAATCGTCCATGTGATAGGGTCTGCCGGCAAGAAGTATTATTATTTCGTTGTTTTGTCTTGCCAAATTGTAGTATTCCATGTTTTTGTCGTAAAGGTCTTTTTCAAAATTTTCTCTTTCTTTGAAAGCAATAGCAAAAGCACGTTGAAAAACTTTGTCTTTTACGCCAAGTGTTGCCAAATATTTTTTGCAATTCTTTTTTAAGAGGTCTTTGTCTTTGAAAGAAAAAACGGGGTTGTCTATCCGTATTTCCTTGTATTTGTTTTTAAGGTGTTTAATAACCACATTATAGGAGGATACTATCGGACAGTTATACGTATTGTTTTCTTTTTCGGAGTATATTTTTTCATAAACAACGTATGGGAAAAAGATATGTTTTATGCCTCTGTTTATAAGATCGTCTATGTGGGAGTGAGTAAGTTTTGCGGGAAAACAAATATTTTCGCTCATTACCTGATTTAAGCTTTTTTCATAGGTGGAGTACGAAGAAATATCGCTTAAAACAGTTTCTATCCCACATTCTGCAAAAAGAGTATTCCAAAAAGGAAAATCTTCAAACATATTCAAAGCACGAGGAATGCCGAGTTGTGTAACCTTAGGTTCTGTCGTTAGGGAGTATGAGGGTTTATATGGTCTGAATGTTCTCTCAAACTTATACTTGTATATGTTATTTCCTTTTTTGGTTTGTTTGCCTGAGGAAGAAAATATTTTTTCGCATCTGTTACCCGAATAAAAAGTGTTGCCATTGTTAAACTTATAAGCAGATACCAAACAGGAATTCTCACAACCTTTACAAGTAATTTGTCTTATGGAATAGTCGTTTGAGTTTATTAAATCCGAAAGACTTAGCGGAGTCTGATTGTCGTATTCTTGTTTTGCCGTTATTGCACAACCGTATGCTCCCATAAGTTCCGGACAAGAGGAGCGATAAACCTTTCTTTGCAAAAGATTTTCCAATGCCTTAACAACACTATCGTTTTTCATCGTACCGCCTTGTACGACAACATTTTTCCCCAAGGTTTTCCCCTCAAGTTTAAGTACTTTGTATAGGCAGTTTCTTACAACGCTATAAGACAGACCGGAGGAAATGTCCTCTATCTTTCTACCTTCTCTAAGAAATTGCTTTACTTTTGAGTTCATAAAAACCGTACATCGCGTACCCAAATCACAAGGCGATTGAGAAAAAAGAGCTTTTTGTGCAAAATCTTGCACCGAGTAGCCCAAACCGTTGGCAAAAGTTTCTATAAAAGTACCGCAACCTGAGGAACATGCCTCATTTAATTCTATACGATTAAGAACGCCATCCTCTATATACATGGCTTTCATATCCTGCCCTCCAATGTCCAAGATAAAATCCACTTGTGGTAAGATATGTTTTGCCGCTCTGTAATGCGCAATGGTCTCTACTATGGAGGAACGGAGAGAAAAAGCCGTTTTAATCAAATCTTCTCCGTAACCCGTAGAACAACCTCCGCAAATAATGGGTTGAGCGTTTTCTTTTATTATGGTTTCTTTCAGTTGTTTGAGCCCTTTTATGACTGCGTTTATGGGGTTGCCTTCGTTTTTGCTGTAATATTTAAAAAGTATACTTTCTTCTTCATTGCAAAGGACAATTTTTGTTGTCGTACTACCGGAGTCTATACCGAGAAAAGCCTTACCTTTATAATTCGTAAGACAAGCGGTATTGTCTCCGAATTTCTTTTTGTCTTCCGTCCAAAGACGATACTCGTCTTTTGAAGAAAAGATACTTGGTAGTCCTTTGGTGGTAACAAAGGTTGCGGCGCTGTCTTTATCTAACTTTTCCTCTATTTTTTCTATGGATAAAATCTCACTTTTTGAGTTAAAGGTACATCCTTTGGCAACAAGAAGATTATTGTTATCCATACCTATAAGTGCATCTTCTCCTATATTAAGAAATTCCAAAAAAGATTTTCTGAGACTTTTTATAAACGTTAGGGGACCTCCGGCAAAAAGTATTTTTTCTTTTATTTCCTTTCCTCGAGACAGAGCACTGACAACTTGCACAGCTATGGCATGAAAAATACTTGCACAAATATCCTCAACGGGAATATTTCTTGCAACAAGAGTTTGCACGTCCGTTTTGCTAAAGACTCCGCAACGCGAGGCAATGGGGTAGAGTCTTGTGCTTTTTTGAGCCATAGAATCCATATCTGCTATGGAAAGATTGAGTATGTTACTCATTTGGTCTATAAAAGCCCCTGTTCCACCGGCACAGTTGCCGTTCATACGCATATCGGGTAAGGCTTCTTCTTCCAAAAAAATTATTTTAGCGTCCTCTCCGCCTATATCAATTATTGTATGTAAAGCGTTTTTAATACTTTTTGCGTAATTATTCAAAGCCATTACCTCTTGCAAAAAAGCAAAATGACAACGTTCTGCAACTCCCATGGCTGCCGAGCCGGAAAGAGTTATCCTTGTTTGTATATTGCCGAGTTTTTGTTTTATGGAAGAGAGAATATTTTTTATTGAACCCTTAATGTCAGCATTGTGTCTTTGATAAGAAGAATAAATTATATTATCTTTGTCGTCCACAAGTACGGCTTTTGCCGTAGTTGAGCCGACATCCAATCCCATACTATAAATTTTATTTTCCATGTCGCACATCCCTTAAACAAGTTGCAAAGTTACTAATTTTTATTATCTTACATATGGAATAAAACTAAGGCAAACCTCACCTGTAGGTTTGCCTTTAATACTAAAAATCGGTTATACTAGTCTGTTGAGACCAAATGTATAAAAGTAAAATTATTTTCTGTCTTTGAGTTTATCTATTTGAGGTTTTAGGGCATCTATTGCAAGCATAGTGGCCTCTTCAAAAGTGTTTGCTTGTTTGGAGGCAAACAAATCATAACCTTTAACGGCAAGTCTTATGTCTGCAACTTTGTTGTTATCGGACTCCGGTTTATCTATTTTTAGAGTAACCTCACTATCTATTATGCTTGATAAGTGGCGCTCCAATTTGGATACTTTTTCATTTACGAAAGTCAATAATCTTTCGTCTGCTTTGAATTTTACAGCATTGATTTTAATGTTCATAATAATATACCTCCTAAAATCTTTTAGTTTATATGTTGAAAAGCTTTTTTATATTCTTGTTTCAGTTGTTCTACCGTTGTGTGAGTATATAATTCCGTAGTGGCAACGGAGGCATGACCCAAAAGAGTTTTTACATTGTTTAACTCTGCTCCGTTACCTACCAAATGAGTGGCACAAGTATGACGGAAAACGTGCGGAGATTTTTTGTTAACCTCGTACCCTTCAAGTTTTTTATGTATCATGTAGTATAAAGCCGTTGCCTTCATAGGCTTTCCTTTTTTGTCCGTAAACAGAAACACCCCCTCTATGTTTGAACGTTGTTTGAGGTCAATATATTTTATAATATCCGTAACTATTTTTTTGTTTATAGGTACTACTCTTTCTTTCTTTCTTTTACCCAAAACTTTTATACACTCTCTATCAAAAGAAATATCGGAATGTTTGATGCCCACAAGTTCGGAACGTCTAACTCCCGTTGCATAAAGAATCTCTACTATCAGTTTGTTCCTTAGAGAGATAAAATCGCTTTCGTCATATTGTTCGTTCAGTAATTTTTGTATTTCCTCTTTGGAAATAAAAGACATTTTTCTTTTTGCAATTTTGGGAGCAATAATTTTTGTCATAGGGTTGGTTATACTCTCGTCCAAACTTTCAATGTAGGAAAAATAAGTTCTCAAAGCTGCTATTTTTCGTGCAATACTTCTGTTGGTTATACCTTTGTCTGCCAAATCCATAATCCAAACCCTGACCATATTGAGTGTTATGTTTTTATCGGAAGTATCTCCGTTGCATAGGTTGGCAACCTGAGTTTCGAATTGATACAAATCCGTTGCATAGGCCGTAATGGTATTTAAAGAGGATTTTTTTGTTCTTTTAAGATGTGTTAAAAATTTTTCTATTTCCATAACAAAGGCAAAGGTAATATTTTTGATTATAATTTTTCTTTACGGCAAGAAAAATCTTAACACTACGAGTCAATAATTTAATATTTTATTTTACTTTTGCTTTCCAAAAGCTAATATGATATGAAGATATTATTCAAAAATACTGCGTTAGCAATGGCGTTACTTTTTTGTTTTTGCGGCTATTGTCAACGAACTTTTACAAACCGGGAATTTCAACACAGTGTAAAGCAGGCAGAAAATTTGCAAGCAGAGAAAAATTATACACAAGCCTATAACGAATATTCTTTGCTGATAAAAAAAATAGAAAGTATTGCTCCTCACGAATTTGGCAAAGAGGAATACGGATATGCGGTATCCGAAATATATTTTAACAGAGCGTTGTGTGCCTATCATCTTATGAATAATGATGTGGATTTTTTGTTTAAAGAATACAAAACTCTATTTCCGAATTCATTGAAAATAAACAGAGCCAATTTTTATATAGCAAACTGGCACATGCAAAAAGGAGAGTTTCTTTTGGCTCTCAATACTTATGCAAACATGGATACAAATTCTTTATCCAAACAAGAGATACAAGAATATAATTACAAACTCGGTTATTGTTATTTTTTGCAGGGAATAAATCATAAAGCAAAAACATATTTTGCAAAAATAAAAGACACAGATAGCAAATATGCCAGTGTTTGCAAATATTATTACGGACATATTCTTTATACGGAAGGAAAATATGATTTGGCTCTTGCGGAATTTGAGTCTCTAAAAAGGGATAAACATTTTTCCAAAGTAGTACCTTATTACATTTGTCAGATTTATTATTTCCAAGAAGAGTATGATAAACTTATAGAAATGGCGCCTTCTTTGAGTAAGAATGCCATTAACTCCAAACGCTCAATAGAACTCAATCGTATGTTGGGTGATGCTTATTACAAACTGCAACAATATCAACAAGCTCTGCCATATATAGAGGCCTCCGTAAAAAACAGCGAAGGCGAAAATGCCAACGATAATTATTTGATGGGATATTGTCTTATGGAGACGGGAAAATACATAGGGGCTATTCCGTATTTTGAAGTTTGTTCAAAGCAAGACAATGCACTTGGGCAAAATGCTCTTTATTCTTTGGGTTATTGTTATTTGGTAAATAAGGACAGTGTCTCTGCTCTGAATTCTTATGCAAAGGCATCTAACATGACTTTTGACAACGAAATACGGACAGAGGCTTTGTTTTCATACGCAAAACTTAGTATAAACAGTAACCCGCCTTTTAACGAATCTCTAATCAAGCAACTAAACAAGTACATAGAAGACAATACCCTATCCGAAAAAAAAACAAGCACGGAAACGGCAAAAGTAAAGCAGGCAAGAATTTATTTGGCACAGATATACGAGAGAACACACAACTATGCTTTGGCCCTGGAACAGTTGGAAAATATCAAAAATAAAGATTCTCAAACAAGCAAGATATACTTAAAAATCTGTTTAAACAGGGCGACCGAATTATTTAATCAACACCAGTATGTGGAAAGTATTAATGTTATAAGTAAGATAGAAGACAATCCTGCCATGGCTACAAACGATATGCTTGCCTCTGCCAAATATATAAAAGCTGAGTCTCTGTATCAAACAAAAGCGTATGCAAAAAGCGAACAAAACTTAAGTACCTACTATTCCATACCGGAAAATGAAAGTAACATATATAAATCAAAAGCGGATTATTTGATGGCTTATAGCCTCTTTAAACAAAAAAAATATTCCTTGGCAAAAGAATATTTCTCCAAGGTGAAAAAAAACGAAAATAATGAAACCTTGCAGGCAGATGCCACCCTACGTTTGGCAGACTGTATGTATATGTTAAAAGATTTTAACGGGGCAGTAAAAAAATACAACGAATACATAGCCCAATATTCCTCTATGGCAGATTATGCAACTTATCAAAAGGCTATGATAGAGGGAGCTATGGGCAACTATCAAAACAAAAGCTTGACTTTGCAAAAAGCAATAAATAACTTTCCCAACAGTTCTTATCAACCTGCCTTTATGTATGAGTTGGGAAATGCTTATTTGGCTACAAATCGTAATGAAAACGCACTTTCAACTTATCAAGAGTTGTTAAGTCTTTATCCGGACAATACATTTACAAAAGATTGTATGGGTAAGGTAGGTATGTTGCAATACCAGACAGGAGATTACGACAATGCTCTTGTTACTTTGGACAAAATAGTGAAGAAATATCCCAACAGCAAACAATCCCAAGCCTCTCTTTCAATTATGAAAAATATTTATATGGACAGAGGTACGCCGGAGGAGTATCTTACATACGTCAATAACTTAGGTACGGTTAAAGTAAGCGACCAAGAAAAAGAAGATATTATTTATCAAACTGCCGAAAACAAGTATATGGATGAAAATTATACCGAGGCTATATCTTTATTCAAAAATTATCTTGCTTCTTTTCCCGAGGGTACTTTTTCCGCAAAAGCAGAATACTATTTGGCAGACTGTTTGCAAAGAACAAAAGATACTGCTCAAGCAGGAGAGTATTACTACAAAGTGGGTATGAAACCATACGGGCAATATACCGAGCGGGCGTTACTGAATGCGGGTAACATATACGCAAGCAAGGATACTAATAGAACTTTGGAAATTTATGAAAGATTGGAATCCGTGACCTCAACGGCAAGCAATAAAACTTTGGCCCAAAGTAAAATAATGAATATATATTTTTCTCAACGGAATTATAAGGAGGCTATTGTTTGGGCAAGCAAACTGACAGACAACGAAGGTGCGGACAAGAACGTTACGGATGAGGCTTATTTTGTTATGGCAGAATCTTATTTTGCTACCGACATGCCTGACAAAGCAGTGGAATGTACGGACAAATTAAAAAAATCTTCTTCGCTAAAATATGTTTCTTACGCACAATATTCCGTTGCCTTAACGGAGTTTGATAAGAACAATTTAAACGAAAGTGAAAATATCATAAGACAAATGTCTAAAAACGCTGCCGATAATTATTATTTGGCAAAAGCCTTTATTTTGTGGTCGGATATATTTGTAGCGAGAGGCAACGATTTTCAAGCTACACAAACCTTGCAATCAGTAATAGATAATTATGACAACGATGATGATATAATTCCAACCGCTAAAAACAAATTGCAAATCTTGTCTGATAAATCCGAAAAGGAAAAACAAGAGAACGAAGACAAGCTACAACAGGAAAACTCCGTTGATGAGGTCATAATAGAAGACGACAAATATTAGACACACAAGGTTACGCTAGTATAAATTATTTATAAAAAAACGACTACGAATATGAAAGCAAGAAATATAATAAGTATAATTTTAAGTTTGTTTATCATTTATACCCTTCATGCTCAACAGGAAGACTATAACGAGAATGTAACCGTAAACGTTGCGTTTGACCCCATAATAAACGATGCTAATAAAATTAACACGGAATTGTCCGTATTTGATACCTCTTTTACTCCGATAGAGTATAGTTTTGACCACGTAAAACGAGCTTACAAAACAAAATTAACTTTTGATACTATTAAGGCAGCTTCGGTTAAAGGAGAGCCTCAATCTGTATTGTATAACGTACACTTAAAAGGAGGGCTTGGTTTGGCATTTGGGAAAGATTTAAAAATAGGTTTTCTCCCACTCTTGCAAGGCTCCTATACCTCCGTAAGAGACCGTTCCCTTTTATATGGAATTGATATTTATTCCAAAGCCTCTCTTACGGGGGAAAAGAAATACGGTTATAGTGGCTATTCAAATAGAAACATAAATCTGTATGGTAAAAAGGTTTTTAAGCATTATGTCGCCTCTTCTCAATTATATTATAATTACAGTCGCAATTATTATTACGGAGATGAAAATTATCCCATAAAAAACATAGACAAAAGTGATTATAGAATATCTTGGCACACTTTGTCGGGAGATATTGCCTATTCGTCTTTAAACAGAGACAATTCTCTGCAACATAATGGAAAAATAAATTTGCAGCATACAAAAAACAACAGGGATAACGGAGAGTTTGTAATAAACGCCTTGTTTGACCTAAATCAAAATGTGGAAATATTTTCCAAGGCTTATAATCAAAGAATAGGTATGAGTTTGGATTACAAACAATCTTTCTATGGACAAATGAGACTTTTGATGAATATCGCTCCTTATTTTATTTTTGACTGGGACAGGTTTCATATTTTTGCCTCTTTAGGTATGGTGCCGGGTGTGCATACTCACAAAAGTTTTCAACTTTTGCCGACGGCAACATTGAATTTTGAGCTTATACAACAAATTCTCGGTTTATACGGAGGTCTGAAATCCGAAACTACCATGCCGACATTAGCCTATTTGAGCAAGGAGAATCCTTTTATCAAACCTATACCCAATTTGGAAGACGGTAGACATCATACCTTTTTTACCAAGGCTTTCTTGAATATAACTCCCAAATCGCAACTTTCTTTGGAAGCAGGTTATAAAATTATGAATAACCAATACTTTTACAAGAATACCGAAATATTGTATAGGAATATATTCAATGCTCACAGAATTGTTTATGATAATGCCAAAAGGTATTACTTAACTCTTGAGAATTATTTCAATATAAGTAATAATTTTTCATTCAATCTAAAGGCCACTTTGCAGAGAACGAATAGAGACAACTCCGATTTTGAGGCATGGTATGCTCCGGGCTTTACACTATGTTCAAAAATAAATTATGTATGGAATAACAAATTACATTTGTCTCTCACCCCTACGTTCTATTCTCAAAGCAAAGCGTATGTTGAAAGACTGCAAAGAGAGGTAGATATAAAATCAATGTTTGATATAAGTCTTTCGGCTACATATGAATATGATGAAAAATGGTCTTTCTTTGCAGATTTCAATAATATGGCTTTTCAACAATACTACTTATATTATAATTACCCCTCTCACACGTTTAATTTTCTTTTGGGTTGTATGTATAGACTGTAAAAATACAAAAAATGCACAACAAAATTCTTAATTCCATATGGGTAGGATTGTTTTTGGTATTTCTTTTTGTTATTCAAATCTTTCCTCCCGTATTAACCAATGATGTTACCTCACTCAGACATTTTTTTATCTCAATATTTGTTTTTATAGGGGGAGGTTTTACCTTAATTAGTCTGTTAAAAACCAAGGTAAAAATAGAAAACCCTTGTATTTTTCCTGCCATAAAGATTTGGGGTCTTCTCATTGTTGTTATGTTCCTTTCTATTTTTTGGGCTATCAATAGAATAGAAGGTCTTGTGGTAGTCAATAGATGGCTGTTAATACTAATGACGGCTTTTTTGCTTACTATATTTTTGACCGATAAAACAAACAGAATACATATTTTGGTATATTCGGCAATTGCAATTGCAATAATAAATATAATAACTTGCGTGTCTTCTTATTACTATCTGAATTGTGCAGACTATCCCAATAAAATACCTATGATAAACGGAGGCTATGGCAACAAAAATATATTTGCCGTATGTCTAATGTTTAAACTGCCGTTTCTTTATTATGCTTTTTTCAGATACAAGAAAGGATTAAAAATTCTTTCATTAATTCTTATTTCATCAATATGCTTTTGTCTTCCTATAATATCAACAAGGAGTGCTTATTTGTGTTTAATACTCAATATGTTGATATTGGTAGCATATTCTTTGTTTTACTTGTTTGAATTTGGAAAAAAGAATTACATTGTTAAAAGTTTGGTTATAATATTTTGTTTGGTGGCCGGTTTTATTTCGGGCGGATATTTCGTAACTTACAACTATTCACATGGCAGTCTCAAACAAAAAAATAATTTTGATGTTTCTCAAAGAATCAAGGAAACCGGCACGGGAGAAAGTTCCAAAGCAAGAATAGGTATTTGGAAAAATACAATAAGTATTATAAAAGAAAAACCCTTAACGGGATATGGCGTAGGCAATCATAAAATAGCAATAATGAAAGTAGAGACTGCACAAAGAAATAATTTTACGGTTTCCGACCATGCGCACAACGATTTTTTGGAAATGTTTAGCGAATTGGGAATATTCGGGTTGTTATTGTACTTATTTGTATATTTATCTATGCTTATAGTAGGAGTTAAACTTATATTTTCCAAATCTACCAAAGAGCCACATCGTTTGTTGGTTTTAATATCATTAATGATACTTTGTACTTATCTTAACGATGCTATGTTTAACTTTCCCAACGAAAGAGCAACACCGCAAATTTATTTTGCCATATCCGTATCTATCCTGGGGGCAGTTTATTTGAAATATAAAAAGAATACGGTTAAAAGTAAAAAAACAAGGCGTGTGCAAAATTTATTGTCTCCGTACACTGTCATTGCTTTTGTAGTTATATCCCTGCCCGTTACAATAATAGAGAGCGTACATGCCTATTCTTCCAAAATACAATACGATAGAATAATCTGTTACAATGCAAAAAATAAAGGACACATCCCTCCGTCTTATTGGCAAAAGGCTTTTCCCAAAATTCCGAACATAGACGAAAGTACTCGGCCCATAGCAATAAGTATAGCCAATATGTATGCGCAACAAGGAGATTATAGAACGGCAATAGACATAGTTTTACACGACAATAGTAATCCCTATCTTGCAAGCAAAGAAAATGTTTTGGCAAAGTGGTACTACGAAACGGATAATATGGATTCTTGTCTCTATTTCGCAGATAAATGTTTGAGTATGAAGCCAAAGCATTTTCCTACTCTAAAGATAAAACTAAACATTTATAAAAAACATAATCGCGAGGATAAAGCCATGCAAATATTGAACGAATACATAGAGAAACATTATTTGAATCATAGGGCTTGGTGCGAAAAAATAAATACTTATATAGCACAAAAAGATTATTCTAAGGCAAAAGAAACCATAACAAAAGCTTTGAAATACTTACCGAAAAGCACTTCAATACTAAAAAAACAGCAACAAGTGGATAGTTTATTATGTAATACTCAGCAATAGTAGCGGTATGAGAATTGCAATTATAGGAGGGGGAGCTGCAGGTTTTTTTACTGCAATAAATATCAAAGAAAAACTACTGTGCAGTGCGGACATAACAATATTTGAAAAAAACAATGAGGTTCTTTCAAAAGTAAAACTCTCCGGCGGAGGCAGATGTAATTGTTCCAATACTTTTGTAGGGATAAAGAACATCAAACAGGTCTATCCTCGAGGATATAAAATACTCAAATCCGTTTTTGTAACATTTGACCACAACGATACTTTTGAGTGGTTTGAGCAACACGGCTTGTCTTTGAAAGCAGAGAAAGACGGACGAGTTTTTCCCAAAAGCGATAAGGCTACCGACGTTGTTGATTTGTTTTATAGGCTTATTTACAAAGTAGAGAAAGACAGACAAAGCAAAATATTCATAAAAACAAACACTCCTATTTATAGATTGGAACAATTAAAAGAGTTTGACTTTATGGTAGTAGCCACGGGAGGCTATGCAAACGACAAACTTTTTAAGGATTTGGAAGAAAAGGGGCACAAAACAAAACCTTTTATTCCTTCTCTGTTTGGTTTCAATATAAAAGACTCACAACTTAACAAACTTTCCGGTTTGGTAGCAAAAAATGTGCAACTTTTACTTTGCGGAACAAAATACGAATATGGTGGCGATATACTTATTACTCATTGGGGAGTAAGCGGTCCTGCGATACTCAAGCTCTCCTCTTTTGCAGCAGAATATTTATATAACAATAACTACAAATCAGACCTGCTGATTAACTGGACAGGTAAAAACTATGCAGAAGTGGAACATGCCATAAAGAGTAAACTAATACCAAACGGCAACAAACTGATAAAAAACTTTAATCCTCTTGGTATAAGTAACAACCTTTGGGAATATTTATCTAAGAAAGCAATTAAGGAGAAGATAAACAACAAGGTAATTTCCATAAATCAAAAAGATATTAATAGAATTGTTAACGTACTTTGTTCGGATATATATTCTATTTACGGAAGATATACAAATAAGAGTGAATTTGTAAGTTGCGGAGGAATTGCTTTGGAGGGAATAAATTCCAATTTGGAAAGCAAACACATAAACAATCTCTATTTTGCAGGAGAGGCTTTGGATATAGATGCAATAACGGGCGGTTTTAATTTGCAAGCTGCTTGGAGTACGGCATATACGGTAGCCAAAGATATAGTAACAAAAATTGATAACAAAGTGGCTACAAAATAAAAAAGATATAAAAAATTTTGTCATTAGAAAAAAGAAAAGTAAATTTGCAAACTCGAATAATTTCGTAAAAGAGAGATACTAACATTTTAAATATCATAGAGAAGATGTCAAGAGTTTGTCAAATAACAGGAAGAGGAGCATTGAACGGTAACAGAGTTTCCCACTCAAATGTAAAAACGAAAAGAAGATTTTATCCTAACCTTCAAGCCAAGAAGTTTTATTTACAAGAAGAGGGAATTTGGGTTAGTCTTAAAGTAAGTACAAAGGGAATGAGAACCATAAATAAAAAAGGGTTGGGTGCTTGCTTGGACAACGCAGTAAAGAAAGGCTACATGAAATATATTACAATATGTTAAGTAATATTATTTTTTAACACATAGGGCAAGACTGTTGGAAGTAAGAAAACTTTTAACAGTCTTGTTTTCTTTATAATCAGTTGTATTATCATGAAAGAATATGTTTTTGACTTCTACCATAGGGTAAAGTATTACGAAACCGATAAAATGGGTTACGTACACAATAGTAACTATTTTCGTTATTTCGAAATTGGTAGAGAGGAAACTATGAGGCAAATAGGTTTGAGCTACGATGAAATAGAAAGACGAGGTATAATGATGCCGCTGATAGAACAATATGCTCATTATCATACACCAGCCATTTATGACGATTATATAATCATAAGGACTACTATAAAATCACTGCCAAAAGCAAAAATACATTTCGATTATAGGGTTATCAAACAGGTAGAAAACAAAGAAATTTTGTTATGTGAGGGATGGAATGAGTTATGTTTTGTACACCAAAATACAAGAAAACCCTTGCGATGCCCTAATTGGTTGGAAGAAAAGTTGGAAAATGTTTTGTCAGCACAATAAAAAGTTATACTTTTGCAAGCTAATTAAACTTAATATTAATCATTAAAAAGAAAGAGGTATAAAACTATGATTATTGTCCCTATCAAAGAAGGTGAAAACATTGAAAAAGCTTTAAAGAAACTGAAAAGAAAATTTGAGAAAACCGGAGTGGTAAGAGAATTGCGTGCAAGAAAGCAGTTTACAAAGCCTTCGGTTCTCGCAAGAGAAAAGAAACTTAAGGCTATCTATGTTCAACGCCTAAGACAAATGGAAATGGATAAATAATCACTTCGGAAACCATAAGTTTCAAAAATACGGCTTACGTTTTTTTACGCAAGCCGTATTTTGTTAGTAATCTATCCCCAAATCATACCTCCATTTTGTGCATTTCAATCGTACTATTTTTTAATAATTTTTTTATTTGTCTGACCTTGTGAAGTGAATACTTTTATAAAATACACTCCTTTTTGGTAGTCGGTTAGGGTTAATTTATGGTTATAAGAGTTTGGTTGCTCTTGTTTTAACAATCTGCTTGTTTCGTCGTATAACTCTATTTTCTTTATCTTATAACCGCAATTAACATTCACCTCCTCTTCGGTAGGATTAGGAAAAACATGAACATATTCCGAAATATCTCTCACTTCTTCTATGCCAACCCCCGTATACTCTTCTACATTTGGGTCATACTCGCCAAGTATGGGAAAAAGATAAAGCATAGTTGCAGCCTTATCGCCGTAATCATAGAAATCTGCTCGTCT
This sequence comes from uncultured Bacteroidales bacterium, assembly GCA_963540815.1. Classification (GTDB taxonomy): domain Bacteria; phylum Bacteroidota; class Bacteroidia; order Bacteroidales; family P3; genus Scybalousia_A. The sequence goes on from CAUTQY010000002.1 coordinate 20,885, forward strand.
CCAATCCAAACTTCCACGTTGTCTAAGTAATGGGTACATATCCACAGATAATGGGGTACATAACTTGGTACCCAAAACAGCTGGAGCGAGGAAAGACGAACCACTCCCCGTATAATGACCTAAACCCGGTAATAATGTGTCCATATTATGTAAAACAACGTAAAACTTCCCTTTGATATTAACAGGGTTATCAAAAAGAACTATTTTGCGGCAAACGTAAAAATAATTTTAATACAAACAATAAAAAAGCACACTTTTTTTGAAAAAAAATAAAAGGGCTGAAAAAACTTTCAGTCCCCTTACCCATAGTATTTAGATTTTATTTATTCGTATATCTGACATTTCAACTCTTTGTTCAGATACATAGTTGCATTCATTGCCAATGCCCCCATTTCGTCTTCACCGGGATAAACATACACCGGCGCAAGATAATCTATTCTTTCCGTAAGTTCCTTAATAAAAGGTTTACCGTATGCTATACCTCCCGTAAGAAGTATGGCATCTATCTTTTTTACATCTGGTTTGCCATGCAAAACAGTAGCCTGAGCACCTACTTCCTTAGCTACTTGATACGCCATAGCAGACTGAATAAAAGCCGCTTTTTTGTCTCCGTTTTTTGCAGCATTTTCCACAGTGAGAGCATCGTTAGTACCCAAATAAGCGACAAAACCGCCTTCTCCAACTATCATTTTACGAATTTGTTTTTCCGTATACTCACCCGAGAAACACAACGAAATAAGTTTGTTCATAGGCACACTGCCACTTCTTTCAGGGGAAAAAGGACCATCTCCATCCAAGGCTTGATTCACATCTATAACCTTACCCTTATAGTGAGCACCTACACTTATACCTCCTCCCAAATGAACTACAACAAGATTTAGGTCTTCGTACTTTTTGCCCATTCCATGTTCTCTCGCATAACGTCTTGCTATTGCTTTTTGATTAAGGCAGTGAAAAATGGAACTTCTTGGCATAAGAGGATGACCGCTTACTGCCGCTATTTCATCTCTTTCGTCCGTAATAACAGAGTCGGCCGTGATAGCCTCCACACCGGCTTCCGTTGCTATTTCGTGTGCTATCAGTCCTCCCAAATTGCAAGCATGCTGTCCTTGTAGTCCAACTTTCAAGTCCCTAATCATAGCCTCGTTAATTGCCCATACCCCTCCTTGTGTGGGTTTGGTAAGGCCACCTCTTCCAATTATTATTTTGAATTCCTTTATATCAAAACCTGCTTGTTTGATTTCATTCAATACTAATTCTTTTCTAAATTCATATTGGTCGGCGATATATTCAAATTGCTTTAAATCCTCCGACTGGTGTTTGATGTTTTTAACAAATAACTTCTCTTCTCCGTCAAAAATTGCTATTTTGGTAGAAGTACTACCGGGATTAATTGCTAAAATCAGTTGTTTGTACATACGTATGTAGTTTTTATTTATCTTTTAGAACTTTGGAATGCAAAGATAGGTTATTTTATTCAAAGAGAATAGATTTAATCTTTTAATATTACTCAAATATCTTATTTTCAAGCCTCTATAACAATCTTTTGCTTATAATATAACGCGGTCTTTGTTTTGTTTCCATATATATTTTACCTATGTATTCACCTATTATTCCTATGGCAAATAGTTGCAAACCTCCCAAAAGCCATAGCGAAGCCATCAAAGAAGACCAGCCCAAAACAACCTCGCCCGAAAAATTCTTCATTATTGTATATACAAGAGCAATAAGTGAGACGAAAAAAATAACAAGTCCCAATCGGGCAATAAAAATAATGGGTTTTATACTAAAAGAAGTAATGCCATCTATGGCAAAGGACAACATTTTTCCAAACGGATATTTGCTTTTTCCGGCAAAACGTTCCTTTCGTTTGTATTCAATACTCATACTTTTATAACCCACCATAGGCACAAGCCCTCTAAGAAAGAGATTTATCTCCTTAAATTCTGCCAAACCTTCCAAAGATTTTTTTGACATCAAACGAAAATCGGAATGATTACAAACTATTTCCGTGCCCAAAAATTTCATAATCTTATAAAATATAAGGGCGGAATTTCGTTTAAAGAAAGTATCTTTTTTCCTTGAAGAACGCACTCCATACACCACCTCATAACCTTCAAAGTACTTGTCTAACATTTTGTCTATTGTCTGCACATCGTCTTGCAAATCTGCGTCCATAGATATTGTTGCGTCCGCATAATCTTTGGCTGTCATCAATCCTGCAAGCAAAGCGTTTTGATGCCCTTTGTTCCTAGACAAACATATACCGCAAAAAATTTGATTTTCTTTGTGCAACTCCTCTATTATTTGCCAAGTATTGTCCTTTGAGCCGTCGTCAACAAACAAAATCTTACTATCCGAACTTATCTTATTATTTTCTATTAGGGTAGATATCTTATTATACAGTATTATTGCAGTTTCTTTAATAATATCTTGTTCGTTGTAGCAAGGTACGACTATGTATAATGAGGTATTTGTCATTTCCGTCTTTTGTTTTCTGTTTTGCAAAGGTACGGAAAATTAAACGTATTAATAAACAGGATTCCTCTTATTGTATAACTGACAATAATCATACCGTATTTCCTGCCCTACGAGACTTCACTTTAAGTCATGCCTACCCTCACCTTTGCTATTTAACATAGTCTAACTCTGTAATTGCGAGCGCAGTGAAGCAATCCATTTCTTATTATAATTCTGCCTTTATGCTTTTGGTTTCTGCCAAAGGCCGTTTCAATGATGAAAAAACATAGTTTTTTGATAACGAATCATCGTTTGGCAGAAAGCAAACAAAGAAAGGCAAAATTTTTATAGGGTACGGCAGGAATATAAAGCGGTATGGATTGCCACGCTTACGCTTGCAATGACGGAAAAGGAGGGTTCGCAATGACGGAAAAGGACGAACTGCAATTATATTTTTTTAGACTGTCACACTTTCACTATTGCAAATTAAGATGATAATGAAAAAATTATAGCATAAAAATAAATTTTGTAAATCTTGTTTTATCTTATGTAATATTTTATAACTTTGTATTCTCCAAAGAATATTTGAGTACAGTGAGCGGATTTAATAAGTACTATTATATATACAAGGTTAAAAGGGGCAAACCTGAGGCAAACGAAATGCCTTTAAAGGATTTTTTGGAGATTTTTTTCAAAAGATGTCATATAGATTATTCTCCGTACGAAAAGGAAATAAAAACACTATGGACAAAAATAACGGGTAATCTTATTAAGAGTTACACAAAAAATATTGTTATGAATAAAAAAACTCTTTATGTTACTCTGTCTTCTCCTGTGGCTAAGGCAGAGCTTATGATGGTTAAGGATGCCGTAAAAAATAAAATCAATCAAGAGATAGGAAAACAAGTATTGGAGAATATAGTGTTGTATTAGTCTCTTTACAATAAAGAAACAATAATATTCGTTATAAAAATAGTTTACAAACAAAATAAACAAATAATGAGAATACTTACCACGGGAGGTACGGGATATATAGGAAGTCATACCGTAGTGGAGTTGCAGAACGCAGGTTTTGACGTAGTTATAGCAGATAACCTTTCTAACTCCAAAGCAGAGGTAATAGACAATATAGAGAAAATAACAGGGAAACGTCCGGATTTTATAAAAGCCAACCTTTCCAATAGGAGAGAATGCAGATTGGTTTTTGATACTTTTACGGACATAGGAGCAATAATCAATTTTGCGGCTTTTAAGGCTGTCGGTGAAAGTATGGAACAGCCTATAATTTATTATAAAAACAACCTCGGTATTTTCCTTAATATCATGGAGGAAATGAAAACAAGAGATATAAAATATTTTGTTCAATCGTCCTCCTGTACGGTGTATGGTGAGCCTGACACTCTTCCGATAAAAGAATCCTCTCCTATCAAAAAAGCAACATCTCCGTACGGACATACCAAGCAGATAGTAGAAGAAATGCTTGATTTTATCACTACAACTACCAGTATATGTGCTGTGGCTTTAAGATATTTCAACCCAATAGGAGCACATGCCTCCGCGCTTATAGGAGAGTTACCCAACGGAGTTCCGAATAACCTTATGCCCTTTATAACCCAAACGGCAGCCAAATTGCGAAAAGAATTAAAGGTTTTTGGTAACGATTATCCAACACCGGACGGTACCTGCATAAGAGATTATATACACGTAGTGGATTTGGCTAAGGCTCATGTAGTTGCGCTTCAGCGATTGTTGGAAAAGAAAAACAAAAAAAATTTGGAGTTTTTTAATATAGGTACGGGCAACGGTTTTTCCGTTTTGGAGATAATTAATAGTTTTGAAAGAAGTACAAAAGAAAAACTACCTTGGTCTTTTGCTCCGAGACGTTCCGGCGATATTATACAAATATGGGCAGATACCTCTTTTGCAGAGAAAGAGTTGGGTTGGAAAGCCGAAGAAGACTTGGATTCTATGACTAGTTCGGCTTGGCGTTGGCAACAAAGCCTTATGGGAAAATAAATTTATACTTGTAGAACAAATTATTTTTGCAAAAAAATATACAAAAATGAAAATCATCAAATCAATAGTATTTACCTTTACACTTATTTGTTGTTTGGTATCCGTAGCACAAACACCCGCAAAGTCAAAAAACGAAGTAAAATGGACGGATGTGGAAACCGCACTGAGTATGGCAACAAAGAAAGACAAACCTATTTTTATAGACTGCTATACCTCTTGGTGTGGTTGGTGCAAAGTTTTGGACGAAAAAACATTTTCTAATGATACCATAGCACGAATACTGAATTACTATTATTATCCCGTAAAGTTTGATGCGGAATCAAATAAGGATATTAAGGTCAATGATAAAACTTATCGTGCAAAAAAGAACTCAAAAGGTAATTATACAACACACGAGTTAATGTCTCTGCTGTGGGAAGGGCAGAAAGCGGGAGGTTATCCTTCCATGATTATACGCAAAGGAGATTTTTCTCCGGTGAATGTAGAAATGGGATATAGAACAGCTACGGATTTGGAACCCTTGTTGATATATTTCGCCGAAGGCTACAACAAAAAGTTATCTTTTGATAAATTTTCCAAACAATACATTGAGGAATACAGAAACGAAGTTTTGAAAAAAATTTTTTAATCTCTTCACTCTCTTTGACTACCTAATAAATGAAAGAGGTTGATGTTTTTATACCTTGCTGTGTAGATGAGTTTTGCCCTCAGATAGGCTTTGATTTGATAGCCCTGATAGAAAAAATGGGGTTTAAGGTTAATTATAACACGGAGCAAACTTGTTGTGGTAGGGTGTTGTATGATAATGGCAACTGGAAAGAGGCTAAAATATTGGGAGAAAAGTTTATCGGAGATTTTGCCGGAAACAATTTTATTGTAAGTTGTTCGGCAACTTGTTTAAGTTATATAAAAAACAATTTTAGCAAACTTTTTTATAATACCTCTTATCATAATGCTTGCAAGTCTATGGCAGATAGGATGTTGGATATTTCACAGTTTATTCATTGTCAAAAAAACGATTGTGAACTGGGAGCGGAATTTCCTTTCAAAGTTTTTTTACATAATAATTGCAAATCTCTTAACGAATATGATATACAAGAAGAGGTTAGGTTTATTCTTGGCAAAGTAAAGGGACTGACTTTGGTCAATGAAAAGGGTTGTGATTTTTGTTGCGGCTACGGTTCCGGTCTGTATTTGTATAATGAACCAATAAGTACACAACTTGCCAAAAGAAAAATAGAAAAAGCCCTCTCACTCGGAGCGGAATACATAACCTCAACCGATGCTACTTGTCTTATGCAATTGGAAAATTATATTCGCAAGCAAAAAATAGAAAATCTGAAAACCATACATTTGGCTTCGCTTCTTATGTATTCTTCTCAAACAAGCAATGAGTAATTATATTTGGCAGACAAACAGGCCCTATAATGCCTACTCTTCTTATATGAAAAGAGAATACGGTCAGAGAATACAAAAACTGAGTATAGACGCAGGGTTTAGTTGTCCGAACAGAGACGGCAAAATATCCCAAAACGGTTGTACTTTTTGTACTAACGAAGCTTTTAATCCTTCTTATTGCAGAAAATACTCTTCCATTAGCGAACAAATAGAGGAGGGAATAAAATTTCATCAATGGAGATACAAAAAAGTAAAAAAGTATCTTGCTTATTTTCAAGCCTATTCAAACACATACTCAAACATAGAGGTTTTGAGGGAGAAATATAACGAAGCACTCTCACACGAAAAGATTTGCGGGCTTGTCATAGGGACACGTCCGGATTGTATAGACACCGAGAAGATAAAATATTTGTCCGAACTCAACAAAAAATATCACATAATAGTAGAGTTTGGAATAGAGAGTTGTTACAACAAAACTTTGCAGGCTGTCAATAGAGGACACACCTTTGAACAAACAAAAGATGCTCTCTTTCTTTGCAAAGAATACGGATTGAAAACTGGGGGACATATTATTTTCGGCTTTCCTTCCGAAACAAAACAAGAAATGTTGCAAGAGGCGGATATACTCTCCGCTTTGCCTTTGAATACCATAAAATTTCATCAATTGCAAATACTCAAAAACACTGCTATGGCTAAGGATTATGAGCGGAATCCTCAGAAATACAAACTTTTTTCCTTCGAAGAATACAAAGATTTTATCATCGCTTTTTTGGAAAAATTGAATCCTAATTTTGTTATAGAAAGATTTGTTTCCGAAGTACCTCCTCGTTACAACGTTGCAATCTCCTGGTCTTCGTTGAGGAATGAGTCCATAGTGGAACATATGGAAAAAGAAATGATAAGACGCAAGACCTATCAAGGCAAATATTACAAAGCATAAGAGAGTATGAAAGACTATCTTTTTGGCAAAACATTAGATGAATTGGAAGAAATTGTGTTACGTTACGGACAAAAAAGGTTTGTTGCCAAACAAATTTCCGAATGGTTGTACAAAAAAGATGTAACGGATTTTATAGCTATGAACAATATTTCCAAAACTCTTAGACAAGCACTTTGTGAGGATTTCCGTATAGGAATAACTCCGTATGTTCAAGTACTTACTTCCAAAGACGGAACTAAAAAATATCTTTTTTGTTATGAGAACAATACTTTTGTAGAAGCGGTTTGTATTTTCGACAAGCAAAAGGTAACTCTTTGTATTTCCACACAAGCCGGTTGCAAAATGAATTGTGATTTTTGCGCTACGGGAAAACAAGGTTTTAAAAGAAATCTTTCTGCCAATGAGATACTTAATATATTTCGCTCCGTAAAGGAATACCGTCAAATAAAGAACATTGTTTATATGGGTATGGGAGAGCCTTTGGATAACTACTTTGAGGTAAAAAATACCTTAGATATTTTGTGTAAAGACTATGGTTACGGTTTTTCTCCTCATAGAATTACAGTCTCTACTGCGGGATATAAACCTTTTTTGGAAAAATTTTTAAGAGAAACAAGTGTTGATGTTGCAATTTCTTTACACAACCCCATTGCTCAACAAAGGCAACAAATTATGCCCATAGAAAAAGTCTATCCCATATCCGAAATAATACCAATACTCAAAAATTTTGATTGGAAAAGACAAAGACATCTTACCTTTGAGTATATAGTTTTCAAGGACTTGAATGACGGAACTCAACACATTAACGCTATTGCCAAGTTACTCAACGGTCTGAGATGTAAAATAAATTTGATACCTTTCAATACCCTGCCAAACACTATTTACAAAGGAGCAAAAAAGGAAGATATGATTAAATTTCAACAACAATTAATTAACAAGGGTATCCTAACTACAATACGCTCCTCTAAGGGAGAAGATATTATGGCTGCTTGCGGACTATTATCCGGCAAACAACTTTCTTAATTTTCCTATTGATACCTTTTGTGCATTAAACGCACGTCAGTTCTACTTCATTTTTCCACTCTCTTTTCTCCTTGTGAGATTTTTTTTAAATACGGATAATCTATTCCTTCATTATCAATGTTGTCACCCTCCGTCTCTGCAAACCCTCATTTAGCGTCCTCATCTATCGTCATTGTGAACCTTTGTCTTTATGTGTCATTATGTATCATCATTGCAAGCGTAAGCGTGGCAATCCATACTTTATAAAAAAAATGCCGTTCGGCTTTTGGTTTCTGCCACTCTTTGTTTCGATGATGAAAAAACCACCTTTTTTTGATGAAAAAAGGTGGTTTTTTGACTCAAAAAAGGTGGTTTTTTTGATAACGAATCGCCGTTTGGCAGAAAGCAAACAAAGAAAGGCAAAATTCTTATAAGGTATGGCAATATATATAAAGTGGAATAGATTGCCACGACTTACGGCTCGCAAGGAATAGTAAGGTTTGCAATTATAATCGACTTATGTTTATTTTTGAAAGTTACTAATAGTCAAGCAAAAGGCTTTAATAAAGATAGGTCAATTTTGATTTCTTATTGTTTATCGTACGACAGAATATCGTTGCAGAAAAAGTTTAATTCAATACCGGCTTGTTTAAACATTTCTTCGGTTTCTTTACCGTTGTGGTATTTATTTTGGCAAACAACTCTTTTGATTCCGCAATTAATTATCATCATAGCACAGGTGCGACAAGGAGTCATACTACAGTAAAGAGTGGCTTCTTCCAAAGCAATACCTCTTTTGGCTGCCTGACAAATTGCGTTTTGCTCAGCATGGACGGTACGCACACAATGATTGGATATGTTACCTTGTTCGTCTATGCTTTTTTTGAAAAGATGCCCTACCTCATCGCAATGTGGCAAACCGTTAGGAGAACCTACATAACCGGTAACCAATATTTGACGATTTTTTACTATCACACAACCGCTTCGTCCTCTATTGCAAGTGGCACGCTTGGATACCGTTTTAACTATTTCCAAAAAATATTCATCCCATGAAGGTCGCATCTTATATTGTATCTTATTTAGAACCTCTTCAACTTGTTTCTGCAAAGAAGGAATATCACCATCGTTGTTAAAAGAGAAATCAGCCAAAGTCATACAAGCGCGTATATTTTGTTTGTTCTCATTATTGGCGTCCATTTCTCTTTGTTCATTGAGTTTGAAAGTCTCAAAACTTACGTTATCCGTTTCGCTTTTTCTTAAAGTAATACGTTCGTATCTGGTTTGAATATCGGCATCTACGGAAAACAAAATAAATTCCGAATTTTCTTTCAAATACTTTATTTCTTTTACATTGCGTATACTTTCTATTATGCAATTTCTATTTTCTTTTTTTGCCATGGAAAGCAAACCCTTTGCAATAAAGTCCGCACCCTCTTTTTCTCTTTCTTTGTTAGCCACCGTTGTCAGTGTATCTCTATTGCTTTCCAAACCGAGTTCTTTGATTTTTTTATTTAGAAAATCTCTTGCGGAAAAATGTACAAAACCTTTGCTTTTCAAAATATCCACTATAGTACCCTTGCCCGCTCCCAAAGTTCCGGTTATTCCTATAACTATCATAATTAAATGATTATGTTTTTTCTATTATTGTTTGTTTTAATTGGTTTTGTATTCAAAAATAATTTTTGAAAACTCCTCGTTGGCTTTTATTATTTTGTCTTTCAAGGATTGTTTGTAAGTGTGTATTTTCTTATTTATTTCTTTGTCCGTTAGAGCCAAAATTTCCATTGCCATAATTGCCGCATTCATAGCACCATTGACAGACATTACGCTTACGGGTACGGCAGGAGGCATTTGCAACATAGATAAAACGGCGTCCATACCTTCAAAAGATGACCTTATAGGTACGCCTATTACCGGCAAAATGGTTTCTGCGGCAATAGCGCCGGGCAAAGCCGCAGCCATGCCTGCTGCCGCTATTATTACTTTTATTCCTCGTTCTTCGGCTTTATTTGCAAACTCGCTTACTTGTTTGGGAGTTCTGTGTGCCGAAAGAGCATTGATTTCAAAGGGTATTTTTTGCTCGTTTAAGAATTTTGCCGCTTTTTCCATAACGGAATAATCCGAAACGCTTCCCATTATTATACTTACTAAAGGTTTCATTCTCCTTGTGATATTTATCAAATCAAGGTCTTTTGATTGCAATTATCAAAAGACCTTAATTTTTTTTTTAAAATTATTCTACTGTAACCTTGGGAAAATCTACATTGAAAACAGGGTACGTGTAATCACCTAAGATATGAGACAGAAAATCTTTATACATAGGAGTAAAGCACATATTTTTTTCATCAAAATACTCTGTCGGCAAAGGACGATTGCCTATTTTTCCCATATCTATTGCAGAACAATTGTATTCTTCCAACTCATCTATTTTGGAAACTCTCGCAAGGGTAGGCATTTTTCCGAAATCCTCCCTTATCAATAGGTCAACAACCTTGTCTGCAAGGGCTTGAGTCATTTTTCTATCATAAGCTGAGCACATACCACTTCGCGGATAGTATCCCGTTACTTGTGCGCGGGCATCTATTTTCAGTTTTGCAGAAATTTCACTTGCTATTGTTCCGCTTATTCCCCCCAAACGTGCATGCCCGTACTCGTCTTGTTCCGTAGAAGCATAAACAACGTCCATTTCTCCGGTTTTATCGTTATACCAACGTACCCCTTCGCTAACGGGTATTATCAAGGCTTTATTCGGAGAGTTATCATAAGCCTCTTTAATCAAATCAAAAAAATGTTCCTTGCGTTCTTTATTCATATCCAACTCGGGAATAAGAGACAGAGAGGTTCCTCCGAAAGTAGCCGTACCCGTAAGCCAGCCGGCGTCTCTTCCCATAACCTCCATTACCATAATTCTGGAGTGAGACTCTGCCGTTGTTTTCAACCTTGTGGCAAAATCCGCTATTGCCCTAGCCGCAGAAGGAAAACCGGGACAGGTAACCGCATCCACTTTTTGCCCCTCAAACTCGTGCCAAGTAAGAGTTCTAAGGTCATTATCTATTGTTTTGGGAAAACCTATTACGGGTATTCCTTCTTGTTCGTATAGTCTTTTGGCAGCACCGTTGGTATCGTCTCCTCCTATGGTAACCAAAACATCTATACCGTATCTTTTGAGATTACGCATTACTTGCGGCACTCTGTCTTCCGGATTTTTCGGAGAGGCAAAAGGATTTGTACGCGAAGAGCGTAAGGCAGTACCTCCATAAAGCGGATTATAGGGTTTGTTTGTCAAATCCACAACATCTCCCTCGCCCAACAAACCTTTCCAACCCTTACGTATGCCATAGACCCTAAAGCCCAACATTATGGCACGATTCCTTACTGCTTCTATACTGCTGTTGATGGCAGGCGTATCTCCTCCGCCGGAAAGTATGGCAAGAGTTTTGCCCTTAAAAAGTTTATCTTCTCTCATGATTGTATCCTTATTTATTCTCAATTATCTTTATAACTCAAAAAAATATCGTTTTATTGCAAATCATTATTGTCCTGTATGTGTTTATGCCTACCAATACTTACTCTTTTTAGGCAAATTGTTTATTTGTTCCTCCAGCTCCTTATACCATTTCTCTCCGAAACGAGCAATCAAAGGCTCTTTGCAATATACATAAAGCGGTTCTCCATGCTCTTGCATAGCATCGGAACAGATATTCCAAAAATCAAAATTTATAGTGGAGATATCCCCGTAGTCCTTAACCCTCAAAGGATACAGGTAGCAAGAAATGGGTTTAATGAAAGAGGATTTCTTTTCCAAATAAAGTTTTTGAAAAACACAAAAGGCACAACCCGTATCTTGGTCTTTGAAAACAAAAACACAGTCTTTTTTATTTATTGTCTTGATACATAACTCCCCATTTTCGTCCAACTCCGTAAAACCTTCCTTGTTTATTATTGCTTGGCTTTCTTTTGGAAGCAGAGGTAATACCTTAGGTAGGAGTCTCTTTATTTCCCTTTTTTCTTGTTTGGTTGTTGGCGCTCCGTATCCTCCCTCTTCTACACAACAGCGTCCCTTACATTTGTCAAGATTACAAGAAAATTTTATATTCCTTATGTCCTCACTCAATAAACTATTACCTACAATTATCATTTTTGTATGCGAGTTATACTTTTTGTCATACGAAAGTGCAAAATTAATATTTTTTCACTTCCCTCCGTCTACATTAATAATGGAAAAAACAAAAACATGTACCTAATTTTTCACGTTAAGCACATGTTTTTGTTCAAAGTTATTTAAATAAGTACTTTTTTATTCCTTGATTAACTTTTGGGTAATTTCGTTTATTCTAATGTAATAAACCCCTGCGGTTAAGTCACTTATATTCAGTTTTTCGTTTATTCTCTCCTGTTTGACAAGTCTGCCCATAGAATCATAAATTTTTACAACTTTGTTATTTACTCCCTTAATAGTTATATTATTCTTTGCAGGATTGGGATAAAAACTTATCTCCTCATCGGTTACGTCTAATAATGTAGAGTTATTGCAAACATGACTTCCCGTTGTTTCGGGGAAATCGGAAGTCTCACTTCCGTCATAATATAGAACTGCCCAGTTTTTACTTGTTGCGTTACTTTTGTTTGTTGCCAAAACAACAGGGTCGGTCTCGGAATAGGCAACCAATATTTTAGCACTATCCGAAGACGTTCTTTGCGCTAAAGCACAAAATATCTCATCCAAAGCCTGAGTATTGAAATTGTTATTGTATAACCATAAGTATTTTAATTGTGTTAATCCGCTAACGTCCAACGACGTTAATCCATTTTCGTAACAATCCAAATCTACCAATGAAGTACAACCGCTAACATCCAACGACGTTAATCCATTTCCGTAACAATCCAATTCTACCAATGAGGTCAAGCCACTGACATCCAACGACGTTAATCCATTTCCGTAACAATCCAAACCTACCAATGAAGTACAACCGCTAACGTCCAACGTCGTTAATTGATTGCTGCGACAATACAAATCTACCAAATCCTTATTGTGTGATAAGTCAATATTTGTAAGTAAGCTATAATTATAAGAACAATCAAAGTATGTTACATCTCCGTAAATAGTCATGGTACTTGCATTGGCAGTGTAATTTCTAAATCCTGTCCAAGACACGCCAACCGATAGTGTGGTATCCCAAGAACCGCTAACAACTTTAACTCCCGTGTTTGCAGCACTTGCCTTTAAATCAAGCTGGATTTGCTGACCTTGTGTAACGGTTAGGGTTATGTATTTATTCATGTTTACCGTTTGTGCAAACAGGTTTGCAATCAAAATCGTAGCAAAAAACAGCGCTACGAAAAGTTTTAATTGTTTTTTCATTTTTATAAAATTTTTAAAGATAATATTCGCAAAGGTAATAATATTTATGTGTATGGGTGGTGGGATTTTTTGAAAAATTTTAATAAAAATGAACAAATATTTTTAAATAATTGAATACTATGTAGTTAGAAAATAAAAAATATTGACTTTTTTTCTAGTAGTTATTTTGTTTTCTTACCTTAGGGTCCAAGCGGCCATAAATTATATCCGTAAGTATGTTTATCAAGACCAAGAAAATACATATAATCAATAAGGAAGACATAATTACCGGAAAATCATAGACATCCAAAGCGTTTACTATTACAACCCCCATTCCTTTCCAATCAAATATATATTCCACAAAGACTGCCCCTGCCAATAAAGAAGCAAACCAGCCACTTATAGCTGTGATTACAGGATTGAGAGCGTTTTTTAGGGCGTGATGATAAATAACTTGAAATTTTGTCAGACCTTTACTATATGCCGTCCTAATATAATCTTGTGAAAAAACTTCGTTGAGAGTATTTTTTGCTAGCTCCGTTATAACAGCCAGAGGTCTTATTCCTAATGTTACGGCAGGAAGGACGGTATTTTTTAAGGCAATGTACTCTCCCGTTCCCATATCATCAACTTCTTTCAGAGAACCGAACATGGAGAGATGGGTATAATCCGCGAGTTTAAAAGCAAAAAGCCAAGCAATAATAATGGCAGCAAAAAAGGATGGCAGACTCATCCCTATGGAAGTAAGGATTTGAATAAATTTATCTACCCATGTGTTGATATATATAGAAGAGATACTGCCTAGAATGACACCGAATACAAAGGCTAATAATATGGAAGATAAGGCAAGAATAAAAGTATTCCGTACGGCTTCGGAAATAATTTCACTTACATTTTTTTTGTTTTGATAACTCTTTCCGAGGTAAGGTTTTTTTGCTACAATCTTAAAATTTCCAACCTCTAAAATTTTAACCGAACAAGTATATTTATTTTTATCAAAATAAAAGTCACTATTTGTTTTTGTACTATGAAAAGATATGGGTATTATGTTGTTAAGATAGTTAAGATACTGTACATAAACAGGCTTATCCAGTCCCAACTCCTTATGAATAATATCTATGCTTTCTTTGTCTGCCCTTTGCCCTAACATCATACGGGCAGGGTCGCCGGGTAGTATGTTAAAAAGAAAAAATACCAAAGTAACTACTCCCCAAAGTACCAATAGACCATAACCTAACTTTTTTAGAACAAATGTAAGCATTGCAGGAAGATACCCGCGGGTACTATTTTTTTGATTTACAGATTTCTCCAAGCAAATTTTTCTTTCACAACACCTTTTTTTAGATGAATAAGTCCAGGGTTGGAACGCACCATAGCCTTTATTGCCTTATTATCGCAGGAATAAAATATATAATTTTGCAGAGAATATTTTTCCGAAAAATCATACCAATCTTTCACGCTCGAAGCCGTGACAAGTATTATGTTATTTTTTTTCTTATCCAACTTGTTAACATAATTTACCATTTTTCTCATACCCTTATCGGAGGTCGTTTCAAGATTCCAAACGGCAATTATATACACGTCTCTGTCATTATCACCCAATATTTCGAGGGCATTGTCTTTTGTATCGTCCGCTTCTACCAATGAAAAACCGTCTGCCGCTATGCTGTTTGTATTGATGATTCTTTCTTTTCCTTTCACATATTCCCAATTATCCGCAAAATTAGCGTCTTGTTCAAAAGCCTGCATTAAAGTGCCTTCTCCCTCGGAAGCCAAAGAAAATTCCTTTTCCTCTCCCGTTACTTTATTTTTGTATGTTGCATAAGCCAAAGGCGGTTGTTGCTTGTCTGTGGTAGGACAAATAACATTACCAACTTTCCAAGGGCGAAAATCCAAAATGGGTTCAAATAGAATATTTCTTATTGAGAAACAGATGATTAACAATAGTACAATTAAGGTTATGGAGAAAGGTAATTTTTTCCTATAATTTTCTTTTCCTTTCTTGTCAAAAATAAAAATACCAACAAGAATAATATCCAAGACTATATTTTTCCAAAATGTTTGCCAATTAGTTAGTTTTACGGCGTCACCGAAACAACCACAATCACTAACCTTGTTTGTCTGAGCATCTATAAATGTGGTAATGGTAAAAAAAGCCATGAAACAAACCGCCAGCCAGCGCACAGGTTTGTTGTATATATGCAAACACATCAGAACGCCAATTGTAAATTCCAAAACGCATAGAAAAACAGACATTATTATAGGAAACGTTAACGCATCATTCAGTAAAAAATCATATTCAAAAACATTTAGATACTCTTCTATTTTGTACGCTGTTCCCATGGGGTCCACAGCTTTTACAAAACCGGAAAATATAAACACCGCGCCAAAAACAATTCTAAGCAAGTGGTCTGTTGTTAACTTAACTGTGTTATTCATTTTTTTATATGTGTTATTCAGTTATCGTTTTTACCTACTCCCAATTGTATAAGACAAAAGATAGAATAGTTTATTATATCGGTATAACTGCCCTCAACCCCTTCCGATACAACAGTCTTACCTTTGTTGTCTTCTATCTGCTTTAACCTTCGGAGTTTCATAAGTATTACATCCGTCATAGAACTTACTCTCATTTCTCTCCAAGCCTCACCATAATCATGATTTTTTTTCATCATCAAATCTTTGGTTTGCTTAACATGCTTGTCATACAACTGCTCGGCCGTTAAGGTATCTATTTCTTCCGTCGTAAAAGTACCCAATTCGCACTGTATTAAAGCCATAATGCCATAATTAACCATAGCAATAAACTCTCCCTCTATATCATCTCCTATAAAATTCTCTCCGCTGTCTTGTACACTTCTTATACGGTTGGCTTTTATGAATATTTGGTCTGTTAGGGAGGGTAGTCTCATAACTCGCCACGAAGTGCCATAGTCTTTCATTTTCTTTATGTAAAGTTCTTTGGCCTTACGTGTAACATTATCGTACTCAATACTCGTGTTATTCATCATTACATTTTTTGCTTTGTACAACTATTAAAGACAATGCAGACTTGCTTTGTTAAGACCTAACTTTTATTTCGTAGGCTTGAACAACTCTGCCCGATTGTTGATTGGTAACGATAGCAACCACACGACAATTAGATAAATCCCAAACGGGGTCTATTCCTATTGAATAGTTATTCTTTATTTTATCTCCGGAACGAACACTTTCCATATTTACCGGTAGGTCTATTAGGGCGTTTTGTCTTAAGACATTTTCAAAGACGTAGTTTTCTTCCTTAGTGGAGCCATTTAGTTGTACCCCAACAATATTATCTTCCAACACAACCAATGAAAGCAAAAGATTTTGATAGTGGTCTTGTAAGAAATATAACTCTACACCAACGAGAAGAGAATTTGCCTCCTCCTTTAAACCTAACCCGATATTTAAAATATGTGGTAAGGAAGCAATCTCGGTGTTTATGGCACTTTCCCAGTTTGAGTATTGCAAAGGCGTGGTGCTCCTGTTAATTACTCCTGCAGGATAGGCATTAACTCCGAAATGAGAAGCCAATTGTTCACCGTAGTCAGTCACAAGTGACAGGTAGTTGTTTGATTTGGAGGGTTTGGCAAGGTTGCCCGAGTGGATAGCAATAGGAATGAGGTTAGGGTTTTGTTTGCAAAGCTCTTTAAGTTTCTTAGCAGCGTTAGGACAATTGTTACAAGCCCACGCAGTAAACTCCTCCAAAACAATATTCTGACCACTCTGAACAACAGAAATGGAAATATCTTGAGTGATGAAATTTGTGAGAGTTCTAAAATTATCCTCCTCTATTTCATTGCAAGAGAAAAAAAGAACAGGTAATAATAAGATAGATAAAAGTTTTTTCATAAGGCTTTTATTTTGAGTAACGAAAAAAAAGAAAAAAAATTATGATAGACATAACAAATGAATTTATAAGGAAACCTAAGGCATATGTACATATGTACAAATATTCCTGTCAAACAAAGACACCAAAAAAAGAGTGGCGTATAGTTGTTTGGACGGGAGGAGAGATGTTTACTTTTATAAACCAGTATTACATCTACCCCGGCAATTCTCAAGAGATATTGGTCGGTAACGAATTAGTAACCAATAAAGTAAAACAGCTCAAAAAAGAATTGGAAAATATGTTTGCGGAAAATTACGACAAAGCTTTGGCTTTCTGCAGGAAAATCAAAGCCAAAAATAAAAGGAAAAGAAAAAAGAAAGTAGTTTTTATAAAAAATTAAAAATAATTAAATAAAATGGAAATTCAATATCTATTAAAAACAAATGTTGACTTTTTTGAGCAAGGGCATTATTACCAAGTAGAGGGAGTAAGGGTTAAATACACCCTTACGGAAGTGTTAAAGAAATTAGGACTTGCTCCTAATTATGAAACAATACCTGCTCAGGTATTGGAAAACGCCAAACAACGTGGGACATTGCTACACGAAAGATTAGAGCAATTAGATAATACCGGCGCCCTTGAAATAGAGGACAACGACCCATATTTGTCTTTGATAGAGGACTATATAAATAAGGGGCAAGACGTCATTATTAGTGAGTTGGCTGTTTCTTATGATACTCTACTTGCTACAAAGATAGATAAAATCATTGAGGAGGACGGACAAATAATTGTAGCCGACGTAAAAACGACTGCTTCAATGAATCTCGATTATGTTACGTATCAGTGTAGCCTGGGGGCGTTGATGTTGCAAAGAACCACCGGTATTAAAGCAACAAAAGGACGTCTTATTTGGTTGGATAGAAACAGCAATAAGTGCAAGTTGATTAACTTTAACTTAATAGACTTTACAAAGTTAGAGGAGTTGATTAAGGCAATAGAAGAGGGCAATTTTGATTATCTTAAAAGTCAAAATTTGATTTCTCTACCTGCGGAAATAAGCAACTCCACAATAGCAGTGAGAAGTCAATTATCAATAATAAAGGAGGCAGAGGCAAAAATAAAAGAATTGAAAGAGCAAATCGCTTCATATATGTTAGAGAATGGTATCAACAAAATGAAAGATATAACCGGGGAGGTTACCTTTACAATGGTAGGTGAAAATACCCGCACAACCTTTGATACAAAAAAGGCTCTGGCAGAAAACCCGGGATTAGAGAAATACTATAAGGTAAGTATGGTAAAACCGTATTTGAAAATATCATAAAGACAAAGCGGGGGGGAAAGTTTTAGGGTATCTTTAAAAACCCGTAGTTCTTAGGGATGATTCAATTATCAGGTTTCTCAAAGAAGTTATTATTCAATAGTTTAGTTATATGATTAAACACGCTATATATTGGGATTAATTTTAATAGATAGGTTTAATAAAAAAAAGAATAAGAAAATGGAAACACAAGTAACAGAAATCAAGCAAGGCACGGGTATAAGTGTTATAAACACTTTTGACACGATGCAGAGAATGGCAAAATTGTTTGCAAATAGCTCAATAGTACCGGAGGCGTTTAGAGGCAATACACCGACGGCAGTAGCAAATTGCTTTATTGCGGTAGATATGGCAATGCGTTTGAATGCAGACCCATTTATGGTAATGCAAAACCTTTACATTGTTAAAGGCAAGCCTGCGTTTAGTAGCAGTTTCCTAATTGCTACGGTAAATAGTTGCGGGAGGTTTGAACCTTTGAAATTCTCAAAGATAGAGGCAAGAAATCAAATAATGTATAACGGCAAGGAAATACCTAACCTTTCGTGCTTTGCTTATACAAGAGAAAAAGGAAGCGAGGATGTATTGACCGGCGCCATTATAGATTTGCAGATGGCAATAAGCGAGGGTTGGGTTCAAAAGTCTGGTAGCAAATGGCAAACGATGCCCGAGCAAATGCTAAGATATCGTGCCGCAGCTTTTTGGGTAAGAACATATTGCCCGGAGGTAGCGATGGGCTTGTACTCCGATGATGAGGTTAAAGACTTTACGGACTACCAGGACGTAGAGGTTAAAGAAACCTCAAACCCCCAAAAGGAGGGAAAGAAAATAATTCTTTCCAAACCTAACAAAGAACCGAACCCGGTAACAGAACAGGAACCGTCATCAATGGATGGGGAACAAACTGCGCCGGCTGTTGCAGAACTAACAACACAAGAACCACAGGAAAAACAGAAAAAACAGGCGGGCAGACCAATAAAAGTGCCCATTATTTGGATGTAAACACCGAGTTTGAGAAACACGCAGAAAATAAAACAGGTTTCTTATAGACATTAGTGTGTTGTGTTTTTATTTATTGTTGGGGGGTGGGTAAAATACTAAAAATTAGACGCCCGCCCTCTTTTAAAAAACATAAACACGGATTTTATTAAAAATACATAAATATTTGGGAGGGCTTATGATGTACATAATGGGCATAATGATTCTTATAATAACAATATTTTTTATTGTTGCTATTATAGAGAACATAAACGAAAAGAGATTTCAAAGAGAACAAAAACGACACAGAAAATATGAAATTTAAAAAGAGGATAAAAGCAATACATTTATTAACAATTAAATAAAAACAAGAAAATGATATTAACGGACGAAGTATATTTTGTGACACTTGATGCGATAGACAGAATACCGAGTGCAAGAGTGAGAAAAGAATTGCACGAAGCAATTATTAGGTATACGTTATTTGCCATACCACCCGATAAAAAATTGCACAGGTGCAGTCAGATGACAATTGCGGCTTTTAGATTAATTCAACCGCTTATTATTAATGAAAATAATGAGAATTTTAAATAACAAAGAGAAATGGAAAAAAAAGAAGAATGCAGAGAATATTTTTTATTTAAGGACTGGTACTTAGGGGCGCTTAATCATATTGCTCCAACCTTAGAGGTAAGAACCGAATTAACGGAAATAATCATTGAATATGGCATAACTGGCATAGAGCCCGATTGGAAAAAATATAACTCGTTAACAAAGGTAATTTTTGAAGTCATAAAGGAAGAAATTGATAAGGACAATAAAGAATTGGACAAATTTAAACAAGAGGAGATTAATTAAAATGGATAATTTGGTAATAGTAGGTAATTTATTCCAATTATTAACAACTTAAAACATACAATATATTATGGTAAGAGAAAGTAATATTATCTACAAAACTTTTGTGGATTGCATAAACAGAATACCCGTCAAGAGAACACGTAAAGAACTCCGTGAAATGTTATTAAACTACTCCATATACGGAACTTTGAGTAATCTTAACGAAAACGGCAAAGAATGGTCGGAGTCGGCAATTTCTTATTTTATAATTATGAAACCGCAAATTGATGCAAACAATAGAAGATTTGCCGGCGCAACGAAAGGTGGAAAAGCCAAAAACACAAAACAAGAAATTGAAGCGGAATTTTTGGAAGATTACGACGAAAAATATGAAGTAACCGAAAACCTCGATTTTTTGCAAGAAAAAAGTGCCTATGGCACTCAAGATTGCGCGAAAAAAATAGTGCCTATGGCACTTTTAAATGAAAATGAAAATGAAAACGACAATTTTAAAGAAAACAAAGAAAGAAAGAAAGAAAAACCAAGAAAAACCCCCTTTAATCCCCTAAAGAAAGAAAAACAAAGAAATAAAGAAAAAGAAAATAAAGAAATTTTAGAAAAAAATATCCTAAAAAAAGAAAATTTTGAAAATTTTGAAAAAAATTTTTTCGACGCGCAAAATGAAAAAAACAACCTAAAGACCGAAAATTTCGATTTTCAAGAAAAAGAAAAAAATTGCGCGCAAAAAGAAAAAGAAATTTCAGCCGATTTAAGCAACGAAAATTTTCAAAATGATAAATTACACTACTCCGATGATAATTTGCCCACAGCGGCCACAAAAACGGCAAAAAACAACGAAAACACCGAAGACAAACCCAAAAGAAAAAATTTTAAACGACCTACTCTCGTTGAAGTTTCGGAATATTGTATTGAAAGAAATAACAATGTCAGCCCGGTCGCTTTTGTAGATTTTTACGAAAGCAAAGGGTGGATGATTGGAAAAAACCCAATGAAAGATTGGAAAGCGGCAGTAAGAACTTGGGAGCAAAATAATTATAATTACAACAATAGTCAAAACAATACAAAAACAAACGATGTCACAGATTGGCGAAATCTTGGAAAGAATTTTACAACAGCGTTCCCCGATACGTTGTAAAATAGAAAACATATCACCACAGGAAATAGAACTCGGACTGCAAAAAAGCTTCCTCGAAGAAATTAAAAACAGAAATAAAACCCTACAAAACAAAGAGGAAATTAAAAACATATTACACAAAATCGCTTGTTGGCTTTTGGCAACAACGCCGGGGCTTATGATTTGCGGAAATACAGGTACGGGCAAAACAACAATAGCAAAAGCCCTTATAACCTTTTTTAACGCTTATAATCAGTTTTACAACACCGAATGTTTTAGGGCAAACGTCGAAAAGTTAAGCGGATATAGCCTTAACCAAATCGCAAAAGACGATAAAGAATTTCAACGTATCAAAGGCACTTTGAGACTTTTTATAGACGACATTGGAGTAGAAACAACAGACGTAAAAAGTTACGGAACAGCCCTAACTCCTTTTGCCGAATTGTTACATGAAAGGTACGAAAACCAAACGGTAACCATACTAACAACAAATTTAAGTATGGAGCAACTGCGCGAAAAATACGGAGAGCGAACTTTTAGCCGTCTCAATGAAATGTTTGCAAGAGTAACCCTAACGGGAAAAGATTTAAGATTAACACAAAACATTATTTAAACAACGCAAATAATGTTACCAAACCTCAAAATTATATGACACTAAAACAAACTTATAACGACACCCTTACAAACGTTAGAGACGGAAACATCACTTTTGAACAATACATAAACCTAAGAACCGCAATAACCGACTTTGCCAAAACAAATGACATCTTTATTCTGTACCAAAACGTTTTTAAAATATTACTGCCTAATCACAAAATAGACCACAAAGAAAAAGAAAATATTAACTTTGTGAACAACCTACTTAACGAACTTAACAAATGGGCAGAAAGAGAAAACAAAACCCTAACAAGTCAAACCTTACCACAAGAAGAACAAGCAGGCATTAAAACCTTTTCCGAAAACGTAGGCTGGCTCGGAATACTAATTCCTATCGCAAAAGACTTTAAAACAAACCCGGACGAAGTCCTGCAATGGAAATACAACACGATTTATTCCATTCTCTTTTACGAAAGCCAAAAAAATAAGTACGAACAAAAACTAAACAACGTTTATAAACATCTCAAATAATCAAAAAGAACAAAAACAAAACAACTTAAAAACTAAAATAAACCATGTATAACAAAAGCAATTTAATTGTATCACTGAACGCACCCATCGTGTTTGAGTTTAAAAACACAAACGCAAATAAAATAATGTTTCTTGTCAAAAACCAAAAAGGGCAAACAATAGCAACACTCACAAAGTACGTACACAAAAAATATGTTGCTTTTGACATTGCAAACATTCTTAAAACAATGTTAAACGACTTACAAAGCCCGCTCCCGCTTTTGCAAGATGTCCAACCTTTGACAGAGCGCCTACCTTTCGAGGACGGCAGAAATGCGGTCGCTTTTAAGGTCGGCTACAAAACCGATGATAACGCAGCGGCCCATAACAAAAATACTTTCTTTGCCATTAACTCGCTACCTAACAATAGAATACAAAACTATAGAACAGGTATTATTGCGGGAGAATATCTAACGCAAAGCGACCTTATCAAATATCAAGACTTCCCGCTTTGTGTTACTTATATGTCTTTTTCGCAACCAAACCGACAAACCGTAACAAAATACAGATTTGCAAATCAAATTGACTACTCCATAATAAACGTTTGTCCTCCGATAGAACTATTGCAATTGCCGACAGGTACTATTGCCGACAAACTCAACAATAACCTTATCATACAAGGAACTACCAACAAACAAAACCTACCTTATTACGAAGGTATTTTTAACATACCCATACCGGACGACGCAACGGAAAGTATTTTTGTAGGACACAACAACGGAATTAAAACCATAACAAAAACCGATTGCAAAATTAAAAACCCTTACTATTTGCGTTGGATAGGATGGCGCGGAGGATGGGAACACTTTATGTTTCATCACAATCAAACAACGGAAATTAAAAAAGAAAACCAAGAAATTTTGCAAACTTACGAACCAAGAACCTATAACTTAAAGCAACTCGCAACACAACCAAATATAACAAAAACAATAACAATCGGCGCCGAAAACCTAACAAAAAGACAAACCGAATTACTCAAATGCTTACTCTTTGCTTCTTACGTAGAACACTACGACACAACAACAAAACAATGGCAAAGAGTTTTTATTGATAATCAAAGTCTTAAAACCTCCAACGTCAACCAACGGTACAAAATTGAACTAAACGTAAGATTATAACAAAGGTTTGTTTGCGTCCTCTAAAATGTCCGGTACCACCGGCCTACTATTGCGCGCACGCTCCGCTTTCTTTAACTCACGCTTTGCGTCCTCCAATTCATCACGCAAAGGATTCGTTTTATCTCTCGGCGCTAAACAATCCAAAATAAACAACAAAAGATAAGGCCCCAAAAAAACAAGCGCACCCAAAAACCACGCGAATTTTTCCCATTCATCCATAATTTCACAAGTCTTTTTATTTCAAAAACGATACAAAACAACAAAAAATTATTATAATTGTAAAAAGTTTAACAACTTAAAACTTTCAACACTATGGACCAACAAGACCAAAAAACCGTATTACTCGACGTAGAAGTGGGCAAGAGTATAGACAAAGCAATTGAAAAACTCGGGGAACTTTCTACTCGTATTAAAGCCCTCAAAGAACAACAAAAAGCGTACGAAAAACAATTAAAAGACGGCAAAATTTCTCTCGGAGAATACACCACTCAAACCGCAGACATCAACGCAACCATTAAAGCCCTTTCATCCATCACACAACAATACAGCGGACTACTCAAAGACAATATAAAGCAATACGAACTGACAGACACCCCAATGAACCAACTAAGTGCACGGCTCTCTACTCTAAAAAGGGTATACCGCGACCTTAGTGCAGAACAACGAAACGACCCCCTAATCGGTGGAGAAATAAGATTGCAAGCAAAAGCACTTAACGACACCCTCAAAGAACTTGAAGCAGGCTACGGACAATTTGGCAGAAACGTGGGTAACTACAACGAAGCAGCGCAAATCGTCACAGGCTCAATGCAAACCGAATTACGAAAACTAACCGAACAATTAAGTCAGCTCGCTTTGTCCGGGCAAAAAGGAACACAGGAGTACGAACAACTCGTAAAAAAAGCGTCGCAAATACGTGATGCAATAGCAGACACAAGAAAAGATATTAACCAACGCGCAGACGACAACGCCAATATTAACGCCCTAGTCGCAGGCATACAAGTACTAACCTCGTCAATTACAATATTCCAAAGTGCTTTGGGTTTGTCTAACGACGAAGCGGAAGAGTTCGCAAAAACCGTCCAAAAAATACAATTACTAATGGGCGCTCTGCACGCACTACAGACAATTAACAACCTTACTCAAAAACAGGCAATACTCATAACCAAAACACGTAACGCCTTAAACTCTATTTTCAACACCACTCTAACAAAGCAACTCGCAACCGAAAACCTCGCAATCGCAAGCACAAAAAAGCACTCAATCGCACTCGCAGCACAAAACACGATGACAAAAGCAGCGACCATTGCAACTAACATCTGGAATAACGTACTTAAAGCAAACCCAATACTTCTAATTGTAAGCGCCATAATCACACTCCTAACCGTCGGCTACAAACTTATTAAAATGTTTTCCTCCTCCGCAAAAGCAATGCGAACAATGGAGGACGTCGAAAATAAGTGGACGGAAACAATGGAAAAAAACACTCAAACAATCGAAAAACTCGAAACAAAAAGACAAACCGCAATAGACAAAACAAACTTCGAACAAAGAAAACGCATTATTGAACTAAAACGAAACGGCGCAACGGAAAAACAAATCGCAGACGAAACTTATAAATACGAAATAAAAAAACTTAACATAACCATTCAAACTACCGAACAACTCGTCCAACAATACACTTTGCAACGTAACCAACTCATCGCACTCGCAAAGGTGCACGCACAAGCATTGTCCAAACTAGACAAAGACAGCGACAAGTATAAACAAGCAAAAGAAAAACTAACGGAATATAACAACCAAATAAAAGAACTAAACAATAACATTATCAAAGGCAACAACGCCATAACAGACGCCAAACTATCAAAACAAGAAAAACAACTCGAAAAACAACCACAAAAACAAACAAAAACCTCAACCGGCGAAAGCCCAAGAGAAAAACAATATAAAAAAGAAAAAGCACTACTTGAACAACAAATTAAACTACAAGAAAAAAACCAAGAAATAGAAAAAGCCCTCGTCAGTGACAGCATAACCGAACAAATAGACCTCGAAGACAGACACCAACAACAAAAACAACAAAACCAACTCAAAACAATTGAACTAGAGAGAAAGTATAACAAAATAACCGAAAGCCAAGCACAAAACAAATACGAACTACTCGCAAAAGAAGACGAGCTCTACCACATTAACAGACAAAAAAAACTAACCGACTACCTAAACCAAGAACTAGCAAAAACCGAAAAAACCGACCAAGAAAAACTCAACCAACTAAAACAACAAAACCAAATCGCAATAACAGAATACGAAAAAGCCCTAAAAAAACAAGCAGGTATTTCTGACCAACTTTATACACAACTTTTGGAAAAACCTACCACCCTGCCCGGATTTTCCAACGACCTGTTGCATAACTACCAAAACGAAATGGAAAACATACAAAGAAAAGTACAAGAATACTCCATCACTCTTTACAACCAAGAACTAGCAGAACAGGACAGAATAAACAAAGAAAGTCTTACAAAAAGACTTGAACAACAAATGGAAATTATTAATCAAAAGTACAATAACGACCTTATAAAATTCTCCGAAAACGAACAAAAGAAAACGGAAATCGAAATAAAGCGTTTGCAGGAAATTATTAACCTAAACAAACAAAACAACCAAGACGTAACCGAACAAGAACAAGAATTAAACCAATTGCAAGCAAAGCAAAGAAAACTAAACCTAGATAACGACTTAATCCTAAACCTAAAAAGTCAACAAGAAATCTTTAACGCAAAAAAAGAATACTACATAAAAGAAATTGAACTCGCAAAAGACAACCAAGCAAAACGTAAAGAATTGGAAAACGAACTTTTGGAACTCGAAAAACAAAACAACCTACAGCGTATTGAACTATTCAACAACTACACAACGCAAGTCTCTACCATTGCAACAAATCTTAACTCGCTTTTGTCCGCGCAGGAACAAGCAAAAACACAAGAGTACGAAACCCAAACGGAAAGAAAAAAGGAACTTTTGCAAAACCAACTTTCCGCAGGTATTATTTCTCAAACCGAATACGATAACGAAATAGCAAACTTAGACGCACAACTCGACAAGAAAAAACAAAAACTTTCAAACCAACAGGCTTTAAGAGAAAAGAAACTCAAAACTTACGAAACCATAATTAACACCGCAAGCGCTATTATGAAAGTTTGGGCAGAAATGGACCCTATCAGCGCCGCAATAACAAGCGCAATTGTTGCTACAACAGGCGCGATACAACTCGCTACCATTAACAAAACTCCTCTACCAAAAGCAGAAAAAGGAGGACTAATTAAAGGAAAAAGACACTCACAAGGTGGTACGATTATTGAAGCAGAGGACGGAGAAATGATTATTAACAGAAAAAGCACTCAAAAATACAGCGACCTCTTGCAAGCAATTAACAATAACAATATCAAACCTATTGGTATAAAACAAAATAACAACGAGATGCTACAATTGCAACAAGCAATTAAGGACCTAAAAGTTTATGTAAGTGTGGAGGACATTAACAGAGGACAAAAAAATTATGCCAAAATACAAAACAACGCCAATTTTTAAGGGTTTAAATCCTTATGCTCGCTTAAATACATATCACGTAAAGGTATGGCAAGAATATAGCAAATATCCATTAGGGTTATTTCTACTTTCCTGCCTTCTATTTCCAACAAAGGCGCCGTATATACGTAATTTTGTATATCTTTAAAAATTTCAGTGTTTGAAAAAGACAAGCACGCTTCAACGCAATAAGTCTCTACTTGTAAAGCAGTAGCAGGCTTTTTGTTATCTATATAGGAAAAGAAAACATTTCTATTTGCTCGCAAAAACTCATCACCACATATTTCTTTAAAAATCTTTTGTGATACGGGGGTAAGAACACGCGGAGAGTGTTTAACCGACAACCACAACGGAGTGTCCTTATACTTGGAGGCTAACAATAATTTAATATTCTCTATTTCGGAGGCATTCTTGTCCGTTTGTGTCTTTGTTAATTGTATTTCTTTTATAAAAACACCTATTTTGAACACAAAAACAAACCACGAACCGATTAAACCGACAACCGAAACAACAGCAACAATTAAGGAAATATTCATAAGTCTTTATCTTTAACTAAATTAAAACGAAAAAAGACAAAAAAAATTATAATCTTTAAAAACCTACCTATCTCTGCAAAAAATAATCATTATGGAAACAAATAAAAATCACATTACTTTTGCTTTAAATGATATTGTTAAACACTTTAACCTCCGCGACTTGTTAAGTGTGCAAATTATGTAACTACCTAACAACCAAAACACAACCAAACAAAGAAAGAATTTAACGAAACAAAGAAAGAAAAAATCGAATCAAAGAAAGAATTTAACAAAACAAGCAAAGTGTTTTACTTTGTCTTTTTTTTTATTCTTTATCCTTTCATTTGAGCAGAAGACTCCAAAAACGAAAAAGCGGGAAACCTTTTAAGGCCCCCCGCAAAAAATAAAAAATATGGAAACAATGAACGAAAAGAAAGTCTATTGTGTTACGTAACCCTTAGGGTTTTCGCTTCTTTCTACTACACCCGTCGCTTTCATCTGTTTACGAAAACTAACGCAAGGGTAGAAACGAACCGACTTATTTACGATAGTGGATGCGTCAACCTCGGCCAAGGTGTTTTTTGCTTTTGCACTTATGCAAGGTATGAAATGCCCCAAATGCGGGAACTTAACCGCCTCACCATTCTTTACGTGGCGCTTTATAACCATTTCCAACGCAGACAAACAACCTTCAACATCGGCAACAGACAACGCAGTAGCCTCGCTTATTTCAGTCGCTATTTGGTTAATGTCAACGTCAGCACCGCGCCAAAGCGTAGCAAGGTATTTCTCACCCGGATTAGAACCAACGCTTATTTTTCTTTTTACTTTTGTGTATTGTAACATAATTAATTAGAAAGTTTTAAGTTGTTTTGTTTAATAAATTTGTTTTGTTGCAACAAGTACAAATATATGAAAAAAAAATAATTGCAACAAATAAAACAATAATAAACTTTTTTTATTATATTTGCATTTGATTTATAGACAATTAGGAAAAACAAAACAACGATGAACTCTAAGGAACACAGAAAAGAGGATTTTTTGCAACTTTTGGAAAAAAACTTAGGGGTAATTTCACCTACCTGCAGGCAATTGAATATGGAAAGACAAACCTATTACAATTGGATTAAAAAGGATAGTGAATTTGCCCAAAAGTGCAAAGAAATACAAGAGGTTGCAGTTGACTTTGTAGAGAGCAAACTATTTGAAAACATAGCAAACGGAGATACGACAAGTATTATATTTTTCCTAAAAACAAAGGCAAAACACAGAGGATATAACGAAAAAAGTACCCTTAACATAGAAGCCGACAAAGAGATTAAAATTGAAATAGTAAAGTAAGAATATGGACAAAAACATTATTTTACAATACAAAACAACTTAAAACTATATGATTAAAATTGACGTACACAACATTATCGAAAACCGAACACAAGCATTTTTCTTTTACGGAAGCAAGGAGTATTTTTTCGGCTTGGACGATTTGCGAGAAATATTGGAAAGCAACCCTAACGACAACGAAATAACCCTTAACATTCATTGCTCGGGAGGAAGCGTAAGCGAAGGGCTCGCTATTTACGACTATTTGCGCACGAGCGGAAAAACCATTTACGCAAACATAGAGGGAGATTGTCACTCAATGGCAATTGTTCTCTTACTCGCCGCTCCACCAGAGAACAGAACCTGTCAAAAGAACGCAAGCGCACTTATTCACAAGGTTACACAGTTCGTAGTAGATGACTTAACAGGTGACCAAGCAACGAAAATCGCAGACGAAATAAAAACACTACAAGAAAAAATATTATACATTTATGCCGACAGAACAGGCAACAACATAGATTTTTTGCGTAATGCGATGGACGAAGAGAAAACAAGAGACGCAAATTTTCTCTTAACACATAATTTTGTTAGTAGAATAAACGATTATAATACAAATCTTAAAAAACAAAACATGATGAAGCAGACATTATTGCAACGTGCCAAAAACTTTTTGGAAGGTAAAGGCGCATCGAAAAACTTTGTCTTTACAGACGAGGAAGACAACAAACTATTTGAAACCTCTATAAAAGAGGACGCTCTCGAGATAGGTATGGAGGCAACACCCGACGGTATTTTTACACTCGCAAAAGACACCTCAACGCTTAAAGCAGGTAGTGTAATAACCGTTGAAGATGGGAAAATTGTTGAAATAATACCTTATGAAGACGATGAGGTTAAAAAATTGCAAGAGGAAACGGGGGAGAATATCACCAATATTAAAACCCTCAAACGCTTACGAGACCTTATAAACGAAAATAAGGAACTAAACGAAAAAATCAACCAAGCAAGAGACCTCATAAGTGACTTTATGATAGATGAAAGACAACCGTTTAACAAAATTACATCACCGGATAACGTTATAACAAGATTAAAACAAAACAGAAACAAGTAAGTATTAACAAAAACAACTTAAAACGACATAACTATGGTAAATATAGATTTGAGCGCTTTTAACGATACCTTTAAAGGCGATAACTTAAAGGCAATTTCCCAGTTTGTAGCGGAAAAAATGGCGGAAATTTCAGACCTTAACAAATATGTTACAATTTTTGATGATACGGTATTTAATACCGAACTCGGATTTGTAGGAGACACCGGCCTTATAGGTAAGAAAGGCTTTCCTACCGGAGATTCCATTGCTAACGACGATTATAACCTTTCGGTGAGAAAAGTAACCTTTGAGCCCAAACAATGGGGCGCACGTTTGATGGTGGATTATTCTAACTTCATAACCAATTGCGGAGTGTATGCCCTTAAAAAAGGATGCAGAATCGCAGACCTACAAGATACCGACATAATGGAGGTACTTATAGATAGTGTTGCAAGGACGTGTGAACGCTTCAAATGGAGGTTATTTTTCTTTAATAACACTCAAATAACGGTGAGCGCAAGCGGCACACCGGGAGACCTTAAAGAAAATACGGACAAAGGTTATTTTGATATCATAGACGGCTTGTTTACACAGATGCTAAAACAAATAACCGTAAACGCAGACCAGAAAGTAACCTATAACGGCGCAAAGATTGCCGAAACTTTGGAAAAAGTTTATTTCAACGCACCTGTAACTTTGAGAGACCAGGACGACCAAATAATACTTTGCACCCAGTCCTTCGCAGACCAATATCGCAAAATGCTCTCCTCAAAGGGTGAATTGGAAAGTATGCTTCGCAACCTCGAGAACGGTAAAAAAGTACTTACCTATCAGGGCGTAGAGTTAGTACCTATCAAAATTTGGGACGAAATACTTAACGCTTATTTTGACACGACAACCTCAAAGACCCGCGCAGTCTTTACTTCTAAAAGTGTTTTGGGCTGTGCAACCGACAGCATGGACGCTTTCAAAGACTTTAATATTTGGTATGACAACTACAGACGTCAGGTATTCATAGACATTGCAGGCAAAGCGGACGCAAAACTTCTTAACCCTGAAATGTTTGTTTATTGTTATTAATTAATAATGTTTAATCTCTCCTAAATAGTAGAGTGGTGTTTTGTTGCCACTCTACTACATAGGAAAAACAAAAGAAAGGTAAAAAATTATGGCTTGTGAAAATATTTTAAAAGGCTTAAAGGCTTTTGATTGCGAAACCGCTTTCGGAGGCACGACAGGTAGGGTAATTTTGATAAATTACGATGACATAAACCGCTCGTCAGTAACTATTACGGACGGCAACGTTAGTGCTTTAACATTGGCAACAGGTAAGAAAGGAGTCGTATTTGAAGGCGCAACAAACAACGCAAATATAGGTTCTTTCTCTTTCTCACAGGGTACGTACGGCTCGGGAAATTACACCCATACCTTAGAGTTAAGAGACTTTAAAGGGGGTGCAAATGCTTATTCTTTCCTACAAGGTTTAAAGACAAATAACGTAGTTGCAATAGTAGAGACAAAGTATAAGGGAGACAACGGAGAATGTGCTTATACCGTCTATGGCTTAAATTGCGGATTGCAACTTTCGGCACACGAAGGTACGACGGAGTTCTCCGATGGCGTCATCTCAACGATAACGCTTTCAACCTCCGAAAGCTCTCCCGAACCTATGCAACCTATAAACATTTTTAAAACCGATTATGCGACCACAAAAACACTTATCGAAAGTTTGGTAACCGCTACTCCGTAGGTTAAAGATTAATAGTCTTTTCATTTTATTATATTATTTTTGCAAAAGGGCGGGTAAATGCCCGCTCTGTTTTTAAAAAACATAGAAGCGATGGAGGAAAGATTAAAAACATTTCAAAACTATTTCAGACAGGAAAATAATAAGTTAGAGGACGATAACGCTATTATTAATTTCTTTAAAAAAGAGACGAATTATAAACTTTTGGACGAATTAAAGGTTTTGACTTACTACTACTTTAAAGAGAAAATAAAAGGGTGCAAGAATTGTATTGTAGATTATTTTTTTAGAATAATGTACCTAAACCCGCAACAATTACAAAAAAAACAATACAAGAACAAAACGATATTAAGGGGGGTAGTCTTACAGGATTACAAAAACAATTACACTATGGAAAACGTAACTTATACTAACGCTACTCCCCTATTGTTGGAGTACTATTATGAAAACTACCCCGAATACAGGGTTTATTTTGCAGAAGTAGCTACACAGGAACCACCTCAAGAGACCACACAACAGGAACCACCAACACAAGAGACAAAAGAGAACAACGAGTAAAGAAAACAGAAAACAAAACAACTTAAAAACGGTATGAGAAACGACGACCTTAAAACGATACAGCAAAACGTATTATCTTATAATCAAAATTACGATATAATGCAATGGGGGGCACAAAACGACTACCCGCAACAAATCTTACGCGTCGTTTCCAACTCTATAACGGCACAAGAATGCCTAAGTATTTACAAGTCTTTTCTTATGGGTTTGGGTTTCAAAGATACCTTTTTGAATGATTACGTTATTAACTCAAAAAACCAAACGCTTTTTGAGTTCTTGGAAATTTTGGCTTCCGATTATGCTATTTTCGGAGGCTTCGCTTTTCTCGTTAAATACAACGCTTTTTTGGACGTTAGGGAGGTTTTGCCCATCGGCTTTGAGACCTTGAGACTATCAAACAGAGACAAAAATTATAATTATCAAAACCTTGCAATTCATAACGATTGGGGTAAAGAATATCAACGACTAAAACGATTTGATGACAAGGACATGAAACGCTTTAACTTCTTTGACAGTAGCAAGCAAAGACTGAAAGCGGAAATATTACACGTAGGAGACATAACAAAATACAAAGGGCAAATATTCTACTACTCTAATACCGGGAGAAAAGTATATTCACAACCCATTTTTACACCCGCAATAAAAGATATGCACACCGAGGACACAATAAGTACAATAGACAACCGCAACGCTTACAACAGATTTATGCCGAGCGGTATTTTGGTACAGACACTTAACAATAACGGAATAGACGAGTACGAGGCACAGAACATTAATAATGAATTTCAGAACGCTTTTTTGCAAGCGCAAGGCCCCGACAGTTTGGGTAAGATAATGGCGCTTACCGTTAGAGACAAGGACGATATGCCACAGTTTATTAATATGCAACCGAATAATTATGCCAACGACTACAAGGTAACAAGTGAAAGAATTAAAAACTCTATAAGACAGGCCTTTAGATTACCCCCCATTCTGTGCAGCGAACACGTAAGCACGGGCTTTGATACGGACGCAATGCAAAGCGCTTTTATTTACTACAACTCACAGACAAATACGGAAAGACAGATTTTAACAAAGAGTATAAGAAAAGTTTTTGCCAATTGGTACGATAAAAGAATAAAAGACTTGAGTTTTGAAATAAAACCTTCCTCTTGGCAAAACTATTAAAGACAAAGACAACACAACTTAAAACGATATAAGGATGGCAAACATAATTTTTCCAAACGATTTTAACAAAATAGAGGATTTGAGTAACGAGGACGTTTTGCTTATAAACGACGCTTCCAAAACAGACGAAACGCAAACAAACAATTTCTATACTACTATTGAACAACTCACAAACTTTATAAAATCAAACGAAAGCGGCTTTATGGGTATTGCAACCGCAGACGCCAATTTGCCAAACGCAACACACACAAAAGAGTATTATTTTGCAACAAAGAAAGGAAAATATTACTACAACAACCCGGTGCAAAATGTCTATATAGACAACGACAACCTCAACCTACTTTATACCATAGATGCGGGCAAAACTTGGCAAAGTAGCCCTTTGGTAGAAACCTCAACTTTTGCAACAACCGAAACGCTTAACAATGAAATTGCCAAACTGCAACCCGACAATTACGTACAAAAAGACGTAACGCAGGACGAACCTATAAGTACATTAGACTTTGCAACAATTCAAAGCACAGACGGCGAGCTTTGGTTTCGTATGTATAACGAAAGGACGCAAGAAGCGGAAAAACTTAATCAAACTCTACTAAAAAACGCTTTGCAGTCTTACATAACCGACAAGCTCAAAGACTACCCGACTTTTTCCGAGGTGTATGCTATTTTTCGTAACCTCACCGGGATAGAGGATGCTATAAGGGAGTTAAACATTCTAAAAGGAGAAACCTCCCAACTTGTAGTACCGTTTCCCGCAGCGGAAAAAGTGGAAATAAACCACAAATTTAATCACGTCCCAAAAGTTTTAATTTTAGACGAAAAAGGTAATACAGTAGATGCAACAATTACGTACTCTTTAAACTTACGAACGATAACTTGCGTATTTGCTACAACGGTAAAAGGCACAGCCTATTTAAATTAACAAAAACAACTTTAAACACGATGGAACAGGTAACAAGATTTTTTATTGCAATTTTAAGTGCTTTTATAGGGTATATTTTCCCTTCACTTTCTTTTATTTTAGTCGCTTTGTGTTTCATAATCATAGACAACATAAGTGCGTATTTCTGCAATTTGAGAGTAAGGGCAAAATTTCCTACAAAGTGCCGTAATGCCAAATTTTCGTCTATTAGGGCTTGGAAAACTTTAAGGACGATGGGATTTGCCATTGGTATTATTGTGTTGGCTTTCCTTTTGGAAACTCAAATTTTGTATCACTTTACGGACTTCAAACTTACTGCAATGGTTAGTTTGATGATTTGCGGAGTAACGGCTTTAAGTATTTTGGAGAACTGGGCAAGTGCAAACGACAACGCACCTAAGTGGTTAAATCTTTTGAGAAAATTTCTTATAGACAAGTCGGAAAGGTATTTTGATGCCGACATTAACGGAGACGGAAAAATAGGAAAAACGGAGGAAAAAGAAGATTTAAACAATAAGACAGATGGCTAACATATCAAAGGTAAAGGTAAATAATGCAACGTACGATTTGGGGCAACCCTTTACGTATTACGGTGTGCAAATTGCTTTAAGCGGTACGGACGGAAATATGTACTCTTACGACAACAACACGGGAGCAATGAAAGTACAAAACGTAAAGGTAATTTTTGATAAGTTAATTGACTACATAAACGCCCATGCACCTTATAAAAAGTTTTTCAACGGTTTTATCTCCAAGTTTACGAGTGGTACCGGAATGACACTTTCCGAAATAGTTTTCAGACACGCAGGTATGGGAGAGACAATTGCCCTTGATGCGCACCGGCCAATGTACTTTGATTTTTATTGCGACAACATAACTAATTTAAAGTTAGGTAAGTCGGACGCTTATATGAACCTTTACGGTAATATTAAATGGGAGAGATTTGCCGGTGCGGAAAGTAAATTTTATTACAGAAAAGCACACGTGCAATTATGGTACCTTTCGAGTACCAAAGAGGAGGGCTACGGTGTTTGCAGAAATGATTTATGGCTACAAGGACAATTGCAAACGGAGACCACACAGGCAACGACTACGACCTCCGATGTAGATTTGCAAAATGATTTGACACTACAATGGGAAAACACAACCGACACGACTATTACGATTAATTCGGTAGTCAGCAAAGAAGCAAGGCTAAACTTACAAGGCCTTAAATTTACTTCAATGCGAAAAGCAAAGATTATCTATAATGTTAATGCAAACCTTGTACTTCACATTTACGCGGGCAACGAGTACGTAGTTAATTTTCAGCCAAACGAAATAAAAGAAATAAACATAACAGCAAATTATAACGAAAAGGGATTCATTAACGCAGTAATATATTAAAACAAAACAACGAAATGGCAGACATAACAAGAATAACGGTAGGCGGTACAACCTATAATTTGCGAGACGAACAGGCAATCGCGCTTATAGAAGTGTTGCAGAACTCACTAACAGGAGGTATGCGATACATAGGTACTGCTTTACAATTTGCGGTACAAGGCCCCGTATATATCAAAACGGGAAACGACACTATAATATGCTACTACACAGGCACGCAGCCGACACTTGCCAGTGTAACTATACAGGGAGTGGTTTATCAGTGTACTTATAAGAAATTGCAGGCGGGATATGTGACTATTTACGGAGAGAGTGAATATGTTTTCAGTGATGCCGATAATCTTTTCCACGAATTCGGAAGCACGGGTTCTTTAAAGGCTTTGGCTTTCAAAGACAATGCCAGCGGAACGTATAAGAGAACGACAAAGGTAACTACTACCCTAAACAAGACAAACAAGACCCTAACGCCGCAAGTAACACAGGGCACAATAGAGGGTACGGGCAAATTTACTCCCGCAGGTACGATAACGCAGGGCATACAGACGAAGGAAGCACTTATTGCGAGTGTTACA
The DNA here is from genome assembly GCA_963540815.1 of uncultured Bacteroidales bacterium. Lineage (GTDB taxonomy): Bacteria > Bacteroidota > Bacteroidia > Bacteroidales > P3 > Scybalousia_A. The sequence goes on from CAUTQY010000002.1 coordinate 57,307, forward strand.
CCTACAACGCAAAAGATGGTAAAGACGTCCGTTAAGGGAGTGAACGGACAGACACAGGCAAGCAAGGCGAGCGTCAATAGTTTTGAAGGCATAAGTGCAAACGTCAGCGGTGAGACTTTAATACTCACAAATAATATTATGAATTTCACTGATGTTGCAGTACCTATTGCTAACACTAACGCAACAGACGTGGCAACGGGGGAAATTTCAGCGACCGGTACAGGAGGTGCGGTGGTTACAAGTGTGGCAAAGACGACCAAAAACGCGGTGACAAATGTTGCGAACCCTACCTTTGCAGGTACGGAGGGAAACATAAACGTAACCGGCGCCACAAAGAATGTAAAGGTAGGAAATCTTATTGTGTCCACGGCCGACAGCGCAACAAGTACGATAACCGAAACAGACCAAACAATTACGGTAAGTTAAAAGATGCGTCATTACGAGCGAAAAGCAAAACAATACAAAAAAAAATAATTGTTTTTCATTTTTCTACTTTATTTAATTATTACAATTAGGTGCGGGAGGGAATAATTTTTTCATATATTTTTTACTTATTATGGTACTTTATTTTTAACACTGATACTCTAACCTCCCGCTCCCCGTGGGGGGAAAAAACAAAGAAAACAAAAACAAGGTAACAATATATTAAAACAACTTAAAACTATATGAAAACTTCACAAAAAGGTATAGATTTAATAAAGGTATTCGAAGGTTTAAGATTAAAAGCGTACTACCCTATAAAAACCGAACAATATTATACAATAGGGTACGGACATTCTGATAAAAATATAAAAGAAGGAGACGTAATAACAAAAGAACAAGCGGAGGAATTACTAAAAAAAGATTTGGCAAAGTTTGAAGCGGGAGTAACCGAACTAACAAAGGGAGTAAGCCTTAATCAAAATCAATTTGACGCGTTAGTGTCTTTTGCTTTCAATTGCGGATTGGCAAACCTCAGACGCTCTACTTTGTTAAAATATGTAAGGCAAGCACCGAAAGATGAAAGGATTTATAAGGAGTTTAACCGTTGGATATATGCGAGCAACCGTCCGTTAGAGGGGCTAAAACGCAGGAGAAAAGCGGAGGCAAACCTATATTTTAGTACGAACATATGAACGTAATAAAACACTTGGAAGAATTAAAGCAAGACATTGTAAACCTATACATTGTAAAGAATGTAAAGGCAAGTGGTAATTTTGCACAAAATATTGAAATAAGGCAAGTTGCCGACAAGCGATGGCAAGTAATAGCACCTTATTACGTTTGGTATTTTGAAAAAGGTAAATCACCGGGCAAGGTGCCAAACGGCTTTGCTTCAATTATCTACAAATGGAGTATGGACAAGGGTATCACTTTTACAAACGATAAACAACGTGCCCGCTTTGCTTTTCTTACTGCAAAGAAAATACAAAAAGAAGGCACAAAGGCTTTTAGAACAAAGGAAAGAGAAGGGCAAATATACACGCAACCTATAGAACAGGCAACGCAAAACATAAAAAAAGAAGTGATCCGGGAACTCACAAACACGGTAAATGTTATTTTCAAAGAATTTAATAAATTATGATACTCAAAACGGCAAAGGTCTTTGCTTACATAGACGAGGCTTTTAATAAGGGGTATGCTATATGTAGTGCGCAGGGTAGTAGTAGAAGCGGAAAGACATATAACATAATCATTTGGCTTATTATGTATGCAATGCTACACTCTACAACAATAAGTATTGTAAGGAAAACGCTCCCGAGTTTGAAGCGAAGCGTTTTAAGAGACTTTGCCACAATTTGCCACGAATGCAACATAACATTAACGGAAAACAAAACCGACCTAACTTTTCAAATAAGAAACGGAAAAAATAAAAGTCTCATAGAGTTTTTCAGTATTAACGACGAGGCAAGAATACGAGGCTCAAAGCGTGATATTCTTTTTATTAACGAGGCAAACGAAATAACTCAACAGGAGTGGGTACAATTAAATATGAGAACGACCCGCTTTTCTATCATAGACTACAACCCAAGTTTTGCAGACGACTTTTGGATTTGCGAGGTTAATAAACGCAAAGACTGCAACCACTTTATAACTACCTACAAGGACAACCCTTTTTTAGAGGACAAAATTATAATGGAAATAGAGGCTTTGCGCCAGACAAATAAAAGTTTATGGGAAATTTACGGTTTAGGGTTGCAGACACAAGCGGAAGGTTTGGTATTTGATAAAATTACCATAGTAGACGAATTTCCTACTTATGCAAAAAAAGTCTGTGTAAGTGCCGACTACGGATTTACCAACGACCCCACGGCAATTGTTCTATGCGGAGTGTATGAAAACAAACTATTTATTAAAGAAATAGAGTATTCTACACATATGATAACCCGGGATATTATAGAGACTTTGCGACCTTATAAACAATACACACTCATAAGTGAGATAGACAACAGACTAATTGCAGAACTGAAACTTGCAGGGTATAATGTTGAAAAGGTAAAGAAAAACGATATACTTACGGGTATTGCAAAGATGCAACAATTTGAAATTTGCGTAACAAAGAACAGCACGGACGTTATCAAAGAGTTTAAAAATTATACCTACATAAACAAGGACGGACGATTTATAAACCAACCGATAGACGCTTTTAATCATAGTATAGACGCCGTGCGTTATTATTGTTTGATGAGGTTATTTGACAAATCGGGAGGCAAATTTTATTTCAACCCGATAATAGATAAAGGAGGACGACACTAATTATTAATTATATAACCCAGATAAATTATGAAAATAGAAAGAAAGATTAATATTGCGATTGTTATTGTAATGCTTTGTATTTGCTTTGTTTTAGTACGCTTGGCAAACAAGAAAGTAAACAAAGAAAACGAAAGACTGAAAAACAACATAACGGCGCTAACAAAACGAATGCACGAGTATGTTTTAAAAGACAGTACGCAAAAAGTGGAAATTGAACAACTGACCTACAAAAACGAGGAGATGTATTTCATTAACGATGCCCTGAATAACTACATAGATATTTTGGACATTAAACGCAAAAACGTAAAGGAAATAACCCAAATAAGTACAAGGGCAAATTACGTAATAGATACTTTTTTTGTTAAAGATACTATTATTATAACGGAGAAACAGACCGACACACTTACGAAAACTCACTACAAGGACGCTTATGTAGATTTGTCTGTATTACAGAAAGACAATAAGATAACAAAAGCGGACATTATTACTTTTGACACCATCACAACGATAGTACATAAAGAGTACCGAAAACGTTTTTTGTGTTTTAAGTGGAGACCTTACTACAAGGTAACCATTCACAACACAAACCCTTATAGCAGAATAACAAACGCACAGAACGTAAAGATTGAGTAAAAAGGAGAGCGTACTACCCTCCCCTCCTCCCCATTTTACTATATGTAGACCATCTGTTAATTAATGATAGCGGCACTCTTTAACCTTGTAAAGTTAATTAAAATGTAGAAAGAAACGCCCGTAAATCTTTTTCGGAAGTTATTTTACCCATAACGATTTTTTCTTTTGTCTCTTTTTTTCCATATTTATGTGTATTTCTTACGGCGTCCATTATTGATTGTACAACAGATGACATATTAATGAGGTTGATTTTAGGGTATTTTTTGATAAAAGAATAGAGCTCGTCAGCAAAAGAACGAGAAATAAACTTAACGTCTTTAAAATCCAACGTTTGAGTATCAGTGTCATCATTTATAGCATTAATAACAACTTCCGCATTAGTCCTCAATCTAATATCATCACTTAATATCTCTTTAATTACTATTGTTTTCATAATTTTGGTTTTATTCTAAATATTTACTATACTCAAAATTTTGGGGTACGTCAATTGGAATTTTTATTAAAATTATTGTCCCTTTCCAATATATACGCTTTGGCAATTCTTTCACCTCATCTTGTTTTCCTTTTGTACTTCTGAAAAAAGCATTCCCTGACATCATAAAAAAAGAACCATTCAACCCCTCAACTAACATTTGCCTTGTTGTCCGTATCCCAAATCCTCTTTCTTGGGAGTTGTTTTTTGTGGAATTGCCCTCATTGGCATACTTCAAGGCTTGTGCCGGGTTGTCTTGTATTTCATTAAGAAATTTGCCGGCCTTTCTGTAGCTACCCAAAACAGTAATACCATCGTCTGAAATACAAATATTAAGGCATCTTTCTCTTTGTAAATATTGCGAAAAGATATAACCGTGTTTGCAATCCGAATGTTCCTTTATATTCGTAATTAACTCACCGAACATATAGGATAAAGGGGTAATAATCGCAGATTCAGACCCAATCCCGCATTGCCTCTCTATTACTCTTTGCAAAACACTTTGTATTCCGTCAATGTGTTTGTTATTTACATCAAAACAACATATAGGGATATAAGATTTTGATAAGTAAGTACATAATTTTGTTTTAATATCTTGTTCGGACACTATCTTAGAAGTCTCCTCAAACCTGACAGTGTCTAAGTAACCCCGTATTTTGGAAGTATTTATTAAAGTAATATTTTGCTTGGAGGCTTTGTATATAGATAATGGGGCGAGGAATAGAGGATGTATAAATGTTACATTTTCAAAATCCCATTTTATAGTGGCATTTTCGTCTTTTTCTGTTTCAAGGATAACGCTAAATAATTCATTAAAAACTTCTCCTATGCGGGAATATTCATTAACACTTTGTATTTTAATTATATTTTCTTTATTGCATTCCATCTTATGTAATAAAACGGTAAAATTGACACTATTATTTTTATTGGCAATAAGGTTTATATATTTTTTTAAAACAGAACGTAAAGATTGAGTAAAAAGGACATAAAGTAAAATTGTGGAAATCAAAGTCTAACCAAACAAAGAAAGAATTTAACCAAACAAAGAAAGAAAAAATTAAAACAAAGAAAGAATTTAACAAAACGGGCAAGTAGGAATTTGTCCGTTTTTTTTGTGTCTTTGTCTGCATACACGACAAGGAAAGAAAAAAGTGTCAGCATTCACACACTGACACCCGGTTAAAAGTAATGAATAATTAAATAAATAAGAGTTAAATTTGCCGCCTGTCGAAAAAAACTTATGAAAAAAAAATAACAAACAATTAACAGACGGCTTCTGTTGTTTGGAAAGTAAGAATTTCTACTATTGCGTAGTTATCAAACATAGGAAGCGGAGCCTCAAAAGGCAAGGACGCCGCTTGTCCGTTGTTATAATACTTACTTTCCCTTAATATCTTTATAAAAGGAAAAATAAATTCGTTTTGCATTTGCTCCCTTATGACTTCTCTTTTGTTTGCATTGTCTGTTTCCAAAGCGTCCACCAATGTACAGACATAAAGGACGTGGTTTGTTGTTTTGGTTAAATGAAAATTAAGATTAAAGAAACCGCTTTGTTGCTCTTCTAAGAATACGAATTTATCACCGACCGCTTTATTCTGTGTTAAATAGTTTTCGTCCAAAAGACTTTGATAATGAAATTCGTACTCACTATTTGCCAAGTCGCAAATATCTTTTATTGCTTGTATTGTCTTTGTCATCGTGTTTGTGTTTTTTATTCACCTATCATTTTACAACTTATTACTGCAAAGGTTAATTCCTCTATACCATTATATTTTATTTTGTTTTTAAATTCAGTGGTTTTTACATACTTATACACATCTTTAAGGAGCAACAAGCCCATATTCAAACAATCACGGCTAAGTCGTTTAACCTCCGAAGTCTCCGCTTGATTAGATACGTCGGTATTGTGTTTTTTTATTGCGTTTTGAGAAATTATTAACTGTTGATTCATAAACATACGGGCGCAAATAAGATACAAAAGGGCTTCAATCAAACCGGTAAAGTAGTCCGATTTTCCTTGTCTGCTGAAATATATTTTTCCGTTTAGTATTGCTTTGCAAATTTTTTTGTCGTGGTCATTTATTGTCTGTGTTTCATTGTCTTTGTTATACTCTATAAGAGTATTTATAAAGTCGGCATCAAACACCCGCAACAAATAAAGTCTTATTGCTTCGCTTTCGTATGTACGTAATAGTGTATTGCTTACACTATTGGATATTGGACGCAAATTGCGTATTTGTTTTAATTGCTCGTCGCTTAATAGTTGCATAATCTATATTGTTTTTTGTTTTGTTTTTCTGTGTGTTTTATTTTTCTTTTGCTGTGCATCAGTTTTTCTTTTTCCTGTATCATATAATACCATAATCGAGCCCACCCGGGCGCATATTGCATTTGTTGATAATCTTTATTTGCTTTTGTTTTCTTTTGTTTTGACATTCTTATAATTGTATTAAAGTGACTTTTGTTTTCTGTCCGCTAATATAATTATTTATTTTGTTTACGTAGTAATATTGTCCTGTTTGTTGCAAATAAACGGGAACTGAAAAATCAAAGTCCGTTAAATCATAATCATTTAAATAGAAATAAGCTTCCAAAACTCTACATTTTTGCAACATTTCTATAAGTTTATTGTAATACTTTGTTTTCAAATATTTTGCGGGTAGAGGCAAGAGAGTTTGCGTGTGTTTTATGTTTATTTCTTTTGCTACCTGCGATTTTCCTCCGTTGTAGGTTAGTCGTCCCTCCGTGTCGGCATAAATGGGATTATAAGGTAGAGTTTTATTGTTTTGACTAGCAATTTCACCGGCGTAAAAATCAAAAGTTACCGCGTCCTTTTCCTTTTCCAGCGTTTCGTTTTCAATAATAAAGTCTGTTTTGTCTGTTAATACTTCATTGTCTTTGTACTTTATAATGTTTGTCTGTGCATAACTTCCATAAGTGAAAGACAAATTATAATCGTCCTTCAATAACTTTTGCGACCAATCACGAGCGGAGGGTATGTTATCATATACCTTTTGCATTGTGTAACAATATAAGGTACTTTCTTTAACCGACACAGTCAAGCCGTAAAGATTTATAAAGGCTTTGAATAAATCGTAACAACTCTTAAAGTCGGTTAGTTGGTCGCGTACGGAAAGTATCCCCCCAAAAGGCACAATATCACATTGCACAGGGTTAAAAGACAAATGATTATCATAATTGTAGAAAGTCAGTAACATTCCCTTTTCTTTTGGAACGACAACAAAGGCTTTGATTGTTATAACGTCCCCCTTACTGACATTAACGTTGTGACTAAACTTTAAAACACGTACTATACTATAGTCCTTCCAACTTTCGTAAAATATTTCATCGCCGTTAAGGTAACCGACTATTCCCAAGTGTAATTTTGGGTGTCCATTTATTTCTATTAAGTATTTTAAATAAAAATCTATATTCAAAACGCCGGTAAAGGTTACTCTATAAGTCCAATAGTTAAGGGCATCAAAAGAACCTCCCCATGTCACATTATCAGGATGCGGGGCATCGTAGGTAAGATTTGCCGTTTTCTTATAGTCGGTAAAAGGTAGGTTGTGATAATAGGTATGGGCGTAGTGATTTGTTATGTTGTGTGTACCTTTTCTTAATTGTTTCTTTTCCGAAAGACTATTATAAGAGGCTTCGGAAGCAATTAAAGAGGGTAAAGAAAGATAGGTATTTATTTTATCATCGTTTAAAACCTCATCGTTAAGAGTAAAGCCGAAATAAGAAACTACCTTTTTAATTAAATCGTAAAGATTAACATAAAACCATTTGCCAAGAGTGTATTTGTTTGTTTCGTTTTTGGCAATGAAAGTCTCAAAAGTTTTTACGAGTACTTTTGTGTTTATACCGGAAAGGGACGTTTTGCCATCATACTTTATCGCACCTAAATAATCAAAAGGTAAATCTTTGATAAGTACGTTTTGCATTCTTGTAAAGATATCACAGACAGAACCCAATACCTGTACTTTGATACTTTCATTATCTACTTCGGTAATAGTTATAACGGAGTCGTTACCAAAAATATTTATATCATTAATTAACAGACAACAAGGGTAATACTTATAAGGCACATTGTTTATTGTCTGTAAGTCTGTTATAAACTCAAAGACTTTTATGTTGTTTGCAGTTTTTGGCAAACTTATACTTTGAGAATAAGAGGCCTGCCTGTCTTTTAATTCGGCGACATCGTTAACTTGCATTGTTAAAGCAATGTCAGTTTTTGGCAAATCTAACTCTTCCCAAACATTATTTATAAGAATTTGTAATTTTTGTAACATTGTATTTTATTAATAATCAACATATTAAAAATAAAGGTAAGAAAAAAACAAAAAAAACTTAAAAAATATTTTGTTGGTATTTAAAATTGTTATAATTTTGTATTTGCAAAAGTTCTTTAAAGTATGTTTTAGGGTGGTGATATTGGTGTTTATGGCACTTTCCCAGTTTGAGTATTGCAAAGGCGTGGTGCTCCTGTTAATTACTCCTGCAGGATAGGCATTAACTCCGAAATGAGAAGCCAATTGTTCACCGTAGTCAGTCACAAGTGACAGGTAGTTGTTTGATTTGGAGGGTTTGGCAAGGTTGCCCGAGTGGATAGCAATAGGAATGAGGTTAGGGTTTTGTTTGCAAAGCTCTTTAAGTTTCTTAGCAGCGTTAGGACAATTGTTACAAGCCCACGCAGTAAACTCCTCCAAAACAATATTCTGACCACTCTGAACAACAGAAATGGAAATATCTTGAGTGATGAAATTTGTGAGAGTTCTAAAATTATCCTCCTCTATCTCATTGCAAGAGAAAAAAAGAACAGGTAATAATAAGTGGAAATATCAGTATTTCAGAGTTTTTTCAATATTTTTTTATTCAAATTTCAAATCTCTTAATTGGAAGTAGTAAATAGGCAATTGTAAGTTTTATTGCGGGTTTATTGTCTGGATAGGAGTATTACTTGATGAAAATAGGGGATACAAATTGGAGACAAAAATATTCCTTTGTTTTGGTTGTATAAATTTCAGCATACGTTTTTGCTTTATCTATAACAATACAGTCATCAAAGGACTTTACAAAATGTCCGGACAGTCTCAGATAGCAACACTACAAGTATAGTGCGCTAATTTTATACGTCGTATATTTGCAAACGAGATAGTAATCCTGTTAATTCGACGCTACGAGACTTTGCTTTTAAGTCGTGGCAATCCAATCCGTCAGCGTCCGTCATAGCACATCTTCCTTTTTCGTCAGTGCGAGCGAAAAGCAAAACAATACAAAAAAAATAATAAATCGGTGTGGATTGCTTCGCCCTAGCGGGCTTGCAATGACGGCTTGGGTGGATGGTGATGACAATAAGGGATAGATTGCTACAACTTAAAGCAAAGTCTATCGATGACGGAAAGGGGGAGGGGCTTACAATGAAAAAAACGGGTAAGATATAAAAAATATTACCCGTTTTTTTGAATATTTTATAGATTAATCACCAAGTGTTGCAACCATAACGGCTTTGATAGTGTGCATACGATTTTCTGCTTCGTCAAAAACTATTGAAGCCTCAGATTCAAAAACATCCTCCGTTACTTCTATACCGTCAAGTCCGAATTGTTTATAAACATCTCTACCTACTTGTGTTTCCAAATTGTGATAAGCAGGAAGGCAATGCATAAACTTACATTTCGGATTACCTGTCATAGCCATCATTTCTTTGTTTACTTGATATGGTTTTAGCATATCTATTCTTTCTTTCCAAACCTTAGCCGGTTCGCCCATAGATACCCACACGTCAGTATAAAGAAAATCGCAACCCTTTACTCCTTTTTTCACATCGTCAGTAATTGTGAGCGTAGCACCTGTTTGTTTTGCTATTTTTTTGCAAGTATCCACCAAATCCTTAGAAGGTTGAAGTTGTTTTGGTGCAACTATTCTTACATCCATGCCCATTTTTACTCCCCCTACCATAAGAGAGTTACCCATATTGAAACGTGCATCTCCTATATAGGCATAACTCACTTGATTCAAAGGTTTATCTACATGCTCGGACATGGTAAGGAAGTCTGCCAAAATTTGAGTAGGATGAAACTCGTTTGTCAAACCGTTCCATACCGGTACGCCCGCGTATTCGGCTAACTCTTCAACTGTTTTTTGGTCAAAACCTCTGTACTCTATACCATCGTACATACGTCCCAGAACTCTTGCGGTATCTTTCATGGATTCTTTTACACCTATTTGAGAACCGGAAGGTCCCAGATAAGTTACCTGCGCTCCTTGGTCGTAAGCGGCAACCTCAAAAGCACATCTTGTACGAGTGGAGGTTTTTTCAAAAATCAAAGCAATGTTTTTACCTGTTAGTGTCGGTTTTTCAGTACCTGCATACTTAGCTCTTTTAAGGTCACGAGCCAAATCCAACATATATTGAATTTCTTTTGGAGTAAAATCCAACAATTTCAAAAAGTTTCTGTTTCTTAGATTGAATGCCATAATTCTAATTTTTATTTTTGTTATACATTTTTATTTTTTGTCAAAAGACGGAACGAAATCCCTCCGCTTATACCTGTTAAAGTGTTTGCAAAAGTACGAATTTTATTTAAATCCCATGCGGAGGCCATTATTTTTTGGTATGAATTTAAAAATAATCGTCTATGGAGAAATTTTTAAAGTTTGGTATTACCCTAGTTACCTTTGTTTGCAAAACATCCTTGGGGTTGGTAGTAGAAAGAGCAATAACCTCCATACCTGCCTTTTGTCCTGCTTGAATACCGGCGAAACTATCTTCAAAAACCAAACAATATTGAGGCTCTACCCTACATTTTTTTGCAGCCAACAAATAGCAATCCGGGGCAGGTTTGGCATGTCGAACATCTGTGGCAATTACCATGTTTGGAAAATAGTTCTTTATTTCGGGGCATTTTTCTATTACCGTTTGCATTTTTATTGCATCGGAAGAAGTTACAAGACAAACTTTTATATCTTTTTCGTGCAACGAAGAAATAAACTCCCTTACGCCCTCTATATAAGAAAAACTCATTTGCTTTTCCATTTCATAAAGACTATTCTCTATGTTTTTCCCATCCTCTTGGTAGTCAAAAAAATACCTATCAAGTATATCCTCTATTGAATGCCCTTTAATAACGGAGGCAAAATCCTTGTTTTTCGGAAAATATTTTTTACCTATTTTCGTCCAAAATTCCGTATAAAGATGTTCGGTGTCAAAAACCACTCCGTCCAAATCAAAAAGCACAGCCTTTATTTTCATAATCTAATATGTTAATCTGTTTCTAAAATCATTACGTTTTTCATATTTCAAATCTTGCAACATACTTGCCTTAACGGATATACCAAAACTCCAACCCTGTCTGGGACCAAAAGGTACCCAATTCATACGTAATTCCCAGCAGTGCAAATCTCTGTAAAAATCCAAACTTGTGTAGGTATAGTCTTTGTTAACAAAGTCGTAACCGGTATTAAAACCTACTTTCCACTTGTCTGTGGCGTTAATTGTACCCGACACTGAAATTGTTGCCGATTCGTTGGTCTCATATCCTGCCAAAGCAACAATATAAGAAGACAAGCGAGAATAGTGAACGGAAAACGTAAGGTCCCAAGGTATGGAAAAATCTACTATGTCAGGCAAAATTTCATTATTGTTAATAAAAGGAGAATATGCAAGTTCGGTTGGAGCAACTCTATCTTTGATATCATTATTGTCTTTGTTTTTTTTATTCAGATGCCAAGAAAGGGAAAGCGTCCATTGAGCCGACTGTTTTTGAAAAAGTTTTTTATTTTTTGTCCATAAAAACTCTTTGGTTATTCTGTTATTGCTATCTAAGGCGTATTGCGTATAGGAAGCCGAATAATTGATTACAATTTTTTCCAAAAGTGTGGTTCGGGCAGACAATCTCAAAGGTTGCCAATTACAAGTATCTTTTGACAAATCGTAGCCTGTAGAAAGCGAAAAGTTTTCCAAAAGTTTTAGTTTCTTTGTACCCGTAAGAGTATCCGAATTATCCTTTACTTTCATTTCCAAAGAGTTATTCAACGTAAGGGTTATCAAACCGGATTTGCCATTAGGCACAGAACCATAAACACCGTCTTCGGTTTTGGAGTAATAAACTTTTTTTCCTTCCTTGTCTACATAAAAATCGTAGAAACCAAGCGAAGGGTTGGAAAAATTGGGAGTAAAACTAAATGACAACACAGGATTAAAAACATGTCTTATCGCTTTGATATAACCTTTTTTGAAAGAGAACATTCCGTATACTCTTGTATTCAAATCGGAAGAAAAAGATACGTCTCTGTTTGTAATAAACCCATAGATAGTGTCCTTATCTATTAGGTCAGTTGCGGGATTATAAGCCTTGTGTGTGGATTTCAAATACCAACGAGCATTATAACTCACGGCATTTGTCCAATTCAAATACTTGAATATCTTTGTACTATGTTGTATTGGTATATAATGTTTTATTCCGTTATTCATTTTGTTGAACCAATCGTCTTTGAAAAGCAAAGAATCGTAAGTCCGTATTTGATTGATAAGATTCATACGGTATGATATTGTTATATCTTCGTACCAACGCATCTTGCCTTTTGTTTTTTTTCGTTTGAAAAGGTGAAATTGCGAAGAAGACAAAGCCAAAGATGGCAAGTCCAAACTTATGTATTTGGTATTGACATTATAACTTTCGCCCAGATTTACCGAAAGATTCCAATTATCACCGAATTTGTTAGAAAAGGCTATGGAGGACGTTGTTGTGTTGGTCAGATAGTCTGAAAGAGAAGTCGTATATTGATTGTATTTGCTACTGACAAGATTGACGTTTGCAGAAAAAGTTCTATAAGGATGAGCCTTAGAGTCTTGAGTATGTGTCCATTGCAATTTGAAATCCCTTTGAGACGACCAAGAAGATGTATTTTTTATACCCGAATGATTTTCTTCCAATCGCAAAAGTATTTTGCCGGAGTACCTGTATCGTTTTACATAATTTGACTGCAAATCCGCAGCGTAGGACAGGTTGGTATATATATCGCCCCTTGCTGCAAGGTCTATGTAGTCATTGATAGCAAAGTACCAACCCAAGTTTCTTAAATAATAACCTCTGTTACTTGCATGTCCGTAGGTAGGCATCAACAAGCCCGACTTCTGTTCGCTTGTTATGGGGAAAAAACCGAAAGGAAGCGCCAAAGGAAGAGGAATATCCGCTATGGATAGCCATGTTGCTCCGGTAACTATTTTGTCTTGCAGTTTTATTTCGGCTTTGTTGAAGTTTATACCAAAATGGGGGCGGTCCTCGTCGTCACAAGTGGTAAACATTCCCTTTTTGACAAACATTGTAGAATCGTTTATTTTCTTTATTTTTTCTCCGTGCAGGTAACCCTCCTGTTCTTTGGTAAACATATTAAAGATAAGCCCCTTTTCCGAATCAAAATTATATCTCAGTTGCTTACTATTATATTCGTCCGTCCCATCTTTGAATACAGGGTATTGTGTATTTTCGTTTAAAGAATCCTTTATAGGCATAGCCCAAAGAGTGGAAGAATCAAAATCAAGGGCAATAAAACCTGAGGTTAAATCTATTTTTTTTTGTCTGACGTTTGCATTATTGTATAAAAATACGCGTGAGGAATCTATGTCAAAACTTATTGAATCGCTTGCCGAATATGTAACCCTGTCTTTTATCGCATTTCTACTTTTTTGGTAGGAGGATATGGTATCGGATTGGGTGCTTATGGTGTCCTGCAGATTGGAAATCGTGTTTGTATCCGACTCTGCAAAATCAAGTCTTGGATTATCTCTTTTATATTCGTTTGATTTTGCGCAAAAACATAGTAGAGTCAGTAGTACAAAACAATAAATATTTGTATATTTTCGTTTTTCCAATTTGCTATATCAATTAAAAACCTTAACTTTGCCATTTAGTTTGCAAAGGTAATATTTTTTTATATTTTACGGAATAAAGATGAGGGGAGAGAGAAACGGCTACAATGTTTTGTGTTTCTGTGTTTTTGTTTTATCTTGTTTTTTAGGACTATCTCAAACGGAATATACCAAGAATACACTTGATAAAGTTGTTATTGATGCAGGACACGGAGGCAACAAACCGGGAGCCATAGGAAGCAAATATAAAGAAAAGGATATTACTCTCTCGGTTGCCATAAAATTAGGTACTCTTATCAATGAAAATCTTAGAAGCGTAAGGGTCTATTATACCCGAGTGATAGACCAAGATGTGGATTTATACAAACGCTCTTCCATTGCCAACAAAATAAACGCTGACCTTTTTATTTCCATACATTGCAACTCAGCCACAAAAAAAAATGCGGCAGGAACGGAAACTTTTGCTATGGGATTGGGCAAAACGGAAAGTAATTTGGAGGTTGCAAAAAAAGAAAACGCCGAGATACTCACCGAAAAAGGTTCCTTGGAAAACTATCAAGGCTTTGACCTTAACTCTCCCGAAGGAGATATTCTAATGTCTTTATATCAAAATGCTTACTTGCAAAGTTCTTTGGATTTTGCCGCGAAAATCCAAAATCAATACTCTCAAAATACTCCCATGAAATCAAGAGGTGTTCATCAAGCCAATTTTGTTGTTCTGTGGAAGGCGGCCATGCCGGCAATACTCACTGAGATAGGGTTTATTTCCAATACAAAAGAAGAAGAATATATGGGCTCGGAGTATGGTCAATGGGTAATTGCGAGTTGTATTTTTAGGGCAATTTGCGAGTACAGAAACAAGGTTGATAACCTTTCGGAAAAAATACTTTCCGTTGAGGAACTCATACCCAAAGAGGTTAGACAAAGAGAAGCAATAAGAAAACAAAATGAACTAATAGAACAACAACGCAGAGCGGAAGAGCAAAGACTATTGGCAGAACAACAGAAAGAGAAACAACAAACGGAAGAACTAAATAAAGAAAAGAACGAACAAGAACGGAACAATGGCACGGAACTAATTTATAGAATACAATTTCTTTCTTCTCCCAATCAGTTAAAAAATGATGATTCGCGTTTGCAGGGTTTGGACGATGTTTTTAGTTATTCCGAAAAAGGAGCATGGAAATACACAGCCGGTATTTTTGCTACAAGTCAAGAGGCTTTGGATTACCAAAAACAAGTTAGAGAAAAATATGCCGATGCTTTCATTGTAGCCTTTTACAACGGTAAAAGAGTTTCTATGGTAGAAGCCAAAAGACTTTCTTTACAAAACAAATAAGATTTTACTAATAATTAATAAATTGAAAAATAACTAATGAAACTTAGAAACGAATACCAAATAGGTCTTACCGTACTGATAACTTTTATAGTGCTTATCTTGGGCATTAATTTTCTTAAAGGGAAGTCTGTTTTCTCCGGACAAAAAACATATTATGCCGTTTATGACGATGTAACCGGCATGCACGAAAGTTCATACATATACATAAATGGTATGAAAGTGGGGCACGTTGTTAAAATATCTTCCATGGATAAAAAAAATAGTCGGTTTCTTATAGAACTTTCCGTATCAAAGAAAATAGAAATACCGCAGGATAGTCGCTTAACTCTTTTTTCAACGGGAATTATGGGAGGGCAAGCTCTTAGAATAGATTTGGGACAATCAAATACTCTCTTGCAGGCAAAAGATACTATGCAAGGAGGCTCGGAACAAGGAATGGTGGAACAAATTGCTCCGATATCGGAAAATCTTTCTTCCATCCTAAAACGTATAGACACCTTAACTTATACTCTAAATCGTACAATAGACCATAAGGCGCAGGAAAACATACAAATAACCCTTAAAAATATAAATCAAATATCCGCAAGACTTAACAATATAGCCTCAAATGTGAATAATCTCGTAGATAAGGATAAAGAAAAGTTAAATAGTATTGTTACCAATGTGAAAGAAATAACTCAAAATCTTGCAAATAACAATCAAGCAATAACCAATGTTATTTCTCGTTTTGATAAAATTTCCTCAGAAGTGGAAAAACAAAATATAGGTTCTACTCTTGCAAGTGTAAAATCCTCTTTGGAAAATATAAATTTAATGTTAAATAAAATAGAAAGAGGGGAAGGTAATATAGGGCTTCTGTTATCGGATGAGAGTCTCTATAAAAGCATTACCAACGCAGCCAAAGACTTGGACGAATTGATTTTGGATTTGAAAAAGAACCCAAAGAAATACATAAACGTTTCCGTATTCTAAAAATATTTTGTGTCAATATTTTACTTTTACCGTCGCTAAACTCTGTCAAAAGTCATAGCCATGACAAGCTATTTTTTGCAGTACATGTTAACCCTTTTCGTCATTGCAAGCAACCTCGTTGAGTAGCAAACCATTCCTTAATTATCTATTGTCCTCCGCGTCCGTCCTTACGAGCCAAATAAGAGTGTCATTGCTTTACTGCGTTCGCAATGACGCGAAAGGAAGGTTTGCAAGAGCGAATGGTGACGAGTTTGCGTAATGACAAAAAGGGTTAATATAACAAGGAGGCACTTACCTTACTATGACTAAATAAAGTAACCAATGAAAGCGGGGATGTTTTGATTATGAAATTTGGGAGTAATCGGTTACAGGGTGTTTTTCTTTTAAATAATCTAAAATAAGAGTATTTTCCTTATCCGTAAAGGTAGGGTCTTTTTCAAAAACGGATTTGGCAAAATCGCGACTGCGTCTGACAACATGCTCGTCTTTTATAATATCTGCTATTTTAAGTTCTAGGACTCCGCTCTGTTGTGTCCCTGCAATATTACCGGGACCTCTCATTTTCAAATCCTCTTGAGCCAAAACGAATCCGTCATTTGTTTGACACATTATTTCTATTTTGTGTTTAGCCTCCTTTGAGAGTTTATCTTTGCTTCTTAGGATACAATAACTTTGCTCTGCCCCCCGCCCTACTCTTCCTCTTAATTGGTGCATTTGACTAAGACCGAAACGCTCACTGTTTTCTATTATCATAACAGTAGCGTTGCTAACATCTACACCAACCTCTATAACCGTAGTTGCTACCATTATTTGTGTCTCGCCTTTTGCAAACCGTTGCATTTCATAGTCTTTGTCTGCTTGTTTCATCTGTCCGTGGACAATACTTATTTGATATTTGGGTTGAGGAAACTCTCTTGCCATACTCTCATACCCGTCCATCAAATCCTTTAGGTCCAATGTTTCGTTTTCGTTTATCAACGGATAGACAACATATATTTGCCTGCCTGCCTCTATCTGTCTGCGCATAAAGGCAAACATTCTAAGAATATCTCTATCAAATAAATGTATGGTCTTAACAGGCTTTCTGTCGGGAGGTAACTCATCTATTATGGAATAATCCAAATCTCCGTAAGCCGTCATTGCCAAAGTTCTCGGTATAGGCGTTGCTGTCATAACTAAGACATGCGGAGGTTTTTCTTTGTTTTTTTTCCACATACGACTCCTTTGTTCCACACCAAATCTGTGTTGCTCGTCTATAACAACAAATCCAAGATTATGAAATACTACGCTATCTTCCAAAATAGCATGAGTACCAACAAGTATATCTATACTTCCCTCCGCAAGATTTGAAAGGATATTTTTTCTTGCCTTACCCTTTACACTTCCTTGCAAAAGGGCTACATTGATATTTAGCCCTCGTAGAAATTTATTAATATTGTTGTAGTGTTGCACGGCTAGTATTTCAGTAGGAGCCAATAAAGAGGCTTGGAATCCGTTATCCAAAGCTATTAACATACACATAAGAGCAACAAGGGTTTTGCCCGAACCGACATCTCCTTGTAGGAGTCTATTCATTTGATGAGTACTACGCATATCGTTGCGTATTTTTTTTATGACCCTTTTTTGAGCGTTGGTAAGAGTAAAAGGAAGGTTATTATTATAAAAATCGTTAAAATTCTTCCCCACTTTTGAGAATACAAAGCCCTCACTCTTGCTTAGTCTCCTTCCTTTTTCGTAAAAATGACCTATTTGCAAAAGAAATAATTCCTCAAATTTTAGTCTGTATTTGGCCTTGGCAAGTTTTTCCGTACAAGAGGGAAAGTGTATTTCCGTAAGTGACTGATATAAGGGCATAAGATTATTTAACCTCAACACATAGGAAGGGAGTGTTTCCTTAATTTTATCTTCTATTTCCAAGAGTAAAACTTTTATCAATTTACCCATACTTTTAGAAGTAAGGAAACTTTTTTTCATTTTCTCGGAAGTGTGATAGATGGGAGAAAATTTTTCCTTTATGGCTTCTTGTTCATACATTAAGGCTTCTTCTATTTCGGGGTGTATAAAAGAGTAGGAATTTTTAAACAAAGAAGGCTTACCGAAAATTACGTATTCTTTGCCACCCTTGATTTTCTTGTCTATCCAATTCAATCCTTTAAAAAAAATAATATCTATCCTTCCCGTAGGGTCTTCCAAAGTATAGATTAGTCTTTGATTTCTCGGTCCTCCCAATATTTTTTTTGCACATATAATACCTTTTATTTGTACATAAACGTCCTCGGAAGATATTTGATTTATACACAGGTATTGACTTTTATCCACATATCTGAACGGGAAATAATATAATAAGTCCCTCCATGTATTAAGATTCAATTCTTTTTTTAATACGGAGGCTCGTCTTTCTCCCATTCCTTTAAGATACATCAAATCGGTATCCAACAGATTCTCTCCCATATCTTATTTGTATAAATCTGTTGCAAAGATAGTTAAATTTCTCTTACATTTATTGTTTCTCTTGCCCCGAATACATAATATACTACATTGCCATAATCGTGTGATAAACTTTATTGACAAAATTCTTATAGTCATTTAATATTACAGTACTTTCAAAATCTTTATTTGAACGGGAGCATCAACTATCTCTAATTTTTTCTTATAAAAATTTAAGTACGCTTTCTTATTCTTTACTTCCCCACAATCTTCTGTCAAGTATACAACATATAGTAAGGTTTTATTGGGAGTGTGCATAAATTGTGCTGTATTATCTTTTGAAAGAGTAACATATTTTTCAATATTGTGTGCTGAAAAAGTTTCCCAACCAGTAATCTCTTTTTTGCTATTGTAGTGAGGAATCTTATCTAAAATTATAAATATTTGAAAATAAGGTAAACTTGTACTTCTGATATTAGCCGTTTCGCCAAGCATATTTTCAAAATAATTATTAGAATTTTGTAAATAATTTTACATAACAAACTTGACACCAATACCCGCAACAGGTTCTGATTGTTTATTACAAATAGTTTTATCAACTTTCTTATTGTAATACCTTCCAGAAATCACACCTTCTTTATCATCTGCCGTACCCAACGATTTTACAGAATAATCCTTACCTAATTTTGTTTTGATATCTCAAGCAATAGCACTATGTAAGGGTAGTAATTTTTTATTACTCCTTGATGTTCCACTATTTATAAATTCTTTAAAAGACTGTCTTATTATTTCCAAAACCTCTTGATTATTCATATTATCTATTAGATTATATTTTGTTTAGGTGATAATTTAGATAGAGTTCCAAATCTTTGGAATTGAAAGTATAGTACCCTCCGCTTTTATAGTTTTTTAACACAGAAACATATTCCATAAAGGTGTCGTTTTCAACAATCTGACGTAAAGTGTCTTCTTTGACGGAAGTAAGTATATATAATCCGCTATACACACCTGCTCCGGCTGATACAAAATTGAGTTTTATAGAGGATTTATCTTTAACTATCGTATTTATGGCATACTTGTCTTTAAAAACATATCCTTCAAAGCTTGCGTTCTACCAAAATAACACCAATTTAAATACTCCGTTTTTTCTTTCAAAAGTTCTTTCTTGTGGGCATCAAAATATTCTTTTACGGAAGGCTCCCTAAATAATTTATTTGCGGTATGGGTTGCCCGTTCTTGTCATAAGGATATAAGCAAGAGAACCATTTACCCGTAGAGGCTTTAATTATTGGAATAATAATAGAGGTTTGGGGTACGTTGCCAATAAAAACCTTATCGTTAAGAGTGGCAAAACCGTTTTTTACTATGGCTTTTTTAGGATAATTGCCACTTCTTATAGACGAAGTTTTTGCAATTTATCGTGCCCTGCCAAGTAAAATTTATCTTCTATATCGATTTCCGTTAAGGATAATTTTTCTTTGAACACATTATTCAAATTTTCTTTATCAAAAGTATGATAAGAAAAGAAATTATCCTTTTTCTCTTTATCAAAAAGGGTTATATGTGTGTAGGCGGTTGCGTTAAAAGGTTGAAAATGTTCCAAATCTACCAGAGCCTTAAGATTGTAATTTGTTTTGATAAATTGACGTAGCTTTTTACCGGCAAGACTATTTAACCAAGAACTTGGTGTAATATAACAAAGTTTTCCTTTCTTGTTCAACATACGAAAACCCAACTCATAGAAGACCAAAAACAAATCTGTCATACCACTACTTGCAAAAGAAAACCGTTTAATTTCTTTATATTTTTCGTTAAGGTTATGCACACGAACATAGGGAGGGTTGCCAACTACAAAATCCATTGCGCCGTCAAAATCATGTAAAGACAAACTATTTTCATTTCTTACATCCCATTTAACCTTATTTATTTGGTATTTACCGGCAATGATATTAAGATTTTCAATACAAGAATTGAAAGTTTCTTTCTCTATTTCCATACCATGTATGTAGGTTTCAAGCACTGACTTTATTTTTTCAATACCATATCCTAAAGAAAGAGCTTGTTTTATATACCTTTCTGTAATTTCTTTTAGAAAAGCTCCGTCTCCGCAACTATTATCCATAATATGTTTATTGAGAACAGACTCTCCTCTATAAGCACAAAAATCAAGCATATTACACACAATATATTGCGGAGTGAAAACCTGACCCGTATTTTTAACTAATGTGTTTTTATTCACAAGTTATTACCTTTTATAGACAAAACATTATAACTCTATGTATTCACTAAATGGAATACAAAGGTATAAAAAACTTTTTATCTTAAAAAATAGTATAAATCGGTATTGGTTTGATAGGTAACGGAAAACAAAAAAAGGAGCAACCCATAAAAATAGGTTACTCCTTACAAATTTATTTATATTATTTCTATTTTATTACTTAGCGTAATTTACTGCTCTTGTCTCACGTATAACCGTTACCTTTATCATACCCGGAAATACCATTTCTGTCTGTATTTTTTTGGACAAATCAAAAGAAAGTTGAGTTGCCTCTTGGTCTGTCATCTTATCGGCAGCAACTATTACTCTCAACTCTCTACCGGCCTGGATAGCGTATGTTTTTACGACTCCGTCATAAGACATAGCCATTTCTTCCAATTTGTTAAGACGGCTGATATACGCCTCAACAACCTCTCGCCTCGCCCCCGGCCTTGCTCCCGATATGGCATCACAAATCTGAACAATGGGTGCATAAAGACTTTTCATTTCTATTTCGTCGTGGTGGGCACCAATGGCATTGCATACTTCCGGTTTTTCTTTGTATTTTTCCGCAAGTTGCATTCCGTGTATTGCATGAGGAACTTCGGGCGCGTCATCCGGTACTTTGCCTATGTCGTGCAAAAGTCCGGCACGTTTGGCTATTTTGGGATTAAGACCCAACTCTGCGGCCATGGTCGCACAAAGATTGGCAACCTCACGAGAGTGCTGTAAAAGATTTTGACCGTAAGAAGAGCGAAACTTCATCTTACCTATCATTCTTACCAAATCGTGATGCAAATTAACTATACCAAGGTCTATACAAGTTTTCTTTCCCGTTTCTATTACTTCCTGCTCGACTTGACGCTTTGTTTTGGCAACAACTTCTTCTATACGCGCAGGATGTATTCTACCGTCGGTTATCAATTTATGCAAAGAAAGTCTGGCTATTTCTCTTCTTATAGGGTCAAAACAAGACAGAAGAATAGCATCCGGCGAATCATCAATAATCACTTCCACTCCTGTGAGATTTTCCAAAGCACGAATATTTCTTCCCTCTCTACCTATAATTCTGCCCTTTACCTCTTCGTTTTCGAGATTGAAAACGGACACTGTATTTTCTATTGCTGTCTCTGTGGCCGTTCTTTGTATGGATTCTACAACAATTTTTTTGGCTTGTTGGTTGGCTGTCATTTTAGCCTCCTCCTCTATCTCCATTATCTTAGCCATAGCGTCACTTTTAGCCTCGTCTATAAGAGTTTCCATAAGTTGTGCCTTGGCTTGCTCTGCATTTAAACCCGCCAACTGTTCTAACTTGTGTACGCTTTCCTGATAAATTTTTTCGACTTCTTGTTGTCTTACAGAGAGTCTTTCAACCTGTTTTTTTAGATTTTCTTTTGCTTGATTAAACTCCGCACTTTTTCGTTTAAGTTCGGCAACATCTTTGTTAAAGGCTTGTTCTTTTTGTCTAAGTGTGTTTTCGTGTTGTTGCGCTCTGCTATTTCTTTCCTGACACTCTTTTTCGTGTTCGGTTTTTAATTGAAGAAATTTTTCTTTGGCTTGCAACATCTTCTCTTTTTTTATAATCTCGGCTTTACTCTCAGCCTCTTTTACAATGTTTTCACTCTTTTTCAAAAGAGCATTGCGTACCCTTGTGGTAGAAAGCCAAAATCCCAAGCCACAAAACGCAATCGCAACGATTATATACAATACTATCTCCATAATTATTTAGTTTATCCTTACTCGGACAACCAAATACAGAAAAAAAAGAAAGCCGCATTACAGTGTAAGACAAAGGAGTATCTGCAAAACCCCTACATAAATGATTTGGGTACCCATGAGCATCAAGTATCTGCCGTTTCATAAGAAAACCTACTAAGGTGCAGCCCGCTTTCCTCTCATCCAAGTTTTCCCTTTTTCGTAATTTAATTGTTAAGTTTGCGAACTGTTGTCTCAACACTCAATACGGCTAAATCTTCGTCTATTTCAAATAACGCTATTTCTAATCAAATATTATCAAAATAAGGTTAATCCTTCCGATTTGTCTTCGTTATCAATCTTACGATACATGTCTATTTCATTGATTTTAGTCGAATGGTCAGCAACTTCTATTTCTTTTAATTTATTTAAAGTTTCAATAGTTTCTCCTTCGTCTTCAATGGCAATATCCGGATTAAGAACTTTATTCAATAGATTATCTATATCTTTTGCTCGTTGAATGTCTTGGTCGGAAAAAAGGTTATTCAATTGCTCCTCTTGTTTAAGATTGGCAACAAAAGCCTGTAACAAAACCATTGCCATTAAATCTTGCTTATCTCTGTGTGAAGATTTTTGAGCATAGAATTGCAGACTCTCTTTGATGGAATTGCAAGCACGCAAAAACAAGTCTTCATCAGTAGTTTTTACCCTGACGTCATAGTTTCTTTGTACTATTTTTAGTGTTATGGTCTTAGTGTCTTCCATATTATATTCTATCAAACATTGTCCTCTTTTTCCTTAGTCAAAAGTATAGAAATGCTCTTATCTATTTTTTTCAACAAATCCTCTATTACAAATCTGTATTCGGTTAAATCCGAATTATTATTTATTATATTGTTTTCTCTTTTATCTCTATTTTCTTCTTTAAGTCTAATAATTTCTTGTTTGAGTTGGTCAATCTCTCTGTTTTTATTCAACAGAAGTTCTTCCAAATCAATTTTTTCCAAAGCCAATTGATTTACTTTTTTTTCTATGCTTATTAGTATGGTTTGCAAATCTTCCATTCAAAAAAAAGCAAATTTATTTTTTGCAAATTTAAAAAATAAATTATTACTACAAACTTTTTAATCTATTGGCAAGGTGTGTCCCATTCTTTCTTTTTTGGTAAGAAGGTAGTTGTGATTGTAGCCATTTGGTTCCGCAACAATAGGCACTGTTTCCGTTATTTTGATTCCAAAACCCTCTAACCCAACTCTTTTTAACGGATTATTGGTCATAAGCCTTAAATTTGTAGCCTCCATATCTCTAAGAATCTGGGCGCCTATGCCATAATTCCTTTCGTCCGGTTTAAACCCCAAAGCAACGTTGGCTTCCACAGTATCCATACCTTGTTCTTGCAAATGATAGGCATGCAATTTATTAACCAAACCTATACCTCTTCCCTCCTGATTAAGATAGAGTATTAAACCTTTTCCCTCTTTTTCTACCATCTGCATGGCTTTATGCAATTGGTCTCCGCAATCACACTTCATGCTTCCGAATATATCACCCGTAGCACAACAGGAATGAACTCTGCAAAGGATAGGTTCATCTTTTTTCCACTCTCCTTTTTTCAAAGCAAGATGAGTTACGCCGGTATTTTTTTCCGTATAGGCTATAATTTTGAAATTTCCCCATTTGGTTGGCAAATTAACCTCCTCTTCTTTTTCTACAAGTTTTTCGTGTTCCAAACGGTAGGCAATTAGGTCTTTTATGGCAATAATTTTCAAATTATGTTGTTTGGCAAAGTCCAATAGTTGTGACAAACGAGCCATAGAACCGTCATCATTCATTATTTCCATTAATGCCCCAGCGGGATACATACCGGTAAGTTTACACAAATCAACTACGGCTTCCGTATGTCCGGCACGTTTTAGGACACCAAGGTCTTGTGCGTATAGCGGATTAATATGTCCCGGTCTGCCGAAATCCTGAGCTTTAGCCTCCGGAGAAGCCAGCCATTTTATTGTTTCCGCTCTATCATAAGAGGAGACTCCCGTAGAGCACCCCTCCAATTTATCTACAGTTATAGTAAAAGGAGTACCCAACACTGAAGTATTATCAGATACCTGTCTAGGTAGGTCTAATTCTTTACAGCGAGAAATAGTTATGGGAACACACAAAACACCTCTTGCATTTTTAAGCATAAAATTAACTTTCTCCGGGGTTATCTTTTCGGCGGCAATTACCAAATCTCCCTCATTTTCCCTATCTTCATCATCTACCACAATAAGAAAATTACCCTTCTTAAATTCCTCTAACCCCTCTTCTATAGTGTTTAATCTGATACTCATGTTTATTTTTTCATTTAATAGAGTGCAAAGATAATAAAATTTTTGCAGTTTAAATATTTTACCCTTATTTTCACATTCGTAAGATTAGCAAAAATCCATACGGTTTATTGATTTTCTATTTCCATTACCAAACTTTCCCATTGTGTCATCAAGTCGGCGAGTCTCTCTTTGGTATTCTGATAATCAATATAAAAACTATCGTCTTGTCCTTCAAGATTAATCTTTTGCTCCATAGCAGAAATAATTTTTTCCAAATTTTCTATTTCTTGTTCTGTTTTTTGCAAGGTACTTTTCTTTTTCCGAAAATCTCTTCCTTTTACTTTGTTTTGTTCAAACTGTTTTTTGTTTTCGGAGATAGGTTTTTGTTTTTTATCCTCTTTTGGAATATTACGAACATTCATTTCATCAAAATTATTTATCTCTTTCATTTCCAAAAAATCAAATATATCACAATGATATTCTTTTATCTTATGGTCACTGAACTCATACAATATGTCGGTCAACCCTTGCAAAAAATCTCTGTCATGAGAGACCAAAATACAGGTACCGTCATACCTTAGAAGAGCGTTTTTTAATATATCCTTAGAATCTAAGTCCAAATGATTGGTAGGTTCATCCAAAACCAAAAGATTTACTTCCGATAACATTAGTTTGGCAAGAGCCAATCTCGTTTTTTCTCCACCGGAAAGCATCTTAACTTTCTTATCAATATCTTCTTCACTAAACAGAAAACCACCCAGAATATCCCTTATTTTTGTCCTTACATCTCCTCTTGCAATGTCGTCTATAGTGTCAAAAACCGTTTTTTCTCCGTCTAAAAGCGCTGCCTGGTTTTGTGCAAAATAACCTATCTTAACATTAATACCTAATGAAAACTTACCGGAATAGTCCGTTATTTCTCCGACAATAATTTTTGAAAGTGTTGATTTACCCTCTCCGTTCCTACCTACAAATGCTATTTTTTTTCCTTTTTCTATCAATAAATCTATATTGTCCAGTACATTTTTCTCTCCGTAATTTTTTGACAATCCCTTAATATCTGCAACAACTCTGCCACAGTGAGGCGATTTTGGGAACCGAAAATTTATGGATGTCGTATCCATATCATCTATAGTTATTTTTTCCATTTTATCCAACATCTTTATTTTGCTCTGTACCTGTCGAGCCTTAGATGCCTTGTATCTGAAACGTTCTATAAATCTTTCAACCTCAGCCATTTGTCTTTGTTGATTAATCATTTGAGCATTTTGGCTCTCTATTCTTTGGCGGTGTAAATCAACATATAAGGAGTAATTAACCTTATAATCATATATTTTACCTGCTGTAATTTCTATGGTACGTTTGGTAACGTTATCTAGAAAACACCTGTCATGAGAGACCAAAACAATAGAACCGTAATATTTTGTAAGAAAATCTTCCAACCAAGAAATAGATTCTATATCCAAATGATTGGTGGGCTCGTCCAAGAGTATTAGATTAGGTTTTTTTAGAAGTATTTTAGCTAATTCAACCCTCATTTGCCAACCACTGCTGAACTCTGTCATATTTCTATGAAAATCCGCTCTTTTAAATCCCAAACCCAAAAGAACTTTTTCTACTTGAGACTCAACTGTTTTTGCGTCCAATAACAATAATTTTTCATTTAATTCATTGCACTCTATTATAAGTCTTTCGTACTCCTCACTTTGGTAATCTTCTCTTACAGATAATTCTTCGTTTATTTGATTTACTCTGTTTGAATAAACTTTCATTTCCTCAAAAGCCTTCATGGTCTCTTGTAAAACCGTTGTAGTGCAAGAGGGTATCATTTCTTGTGGCAAATAACCTATGGTTTGAAATTTGCTTATCACGATATCACCACTTTCTGCTTCCATTTTTCCACAAAGTATTTTTAAAAGAGTGGATTTGCCTGCACCGTTTTTGCCTACCAAACCTATTCTTTCCTTATCTCCTATTGTAAAAAAGATGTTATCAAAAAGGTTATCTCCGTTGAAAGATACGGAAAGGTTATTTATATTTATCATAAGTTTTTATGAAAAAACATTTACGAAAAAACGAGAGTGTATGATATACCACCCTCGTCCAATGATTATTAACGTAAGGAATTTCCTTATTGTAAAACAAATCTAACCGGAAGATTAAACTGCTGACGAACAGCTTTTCCTCTCTGTTTTGCAGGCTTCCATTTAGGCATCATTTTAACAACTCTAATAGCCTCTTCTCCGCAACCGGAACCTATGTCACGCAAAACCTTTATGTCTGTCAAACTTCCGTCTTTTTCAACAACAAAAGTAACATAAACCACGCCTTGTTGACCTGTCTCTTTTGCTTGCGCAGGATATTTCAAATTTTTACTTAAAAATTCGTTAAGTTTAGCTACTCCTCCCGGAAATTCACTTGATGATTCCACAACGGTGAAAATAACAGTCTCTTGCTCGTCAACGATTTCTTCCTTTACCTTAACCTCAGCCTTAGGAATAAATACCTCGGCATTACCTTCATTGGCAAAGTTGTCCAAACTGAATGCATTTTGCAACTCTTGGTCATCATCAATAATTTCAAAATCCATGGACTGTTGTTGTTCCACTTCTTGTTGAGGGGGTTCCGGCTCTTCTTGTTTTGTCTGAATTACCATTTCTTCCACCTGAGCAACAGTTTCAGTTACCAAAACGGCTTCTTCCTGTTTATCATAAGTTTTCCATTCAAAGGCCAATATCACAACGGCGAGCGCTACAACAAGACCCGCTTCAAAAAATAGCCCCTTGGTTCTTTCAAGGTTAACTTTTTCAGATTTTTTCGCTTCCATAATACAAAAATGTATTTATTTCCAAATAAAAACTATTTTGCCAATTCAAGTTGCTAAATTACTAATTTTAAATAATATGACAATTATTTTTTATAAAAAAATATTTATATGTTCTGTAATTTATTGAAAACAAATAATATAGCATATTTAGTACGAAAAACTACTTCCGCCAAGGAACTCTCTCATTATGGAAGTCGGAGGTATATAATTTGAATTTATTGCAACAAAATTATCCAAGAATTCATGTAACCTACGAGCGTTTGCAAATGCAGGAGAAGTTTGTGGCACTTGCATTAACAGAGGGTCGCAATAACTCTTTAACACACCTATTTCGTACAATAAAGAGGAGTTGAAAATACTATCTGCGTTTTCTTGATAAGGAAATATATGTTTTTCCTCACCATTTCTTACGCTATTCCACATCAGAAGAGTTTTTTCGGCAGAGGCTCCCCTGTAATTGTAATCACGGACTATCCTCCTTATAAGCCTATTATCACTTGTACTTATTCTGTTATGATTATCCAAAGCAAGTTGAGTTAATGCGGACACAAATACCAAATATTTATTTTTTCTATCTATATATTTGGATAACTGAGGGTTGAGAGCATGTATTCCCTCTATAATGACTATGGTGTTATCCATAAGTTTGAGTTTTTTATTACTCTTTTCTCTCTGCCCTGTAACAAAATTAAATTTCGGTAATTCTATTTCATTTCCTTTTAACAAATCTTGCATTTGCCGATTAAAAAAATTTAAATCAAGAGCTTCCAAACAATCAAAATCATAATTGCCATCCCTATCCCTTGGGGTATGTTCTCTATTATGAAAATAATCATCCAGAGAAATTGTTAGAGGTTTGATACCCAAAACAGCTAAATGAACTGCAATACGTTTACAAGAAGTTGTTTTTCCCGAAGAGGATGGACCTGCAAGAAAAACAAACCTTACGGTATCTCTTTTCTTATATATTTCTTTTGCAATAGTAGCATATTTGTTTTCGTGTAAAGCCTCGGAAATTTGTATTATTTGATTTTGATACCCATTATTAACCATCTTGTTAAGAACGGGAATATATGGGACATTAAGTATTTCCACCCAATGTTTATGTTCTTGAAAAATTGAAAAAAGTTTTGGTTGTTTTTGTAATTTGGAGGGTTGCTCAAATTTTTTTTCTTCATCCGGCAGAATAAGTAAAAATCCTTTTTCGTAAGGTAAAACATCAAAAACACTTAAATACGAGGTTGAAGGTACTTTTTCACAAAATAAGGCATTGACCGTACCATCCAAAATGTCCACATCGGTATAAAGTTTTTGACGAGAGCGTATGAGTTCCGCTTTTGCTTTTAATCCCACCCTATCAAACAAATCCGCCGCATCGTTGGACTGATAAATTTTTGTCTCAAAAGGAATATCTGTTTCTACCAATTCTTGCATCTTATGTTTTATTTCCGTTGCAATTTTGTCTTGATTTGCTTGTACGTTATACAGTTCAATATAGTAACTGTTGCTCATGGAATGCAACACGGATATTTCTCCTTTGTTGTATAACTCCTTTATGGCTTTGTACATCAACATAATAAGGGAATAAGAGTACATTTGTTTACCAATAGAAGATTTTATATCAAAAAATTCTATTTGTTTCGGCGAGTATAGTTTATAGTTCAGATTACGTATTTTGTTGTTAATATAGGCGCCAAGTATTTGTTTGTTATCCTTTATACCGGAATAGCTTATTATTTCTTTGGCACTTGTACCGGAAGGTACGAGAAATTTTTTATCATTATTTACACAGTATATTTCTATCATTACCTAATTTTTTAATAAATATTTTTTGATTTATAAACGTAATCCGTTTAAATATATTTGTTTTTATGATTTAATTTTTAACTAATCTTGTTTAGAAGTTTTATAACTTTGCAACAAAAGAGAATTTTTATAGTCATACCTTGTGTAACAACATTATTGTATATCATCATGAAAAGTATTAAATTTTTGATTTTAATTGTATCTGTTGTTTTTTCAGCAGTATCTTTTGCACAGCCAAATTTATTGCACGGAGATAATCTTGATTTTAGCTACGGCTCTTCCGGTTGGAGAGGAAAAGCCGGGAGGTATAACAATAGTACAAGTGCTGCTCCGGCATGGAATCAAACAAACCAATACACGGAAATAACAACCGCAAAAGACGGATGTAATGCAAATCTTTTTTCCATTATATCGGATACAAATGCAACCGACCCCCATACCGTAGGTGCACTGAAGAAAGTACCTACTCATTTGGGATTTACCAAATCATTACAAATAAATAACGATATGTCAGGTTGCAGTGACGGATGTAGCTATTCCGGTGCGACACCTTCTTATGCAGAGGCAAGTTATGATATGACGGTTGATGAAGACAATTGTTTATTATCCATTTACTATGCCATAGTTTTGGAAGCACCTAATCATGCGGGTTATGAAAATCCGACATTCCAAATAGATATAATACGAACTTTCGACAATCAACAAGTAAGCCAGTGTACTTTTTGGGAAATGCAAGGACAAACCCCTATTCCCAGTGGTAGTATATTTCTCCAAGGAGCAAGTAGTTCCTCTTGGAGTACATGGATATATTGTCCTTGGCAACAAGTAAAAATCAATCTTGCCAATTATATAGGAGAAACTATCACCATACGAGCAAGAATAGGCGACTGTTGTTACGAATGTCATGCAGGTTACGGTTATATTGTTGCAAAAGTGGAGCAACCTACAATTGAAGTAGCCGGTTGTTCGGGACAAGGTAATATTATTACGGAGGCAACGGCTCCCGAAGGTTTCGAATCTTATAAATGGTTTAGAGTTACTCGTACTTCTATTTCTCAGTCTTCTCTTGAAAATCTGGAGCCTGCGGATAATTCTACCGAAGTACTCGGGACAAATAGAATACTTCAGCTAACGGAAGATATGATGCAAGGACAAACAACCCAATATTTTGCGGTAAAACTCATATCTCCTCGTACTCAAACGACAAGACCTAATTGTGTTGCCTATGTAAAAGCGACTGTAAATGATATAAGACCTAATTTTGATGATGTTACTTACATACCGGTGGACCCATTAAGCGAAACCGATGAAGTGGGATTTGTATTTTCACAAGTAAGACAGCGTACGGAAGACTCCCCTATGTCCACTCAAAAAATAGATTTTGGGGATGGTAGTAGTATAGAATTTGAAAAAAACTTACAAACTAATGTTTGGTCTGTTTTATCAACTACCCCTACGAATGATCCAAATACAAGAGTAACATTGAATGCCAATCAAAGCGTAGATGTGGTTTATCATACCTATAGTCCGGGAACATATATGGCAGTAAGAGAAGCCACATCTTATTATCTTGTGGAAAATGATGATACAACTTATAATATTTACTGTACGAGAAATGATAGTACAAACATTGTTGTTTCGGAAAGACCAAGTATATTGTTACAAGCAACCGACACAATATGTATGGGTGCGAGCGATACTATTTTTGCCTCTTCTCCGGATAATGATGAACAAATATCCGTCAACTATGAATATTATTGGTGGTATAATATTGAAGACACTGCTTCCAACCCTATAAATACGGGTAAAACATTTTTATTAAATAACGTAATGGAAAATACTTCCGTTGTAGTTAAAGTTTTGGATACGGTAAATGGATTTTATAGATTTGGTTATTTTACCGTATATGTTCAAGAATTTCCAAATATTTCTTTACAAGGTGACACTATGCTTTGCATAGGTCAAACTGCAAATATTACGGCAAGTGATGCAACAGGTAATACAAGGGCCATGCAATGGTCATTTACCCAACCCGGTAACAATCCTCATATTACCAATCCTTCAACTAATCCCATGCTTTCATTTACACCTACACAGGATACGGTAGTTTGGCTTATATGTGAAACATCGGCAGGATGTATATCATACAAAAGCATAAATATTTATATAACAAATCCTAAGGTAAGTAGTGATAAAACAACTATTTGTCCTAATCAAGAGGTTACATTAACAGGAAGTGATGCCGTAGATTATTCTTGGACAAGCGAACCTAAGGACAACAGTTTGACTGAAAATGTAAGGAGTACGCAACCGGTGAGAGTAACTCCGCAAGAAACAACGACATATACTATGAAAGGTTACGGTTCAAACGGATGTTTTACCGAAAGACAAATAAC
The DNA here is from genome assembly GCA_963540815.1 of uncultured Bacteroidales bacterium. Lineage (GTDB taxonomy): Bacteria > Bacteroidota > Bacteroidia > Bacteroidales > P3 > Scybalousia_A. The sequence continues at coordinate 89,059 of CAUTQY010000002.1, forward strand.
AATTAATGTTGTTCCCATACCTACCCCTACAATAGAATATACTCCTAAATACGTGGATACCGAGGACCCTACTGTTGCTTTTACCGATGCCTCCGAATACGGAACCTATTCTTTATGGAAATTTTCAGACGGCGGAACTTCTAATGATAAAGTACTTAGATATCAATTCAAAGACTTATCGGTAGATAGTGTGACAGTATATTTAAAAACTGCCAATGAGTTAGGTTTGGAAGAACTATCAAATAATGAATATGCTTGTTCTGCCGATACATCTATTGTTATACCTATAGAATTGTTTTCCGTATGGGTACCAAATGCATTTAGTCCTAACGGTGACGGTGTTAATGATTATTTCTTTTTTATGTCTGCCAATCTTTTAATAGATGTTGTTTTTGAGGTATATAACCGTTGGGGGACTAAGGTATTTGAATACAAAGGAGCCTCTATAAAATTAACGGATATAAACACACCTTTAACTAATGTCGGTTGGGATGGAAAATACAAAGACGAATATGTACAAGACGGTGTTTATGTTTGGAAGCTTAACTATAAACGAGATGGCAGTACAAGAATATATCAAAAACAAGGTACGGTTACCGTAGTTAAATAAGTATACATTAACTTAAATAAAAAATAAGAAATTATACAAAATATAATTTCTTATTTTTTATTTACACTACCCTACTCTATTTTAAATATTTACGTAGTTTTTACACGTGAAACACAAAAACGAATCTACATTTAACTGTCTAAATATAAAAATAAAATTATCTCTGTAAGAATAATAATTAATTTATATAACAGTTATTTTATAATTATTTTTACTCAATATATTTATAATCGGAATTAACTAATAATCTGTTATTTACCCAATATTTTTGCCATATTTCGTTGGGTATGGGATTATCATTTTCATCAAGACTTTCTTGTAAAGTATTTTTTTTCACTATCTTAGCTTTTCCGGATAATATTATATCCATTATATTATTGAAAATTAAGCTATCAGAATTTTTTTCCAAAAATAAATTTATTCCTAACTCATTGTTAAATAGGTCCATAGCCATTCCAACACTATCATAACCTAAAACTCCTTTTTCCTTAAATAAATATTCATTATATTTTTCGTATATCTCCCCTACCCTTCTCGCTTTTTCAGCTCCTATTTCTTTTGAAAGACAATACATCCAATATATATGACGAAAAGCATCGAAAGTATCACCTTCTTTATTACCACCAAGAAAATTTTCTTTATTCAAACTATCCATAACGGAAATAACATTTAAAGAAATTTCTTTAGCCTTTTTCACAGAAGAATAATTTTTTAATACCCATATCTTATCAACTAACGACATTGATTGTATAATTTCATTAGTATTTTGGGCAAAAGAATTAGCTTTTAATACACAAAAAGCAACAATAGATAATAGGGAATACTTTAAAAACTTCATTTATTCAATTATAAATGTTAAAAAAAACACAACAATTTTGTATAATTATTTATTATACAAATATTTACCATATAAAAATAGTGTATTTTATTACTTATTTTATTATACCAAGTTTTTTACTTATATTAAGCATTTTTTCTATAGGCTTTCTTGCATTTACAATTGTTTCGGAACTTAACTTTATTTCATACTCTTCATTTTCCAATGAATAAAGTACTTTTTCCATAGTATTAAGCTTCATATGGCGACAATCATTGCAAGCACAAGTCTCATCATTGGTAACAACAATAAATTCTTTATTAGGATTATCTATTCTAAGTTTGTGTAAAATACCGGACTCTGTTGCAACAAGAAATTTTTTATTTTTACTTTCTTTTACGTATTTAATCATTCCTTGAGTAGAACCGACATAATCTGCAAGAGAGGAAACAGCATCATTACATTCCGGATGTGCTATAAGAATAGCATCAGGATTTTCTTTTTTCATTTTTAAAGTATATTCGGCAGTAAGCTGCTCGTGTACCTCACAACTTCCATTATAAAGTACCATATTTCTACCGGAAATCCTATTTATATATCCCCCAAGATTCTTATCCGGTGCAAAAATTATTTTTTGTTCCTTTGGTAAAGATTTAACTATTTGTAAAGCATTACCGGAGGTACAAATTATATCCGATAAAGTTTTTATTTCCGCACTACAATTAACGTATGAAATTACTATATGATTTGAATATTTTGCCTTAAAATCTTTAAATTCATCATATTTGCAAGAATCGGCAAGAGAACAACCGGCATTCATATCCGGTATAATAACTTTTTTATCCGGATTTAATATTTTAGCAGTTTCTCCCATAAAATGTACTCCGCAAAAAAGTATTATTTTTTTTGTGGTTTCTTTCGCTTTCTGAGCCAAATTAAGACTATCCCCAACAAAATCAGATATATCTTGTATTTCCGGTATTTGATAATAGTGTCCGAGTATAAGAACGTCTTTTTCTTTTTTTAGTTTTAGTATTTTTTCTCTTATATCAAACTCTGTTTTCATATCTCTTCTTTACAATATGTTATATAATCTATTTATTTTTTTTATAAAACTATTAATATTATTACATATGTTTAAAGTGTTAATTGTGTACTATATTATTTTGCAAAAATACTCAATTTATTAACAATATATAAAACATTATTTTATTATTTAAATTATAACTATTAATATTTTGAGTACATCGTTACATCTTATTAACATTATTTGAATTGTTAATAAAAAATCATTGTTTCTTATGTTAACTTTATGTGTTTTGAATGTTGGAAACAATTATAATTTTAAACACTCTTATTTTTTACTTTATGTTATTAATATCAATAATATAGTTTTTTACGATATATTTACAGTAATGTTGTTGATAATTTTTATTACTGATTATTAGAATATTAAAAATATATAATGTTTTCTTTTTAAAGTAAAGTTATTAAAAAACAGATAGATAAAAAAAAAATACTAACTTTGCATACGGAAAGTTTTTAACAAATCTTGTATGAAAACCATACCTATTGCATCAGACCATGCAGGGTTTGATTTAAAAGAGAAATTAAAATCTTATCTTATAAACAAAGGTTATGAGATAAGAGATATGGGATGTTATTCTACGGATAGTGTGGATTATCCTGATTTTATTCACCCACTTGCCAAATCTATAAATGATAATGAATATGATTTTGGTTTTATTATGTGTGGTACGGGTAACGGTGTGAGTATGGTTGCCAATAAGTATCCGAATATTCGTTGTGCTCTGTGTTGGCAAGAAGATATAGCCATACTAGCAAAACAACACAATAATGCTAATATAATAGCTTTACCGGCAAGATTTATTACTGTTGAACAGGCAAAAAAAATAATAGATGCTTATTTATTTTCATCATTCGAGGGAGGTAGACACCAGCGTAGAATAAATAAAATACCTATTAAATAATATATAATGAATACAAATAGTTATAAACAATATCTTATTTCCTGTGAAGAGAATATAAAAGAAAAAGAAAATATTGATTTATCTTCTACGGATATTGAGGATGTTGCTTATAATACTTTTCATAATATTAATAAAATTAAAAATTTAGCTTCCAAAATAAGAATTAAGTTTGTAAACAATATAACCGACAATCTTATTATTTTTGATAAAAATTTTTCCGAAAAAGGAGGTAATGTTCATTGGTGTATAGCATATAATGATTTTATAGATAAAATAATAAAACTCCTTAATAAAAATAAGATAAAAAAAATAAATCTTTTTAGCTCCTCATTTATAGAAGAATTGGGTTTAAAAGGTGCTTTAAAGGATAATAGCATACATACGGATAATGATATTAGTGAAAATATAATTTTTACGCCAAAATTCGGTATTGTAAACACGGGTAGTTTATTTTTTGAATTTGATTCTTCCATAGACATGGAACAAGTAATAAGTAGTACATTTAAAATCTTTATACTGCCCATTAATGATTTTCTTTTAAAACCCGAAGATGTGGAAATATTTTCTTATTTGTATTCCATATATAAAAATAAAATAACATATCCTTATCTCAGCTCATTATACACTCCGAATACCAATTACAAACAGAGCAATGTACATGTTTTTATTGTAGATAACGGAAGAAGTAATATATTGGCTAATAAGGATGTACGTTCTACATTAAATTGTATAGATTGTGGTGCTTGCAAGAGAGTTTGCCCAATATATAATATTGTAGGAGATAAACCATATGATAATATTTTTTCGGGTCCGTACGCAAATGTAGTCCTTCCTTATTTGGAAAATGTAGAAAATTACAAACACCTTTGTTTTTCTTGTACGGGTTGTGGAAATTGTTCAAAGATATGTCCTGTGAATATTCCTATTTCGGAATTAATAATTAAAAATAAAAATTATTTTTTTGAGAATAAAATAATGGATATATCGGATATAAGGCTTGCCAAATCTATGGGAAAGATATTGAATAATAGAAAACTTATGAATCAAAACAAGTTTATCAAAAATATTAGAATAAAGTTATTGGTTAATAACTCCAAATTAATTTCAGATAAATTTGTATTTTCAAAATACACTTTCAATCAACAGTATCAACTAAAATACACTAATAATGAGTAATATATTACTTATAGAGTATATAAAAAAACTAGCTTTTTGTAGGGATAATACTTTGTTTCATTCCAAAATTGATGAGATTTTTAATAAACGAATATCTAACATAAGAGAAATTTTAATTAAAATACTTTCTCTTTTGGATATAACTACCCTGAATGATACGGATAATAAAAAAGCAATAAAAAACATATTAAATAATTTAACTTGTAGGGTAGGGAAGAGTAGTATTAATGTTGCAGGTTTATGTATTTATTCAAATCTTCTACCCATACTTAATCAATATTATTTACCACAGGAAATTAAAAAAGTTGCGGTATCCGGAGGATTTCCAACAGGACAATTATCTTTTGAGGCCAAAATACGGGACATTCAATTTGCTATAAATAACAAAGTGGACGAAATAGATATTCCTATTAATAGAGGTATGTTTTTTGAAGATAAGGCTTCTTTTACCAAAGAATTAAAACAAATAAGTCAATTTATAAGGGCGTATTCGAATAATCAAACAAAATTAAAAGTAATTTTGGAAACATCGGAATTAACAAATTATGAGAATATATATAAGGCTTCGGTTATCGCCATGGAATGCGGAGCAGATTTTATAAAAACCTCCACAGGTAAAGTTTCACGTGGAGCAGATGTGTATTCTTCTGTAATAATGTTAGTTGCAATAAAGGAATATTTACAAAAAACAGGAAAAAAAGTAGGCTTTAAGGCTGCCGGTGGTATTCGTACATGGCAGGAAGCTATAAAATATTATATTCTTGTAGAAAAATTATTGGGAGAAGAATATTTACATAAAGATACATTTCGTATAGGTTGTTCAAATCTTAGAGACAATATATTGAGAGAGATAAATAATAATTAAGGATATTTTATGAATAAATTAAGTGAAAAATTAGCTAAATCACCACTTTTGGAAGAAGAAAGACAAACAAAAGCATTAGGAGTCTATCCTTATTTTAGAGCGATTTCTTCCGACCAAGATGCGCAAGTTACTATAAACGGTAAAAAAATACTAATGTTTGGCTCTAATTCTTATCTCGGTTTAACTAATCATCCACAGGTAAAACAAGCAGGTATTGAGGCTATAAAAAAATACGGTTGTGGTTGTGCGGGTAGTCCTTTTCTCAATGGTTATATGGATATCCATGTAGAATTGGAACAAAGATTGGCAAATTTTGTCGGTAAAGAAAATGCAATATGTTTTTCTACTGGTTTTCAATCAAATCTTGGAACTCTTAGCGCTGTTGTAGGGAGAGGGGATTATATTATTAGTGACGAGAGAGACCATGCTTCAATAGTTGATGGTAGGAGACTTTCTTTTGCTAACAACCTTAAATTTAAACATAACGATATGTCTTCCTTGGAAGAAGTATTAAAAAAACTTCCTCAAGATGCTATAAAACTTATTGTTATAGATGGTGTTTTTTCTATGGAAGGAGATATCGCAAATCTTTCGGAAATAGTTGCTTTGAGTGAAAAATACGGTGGAAGTATTTATGTCGACGAGGCTCACTCCATAGGAGTTTTGGGTAAAGAGGGTAGGGGAGTGTGTAATCATTTCGGCTTAACGGATAAGGTTGATATAATAGTTGGTACTTTTTCCAAATCTCTTGCAACAATTGGAGGTTTTGTTGCTTCGGATAATGAAACTATAGATTTTTTGCGTCATCATTCTCGTCCTTATATATTTTCCGCATCTATTTCTCCTGCTGCTACGGCAAGTGTCCTAAAGGCTTTGGATATAATACAACAAGAGCCGGAGCGTTTGCAACATCTTTGGGATATGACAACATATTCTTTAAATCTCTTTAGGAGCAACGGATTTGAAATAGGACCTACCGAAACCCCTATTATTCCTCTATATATAAGAGATATGCGTAAAACTTTTTGTATAACGAAGGAATTACTTGATGAGGGCGTGTTTGTTTCTCCGGTTATACCGCCGGCTTGTCCTCCCGAGGATACTCTAATTCGCTTTGCACTTATGGCAACTCATACAAAACAACAAGTAGACACGGCAACGGAAATTTTAATAAAGGTGTTCAAAAAATATAATGTAATATAATTTTGAACCGTTTCACGGAGATAAGTAGTAAGGACTTACTTACTACTTTTTTACTTAATGTGTAAGAAAAATAGTAATGAATAAATTGAATTTTGTTGATTGGGGTTATACGGACTATTCCTTGGCATTGGAAAAACAACTAAACATATTCAATAATAAGGTAAAAAGAAAATTATTAAAAGAGGATAATATAGATAATGATTTTATTCTTTGCGAGCATGATAATGTATATACCATAGGCAAACATGGCAAAGATGTCAACATGCTTATAACAACAGAGTATTTAAAACAAATAAACGCAAAATTGTATCACATCAATAGGGGGGGAGATATTACCTATCACGGACCCGGTCAAATAATAGGTTATCCTTCTTTGGACTTGGATTTATTGAATATGGGTATAAGGGATTATATTAATATTTTGGAACAAACGGTTATCAATCTTATGCAAACGTATAATATAAAATGTGAAAGACTGCCGGGAGCAACGGGTGTTTGGATTGACATTCAAAATAAAAAAGCAAGAAAAATATGCGCCATAGGAGTTAAAGTCTCTAGGGGGATAACAATGCACGGTTTTGCCTTAAATGTTAATACGGATTTGAATTATTTCTCCTATATAAACCCGTGTGGTTTTACGGATAAGGGAGTTACAAGTATGGAAAAAGAGTTGCAAACAAGAATAAACATAAAACAAATAAAACAAGAATTATACGATAACTTTTTAAAACTTATATAGTTGTGAATAGAACGGAACTTGTAAATTTGATAAAGAAAAAACAAAGTTTTCTTTGTGTAGGATTGGATAGCGATATAACAAAAATTCCAAAACATCTTTTACAAGAAGAGGACCCTGTTTTTGAATTTAATAAGAAGATTATAGACGAAACTCTTCCATATACGGTTGCCTATAAACCAAATCTTGCTTTCTATGAGAGTAATGGAATAAAAGGACTTATTTCCTTAAAAAAAACAATGGATTATTTGCAAAATAAAAATACAGAATGCTTCACTATAGCTGATGCCAAAAGAGGAGATATAGGCAATACTTCCAAACAGTACGCAAAGGCTATGTTTTCCAAGGGGGGCGACTTTGATTTTGACGCAATAACTATTGCTCCATATATGGGAAAAGATTCCGTTATGCCTTTTTTTGATTTCCCGAATAAATGGGTTATTCTCCTGGCTTTGACGAGTAACGAAGGAGCCTTTGATTTTCAATACATGGAGGATAAAAATGATATGAAACTTTTTGAAAAAGTGATTACCACTGCTCAACAATGGAATACTTCCAAAGAAAATCTAATGTTTGTTTGCGGAGCAACTAAGGCTGAGAAATTTACCGATATTCGTAAAATTGCTCCGGAACATTTTCTTTTGGTTCCCGGCGTGGGAGCGCAAGGAGGTTCTTTACAAGAAGTTTGCAAATACGGACTTAATAAAGATTGCGGTTTATTGGTTAACTCTTCGCGTGGAATTATCTTTGCCGACCAAAGTGAAGATTTTCACAAAGTAGCCCGACAGAAAGCAATGCAAATACAAGAGGAAATGAAATTATACTTAAAAGATATATAACGAAGATACTCTTGTTATCTTTTGTCGGTATAAAAAAATATTTATAATTTTGTACTCTAAGAATAGAGAAAAAAGGAACAATTACACAATAAAATACATACATTATTATGGATAAATTACTTTTATTAGGTGATGAGGCTATCGCACAAGCTGCTATTGATGCGGGCTTGTCCGGTGTTTTTGCCTATCCGGGTACACCTTCTACGGAAATAACGGAATATATACAAGATTCAAAACAAGCAAAGGATTTAGGTATTAGAAGTAATTGGGCCGCCAACGAAAAGACTGCTATGGAGGCTGCCCTTGGTATGTCATACGCGGGAAAGCGTGCAATGTTTTGTTGCAAGCACGTAGGTATGAATGTTGCGGCAGACCCATTTATGAACTCGGCAATTACGGGAGCTAACGGAGGACTTATTTATATTGCGGCCGATGACCCAAGTATGCACTCCTCTCAAGATGAACAAGACTCTCGTCAATATGCCGATTTTGCCTTGATTCCTTGTTTGGAACCAAGTAATCAACAAGAGGCTTACAATATGGTACACTATGGTTTTGAACTTTCGGAAAAATATCATATTCCCGTAATGATAAGGATTACAACTCGTTTGGCTCATTCTCGTGCCGCCGTTGAAAGAAAAGATGTAATAAGAAAACAAAACGCCCTTGTTCTTCCCGAGGATAAACGTCAATATATTCTTTTGCCCGTTAATGCAAAACGCCACTACAAAAACTTAATAAAAAAACAGGAATCCCTACTTAAAGAAAGTGAAAACTCTGAGTTTAATCGTTTATATGAAGGAAAAGACAAAAAACTCGGTATAGTTGCTTGCGGTTTGGCTTACAACTATTTGATGGAAAATTTTAAGGATAAAGCATGTTCCTATTCTATTTTGAAAGTCTCTCAATACCCTATGCCTGAGGGGTTACTTAATAAACTATATAACGAAAGCGAAGAACTCCTTGTTATGGAAGAAGGACAGCCTATTTATGAGAGACTTATAAAGGGGTTGTTAAATATTTCAAAACCAATTCACGGAAGACTTGACGGTACTATTCAAAGAGATGGAGAACTTTCTCCTAATTCCGTAGGGAGAGCCTTAGGTCTAAAAGTTAGTGAAGGTTTTGATATACCTTCTTTGGTTGCCCCTCGCCCTCCGAAACTTTGTGACGGTTGCCCTCATAGAGATTCTTATCTTGCTCTTAACGAGGCAATGAAAGATCTTGGTGGCTCAAGAGTATTTTCGGATATAGGTTGTTATACTTTGGGTGCTTTGCCTCCTTTTGAAAGTATCTATACAACTGTTGATATGGGAGCATCTATTACTATGGCAAAAGGTGCTCAGGAAGCGGATTTAAAACCTACCGTTGCCGTTATAGGAGATTCTACCTTTACACATAGTGGTATGACCGGGCTTTTGGATTGTTGTAACGACAATATTCCCGTAACCGTTATTATCTTGGACAACGATATTACGGCAATGACAGGTGCTCAGAAATCTTCGGCAACGGGAAAAATAGAGAGTATATGTATGGGTTTGGGTGTTGAAAAAGAGCATATAAGAGTTATAAATCCTTTGGCAAGAAATCATGCGGAGAATGTTCGTATTATGAAAGAAGAAATTGCTTATCAAGGTGTTAGCGTTATTATTCCAAGAAGAGATTGTATAGTTTGGGGACAGAAAAAACGCAGAATGCAAAAAGCAAAAGAAACAAAATAATTTTGCAAGAGGTAGAACAATAAAACTAAAGAAAAAATGAAGATAGATATAATATTGTGTGGTGTTGGTGGTATGGGCGCTTTAAGTAGTGCAGCCATCATTTCAAAAGCAGCCTTAGAAATGGGAATGTATATGAAGCAAGCGGAAACCCATGGAATGAGTCAAAGAGGCGGTGATGTACAATCTCATTTAAGATTAAGTGACGAGCCTATTGCCTCAGACCTTATTCCAGAGGGGGAATGTGATATAATCCTTTCTGTGGAGCCTATGGAAGCGTTGCGTTATGTAAACTTTTTGAATAGAGAGACGGGTTGGATTATTACAAACCAAAATCCTTTTGTCAATATTCCCAACTATCCCGATATGGAGACATTGACAAAAGGAATAGAGAAATTCCCAAATCATATTATTTTTGATGCTGACAAAATAGCAAAAGAAGTAAATAATCCAAAGGGTACTAATATGGTCGTTCTTGGTGCGGCTAGCAAGTATTTAAAAATAGACTTATCCAAATTGGAAGATGCCGTTAAACAAAATTTTGCTCGCAAAGGAGAGGAAGTAGTTGAGGCAAACATAAAAGCTCTTAGAGCGGGTAGGGAAGTAGCAGACAAGAAATTGTAATAACATATACGTTATATCAATCATATGGGCAAAGTAAAAACAATACTTTGCCCATTTTTATTCTACCAAAAGTTTATCCAATACGTTATAATATCCCCCCATATTTGAGAACACACGCAGTAAAGCAATCCGCAAACAACACGTCCTTGCAAACCCTCAGCGTCCGTCCTTGCGAGACTTCGCTTTAAGTCATGGCAATCCGGACCGCTGTATATTTTTGCCTTTCGGCTTTTCGCTTCTGCCAAACGGCGATTCGTTGTCAAAAAAACCCCCTTTTTTGAGTCAAAAAACCCCCTTTTTTCATCAAAAAAAGGGGGTTTTTTCACCATCGAAACAAAGAGTGGCAGAATCCTTTTGCCCTTTGGCAGTATACTTTCTTGTCTTAGCAGCGTTTTATAAGGTATGGATTGCCATGACTTAAAGCGAAGTCTCGCAAGACAGGCTTCTTGTAAATTGCTCTACTGCGTTTGCAGGGATGAAAGTGAGTATAAATAATCCATTCCTGCAATAAAAAAGAGGCTATAAGAATAAAAGCCTCTTTTAATTATAATATGAAAATTTAGTGTATTTCCTTAGAATTTAAAACCTACCGTTGCTTGTATAAGGTGTTTGTTTCTTGTTACCTGTGTAGGATTGGCATCGGAATACCACGTTTGATGGCTTACGTCATATTCGTCATAAACATAATATTTGCTTTTTTGCTTACCATACGCATAAGCCAAATCTACGTTGCAAAATTTTCCTCTGAAACCTAAACCACAAGTAATGTAATTCCAAGAAGCATCGTTATCGCTTTCGTTTACATAAGGAGAACCATAGTAGGCATAACCTGCTCTAATATACAATTTGTCCAACTTTAACTCTCCGCCAACTCTTAAATTACTTGCACCGGAATAAATATTTTCCATACTATTATTTAGTTTTGTTTCTGTGGAAATATCATTATCCATGTCAAAACTCATAAAACTATAATCCGCGTATTCGTAATCCAGACTCAACGTGCCGGAAATAGGAGATTTGTTATTTCCTAAAACAAAGGCTGTTCCGGCAATAAAACGCCAAGGAGACTGCATGCCGTAACTAATAGGATTAAACCAACCGCCGGAAGTTGTAGTAAAAGATACCTCTTGATAGAAATCATCATCTACATCATAAAAAGTAGGGGTATGTATAGCCCCTCCTATTCTCCAAAAAGAGACCGGTTTTGCTATAACTCCGAGTTTAAGATTAAAACCGGTAACAGACAGATTTTGCTCCGTATTGTAATTATATTTTCCTTCTCCGTTTATGTTTGTTACACTTTCGGAAAACATATATTTTGCAGTGTAACTGCCGTAAGGAATACCTACCGTAGCGCCGAGGAATAACCAATTTTCGTAATTACCCGAAAAGGACATTGTAAACTCATTGAGATATCCGCTTTCTCTATATGCTATTATTTGGTTAAATTTTCCGTTAAAAAATTCCGAGTGCAAATTATAACTGGTATCTATACTAACCACCCCGGATAGAAAAAAATCTTCTCTTTTAACATCTGCAAAATCAAAACTGTTATCCAAAACTCCGTTACCGTCTGCATCAAAATGATTTATATAGTTTGCATCTATATAAGAACGGTCAAGATTGTTACGGGTTATTTTTACTCTGTTGTTGAAATTCATTAAACGATTTAATCCAAAGGATAACTGTATGTGTTTCCAAGAAGATTTTTTACCATTATTGAAATCCAAAACCAAACCGAGATTACCATAGTTAAAAGAAGGATGGGAATCCTTGCCGCTAAGTCCGTTATAGGTTGATTTTGTAGAATTCATATCCAAACCCATAGAAAAAGTCAATTCACTAGAACGGTATAGACCCAAACCGGCAGGATTGTAGTGCGCAGACATAATATCTCCGCCCAATGCCCCTATTGCCCCTGCCTTACCTATATAGGGGGCAGTACCATTCATACCGTATTGAGAATACATGAGCGGAAATTCTGTCTTTTGAGCCCTAACAAAAGTTATCATCAAAAAAAGCACCATCAAAAAAACTACTCTTTTCATATCCTATATATTTTATCTTTTTAACGTTAAAAACTACTTTTTATTATAAAATACAACACAATACAAATTTACCTTCTTCTGCCACCACCTCCCGTTGAACGAGAAGAGTTTGAACTTCTTGACATGGAAGAAGAGCGATTGTTGTTTCCACTGCTTCTCATAGAAGAGGAGCGATCGTTTCCGGAGTTGGTAGAACGTGTGGCAGTGGTAGAACTTGTAGTATTTCTTCTGTATTCGTTGGAACTTCTTTGCTGACGTTGAGAAGCAGGAGTATAGGAACGTGTTTTGTTCTCGGTATTATTTCTTTGAACTCTGACATTATTGTTTGTGCGTGTACTTCTATTGGTAGCATTGCCATACCTTTGGTTATATTTTTCTCCGAAAGAAGAAACAGTATTGTTGCCCATGCTATTATTGTAGCGGAAACCCGTACTAGTATTATTATCTCTGTTACTTCTGTTTCGCGACATTATATAGTTTGGTCTGTGATAAAAGTTGGAGTTCCTGTCCCAAGAGTTGTAATACCACGGGGAGTGATAATACCCCCAAGGATGATAAGGATAATGCCATGCGTAATAATCCCATCCCCAGCCGCTATACCAGCCGAAAGGTCTGTACCAAGACAAACCGAAACTCCAGCCCCAATAGAAATAAGTAGGATACCACCAACGATAACCCAAATAGATACTTGTACCCCAAAGCAAAGGGTCGGCGTCATACCAGCAAAGGTCGGTATAAAAATCATCGTAATAATCGTATATTATCTTCGGAGAATGAAACCTTTTTATTCTTGCAGCATAGGCATAGTCATAATAGTCGTCCATATCAAAAACGGTATCCTCCAAATTATAACCATATTCTTGTGCATTCTCTTGTTCTTGCATAGCCTTTTTGTAGGCTTGCATTTGTTGTTCATACCTCTGCTTTTCTATTTCTTGCTGTTTTTCAAAAGCCTCTTCTTGCTCATTTATTTCAGCCTCATCCAAATAAATATCATCATATGATGAAATACCCGTGCTTTCTACTGCACAAGAGACAACCATAAACATACACGCTACTACCAAAACAAATGACACTAAATTCTTTTTGATTAAAATTTTCATAATATACCTCCCTTTTATAAATTCAGTTGCTTTTTTTTGTAATTTTGCACCACTTTAGTGCGCAAAGATACAATATTTTAAACTACTCAAAAACTATACCAAAAAATATAAGTGATGGCAAAAGATTTTATAACGAGAGAAGAAAATTATTCGGAATGGTATAATGAATTGGTACAGAGAGCAGACCTTGCGGAAAACTCTTCCGTAAGAGGTTGTATGGTAATAAAACCCTACGGCTATGCAATATGGGAAAAAATGCAACATACTTTGGATAAGATGTTCAAACAAACCGGGCATCAAAATGCTTATTTCCCGCTTTTTATTCCAAAATCATTTTTTGAAAAAGAAGCGGAGCATGTTGAAGGTTTTGCAAAAGAATGTGCTGTTGTTACCCATCATCGCTTGACCAAATCTCCGGATGGAAAAGGCTTGGTGTGCGACCCCGAGGCAAGATTGGAAGAAGAGCTTATTGTACGACCAACCTCGGAAACCATTATTTGGGATACTTATAGAAGATGGATAAAATCATATAGAGATTTGCCCATTCTTTGCAATCAATGGGCAAACGTTGTGCGTTGGGAGATGAGGACAAGAATGTTTTTGCGTACGGCAGAATTTCTTTGGCAAGAAGGACATACGGCACATGAAACCTCCGAGCAAGCACAAGAAGAAGCTTTGAGAATGATGCATGTTTATGCGGATTTTGCGGAAAAATATATGGCTATGCCTGTTCTTAGGGGAATAAAAACAGTTAACGAACGTTTTGCGGGCGCCGTAGAAACATATTGTATAGAGGCTATGATGCAGGACGGAAAGGCCTTACAAGCAGGCACTTCCCATTTTTTAGGACAAAATTTTGCCAAAGCCTTTGATGTTAAATTTCTTTCCAAAGACAATAAGTTGGAATACGTTTGGGCATCTTCTTGGGGTGTGTCCACTAGGCTTATGGGGGCATTGATTATGACTCACTCGGATGATAAGGGGTTAGTTCTTCCTCCTTTGCTTGCACCTTTGCAAGTGGTAATGGTGCCTATTTATAAGACAGAGGAAGAAAAACAAATGATAGATAACCTTGCTCAAACTATAAAAGACAAATTGACAAAAAATAACATCTCAATAAAATACGATGAAGATACAAAAACAAAGCCTGGGTGGAAATTCAATGAATACGAATTTAAAGGAGTACCTGTGCGTTTGACCTTGGGAGCAAGAGATTTGAAAGAAAACAAAATAGAGATTTTTCGACGAGATACTTGTGAGAAAATTTTGCATCAAAAGGAAGATATATGTGAATATATAGCTCAACTTTTGGAAGATATGCAAGAAAACCTGTTCAAAAAAGCCCTTTTGTATAGAGAACAAAAAACAAGGGAGGTGAATGATTGGGAAGAGTTTAAAAAGGAAATAGAAAAAGGCGGATTTCTTCTTTGTCACTGGGATGGAACAACGGAAACGGAATTGAAAATAAAAGAAGAAACAAAAGCAACCATACGTTGTATCCCATTGGAAAATACCCTACAAGAGGGTAAATGTGTGTATAGCGGTAGGCCTTCAAAACAAAGAGTTGTTTTTGCAAGAAGTTATTAGAAGCTTTGTTAGACAGTTAAAAATAACCATGATAGAAATAGATAACGCCGACATATTCATAAAAAACTTTGAAACGGTTTATCACAAACGTTTGGTTAGAATCCCTTACACAACAAAAGAAGGAAAGATAAAAACTTTACTAATGTGTAAATGTGGCAGAAGATGGATAGCCCTTCCTTATTTTTCTATTGCTATTTTGGAAAACAGAGTAACGGATAGACACAATGCTCCCTTTAAACTTTTTGAAAGTGAAGACGGCAATATCATTTCTACGGGAAAAGCCAGCTGGGAAATTAGGGATACGATGGGACATAGCCCGTATATTTATTCTGACAAGATATTGCCCGTAATGTGTATGGACTATGAGGATAACCTTTGGAATAAATTTCCCCCCAATGTAAAAAGAAAAATAAGAAAAGCTTATAAAAACAACATAAAAGTAGAATACGGTACGGATAAAAGAATTCTGAACAAATTTTATCAAGCCTATATCAAAAGAATGCGAGAAATAGGAGTTATGCCCGTAGGTAAATCTCTTATAAACAAAAAGGTAAGAACAGGTCAGACTACGCTCTTTGTTGCCTCTGTAGAAAATAAGATTATAGGTGGAGCGACTCTAAATAAAATGGACGACAAACTGTTTGAAAATGAATTTTTTGCTACTATAGAGCAATATAATCATTTATACACCTCTTACATACTCCATTATTCCATGTTGTGTTTTGCCAAACAAGAAAAGGCTCGCTTTTATTCTTTTGGCAGAAGTACGATAAACTCCTCCGTTCATCAATACAAAAAACATTGGAAAGCCCCGGAAAGTGTACTTTATTGGTCTTATTCCCAAAAACATAAAAATATTAGAGATAGAAAAATACTTCATACTATTTGGAAAAAAATTCCTTACGGTATTTCCTCTTTTTGGGGACCGATATTGTCCAAGTATGTTTATTAACATACAATAAACTATACACTTACGGCGTTAGTAGTAGAATGTAAAATAAATAATAAATAATAAATACAAAAAGAATATGTTAAACATAGATTTATCGAAATATGGGATTACGGGAGTAAAAGAAATACTCTATAACCCTACGTACGAAGTACTTTTTAATGAGGAAACCCGTCCTGAGCTTGAGGGTTATGACAGAGGTCAAGTAACCGAGTTGGGAACGGTTAATGTTATGACAGGTATTTATACGGGACGCTCTCCTAAGGACAAATACATTGTTATGGACGAGCAATCCAAAGGCAACGTTTGGTGGAATACCAAAGAATACCCTAACGACAACCACCCGGTGGGTCAAGAGGCATGGGCAAAATGCAAAGAGATTGCAACCAAACAATTAAGTAATAAACGTTTGTTTGTTGTTGATGGCTTTTGCGGAGCAAATAAAGACACAAGAATGAAAATTCGTTTTATTATGGAAGTTGCTTGGCAAGCGCATTTTGTTACCAATATGTTTATTCGTCCTCAAAATCAGGCAGAATTTGAACAAGAACCGGACTTTATGGTTTATACGGCCTCCAAGGCAAAGGTAGAAAATTACGAAGAATTAGGTTTAAGAAGTGAGACAGCCGTTTTGTTTAATGTAACAAGCAAAGAACAAGTTATTCTTAACACATGGTATGGCGGAGAGATGAAAAAAGGTTTGTTCTCTATGATGAATTACTACTTGCCTTTGAAAGGAATTGCCTCCATGCATTGCTCTGCAAATACGGATATGAACGGAGAGAATACTGCCATCTTCTTTGGTCTTTCCGGTACGGGAAAAACGACCTTGTCCACCGACCCTAAGCGTTTGCTTATAGGAGATGATGAACACGGTTGGGATGACAACGGGGTATTTAACTTCGAAGGTGGTTGTTATGCCAAAGTTATCAACTTGGACAAAGAGGCGGAGCCGGATATATATAACGCCATTAGAAGAGATGCTCTTTTGGAAAATGTTACCGTAGATAAAAATGGAAAAATAGATTTTGCGGACAAGTCCGTAACGGAAAATACAAGAGTTTCCTACCCTATTTATCATATCAAAAATATAGTTCGTCCTATTTCTCACGCTCCTGCAGCAAAACAGGTTATATTTCTTTCGGCCGATGCTTTTGGAGTATTGCCTCCGGTAAGTATTTTGGATGACGAACAAACAAAATATTACTTCCTAAGCGGATTTACCGCAAAACTTGCAGGTACGGAAATAGGTATAAAAGAGCCGGTGCCAACATTCTCCGCTTGTTTCGGTCAGGCATTTTTGGAGTTGCACCCAACCAAGTATGCAGAAGAATTGGTTAAGAGAATGAAGCTTTCCAATGCAAAAGCTTATCTTGTGAATACCGGATGGAACGGTACAGTTAAACGTATTTCCATAAAGGATACAAGAGGAATAATAGACGCAATACTTGACGGTTCAATAGACAAGGCTCCGACTAAAAAGATACCGTACTTTAACTTTACCGTGCCAACGGAATTGAAAGGTGTGGATACCAAAATATTGGACCCAAGAGATACGTATGCAAAAGCAAAACAATGGGAAGATAAAGCCAAAGACCTTGCCGATAGGTTTATAAAGAATTTTGTAAAATACGAGAACAACGAGCAAGGCAAACTTTTAGTAAAAGCAGGACCTGTTTTATAAAATTTACATAATTTACTTTCAAAGACTAAGTTCTCATTATGAGAACTTAGTCTTTTTGGTTTATATAAAAATTACTTTCGTTCAATACAAATTTTGCAAATAGAGTGTAATATTAAATTGTTCTGATATTTTTACCAATAAAATCTATCTTATAATTCTGACTATGTAGCG
The DNA here is from genome assembly GCA_963540815.1 of uncultured Bacteroidales bacterium. Taxonomy (GTDB): domain Bacteria; phylum Bacteroidota; class Bacteroidia; order Bacteroidales; family P3; genus Scybalousia_A. The sequence continues at coordinate 107,180 of CAUTQY010000002.1, forward strand.
ATACATACGATTGAAAGTTATATGTAATAAACAAGTCTGATATTTGCGCTAATAAAAATAAATTGTCTTTTTCCTCCTACTTGTTTCTGTTTTTCTTTTCTTACCTTTGCAAACAGATATAAACTAATGTAACAAAAATACTATAGGCGTGACTAACGAAATCTTAAAAACGGAAAAATTATTGCTTTTGCAAGGTGATAGTTTGCAAGAAGACACTTTTAAGGGTGAGTTTGCAGATTTAATCATAACTTCCCCGCCTTATAATGTGGGTATTGAGTACAATTCAAACGATGATGAACTCTCTTATGAGCAATATTTGTTGTTTTCTCGCAAGTGGATGCGAAATTGTTATGTTTGGGCTAATAATCAAGCTCGCTTTTGCCTTAACATTCCCTTAGATAAAAATAAAGGTGGCAGCAAATCTGTGGGTGCAGACCTAACACTGATAGCTCAAGAAGTTGGCTGGAAATATAAAAGTACAATAATTTGGAACGAAGGTAATATTTCAAGACGTACAGCGTGGGGAAGTTGGAAAAGTGCCTCAGCTCCTGTGGTTATCGCTCCTGTGGAGTTGATAGTCATTTTGTATAAAAATGAATGGAAAAAGACTTTAGGAACAAAAATTTCGGATATAAGTTCAGAAGAATTTAAACTATGGACGCAAGGGGTATGGACTTTTAACGGAGAAAGCAAAAGGAGAATAGGTCATCCTGCACCCTTTCCTACGGAGTTGCCCTGTAGGTGTATAAAACTTTTTTCCTATCAAAATGATGTGGTTTTTGACCCATTTTGTGGTAGTGGTACAACTTTGTTAGTAGCAAACGCTAATGAAAGGCGTGCTGTCGGCTTGGAAATAGACACAGAATATTGCACTTTGGCCAAAAATAGATTATTAAAAGAAATGGCAACTTGCATAATATGAGTCAAATAGATTTTATAAGAGAGTATTTCATAAAGCATCCTAACAAAGATATTCCCCATCCAGAAGTTGTGGATTACGTAACGCAAGAGTACAAAAAACAAACAGGGAAAGTTTTCAGAGACCCCGATAGAGCAGTAAGAAGTTTGGCTCAAAGAGGCTTTTTGATTAAAGTGTCAAAAGGAGTTTACCGCTATGAACCTGATTTTGTGCAAAATAGAGGATTGGAAGACTTTAGCTCAGAGCAAAAGGAAATAATTATGAAACGTGATGGCTACCGATGTGTGATTTGTGGTAGAGCAAGAGAGGACGGAGTTGAGTTGCAAGTTGACCATATCAAACCCAAAGAATTTGGAGGTAAAGCAATAATTGAAAATGGACAAACTTTATGTGCCCAGCACAACTTTTTAAAGAAGACTTACAAGCAGACGGAAACGGGTAAGAAAATGTTCATAAGATTATACGAATTAGCAAAAATAGAAAATGACGAATTGCTTATAAATTTCACGAGAGATATTTTGGCTGTTTTTGAGAAATATAATATAAACGGACATATTGAATGGAAAAAATAAGTACACAAATAAAGTGATTAACAAAGTATTAATGTGAAAATTTTAAACAAGAAAGTTTACGTTGTTGATAACATGGGGGGCTACAAGTCGGAAATAATAATTTAACTAAATACTTATCACAAATCTAATTTGGCAGAGGATAACATCGGTATTGCAAGAGAAAAACAAGAGGTATATGTAACTGTTCGTAATATGCAATATTCTCACAAATATCAACATTTTGCCCTTGATGCAAATAATAATATCATCGATATACGGAACACCTCTAAGTTAGACACTCAACGATACTCATGTCCTTATTGCAAGAAGGATATGATTCCCAAACGAGGAAATATTCGTCAGTGGCATTTCGCGCACAAAACGGACAAATGTTCATACGATAAATACTTACATTATATTGTCGAGATAATGATAATTAATTGGTTTAATAGAGAAAAAACCATTAATTTGTCTATGGAAAATTACGAAAAATGTTATAAATATGAGAGTTGAAAATTTTTAAATATACTTCTTGATTCATCATGGTAATATCTGCCTGAGGGACAATAATACCCATCCGTTCTGTAAAATTCATTTTTGTTTTTTACTTATTTGAAATAATGCAGCCTCCAATACTTGAAAGCAAATTTTTGCGGTATTTTCATCAGGTGAAAAATGCTCTGACATCTGCTGAAAAGGATGAATATAATTTCTAAAATCTCGCAGTGAGTGACTGAATTTCTTGACATCTTCTCTTAGGAAACCAACCTCACAAGATACGTCAATAAGATTGCTAAGTGTCCATTCATGAAACTGCCGAATCTTTCCTGTTTTGTTATCCTTTGGAGCAGATTTAGCTTGATTATACATCGCCGGATTATTTTGAGCTAATCCCAACAAAACTCCCTCCAATGTACTTCCGGCAAGAAATATTACTGATAAAGCAGCTTTTGCAGATAAGCACGTTTTGATTTCGCTGATACGTGCTTTTATATAGGGTAATGTAGAGCTGTCTATTGGAAGGCTTTCAATTGAAATCTCTGTAAATCTCGCATTTAGAAAATCCGTTTCCGTAGTATTTATAGTGTTTTCTTTCTCCTTTTCCTTGTCAATATCTATACTTGTTGCTTTTGTAAAAGTTATTTCGCTTCCTTTGCGTATGACATTCCATCCATCAAAACGGAGGTATTGATTAAAGTCTGCTATCAAAGCATCTAATTCGGAAAATCTTCCGATAAAATTTACTGGCGCAAAGACATCCTTAATACATTTGTCTAATTCGGGTTTTTCATTTAATGCACGTATTTTATCCTCGGTATATTTCCATTTTGATGGGAAGCCATTTCCATACACATCTCTAAAGCCATATTGATTGAAAAAATCAACAAGCTTAGAACCAGAACGATATTCTGTTTTTTCATTTATTAATTCTCTCAATTTCTCAATAGTTTTTTGCGATATGAACATATCATATAATTATTTAGACTACAAAATTACTATTCATATACGGAACAGAAATAAAAACAACAAGAAAATCTTATTGGTTTTCAGTGGCAGTATTTGTCGTAATACGGATTCTTATCCTCCCTTTTTACAAAATTGTTTTTTGTAAACCGTGTTGTTGTATTAGAATGAGTAAAAATATATAGAGTCGAATATTTTTTTATACCAAACATTAAAACAATTTTATTTTTCAAAAAACTCTTTTTCTTTGGATATTTTTTCGTTTTTTTGTCTGCTTTGAGCAACGTAAAGAGAGGATGGGTAGTCTATTATTATTCTTTGATAGAATTCCAAGGCTTTTGTTTTGTTGTTAAAAACATTCTCGTACATCTGAGCTAAAGACCATAAAGCATCATCGGCAACAATATCGTAAGGGTATTTTAATAACAAAGTTTGCCATAAACTATCGGCTTGTGTATAATCCTTTTGTTCATATGCTATTTGTCCTTTTTTGTACAAAACTTCGTCAAAAATGTTATGGCTAAGATAAGATGTTTCTATAAGAGATAATTGGGCAAGAGCCTCACTATATTTTTTCTGAAATACAAGAAAGTCTGCTTTTGCAAAATAAGATAATGCATTGTAAGAAGAGTCTTCGTCCATATTTTCTTTTATAAGTAAAGAGTATTCCATAGCATCATTGGCTATTAATTTGGAAGTAGAAGCTCGCAAAGTAGAAAACTGAGACAGTGCCCACTCAAAATCTCCGGTATAGTAAGATAAAACAGCGTTTTTGAATTTGGCAAGACTTCCTTCGTATTCATTTTTTAGGTCCTTGCTTACTTGAGAATATTCCAAACTTGCCGCCCAAATATCACCTTCCATTAAATAAATATCACCTCTGTCTATTTTAGCCAAAGCTCTTTGTTTGACGGATAGGGATCTCATATTTATTACGGTATCCAAAATATCAACGGCCTGCTGAGAGGTGTTTTTATAATAGGCAAGAAAATTTGCATACTCCCGCATTATGGTTGCACTTTTGACATTGCTACCCAAAGCTTCTACGGTTTTACTAAACTCCATATCCATGTTGTTTATTTCCTTGTCGTTATGTGAGGGTTGATTTTTGAAAGATTGGTACAAACATTGCATTTTGTTTATAATGCTTTTTTCGTAGTAGGCATTGTTGTTTGAGGTCCTATTTACTATAAAATCAAATATCTCAATTGCCTTATAATATTCTTGATTATTTAGGGCTATCTCTCCCAAAGAAAATAAAGTGCCGCATTCGTTATTATCGAAGCGAGTGTCTATAGCCTTAGCTTGCAAAAAAGCCAAATCATAATTTTTTTCCTTTATCAAAATCCAAAGATAGAGACGAGAAAGTTGTTCATTATTAGGATACTGTTTTACTTTTTCCAATAAAGTATTATGTAATTCTTTGAGAAGTTTATCATTTTTATCTGTCTGCAACAGATTGTTAATATTGACTTGTATGCTATTAAGGTAGCTAGGATTTGCTTCCAAAAGAACAAGATATTCCTCTATTATTTGATTTTCTTTGCCTTGTAGTTGTAAAATAGCGCTTACCTCATTAGTGTATTTTGTCTTTTGTTTTAGCAACACTCTACCTTTTTGATAGGCTTTGAGAGCATATTCATACAGATTGTTTTTGCTAAAGTAAGAAGCACAATAATAAATGTCCGTATTATTGGCAACAAGGCTGTTTATGGCTTTGTCAAACATTTTGTAGGCTTTTGTACTATCCTCCTTTTTATAATATAACAAACCATAATCTATATAATACATATAGCGGACTTTACTTTTTTTCAAGGCAAGTTTTATGAGCTTTTCTTGTTTTTTGTTGTCGTTTAAATGTTCATAAACACGCTGCAAGGCATTATAATAGTCTTGTTGAAAGTCTTTGTTTATCAAATCTTCCAACAACTTGCAAGCCTCCTGATGCCTATCGGTATTAATGTAGTGTTTGGCAAGTTCAAAATTTGTTGCGTCCGTGTTTTTTTGTCCAAACACATAAACACAAAAGAAACATAACAATATTACAAAAAAAGCTTTCTTCGGCATTATTTTTAATAGGAGCGTTTATCGTTGCCCTCATACCAATTTATGAAAGCAGTATTTACTACTTTATTACCTCCATGTGTAGGGTAGTTGCCGCTAAAATACCAATCTCCCGTATGATTTGGACAAGCCTCGTGCAGATTTTCCAAAGAATTATAGACTACAACTATTTCTGCTTTACAATTTTTAGGTGTTATGAGTTGTGCTATTTTTGTTGAAATTTCTTCCGCGGAGAATGGTTCATAAATAGCCTTGACATGATTTACAATCATTTCTATAGGAAGATGTTCTTGTTTTTTGCAAAGTTGATAAGTCTCTTCTATGATATTTTGCAACCCTCTTTCTTTCAATAGTTCTATTGTGGCATTGAATGCTACCATGTATCCCAAACGCGACATATCTATACCGTAACAATCCGGGTAACGAATTTGTGGGGCAGAAGAGGCAACAACTATTTTCTTCGGCCCTAATTTATCCAAGATAGCCAATATGCTTTGTCTTAGAGTTGTTCCCCTTACAATACTATCGTCTATAACCACAAGATTGTCAACACCTTCTTTTATTTGTCCGTATGTCACATCATAGACATGGGATACCATATCGTCTCTTTCGTTATCTTGAGTAATAAAGGTACGCATTTTTACGTCTTTTACAACTATGTACTCTTTTCGTATAGTTGTAGCAAAAATATCGTCTAATTTTTCTTGGGTTATATCTCCTTTAAGAGATAATATTTTTTCCTTTCGTATTTTGTCCAAATAGTCATTAAAAGCTTTTGTCAAACCCTGAAAAGCGACGGAGGCGGTATTTGGTATATATGATACTACCGTATTTTTTATGTCATTATCTACGGCTTTAAGTATCTGTGGGAAAATTTTTTCGCCTAATAATTTTCTTTCTTCGTAAATATCTTTGTCTGTCCCTCGCGAAAAATATATTCTCTCAAAAGAGCATTGCTTATATGTATTGGAAGAGCATTCCTTTATCCTTTCTTGCGTTGCGTTTCCGTCACGTTTGATTATTAAAGCGCAACCCGGAGAAAGTTCATTAACCTCTTGTATGGGGGCATCAAATGTAGTCATTATGGCAGGACGTTCCGAGGCAACAACAACAATCTCATCATTTTTGTACCAAAAACATGGTCTTATTCCGTTCTCATCCCTTGCCGCAAAGGCATAACCATTACCCGTAAGACCGCACATAACATAACCGCCGTCAAAATGTTTTACCGAAGAGGATAGAACTTTCTGCAAATCCATTTCTTTGGAAACATTTTCGGTTATTTGTATATTGGATTCTTGATTTAGTTTGTGTTTTCTAAATAGTTGTTCAACCTCTCTGTCCAAAAACTTACCCATCTTTTCAAGAACTATGGCAGTGTCCGAAACATCCACAGGGTGTTGCCCCAAAGAGATAAGCTTGTTGAGCATATCTTCTATGTTGGTAAGATTGAAATTTCCTGCAATAAGTAAATCTCTTGTTTTCCAATTGTTTTTTCTATGAAACGGATGTAGGCTTGCTATGGAGTTTCCGCCAAAAGTTCCATAGCGCAGATGTCCCATAAAAACCTCTCCGAAAAATCGTGCATTATTTTTTAAGTACCGTATATCGTTGATTTTTTTAGGATTTTCTTTTTCTATATTTTTGTAATCGGCAAAAACATTCTTAAAAATATCCGCTATCGCTTGCTTATCATTACTTTTAAAAATATCCACATATTGCTTTCCCGGTTTTGTGTCAAATTTTACCGAGGCAAATCCCGCACCGTCTTGCCCGCGATTATGTTGCTTTTCCATTAAAAGATACATACGATTCAAAGCCCATGTGTTACCGTATTTTTCCTGATAATATTCCAAGGGCTTGAGCAATCTCAACATTGCTATGCCACATTCGTGTTTTATACTATCACTCATAATTGTTTATGATATAGGTTGTTTGTAATCCGTTGTAAAACAAGTTTTGCTGTAACGAAGAGCAGGTGCTTCCTGATGCCTTTTCCATTCGTTTATTTTCAAAAGATGAAGCACACGTTCTACAAGTTCTTTTTCATACCCCTTTTTTATCAACTGAGAAAAATCCAAACCTTTGTCTATATGGTCAGTAAGCACATTGTCCAATAGGTCATATTCCGGCAAAGTGTCCGAGTCTTTTTGATTATATCTCAATTCTGCCGAAGGCGGTTTATTGATGGAAGAAAAGGGGATAATTTCTTTTTTTGAGTTTATCCACTTAGCAAGTCTATAAACATCCGTTTTGTACAAATCTCCCAAAACGGATATTGCTCCTGAGTCATCTCCGTATAATGTACCATACCCTACGGCACTTTCACTTTTATTGCTTGTGTTTAGCATAGCGGCACCCATTTTGTTGCCGAAAGCCATAACTATCATACAACGAATTCTTGCTTGCAAATTTTCTTCTGCCGTATTTGGTTCTCTCCCCTCAAAAATCGGTTGCATCGTTCTTAAACTTGCTTCAAAGATATCTTCGATAGGAAGAGTAAAGTATTCAATACCAAGATTTTCTGCCGAAGCTTTGGCATCCATTAAACTATGATCGGAGGAATATTTGCTTGGCATAAGAATACCGGTTACGTTTTCTTTTCCCAAAGCCTCTACACCCAAAACAACAGCCAAAGCGGAATCTATTCCTCCGGATAACCCTATAACCGCCTTGTGTATGTTATTTTTATGAAAATAATCTTTTATTCCCAAAACACCCGCCTTAAAGATTTTTTCTTCATAACAAAGGGCATTAAACTGTTTTTTCGGTTTTATTTTTTTCAAATCGGCAAAAACGCTTCCGTTTTCAAACATAGGTAGTTTTTCACAAATTTCCCCTCTTTCGTTCATTATAAAACTGCGCCCGGAGAAAATAAAACTACCTTCTGCTCCCGTACGATTAACATATATTATTTTCGCTTTTGTTTGTCTTGCATAAAATGATAAAGTATTCATAATTTCCTCATTATCATCTTTATCAAACAATTCATTGGAGCAGAGTATAAACACCTCAACATTTACCTGTCTTTTTACAAAACCTTCAAAGTCCTCCCAAAAACCGAAAGCTAAGTTTTTGCCTTCGTATTTTACTACCTCCAAACCATTGCCTACGCTAAAATGGTTATCAAATCTTTGTAAATTTCTTTTTGTGGAAAGTCCTATTACTTCACCGTTATTAACAAATACTAAGGAATTATACCTTGTATCTTGCTCGCCTTTGGCAACAGTACCTACAATAAAACTTTTTTCGGTTCGTAACAATCTCTCACCGCAAAGTGAACTTTCTTTATAAATATCGTTATATGAAACAGCATTGTAAAGAGGTGAACCACAGAGAGATAATTCGGAAAAAATATTTAAAACACCATCATCGCTTGCTTGCAGGGCTTGTTCTATTTGCAAAGTATTATACTGACAATCTTTTGTTTTACAGTTAAGTTGATGGATATTTACTCTCATTGTCTTACGCTGGTTTCGTAGTGCAAAAGTAGTGTTAATTTCTCTAATAGCATTAATCTCGTTCTGAAATTTTAACATAACGTTTTCAAGTAAAGTTTTTGTATTAATTTTGTAGCAATAGAAAATGTAACTATAATGTTTGATAAGAGTACCAAAATATATGTTGCCGGACATAAGGGGTTGGTAGGTTCTGCTATTTGGCAAAATTTATCCGATAAAGGTTACAACAATCTAATCGGCAGAACACATAAGCAATTGGACCTTACGGATAGAGAAAAAGTAAGAGTTTTTTTTGATAAAGAAAAGCCTGAGATCGTAGTGTTGGCTGCCGCATACGTTGGGGGAATAATGGCAAATTCTCTTTATAGGGCGGATTTTATTTATAATAATTTACAGATACAACAAAATGTTATTGGTGAGAGTTTTGCACATAAAGTAAAAAAACTTCTTTTTCTTGGCAGTACTTGTATTTACCCACGTATGGCAACGCAACCCATAAAAGAGGAAGAGCTTCTTACCAACACTTTGGAATATACAAACGAACCTTATGCCATAGCAAAAATAGCCGGCCTGAAAATGTGCGAAAGTTTTTCCTTGCAATACGGATGTAATTATATAGCGGTTATGCCGACAAATCTTTATGGTTATAATGATAATTTCCATTTGGAAAATTCTCATGTTTTACCTGCTATGGTTAGAAAAATCTTCCTTTCCAAATGTTTAATGGAAAACGATTGGGATTCTATACTCAAGGATATGAATAAACGTCCGGTAGAAGAAATCAACGGACAAAATAGTAAAGAAGAAATAATAAATGTATTGAAAAAATACGGAATGGAAAAGGATAGCTTGACTCTTTGGGGAAGTGGAAATGTTTTGAGGGAATTTCTTTGGAGTGAAGACATGGCAGACGCAAGCGTTCATATCTTATTGAATGTAGAATTCAAAGATACTTACAAACAAGGAGAAAAACAGATAAGAAATTGTCATATTAATATAGGTACGGGTAAGGAAATTACAATAAAAAAATTGTCGGAAACAATAAGACAAGAAATAGGTTATAAGGGTAAAATACATTGGAATACGGATTTTCCCGATGGCACACCGAGAAAATTAACCGATGTCAGCAAATTGCACTCTCTGGGCTGGCAACATAAAGTGGAACTTACGGAAGGAATACATTTATTGTTTGAGTGGTATAAAAACAATCTGTAGTTTTATGGAAAAGCATACATTGAATATAGATTATCAAATTTTGGACATACGAGATTTGTCCGCCCAGGACAAAGAATTGTTGAGTATAGCATGGCAAGAATTAGAAAAATCTTATTCGCCATACTCTCATTTCAAGGTATCTTGTGCGGTAAGGACTACAACCGATGAGATTTTTGTCGGTTGTAATCAAGAAAACATTGCCTATCCTTCCGGATTATGTGCCGAAAGGGTAGCATTATTTTCTGCAGGAGCAAAAAACAAAATACCTTTAACTCTTTTTATTGTAGCTAAAAACGAAAAAAACGAAATTGCAAGCGCTTTTCCCTGTGGAGCATGCAGGCAAGTAATGTCTGAATTTCAAAACAATATCTCCAAACAAAAAATAAAAATCATGGTTTTAACCGGAGAGGAAAAGATTATGTGTTTCAACGATGTTGATAGTCTTCTACCTTTCGGTTTTGATTTTGCCTGATATAAATTTTCCATTCCAAAATATAACTTCATAATTATGAGTTAGTTAAGGTGTAACAATACATAAAAACGAATTGTAATAGTAAAATATGGAAAACAAAAAATATAGGAGAGCAACTGATATTAAAGCAGACATAAAAAAATGGTTTAACATTCTTAGACCCAAAACGTTACTTGCTTCTGCGGTACCCATTTTGATAGGAGTGCTTTTTGCAAGTTTGCAAACTAATATTAATTATATTTCGGTTATTATGGTATTGTTTTGTGGTACTAGTTTGCAAACTCTAAGTAACCTTATTAATGATTATTACGATTACAAAAAAGGTACAGACAAAAAAGATAGAATAGGTTTTAAACGTGCACTGGCACAGGGAGAAGTTTCAATTAATCAAATGAAAAAAGCAATTCTTATCAACCTTTCTTTTTCTGTTCTTAGCGGTATTTATTTGATTTATGTCGGAGGCTTACCCATACTTATTATAGGCTTGTTTTCATTATTTTTTGCTTGGTTATATACTGCCACACCTTATTCTCTTTCCTATCTTGGTATAGCAGACATTTTTGCCTTTGTATTTTACGGACCTGTGGCAACATGCGGTACTTATTACTTGCTTGCTAACAATCTATCTTTGATAAACCAAAGTATATACGCCGGTTGTGCTTGCGGTTGTATCTCCACTATGATACTTACGGTAAATAATCTGCGAGACAGACAAACCGACCTTGCTAACGGTAAAAAAAGTTTTGAGGTTCGTTTCGGTAAAATAGCCGGAGAGATAAAATATTTTATTCTTATTTTACTATCGGGAGTTTTTTCTTTTTCTGCCCTATTCCATTTTTCTTTCGTCAGTTTAACTCCCGTAATAGTATCTACAATACTTATTTTATCAGGTCTTTATCTGTTTTGCGAACTAAGAAAAGCAGAGAGAGAAAAATATAATAAATTATTGTTTCAAACCTCTTTATTAAATTTCATATATCTTTTGCTACTCATAATAGTTTTGCCTTCTGCAAAATTTATTGCCTTTATATTCGCTGTTATAAACATTATTTTGTTCTTATCTGCTTAGCAAATATTTGGCAGTATTGGGATTTTTATGATTTAAATAAAAAATTGTACTTTTGCACAAAGTAACTCATGGAGTTTTTTGAGTAAAAAGAAATTCACAAATAAAAATAACGTCATGGAAATACATCATATTAGCCCCGAGCTTCTTACTCTTGAAAGAGTGAGTAATATAATGGAGAAGGGTATGAAAATAGAACTTTCCGAGGAAAGTAAACAACGTATTCAAAAATGTAGAGAATACCTTAATAAAAAAATGGAAAATCAAAAAGAACCTATATATGGAGTTACTACAGGATTTGGTTCTTTGTGTAATATTTCCATTAGTAAAGAGCAGTTGAGTCAGTTGCAAAAAAATCTTGTAATGTCTCATGCTTGCGGTTGCGGAGAAGAAGTTCCTCATGAGGTTGTAAAACTCATGCTTTTAAACAAAATACAATCTCTTTCGTACGGATACTCGGGCACTCAACTCATTACGGTACAAAGATTGGCGGATTTCTTCAACAATGATATATATCCTGTTGTATATCAACAAGGTTCTTTGGGAGCCAGCGGAGATTTGGCGCCATTGGCTAATATGTGTTTGCCCTTGTTAGGTTTGGGAGAAGTAGATTATAAGGGTAAAAGAATTAGCGGAGAGGAATTAAACAAAGAAATGAATTGGCAACCGATAGAGTTGCAAAGTAAAGAAGGGTTGGCTCTGTTGAACGGTACTCAATTTATGGGCGCCTTTGCCATGTATTCCATCATAAAAGCAAAACGTTTGAGTAAACTTGCCGACCTTATAATGACGGTTAGTTTGGAGGCTTTTGACGGAAGAATAGAGCCGTTTTATGATAATGTACATTTGGTTAGAGCACACGTAGGGCAACTAATCACAGCAAGACGTATTCGCTCGTTCTTGGAAGATAGCCAAATAATCAAAAGACACAAAGAGCATGTTCAAGACCCTTATTCTTTCCGTTGTGTGCCACAAATTCATGGTGCTTGCAAGGATGCAATAAAACATGTAGAAAATATTATAACTACCGAAATAAATTCGGCAACAGACAATCCTACCGTTTTCCCGGATGAAGATATGGTTATCTCTGCGGGGAACTTCCACGGGGAACCACTGGCTATTAATTTGGACTTTCTTGCCATTGCAGTAAGTGAATTATCCTCCGTTTCCGAAAGAAGAACCTATCAACTTATAGGAGCCAAGAGAGGTTTGCCTTCATTCCTTGTAGCAAATCCGGGTGTAAACTCCGGGTTTATGATACCTCAGTACGCTGCTGCCTCCATAGTGAATCAAAATAAAATGCTTTGTATGCCAAACTCTGTCGATACTATTGACAGTAGCCAAGGCCAAGAAGACCATGTATCTTTTGGTTCAAACGCGGCTACAAAAACCTTTAGAGTGGTAAATAATACCGAAAGAGTTTTGGCAATAGAGTTATTTAATGCAGCACAGGCTTTGGATTTTCGCAAGAAAGAAACAGGTATGCACTCCTCTCCGTTTATAGAAGAATTTATAAGAGAATATAGAAAGAGCGTGCATTTTATTGAAAACGATGAGGTAATGTATACCTTGATACGGAGATCCGTAGATTTTCTTCAAAATTATAAGCTAACATTCTAATAATCAATTTATATATTAAAAGAGAGGAGACAAATTTTTGTCTCCTCTCTTTTAATAAGTTTTTTCTACACAAATCATCCATGTATTTTATAAAATACTTTTACTAATTATCAGACAGTTAAATCTTATTTTTAACAAATAAATCCATTCCTCTTTATTTTGATAATATACTAAAAACTAGTAAAATACTTTTTCATATGATGGGGAAAATAGGGCATATAGAATATCTATCCTTTTATTTGATATATATCGGGTAGATTTCTGCCATAACCGTTGAAATCCAAACCATAACCCACGATGAAAGGATTTTCTATATTCATTCCTATATACTTTATAGGGTATTTTTGTTGAAATTTCAGAGGTTTAAGCAACAAAGTTGCTATTTCCAAATTATTCGGCTCTTGCATCAAAAGTTGCTCTCTAATATTCAACATAGTAAAACCGCTATCAACGATATCCTCTACTATTATTACGTTTTTGTCTTTTATATTTTCATTAAGACCTATTAGTTGTTTAAACTTACCAGTAGAGTTTTCGTTGTTATAGCTACTTACTTTAACAAAACTTATTTTACAAGAAACTTTTGTTTGTTTGAACAAATCAGAGGCAAACATAAAAGCTCCGTTCAAAACAACTATAAAGAGAATCTCTTTGCCCTTATAATCCTCATTTATTCTCTTGGCAATATCACCCACTGCCTTTTTCAATTCTAAGGCAGATATATATTTTTCAAAAATTTTATTTTCTATCTTATAACTACACATATTTTTTTACGTTAATTTTTTACGACTATGTTGTGCAAAGATACTATAAAATAAATTAACATCATACTTGTATCATCTCAGTCTTGCCGGATGAATATAAGTCAATTTTTTAGAGATTTTATTTTTTTTGAGAAAAAAATTATAACTTTGCAATTCCTATGCATAAAAAACGTGAACTGATTAAATGTAGGCAATCATGGGTATTGTAAAAGAATTCAAGGAGTTTGCTATGCGTGGTAACGTAGTGGATATGGCAGTGGGCGTTATCATAGGCGGAGCTTTCGGCAAAATTGTTTCCTCTTTGGTTAATGATATGATTATGCCTTTGATAGGAATAATTACGGGAGGAATAGATTTTACAGGGTTGAAACTATCCATAGGTGAATCAAATATTACCTACGGCAATTTTATTCAAAATGTTGTAGATTTTTTAATAATTGCTTTCTGTATATTTATGATGATAAAGGGTTTAAACAAATTCTCAAAGAAAAAAGAAGAAAAACACGCCTCCCAACCCGTACCAAGCAAAGAGGAACTTTTGCTTACGGAAATAAGAGATATTCTGAAAGAAAAAAAATAGTTCTACGTATTACTTTGTTTTTAACCTTAATATTACTTCTGCAATGATTGATAACGAAAAAACTCAGAAAAATTTTTTAGAGGAAATTATAGAAAAAGATTTACAAGAAGGTAGAGTTAGTGCAGTACAAACTCGCTTTCCTCCTGAGCCAAACGGTTATTTACACATAGGCCATGCAAAAAGTATTTGTATAAATTTCGGTCTGGCAAAAAAATACGGAGGCAAAACCAATCTGAGATTTGACGACACCAATCCTGTTAAAGAAGATACCGAATATGTTGATTCCATAAAGGAGGATATAAAATGGTTGGGCTTTGAATGGGCAATGGAAAGGTATGCCTCGGATTATTTTGAGCAACTCTATCAATGGGCAGTGGAGTTAATAAAGAAAGGAAAAGCTTATGTAGACGACCAAAGTAATGAAGAAATTCGTATAAACAGGGGCACCGTAACCTCACCGGGTAAAAACTCTCCTTATAGAGGAAGAAGTATTGAAGAGAATCTTAGGCTTTTTGAACAAATGAGAGAGGGTAAATATACTGACGGGGAAAAAACCCTAAGGGCTAAAATAGATATGGCACACCCCAATATGAATATGAGAGACCCTATTATGTATAGAATAATACACGCCTCTCATCATAGAACAAAAGATAAGTGGTGTATTTATCCTATGTATGATTATGCTCATGGTCAAAGTGATAGTATAGAGAGTGTAACTCATTCCATTTGTACTCTAGAGTTTGATATTCACCGTCCTCTGTATGATTGGTTTATAAATGAATTGGAAATATTTCCCTCGCATCAATACGAATTTGCTCGATTAAACATTACCTACACGGTTATGAGTAAAAGAAAGCTTCTTCAACTTGTAAAAGAAGGTTACGTTAATGGTTGGGATGACCCTCGTATGCCTACTATCTGCGGTTTGAGAAGAAGAGGATTTACACCGGAAAGTATAAGGAATTTTTGCGAAGATATTGGTGTGGCAAAAAGAGATAACCTTATAGATTATTCTCGATTGGAAAATTCTTTAAGGGACGACCTCAATAAAAAAGCAGATAGGATAATGGGGGTTTTGCATCCTATAAAACTTATTATAGATAACTGCCCGAAGGACTTTTATGATGAGTTGGATGCCGTAAACAACCCTGAGGACGAAACAAGGGGGACGCACAAAATCACGTTTTCCAATACTTTATACATAGAAAAAGAGGATTTTATGGAAGATGCTCCTAAAAAATATTTCAGATTAACCCCCGGACAAGAAGTAAGGTTAAGATATGCTTATATAGTTAAGTGTGTAGGTTGTGACAAAGATGAAAATGGGGAAGTTACTGCCGTACATTGTACTTATGACCCTGCTTCAAGAGGAGGCAATGCCACAGATGGCAGAAAAATAAAGGGAACTATTCACTGGGTAAACGCAAAAGATTGTGTAGAAGCTGAGGTAAGATTGTTTGACCGTTTGTTTGCCGCCGAAATACCGGATAAGGTAGAAGAGGAACAAACTTTTTTGGATAATCTTAACCCCAACTCCTTAACCGTATTGAAAAGCTGCAAATTGGAAAAAGCTGTTGCAGACACCCAGAGTCTGAAAAAGTACCAATTCGAACGCTTGGGATACTTTTCTACGGATTATGATAGTAAAGAAGGCAATCTTGTTTTTAATCGTACTTGTACGTTAAAAGACTCCTGGTCAAAGCAAAAATAAATTTTAAAGAATGAAAAACAATATTTCTATGAAAAAATCAATACAAAAAATATTTCTGTTGTTCTTGTTGTTTGTTTCCTTTTACCTCACTGCACAAAACAGACATAGATTAGGTAGCGGAGAACCGTATGATGTGTTTCTTTCTCTTAGAGGACATTATCTCGTGACCAACGGAGAGATAAAAGACAATTATCAATGGGGGGGCGGTGGAAATTTTCAAGTGGAGTTTCAGTATCAAGAAATAAAACTTTCCTGGGGAATGTCCTTGGGTTATGATAGATTTCAACCCGAAACGGCAAAACTAAACTATTTGCCTACCAAACAAAACTTTGTCGCTTGGCAGGTGCCGTTAACCGTTTTTTGCAACTACTATTTCTTTAATGAAAAAATCAAACCTTATGTCGGTATAGGAATAGGAGCGATTTTGGGTAGATATGATTATTCTTTATCTGCAGAAAATTTTAAGGATTATTACTACAGAGATTTTGAGGGTCAGTCCGGTATAAGATTTGGTTATATGCCTCGCTTGGGCTGTATGTTTTCACTTGACCATAAAAACGGTTTTGGTATAGAATTTGGCATGCAAGATTATTTTGCAAATAAAAAACTTCAGAAACAAAGGACATTTTCCCTAGGAGTACAATACACTTATATAATAGACTAAACAACAATACACTATTCTTATCCGAGTTGTAGCGGTAATCATCAATAGATAAATATCATGTTTAAACGTTTGGGAATGTTCGTTGTCTGTTTGTTGTACTTGTGTTCACTCATAGGGCAACCTCCGCTGCCGAATCACGGTTCAAGAAATAATGCCTCAGTCAAACAAAACTCAATTATAGAATTAGATAAAAACAATAATCCCGTTCCTGTGGGTACTTCAACAACGTTACTTTTGTCTCTTTGTATTATATTTTTTATCTATAAAGTAAGACGCAATAGCAGTTTAACCAAAGATATATAAACCTAATACCCTTTCGTTATGAAAAATATTTTGGGACTATTTGTTTTTTCCATTTTGTTTGTTTTCAATTCGTTATCACAGAATCTGTCTGTTTCCGCTCTATCTGCCAATAGCGTTAGTATCAGCTTTTCTTTGACTGAGGACGATACGTTATATATCTATGAAAACGACACGGTTTATTTTGAAGACTTTTCCCTATTACCATCCTCTGGGGGAGAAGTTTATAAAAACTTTTTTTGGCATGTACCCGCTTCACATCTCAAAACACCGGGAGCAATGCTTAAAGATATTGTTATTGATACCAATAGAGGAATACTAATTAGAGGTAAATCACGATTTTTTACAGGAAATATAGATATATCAAAAGCTTTATGCATAGACGACCAAAGTTTAAACAACGGACAATATGCCTATAGATTAAAAATTGTAGGAAAAAGAAAAAATGCCACTTTCAACCCAACAATAACAGACCTCAACGGAAACAGTATCAATCTAACAGAATTGTCCGACGACACACTTTATAGTGCGACATCAAGTATAGGATTCTATTTCTCAAAAAATAACAATAAATCAGACACATTGCTTTCCGTTCTTGTTGCTATTCCACAAGGGTATTGCAACAAACTTTCTTTTCCTATCCTTAATACTCAAACTTCTTTTGTTATTGACAATCTAAAAGCAAATACAAATTACGTTTTAGCCTTAGGTGGAGATACGTTATCTTTTTTCACTCACAGAGAAAAAACCATTGACAGCGTAAAACATATATCCGACAATTCGGCAACTGTGTTTTTCTCCGATAATTCCCCGAATACGAATAAGAAAATTATTGTTGTCAATAAAGGTGATTCCTATTCATTTGCCGACGATATATTTATTTCGGAATTTTCATATTATAAGAACAACGCTGTAGAGCTTTTTAATGCCACAGGTAAAGATATTTGTCTTAAAGATTATTCTTTAAAATTACATGCCATTCAATCGTTTGTGAAGACTTTTTCCGAAAAAGACACTCTAAAACATAACTCCTCTATTGTTCTATTCAATAGTTTCGACGTCCCTTATCAAATGGGAGATAAAGGGTTGTTTTATTATGTCAGTTCATTATTTTACGGACACAACCCCATAATTTTACTACACAATAATGATACCGTAGATATATTTGGAAACGTTAATGAACTCTCCCTTCCTAACAACACGGGTTGGTCGTGCAATGAAGGTAATTTTAATACGGCAAGATTTATTCTTAAAAGAAAATCTTTTGTTTGCTCCGGAATAAAACACAATCCCAATGCGGGTTTTCCTACTCTATGCTCGGAATGGTCGGCTTTGAGCCCTAATGATACTAACAATTTTGCAAATTTTGGAATACATTCTTTTGACAATATTATATCACAGGAAGAGATATCCAACATTAATTTTGGCATACCGATAGATGAGGGTAATATACAAATTTCGGACGAAGGGTATTGTCTAATAAACAACCTTAATCCGAATTCTTTCTATGTTGCTTATTTAGTTTCGCAAGACGGTAGTACTACTTACGATTTTTGTCCTTTTCTAACAAAAGCACGGAATCAAAGAATAGCTTCGGGTTTGTGGTCGGATAGCAATTGGACTAACGGAATTCCAAAATTTAATCATATTGTTACCGTTGCCTCGGACATTTTTGTCACCATACCACAGGACTCGGTTGCCTTTGCAGATACGCTTATTCTCAAAAACAATACTTCCTTACTCAATCTTGGCTCAATGAATATAAAGAATTTTATTGTAGAAAAATCTTTTCTCGGTTATTATTCCAATAACATTCCCGGCTGGTATTTGTTTTCTATTCCCATAACCATAGATGAAAATACCATAGGCTCCATTCCTTCGTATTTTAATGCAGATACAAACAATAATAATGTTGATATTTATACATGGAAAGAAGATTTTTTACAAGACACTTTGCAGGGAATGTGGCTCAATTTCAAGGTATACAATGATACCGTGCCTTTTTTTCAACAAAGCAAAGCGTTATTAATTGCTTATGCCAACGATACCACTATTAACTTTTCGGGTTCTATTGCAGACTACAAATCGTATATCCTACTTAACAACGCCTCCCTTACAACGTATAACCCAAACTCATCAGGTTGGCATTTGGTTAGCAACCCTTATCCTTTCCCTATTTCCATAAATCAGATTGCAAGAAATAATATTTCCCTGCCGAATAAACTAAATCCCTACTCCGGTAATTATGAGCCTCTGACTTTGCAGGATACTTTATCTCCTTTTGAAGGTTTTTTTGTACAAGTTGCCAATACTCAAAATTTTTTATCGGTTACCAAAATTTCCAACAACAATCTTGCTCAAAATAATATATCTACCACAAATAACCCTCTGATATTTTCCATTACGGACAGTTCATTATCCTTATCCGACAATTTATATCTTTCCTTTGATAGCAATGCCTCCGATTTATTGGACTGGGAATATGACTCTCACAAACTTCATTCCTTGGGTTCTTGTCCGGAAATATTTGCCAAATTCCATAACGAAAACTTTTCCGTAAACGTTATACCACCTAATAATGAAAATTCTTTATTGGTAGATATACGTTGCCTTATAAAGCACTCGGGCAATTATTCCGTTTGTTTTAATCAAAACTCCATCTATCCTTATGACAGCGTTTTGCTTATCAATAGGTATAACGGGCAGACTTTGGCAAATCTATCCGCTACTCCTGTTTTTTCTTTCCTTGCAAACGAAGACTTTACGGAGGATTCTTTCTTGTTAAAATTTACTCGCAATGCTCTAAATCTAAATAACATTTCCATAAATGATAATAACATATATATCTTACAAGACAACAACCTTGTAACCGCAAAGTCCAACTCTCATATAAATCTTATGAGTTTATACTCCATAGATGGCAGATTATTGCAGCAAATATCCGATAATCACTTGTTTATAAATAATAAAGGTGCGTTTATTTTAACCGTAAGCACACAAAACGGTTCCAAATCTTTCAAAATAGTTATTCCGTAATAAAACATAAAAAAACATGACAAACAAAGTTGCTCTTATTACAGGTATTACAGGACAGGACGGTTCGTTTTTGGCCGAATTCCTTATAGAAAAGGGTTATCAAGTACATGGAACTCTAAGGCGTGCCTCGTCATTTAACACTCAAAGAATAGAACATCTTTACTTGGAAGAATGGGTAAAGGATATGAAGAAAAAACGATTGGTAAATCTTCATTACGCCGATATGACGGATTCCTCTTCTTTGATACGTATAATTAACACAATAAAACCCTGTGAAATATATAACTTGGCGGCACAGAGTCATGTTAAAGTATCATTCGATGTGCCCGAATATACGGCAGAAACGGACGCAATAGGGGTTTTAAGACTTTTGGAAGCGGTCAGAATATGCGGTTTGGAAAAAACTTGTCGCATCTATCAAGCCTCCACTTCGGAGCTGTACGGTAAGGTATTGGAGACACCTCAAAAAGAGACAACCTCGTTCTATCCTCGCTCTCCGTATGCCGTTGCCAAACTATACGGTTTTTGGATAACAAAAAATTATAGAGAAAGTTATGGTATGTATGCCGTAAATGGTATTCTTTTCAACCACGAAAGCGAGAGAAGAGGAGAAAACTTTGTTACTCGTAAAATAACAATAGCAGCCTCAAGAATAGCCAAAGGCAAACAAGACAAACTCTATCTTGGCAATCTTAACGCTTTGAGAGACTGGGGTTATGCCAAAGATTATATTGAATGTATGTGGCTTATGCTTCAGCAAGATAAGCCCGAAGATTTCGTAATAGCTACAGGGGAACAACACAGCGTTAGAGAATTTTGCACCCTGGCTTTTGAACAGGCAGGTATGGAATTATTTTGGCAAGGAGAAGGTATTAACGAAAAGGGTATAAACAAGGCCAACGGTAAAGTCTTGGTAGAGGTAGATGAAAGATTTTTTAGACCCAGCGAGGTGGAAACCCTTTTGGGAGACCCAAATAAAGCAAAAACTCTTTTGGGTTGGAATCCGAGAAAAACTTCTTTTAAAGAACTTGTCCGTATAATGATGCAACACGATTTAAAAAATTTCTAAAAGAACAATAAAATCCTTATAGCAATATATAACAAGCAATAAATTTTGGAAAAATCAAAAGATTGAATGTTATATATGTGTTTTATAATATTTTATGATAAGTTTTAAAAAAAATTAAACAAAAAAATAAAAAATATTTTGTTGGTAAGAAAACATTGTATAATTTTGCAAATGTTTTGATAAGGGCATGCTTCCGTAGCTCAGTTGGTTAGAGCACATGACTGTTAATCATGGGGTCCTAGGTTCAAGTCCTAGTGGGAGCGCAAACAAAGGGGATGTAAGGCGAATGCGGTTTTACATCCCTTTTTTGTTTTTATAATAGTTTGTGTATAATGAATGCAAAACAAGGAAAGCTTTGGAATAGTGAATATATCAAGGTAATGTTGGCAAATTTCAGCCTCTTTTTTGCTTTTTATTTGCTTACACCTTTGTTGCCATTGTATCTAAGCGAGCATTTTCACGCAAGCAAAGACGTAATAGGTGTTGTTCTCTCGGGATATACAATAACCGCACTGATATTCAGACCTTTTAGCGGTTATTTGGTGGATTCTTTTAATAGAAAAAAAGTACTCATAATATGTTTTCTTATTTATTCCATTTTCTTTGCAAGCTATCTTCTTGCCGGCTCTTTAATATTGTTTGCTCTTGTAAGAACATTACACGGTGCACCTTTCGGAGCCTGTACGGTTGCCAACAGTACGGTTGCCATAGATGTCTTACCTTCCGATAGGAGAAACGAAGGAATAGGTTTTTACGGATTAAGTAATAATGTAGCCTCTGCTCTTGCTCCCACATTAGGGGTTTTTATTTATAAGTACACGAATAATTTTGATATACTTTTTTGGTTGGCTATTTGTTTTGCATTGTTCGGTTTTATAATGGTTTATTACGTAAGTATTCCACAAAAAGAAATAATAAAAAACACAAAAAAAATATCCTTGGACAGATTTTTTCTTATTAAAGGGTGGTTTTTGGCATTCAATATGATATTTTTTAGCACTTGTTACGGGGTGCTTAGCAACTATCTTGCTATTTACAGTAAAGAAAAATTAGGGATAACCTCAGGAACGGGTACGTATTTTATGTTACTTTCCGTAGGTCTTATATTTTCTAGGTTACAAGGCAATAAAGCATTAAAGGAGGGTAAATTGACACAGAACGCTTTTATCGGTATACTAATATCCACATTCGGTTATGCTATTTTTACTTTTTTCCCTACTCATATTTTCTATTATCTGTCTGCGTTACTAATAGGTTTGGGTAACGGACATATGTACCCTGCTTTTCAAAATATGATAATCAAAATTGCCAATCACAACGAGAGAGGTACTGCCAACTCTTCCCTATTGGTTTGTTGGGATGTGGGTGTTGGTATAGGTATATTTGTCGGAGGAATTTTGGCTGAATACTTCGGCTTTTTTAGTGTTTTTGTCTCTGTAGTAATTGTACATATAGCAGGATTTTTACTCTATACAATGTTTACAAAACACAGATTTAATTTGCAACTAAGTAAGATTTAACCATACTCTCTTCCCTTAATAGTCTTATCTACGCTAACCCGTCTTTGCTAGCACTCCTTTTTGCCATTATGAGACTTCGCTTTAAATTGTAGTAATCCTCAATAAAAAGTATGTTACAAGACGTCATTGCAAGCGTTAGCGAAGCAATCCGGACCGCTTTATCGGTTATTTTATAGATTACCACGCTAACGCTCATAATGACGGCGTGATTGACTGCCAAAGTAAGAAGGCTTTCTGCCTTTCTTTGTTTGGTTTCTGCCAAAGGCCGTTTCAATGATGAAAAAACATAGTTTTTTGACTCAAAAAACTATGTTTTTTTGGTAACGAATCGCCGTTTGGCAGAAACCAAACAAAGAAAGGCAAAATTTTTATACGGGATGGCAATAATATTATAAAGCGGGATGGATTGCTTTGTTGCGCTCGCAATGACGGAGGGGAAGGGCATGGATAACAAAGGAATGGTTTGCCATGCAATAAAGTAAATCGCAAGGACAAGTTTTTTTTGGGGGGAGGGGAAAACTCAAAAAACGAACAAAGCGCGGTGGCTTGTTTTCGTTTCTTTGTTGTATCTTTGCAAATATGAACTTTCTTATTGTACACAACGAATATAGTCAACGGGGGGGGGAAGAATCAGTGGTAGAACTACAAAAACACCTTTTGGAGCAAAAAGGTCACACAGTAACGCTATATACCCGCAATTATAATGAAATGCAAAGCAATGCTCGGGGCAAAATTCTTAGTATTTTCACTTCCGTATATAATCCCAAAAGTATCAAAGATATAAAAAACATAGTCACAACTCACAAAATAGAGATTGCAATAATACATAACGTATACTCCATTATTTCTCCTGCCATTATTCCGGTGTTGAAAAAAAATAATGTCAAAGTTTGGCAAATAGTACACAATTACAGACTTTTTTGTCCGATAGGTATTTTCTTTAACAAAGGAAAGATTTGCGAGAAATGCCTATTAAAAACAAGAGAATTACATTGCGTCATAGATAATTGTTTGAATAACAAAGTACGGAGTTTTGCCTTTGCTCTGAAATTTTTTGTAATCAGAAAGTTGAATTATTATAAGAGTGCGGATAGATTTTACTTTCTGTCTCATTTTCAAAAAAATAAATTTATTCAAAACGGTATTCCCAAAAACAAAGCCTTTTATTTGCCAAATACTTTTGTACCGATAAACAATGCTTATATACAAGAAGATACTACAAAGAAAATACACATAGGTTTTGTAGGCAGATTGACAAAAGAAAAAGGATTTTTTGATTTTGCGGATTTGGCAAAACAAATGCCAAATTATAATTTCGTTGTTGCGGGAAGTGTGACTCAAGAGATTAAACAAATGACCTTGCCAAAGAATATAACCTTTGAAGGTTTTTTGAACAAAGAAGGTATGCAAGATTTTTATAATAAGTGTAGGGTAATTATGTTTTTGAGTACTTGGTACGAAGGGTTCCCTATGGTTTTGATAGAAAGTTTGTTTTATAAAACACCCCTTATTGTAAACAATCTGTCGGTCATGGCCGAAGTAGTCCAAGATAATCAAACAGGTTTTGTGTTAAACAACAAAGACAAAGAAATTATTAAACAAAAAATAGACTCTTTGTTTGACAATACGGAAGTATATCAAAAGATGAGAGAAAATTGCGGCGTGCAGTTCTTTGAAAAATACTCTTCCGATAAGTATTATCAAAGATTATTACAAGAATAGTTTTTTTATTTGCTTTCGGGTAAATTATCCAGTATGTTTCTTACTCTTTTTACCTCTTTTATATTGGTTGCAGTCAAAGAATATTCATCCAAATATTCATTTCCCATGCTTACGTTAGGCTGGCGAAATATCATATTGCTTTTCTTAACTTGTTTGGCGGAAAGATGAAAATTGTTTATGCCCGTCCTTTGCCATATTTCTTTTACATTTTGGGAGTTCAGCCCGCTTGCAGCCATTATCTCTATTTGTTTGCCATATTCTTTTTGAATTTTTGCCATGTTATCCAAACCCTCAATTGCCGTATTTTTTTGACCGGAGGTTAGTATTCTTTTGCATTTGCAGTCTATAATATCTTTTACGGCCTTGTTGTAATCGTCTGTCATATCCACTGCCCTGTGAAAACAAACCTCCAAAGGTTGCGCCAAATCTACCAACTCCCGTGTTCTCCGTTTGTCTATACTCCCATCGGGCAACAATAAACCGAAAACCACACCTTTTACTCCTATTTTTCTGCACAACAAAATATTTTCTTTCATAAGAGCGTATTCCGTATCGGTATAAAGAAAATCTCCGCCTCGGGGTCTTATCATTACCATAACCTCTATGCTCAGTTTCTCTTTGGCATAAACTATTGTTGCGTAGTCCGGAGTAGTTCCTCCTTCTATCAAGTTGGCGCAAAGTTCCACTCTATTTGCTCCGCCTTTTTGAGCCGTAAAACAAGAATCCAAAGAACCTGTACATATTTCAAGGTATTTTTTTTGCATAAGATAATGATTTATTTTGTCGTTAATAAATAAACGTTTCCCCCTCTCGTTTAGTACATTCTGCGTAAAGGAGTGTTTTTTTTTGTTTAGACAAAAAAAAAGTGAGTAAATTTGCAAAACAATAGACTTGATGAGTAGGTAAAAGTAAAATGAAAAACATACTTTTGATTTACACCGGAGGTACGATAGGAATGGTAAAAGATGACAAAACCGGTGCTTTGCGTCCTTTTGATATGCAAAAAATATATGAGGTCCTTCCTATTTTGCGCAAGTTGGATTGCGACATAGATACTTTTCAATTTGACCCTATTATAGACTCTTCGGACATGAATGCAGAGCTGTGGCTCAAACTCTCTTATTTTATAAAACAAAAATACGACAAATATGACGGTTTTGTTATTCTGCATGGCACCGATACCATGTCTTATACTGCATCGGCTCTAAGTTTTTTGTTGGAAAATCTTGCCAAACCCATAATTATAACAGGTTCTCAACTGCCTTTGGGAATGATACGCACAGACGGAAGAGACAATATTATTTCCTCCATAGAAATAGCGGCAAATAATGAGGTAGAAATACCGGAGGTTTGTATATTTTTTGACAACAAACTATTTAGAGGAAATAGAACTACAAAGATAAATGCCGAATATTTTGAAGCCTTCTATTCCGGCAATTTACCCTCTTTGGCAAAAGTAGGTATTAACATTTCTTATAAAAAACACATCATTTTACCCAAAACTTCCTTACCGTTAAAGGTATATGACAAACTTTGCAAAAATATAGTTATTGCAAAAATACATCCTGCCATTAGCAAAGAATACTTTGAGGCAATAGCAAATATAAACGATTTGCAAGGTATGATATTGGAAACATACGGTTCGGGAAATGCTCCGACAAACAAAGATTTTCTTTTATCCGTAGAGAGAATAATAAACAAGGGGGTAAGGGTAATGAATGTTACTCAATGCAAAGCGGGAAAGGTAGAAATGGGACACTATGAGGCGAGTTATACCCTTGGACAAATGGGAGTAATAAGCGGAAAGGATATGACTACGGAGGCGGCTCTGACAAAAATGATGTTTGTTTTGGAAAATTTTTCAGACGAGAATAAACAAAAACTTCTTTTGGAGACCTCTCTCAGAGGAGAAATAAGTATTTGATAATTCTACAATATTTTTTTCCACAACCAATAAACAGGTAACAAGTATGAACTATAAGGAGATTTTTCGTAAGTTTTGCAATTTGAATGTTTTAATTATAGGTGACGTTATGGTAGATTCTTATCAATGGGGCAAAGTTGAAAGAATTTCTCCCGAGGCGCCGGTTCCTATTTGTTGCGTAAATAAGGTAGAAAATAGAGTGGGAGGCGCAGGCAATGTAGCCTTGAATGTCAAAGCCTTAGGGGCAAATCCTATTCTCTGCTCTGTTGTGGGTAAGGACAATAGCGGACAAATCCTTTTGGATTTGATGCAAAAAGAAAAAATGACAACGGATAACATAATAAAAAGCGAATACAGACCGACTACAATAAAAACTCGTATCATAGGTAACAATGCTCAAATGCTCAGAGTGGATAACGAAAATACAGACTATCTCAACACGGAGGAAGAAAAACTATTGATAGAAAAAATTATATCCTTGCTTGATAATCAAAAGGTAGATGTAGTGATTTTTCAGGACTACGACAAGGGCGTAATTACCCCTAATCTTATACAAAAAACCACACAAAAGGCAAAAGAAAAAAATATTCCTACTTGCGTAGACCCAAAACATAGAAATTTTTCCTTATATAAGAATGTAACACTTTTCAAACCTAACTTAAAAGAGTTAAAAGAGGGCTTGAAAATAGAGTTTGCTCTTCCTTCCAAAGACAATCTCATTGATGCCGCTTTGCTTTTGCACGGCAAACAAAGAATGGAGAAAATATTTATCACTCTAAGCGAAAACGGAGTGTTTTTTGCCGATTACGCCAAGAAAAAAGCGGAAATAATACACCTATCTGCAAATGTAAGAAATATAGCAGACGTCTCCGGTGCGGGAGATACCGTAATAAGCGTGGCAAGTCTCTGTTTGGCTCTGGGTTTAACCGGTGAGGAGATAGCAAAAATAAGTAATCTTGCCGGCGGTTTGGTTTGCGAATATGTGGGAGTCGTTCCTATAGAAAAAGAACGATTGTACAAAGAATTGCTATCTCTGTAAAAGCAATTGATGTGTATTAATAAGTATTAAAGACGATTTAAAAAGTAGAAACTAAGGAATAATATGAGGACAGCTAACGAAATACGAAAAACTTTTATAGATTTTTTTGCAAGCAAAGGGCATACGATTGTTCCCTCTGCCTCCATGATAGTAAAAGACGACCCTACTCTTTTGTTCACAAACGCCGGAATGAATCAATTTAAGGATATTTTTCTTGGCAATGTTCAAAAACCCTACAAACGAGCAGCAGATAGCCAAAAATGCCTTAGAGTAAGCGGGAAACACAACGATTTGGAGGAGGTCGGACGCGACACCTACCATCATACTATGTTTGAGATGTTGGGCAATTGGTCTTTCGGAGACTATTTCAAAAAAGAGGCCATTGCTTATGCTTGGGAATTGCTTACCAAAGTGTATGGTATAAAGGAGGAAAATCTTTATGTAACCTATTTTGGAGGAGATGAAAAGGAAAATCTGCCGGCAGATAATGAAGCCTTAGAGTATTGGAAAACATGGGTAAAGACCGACCATATTTTACCGGGAAACAAACACGACAATTTTTGGGAAATGGGAGAGACGGGACCTTGTGGTGCATGCTCGGAAATACACATAGATTTGAGAGAAGAGGAGGATAAACAAAAAATAAGCGGTGCAAAACTTGTAAACAAAGACAACCCTCTTGTAATAGAAATTTGGAATCTCGTCTTTATGGAAAACAACAGACTGGCTAATGGAAAGTTGATTCCTTTGAAAGAAAAAAACATAGACACGGGCATGGGCTTTGAAAGGTTGTGTATGGTTTTGCAAAACAAAAAATCAAATTACGATACTGATATTTTTCAGCCTCTTATACAAGAAATAGTAAAAAAATGCAAAACTCCGTACGGGCAAGAAGCAAAAAAAGATATTGCTATGCGTGTAATTGCAGACCACTTGCGTGCGGTGTCTTTTGCCATTGCCGATGGTTTATTGCCTTCCAACGCAAAGGCAGGTTATGTTATTAGAAGAATACTAAGACGTGCCATAAGGTACGGGTATACTTTTCTCTCGTTTAATCAACCTTTTATTTTCGAACTAACAGATACGCTGGTTGCCCAAATGGGAGAGCAATATCAAGAGTTGATAAAGGGTAAGGATTTGATAAAGAAGGTAATAAAAGAAGAGGAAAATGCTTTTTTGAAAACTCTTGCCAATGGAATTGTTAAATTTGACAAATACATTGAGGAACATACACAAGGATTGATTAGCGGAGACTTTGCTTTTGAATTATTTGATACTTACGGTTTTCCGGTGGATTTAACGGAACTTATGGCCAAGGAAAAAGACAGAGCGGTGGATATGCAAGCCTTCGAAGAAAATATAGAAAAACAAAAAGAAAGAAGTAGGAACGCGGCAAAAGTGGTATCGGAGGACTGGACAGAAATAATATCTAACTTTAAAGAGGTAGAATTTGATGGATATGATGTATTGGCAGAGGAAGTTAAAATAGTAAAATACAGACACATAGAGACCAAAGGACAATCTTTGTATCAAGTGGTTTTGGACCGCACTCCTTTCTATGCGGAAATGGGCGGACAAGTCGGAGACAGCGGTTGGTTGGAAAGCAAAGAGGGAAAAATTTCCATAGTAGATACAAAAAAAGAAAACAACCTTATTATACATATTACCAAGGATTTACCCAAAAATCCGGAGACTGTGTTTGTTGCCCGCGTTGATGCAAAAAGAAGGGAAAACATAGAACGCAACCATACCGCTACTCACTTATTACATTTTGCTTTAAGAAAAGTTTTGGGCACGCATGTTGAACAAAAAGGCTCCTATGTAGACAACAAACGTTTAAGATTTGATTTTTCTCATCCTTCCAAACTGTCTTTTGAAGAAATAAAACAAACGGAACAACGGGTTAATCAAATGATTAGAGAGGATTTAAGGGCTGAGGATTATAGAAACATATCCTTGCAAGAGGCAAGGCAAATGGGAGCAATGGCTTTATTCGGAGAAAAATACGGAGATAAGGTAAGAGTAATACGTTTTGGTGAAAGTATTGAATTATGCGGAGGTGCTCACATAAAAAGTACCGGAAAAATAGGTATGTTTAAAATTATCGGAGAAGTTGCCATTGCGGCAGGTATACGTAGAATAGAGGCTATAACTGGCGAGGAGTTTGAAAATTATCTGTATATTTTGGAAGAGAACTTACACAAAATAAAATCTTTCTTTGAATCTTCTCCGGATTTGATTCTTTCCGTCAAAAAAACAATAGAAGAAAATAATACGTTAAAAAAACAAGTTGAAGATTTTACCAAGCAGGCTCTTGCGAGTTTTTACAACAAAATAAAAGAAGAAACGAAAAAAATAAACGGTATGGATTATATTGAAGCCATTTGTTCTTTGGATGCCAACAATATGAAGGATTTGGCTTATAGGTTTAGAGGGGAGTTTTCAAACTTTTGCTTTGTCGGAGCAAGCGAGCAGAACGACAAAGTAATGCTAACGCTTATGTTTTCCGATTCTTTGGTTGATAAGGGTTTGGATGCTGGCAAAATTGTACGAGAAGCTGCCAAATATATAAAAGGAGGCGGTGGCGGACAAAAATTCTATGCTACAGCAGGGGGTAAAGATAAGGATGGAATAGCCAAAGCAATACAATACATTAAAGAACAGATACAAAAATAAAATTTAACGAGAAAAAAGCACCGCTTATAAGCGGTGCTTTTTTCTCGTTAAATCATTTACTTCATTATCTATAAGTACAAAATCTATTTGCCTTTTATCCAAATCCACTTTCGTTAATTGTACTCTTACTTTATCACCCAATCTATAAACTTTTTCTTTGTCTCTGCCTATGATACGATAATTTTCCTCGTCTACCATATAGAAATCGTCTTTCATAGAGGTTATTCTTACCATACCTTCGCACTTATCCTCTAAGGTTGTGACATATATACCCCAACGACTCACCCCTGATATTTCTCCGTCAAATTTTTCACCTATTTTATTCAATAAAAATTCCGCTTGTTTGAATTTTACACTTTCTCTTTCTGCTTCGGCGGCATGTTTTTCCATATCGGAACAATGTTTGCAATACTCTTCGTATTCCGTTTTATCAACAGATGTCCCATTATTGAGATACAAAGTAAGCAACCTATGTACCATCATATCCGGGTAACGTCTTATAGGTGAGGTAAAATGAGTATAATATTTGAAAGACAAACCGTAATGACCTATATTGTCGCAAGAATACACGGCCTTGCTCATAGTTCTTAGAGCAATAGAGGCAAACATACTCTCAAAACCGCTCCCTTTAACTTCATTCAGTACGCTATTATAAGAGCGAGTAAGAGTTGTACGACTTTTGTTGTCTATTAGATATCCGAACTTGGAGGCAAATGTTTTAAAGGCTTCCACTTTTTCACCGTTGGGTTCGTCATGTACACGGTACACAAAGGTCTTTGCATCCTTTCTGTTTTTTACCTTACCTATTTGTTCTGCCACTGTACGATTCGCCAAAAGCATCCATTCCTCTACCAACCAATTAGCCTCTTTGCTTATTTTCAGATGTATTCCTATAGGTTTTTTGTTTTCATCCAAATCAAAAACATACTCGGGACTTTCGAAATTTATTGCACCTTTTTTTATTCTCTCCTTTCTAAAATGTTGTGCTATTTTCCACAAAGGCAACAAATACTCGGACATCTCTCCCTCGCCCGTTTCTATAACTTGTTGCACTTGCTCGTATCTAAATCTCTTATTGGAGTTTATAATTGTCCTTCCTATCCAATGATTTATTATTTCCTTCTTCTTATTGATTTCAAACACAACACTGTAACACAAAGAATCCTCGTCTTGTCTTAATGAACAAAGTTCGTTGGACAATCTTTCGGGTAGCATAGGTATGGTCCTATCTACAAGATAAATGGAAGTAGCTCGTTTATACGCTTCTTTGTCTATAATACTATTCGGTTTTACAAAATATGTAACATCGGCAATGTGTACTCCTACCTCATAATTTCCATTATTCAACTGTTTGATAGACAAAGCATCATCAAAATCCTTTGCATCCTTTGGGTCTATTGTAAAAGTCGTTGTTTGTCTGAAATCTTTTCTGTGCAGAAGCTCTTCTTTAACATTGAAAGTTATTTTTTTTACCTGTTGCAAAACCTCTTTTGGAAAATCAACAGAAAAATCATTATTAGCCAAAATACTTTCCATTTCTACCTCATTGTCTCCTTTTTTGCCCAAGACTTTTGTAATCTTTGCCCAAGGGATTTTGTATTGCTTTGCGGAGTCCACAAGGGTTACTATTGCTTTATCGTTGTTGGTATAAGGAATATTGGGCTTGTCTATATAGAATTTTGTACCCAAACTATTGTCATCCGGAATAAAGTAAGCAAAATTCTTATGTTTCTCCAAAATACCTGCAAATACCTCTTTTGCTCTTTTGATTATTTCTACAACTTGTCCTTGCTTTGCTCTGCTAATCCTACGAGGCAAAATATAAACCCTTACCTCATCTCTGTTTATTGCATTAAGGGAGTTGCTTTTTTTTATCCTCACAGGTTCTGAGCCATCGTTTGGTACAACAAAAATTTGTTTTGATTGTCTTATTTCTATTTTGCCTACAATATATGCGGTATTGCCTGTTCTCTTTCTCTGCTTTCTTCTCATTTATTCCAATAGTTTTAGGTTATAAACGATAACAAATTATTTCTTATTATATGATAAAAAATATTGCAAACAAATTAAATGTAAACTTGTTTGCAATATTAATGTTTTATAATATGTTATTATAGAAGTGTCGCTAATTTTTCAGCCAAATCGCAAACGCGGTTTGAGTAGCCGTTTTCGTTATCGTACCAGGATACTACCTTAACAAAATTGCCATCCATAACCATGGTAAGCTTGGAATCAAATATGGAGGAATGTGTATTATCCACTATGTCTATTGATACAAGGTCCTCCTCGGAATATTCAAGTATTCCTCTCATTGACCCTTCGGCTGCATCTTTTATTGCGGCATTTACTTGCTCTTTGGTTACATTGCAATTCAGTTCAACGGTAAGGTCTACAACAGAACCGTCCGGAGTAGGTACACGCATGGAAATACCGTCCAACTTGCCTGCCAACTCAGGTATAACCAAACCAACCGCTTTTGCCGCCCCGGTAGAAGTAGGAATTATACTACATGCCGCCGCTCTTGCTCTTCTAAGGTCTTTGTGCGGTAGGTCCAATATTCTTTGGTCGTTGGTATAGGAGTGAATGGTATTCATTTGACCTCTTTTGATACCGAATTTATCATTCAAAACTTTTGCAACCGGAGCCAAACAATTTGTAGTACAAGAAGCATTGCTTACAAAAGTAATATCCTTTGTAAGAACTTTGTCATTAACACCAAGAACGACCGTTGCATCTACGTCATCGGCTTTTGCGGCAGGTACTGTTAGAATAACTTTTTTTGCACCCGCCTTAACGTGCTTGGACATAAGCTCCCTTGTTTTGAACAAACCTGTGGATTCTATAACAATGTCTATACCAAGCTCTTTCCAAGGGAGATTTTCCGGGTCTCTTTCCGCATAAACTCTTATGCGTTTACCGTTTACAATAAGATATTCTCCATCGGAGCAAACCTCACCCTGAAACTTTCCATGAACAGAGTCATATTTTAGAAGGTGAGCCAAAGTTGCAGCGTCGGTAAGGTCGTTAATTGCCGCAACTTCAAGGTTTTGTTTTTTTTGTATATTTCTGAACGATACTCTACCTATACGTCCAAATCCGTTTATTGCTACTTTTGTCATGATTTTATACATTTTTGTATTGTCAATACATATTTTATGCAAAATTAGAAAGAAAATTCAAAACTTCAATTTATTTTATCAAAAAACTAATATGACACAACAATATATTAAACGTTAAACGTATCAAAGATAACCTTCCGTACAAAAAATATTTTTGAACGAATGGGGGTATTATTATGTAACTTTTTTATTCGACAATTTGTTTCACTATAACTAAAAAGAGTAAATAATTTTGCCAAAGTGAAAAATAAATTGTTACTTTGCAATCCGTTTAGGTGTAAGAAATAAATAACAATTAAAATAAACACATAATGAATTACAAAAGATTATTTACGCTTGGGCTGTGCTTGATAATATGCGTAAGCATTTTTGCACAAGGCAAAAAAGTAGACCTAAGCAAAGAAATTAAGTTGGAAAGTACCGTCCGCTACGGCAAGTTGGACAATGGTATGACTTATTACATCAAGGCAAATAAAATGCCCGAAAAACGTGCCGAATTTCAAATAGCGGTTAATGCAGGCTCTATTTTGGAAGAAGAAGACCAGTTGGGTTTGGCTCACTTTACCGAGCACATGGGTTTTAACGGCACAAAACAATTTCCCGGTAATGAATTGATAAGCACCCTGCAAAAAAACGGCATCACCTTCGGTAGGGATAACAATGCCTATACTGCTTTTGACCAAACGGTATATACGCTTACTCTCCCTACCGATAATGAGGAGTTGTTTAATCTAGGTCTTAGAGTGTTGGGAGGTTGGGCAAGTGGAATGCTTATGACAGACAAGCAAATAGATGACGAAAGAGGCGTTATTATAGAAGAATGGCGTTTGGGACAAGGCGCACAAGAAAGAATGCGCAGACAAACTTGGCCTATAATATTCAAAGGTAGCAGATACGCCGAACGTCTGCCTATAGGTACGGTAGAAAACATACAAAATTTTAAATACAAATCCATTCGCGACTACTACAAAAAATGGTACAGACCGGACAATCAAGCTTTGATTATTGTCGGTGATTTTGACGCTGACGAAATGGAACAAAAGGTTAAAGATTACTTTGTTATGGATGCAAAACCATGCACTCCGTTGGAAAGACCGGAATATGACATACCAAACAATAAGGAACCTTTGATTGCCATTGCAACGGACAAAGAGGCAACGAGTAATTCCATATCAATATTGTTCAAACATCCTGCCATTCATATGAAAACGGTAGGAGATTTTCGCAATCAAGAACTTATGATTAATCTGTATGAAACCATGCTTTCGGCTCGTTTTTCGGAAAAATCTCAGAAAAAAGGTTGCCCTTACATGTATGCCGTATCGGGTTACGCACCTACTTACCTTGCTCGTACGATAGGAGGTTATGTTATGCGAGCAGGAGCAAAAGACGGCAAAGTAATGGAAGCCCTAAGTGCTCTTTTGGAAGAAAATCAAAGAGTTTTGCAACACGGCTTTTTGCAAACCGAACTTGACCGCGCAAAAGAAGCTCTTTTGGAACAATACGAAAAAGCAAGCAAAGAAGCCAACAAAACTTATAACTCTACATGGGCGGCAAGACTTGTGAACAACTTCCTTGACGGCATTCCCGTACCCGGGGCAAGATGGGAATACAGGACGGCACAGTCTCTTATAAATGATATAACTTTGGAAGAAATAAACGCTTTGGCTTCAAAATGGATAACCAAAGAAAATATTATTTGTGAAATAGCTATGCCGGAAAGAAAAGGTTTGAAAGTGCCTACCGTAGAACAAGTACGCAAAGTGATAGAAGGCGCCGATAAAATGAAAACCAAACCATACGTGGATACGTACAAAGAAGTACCTTTCTTTGCTTATGAAAAAGAGGTAAAAGCAGGTAAAGTACAAAACGAAACAAAGAACGAGGAATTCGGATTTACCGAATGGACTATGTCCAACGGAGCAAAGGTGATTTTGAAACCTTCCACTTTGAAAGATGATGAAATTATTTTGCAATCGTGGTCAAACGGCGGCTCTTCCCTCTATCCGGACGATATGGTATTCAACGTACAAATGGCAGCAAGTATAATAGACGGCTCAGGTATAGGAGAGATGAATAAAACTCAGTTGCAAAAATTCCAAATGAAGCATACCTTCGGCACGGAGCCTTATATTTCTTCTCTTAGAGAGGGAATTAACGGCAACTGTTCTCCAAAGGATTTTGAATTGTTGTTGCAATACATATACATGTACTTCACTCACCCTAATAAAGACAAGGAAGTTTTGGATGTATCAATAGAAAACCTACGCTCTCAACTGAAAACAATACAAAACAGTCCTGATATTGCTTTTTCGGTTCAATTACAAAAAAGCATGTATCCTAACGATAAAAGAAGGATAACCATACCAACGGAAAAACACATAAACTCCTTGAATTTGGACAAGATGTATAACATCTTTAAGGAAAGATTTTCCAACGCTTCCGACTTTACGTTTGAATTTGTCGGCAATTTTGAAATAAATGATATCAAACCTATGATAGAAAAATATATAGGAGGTTTACCTTCAAACGGGAAAAAAGAAGAATGGAAAGACCTTTCTCCTGAGTTTGCAAAAGGAAAAGTAAATGATGTTGTTTATAAAGGTAGTGAAAACAAGGCAACTCTTGCCCTTGTTATGAATAAACCTTTTGTTAACGGCGACAAAGAAAAGATAGTTATAGATGTAATGGGAGAAATCTTGCAGATAAGAGTAACCGAAAAAATAAGAGAAGAGTTGGGTTCGGTTTATTCTCCTTACATGGGTGTTGATTACGAAATTCAACCAAAAACCGAGTTCTCTATGATAGCTTACTACGGTTGTTCCCCTGAAAATGTGGATAAGGTTGAAAACGCAACTTGGGAAATACTTGACGAAATGATGAACATAGGTGCAACAGAGGAAAATCTTGCCAAAGCCAAAGAACAGCTTATTAAGGGCAGAGAGTCTTCATACTTTTCTTCAAATTCTTTCTGGGCAGGTGTTATAAAGGATTCTTATATCTACAATACTCCTATCCAAAATATGGAAAAATACTCCGAAATAGTTAATTCCGTAACAATAGAAGACTTGAAAGCGGCAGCGGCAAAATACCTGACACACAATGAATTCGTAAAAGTAACTTTGTTGCCTGAGAGTGCTAAGAAATAAGCTCTTTTCATAATACTTCGGTCGCACTACTCAAAAAAGTAGTGCGACTTTTTTGTGTAATTCCATAAAAGAAAATTTACTATCTTTGTAATTATGTTATACAAAAGCCTGTTGGTAGAAACGAAAAATTTATTGCTGTCCGTTTTTTCTTTGATATTTCCCAACAAATGCTTGTTTTGTGCAAATGTTATAGAAGAAGATGTAGAGGTTTGCCCTACTTGCAAACAACTTTATCCTATCGCACACATAAACGAAGAGGAATTTTTTGCTCCTCTTCTACCCTATACCGAGGATGTTTGTGTTCTTGCTCATTACGTGTATGTTTCCAAAGCCATACAACTTTTTAAATTTCACAGACAGGTAAGTAAAGGTTTAAAAATGGCAAAATTGTTTTCCGTACATATTCAACAATGCGAATGGATAAAGGATTTGGATTTTATAATAGCCGTACCCTTACACAAAAAAGCTCAAAAACGACGACAATTCAATCAATGTCAAATATTTGCAGAGATAATTTACGAAGATTTGAAAAAGACCAATCACAAGTTGCAACTGAATAATGATAACCTATATAGAATCAGTGATAACAAACCTCAACATACATTATATGCACACGAGAGATACGAAAACGTCAAAGATAATTTTGCCTTGAAATCCGTACAACTATTTGAAAACAAAAAAGTTTTGTTGATAGACGATGTGGTTACAACTTGTTCTACCTTGAAGGCTTGTTGTTTGGCTCTTAGGAAGGCAAACAATATAACAATATACATAGGTGTCTTTGCCTCTTCTCGTATAAATATGTAATTAATTTTTGACAAAAAGTCGTATATTTGTGCCAATAAAGGACTTTTTGTCCGTCTTTTTACTTTGGTATTTAATTTGTCCTTACCATAACTGAAAGTCGTTAAAAAAACGACAATCAAAAAATATTAATTAACGTTTAAAAAATAGGAGATAAAAATTATGTTACCACTAATGAAAAGAAACAACAATTGGATTCCAAGTGTATTCAATGACTTTTTTGATACGGATTTTATGCCAAGATTGAATGCAACGGCACCTGCAATAAATGTTGTTGAGAATGAGAAGGATTATCAAATTGAACTTGCCGCTCCGGGGATGAGAAAAGAGGACTTTCAAATTCACATCAACAAAGAAGGTAATCTAAGCATAAAAATGGAAAGCAAGAAAGAAAACGAACAAAAGGAAAACAAAGGTCGCTATTTGAGAAGAGAGTTTTCTTATTCCAAATTTGAACAAACACTTGTTTTGCCGGAAGATATAGAGAAAGATAAAATATCTGCAAAAGTAACGGATGGGGTTCTTAGAATCATTCTGCCAAAAACCGAAGCAACTATTTCGGACCCGGCAAGACAGATTGACATAGAAGAATAAAAATTCTTTTCAAAAATTAATTTATAGTGTATTAAAAAGTAATAATCGTAAAAAATAGGTAGGTCAGTCTAAAAAGATTGACCTACCTATTTTGCCATAAAATCTACCTTTCCCGTCCTTGCGTGTCCTCCTTTCATGTCCTTGCGAGCAATAGCAAAGCAATGACACACTTTTTGTCTGTTGACTTATTGGTTTTCTTTCTACTTTCGGCGCTTAAACCGAAAGCAAATGCCAAAATCTTGCTTTGAATATCGTCCCCTAATCTGTAATTATCTTTTATTGTCCAGATTTTGCACGCCTTTTTATGCAAAAAGCCAATATCTCCATAATCATAAAAAGATTTCTGCCTAATCGTGATAATTCCGAACAAATTATTAAATCATCTTTATGCACTTTTTTAACAAATTGCCGAGTTTGCGATTTTGGTAGCTTTCTGCTCCGCTTATTGTCTCCTCTATCTAACCGTCTATTGTCAAATTTTGTCTTTTGCAAAAATTCGCTATTTTGAATCTTTGATTTTCCAACGTCTGCTTGTCCGAAGATACCCTTATATATCAGTAAGTTTTGGACATTCTAATTAATTTTTATTTTTCAATAAATTATTCATTAAAATTCATTAACCCTGCCTACTATTTACCAAACAAAACAAAAAAGTAATGGGTTTAATGAAAAATTTCATAAAATGGTTTTGAAAGAAGAATAGTGAGACTATGGCAGATATAATGCAGTAAAAGAGTTTTTTACCGCTTTATATTTCTCGAAGTTACCAAACAATATTTTTATTTTTTTTCTTAATAAGTTGTTATACTCTTTTTCTTGTTATCCGCACCGTTTTAATTCCTTTATTTCTTATTATACCGTTCTCAATTGCAGGGACGATTATGTGGGTATCCGTATTCTGCAAAAAGTTGTAACTTTGCAGAAAATATATGTTACGTGCTATGGAGTATAATTTTAATGATATAGAGAAAAAGTGGCAAAAGTATTGGCAAGAAAATAGAACCTTTAAAACGAAAATAGATGATAGCAAGCAAAAGTATTACGTCTTAGACATGTTCCCTTATCCCAGCGGAGCAGGTTTGCACGTTGGTCACCCTTTGGGTTATATTGCCTCGGATATTTTTGCAAGATACAAGAGATTAAAGGGCTTTAATGTTTTGCATCCCATGGGTTTTGACGCTTACGGTTTGCCTGCCGAACAATATGCAATCCAAACCGGGCAACATCCTGCCGTTACCACCGAAAAAAACATAGCACGATATAAACAGCAACTCAATCAATTGGGATTGTCTTATGATTGGGATAGAGAGGTAAGAACTTGTGATAGTAAGTACTATAAGTGGACACAATGGACTTTTATTCAATTATTTAACTCTTATTTTTGCAACAAAGATAATAAAGCAAAGCCCATAAACGAACTTATAACACACTTCGAACAATACGGAAGTAACAACATAGACGTTGCTCAAACAAAAATACTTGATTTCAGTGCCGAAGAATGGCTGACATACCCCGAAAAAGAAAAAAGTGATATTTTAATGAATTATCGCTTGGCTTATCTTTCCGTATCTATAGTAAATTGGTGTGCAAAACTTGGTACAGTACTTGCCAATGATGAGGTAATAAACGGTACAAGTGTTAGAGGCGGATACCCTGTGGAAAGAAAACCCATGCAACAATGGTTTTTGCGAATTACTGCTTACGCAGAAAGACTTTTGCAAGGCTTGGAGGGTTTGGATTGGACGGATAGTATAAAGGAAATACAGCAAAACTGGATAGGCAAAAGCAGAGGTTGTGCATTGTATTTTACTTTGAAAGACCACGAAGATGTTTTGGAAGTCTTTACCACAAGAGCGGATACTATTTTTGGAGTAAGTTTTATGGTACTTTCCCCCGAACATCCTTTGGTAGAAAAAATAACAACCAAAAATTATAAGGTAGAGGTAAAACATTATATAGAACAAACAAAATCTCGTTCGGAAAGAGAAAGAGAAGCCGACTTCAAACAGGTTACCGGTATTTTTACCGGAGCCTATGCCATACATCCTATAAACAAAAAACAAATACCGATATACATTTCCGATTATGTATTAATGGGTTATGGTACGGGAGCAATAATGGCAGTGCCCGCACATGATAGCAGAGACTTTGCTTTTGCCAAAAAATTTATGCTCCCTATCTTGGAGGTAGTTTTACCTGCCGGGATGGAGGAAAGCAATACCTACACTTGGAAAGAAAGCAGGGATGCAAAAGAGGGGAAAATGATACATAGCGGTTTTCTCAACGGCTTGGAGGTAAAAAACGCTATAAACAAGGCCATAGAATATATAGAGAAGCATAAACTCGGTTATGCCACAACAAATTACAGATTAAGAGACGCTATATTTTCTCGTCAAAGATATTGGGGGGAGCCTTTTCCTGTTTATTACAAAGACGGCATCCCATGCATTTTGAAGCAGGAAGACTTGCCTTTATTACTTCCGGATGTGTCCTCGTATTTACCAACGGAAAACGGTGAGCCTCCTTTGGCAAGAGCGAAAAATTGGCACACCGCCGAGGGCTATCCGTACGAAACCAATACTATGCCGGGGTTTGCCGGCTCCAATGCGTACTCTTTAAGATACATGGACCCTAATAACGACAAAGAATTTTTCTCCCGTCAGGCAAATATCTATTGGCAAAATGTGGATTTGTATGTAGGAGGTTCGGAACACGCAACGGGACATTTGCTTTACTCAAGGTTTATTACCAAATTTTTGTTTGATATTGGTTTGTGTTGCAAGGACGAACCCTATCAGCGTTTGGTTAATCAAGGGATGATACAGGGCAAAAGTTGTTTTGTCTATAGAGTAAAAAAGACAGGAGAGAATGGTGAAACAACGGAAAAATACGTATCCTATAATCTGAAAAAAAATTATAATACCGATGCAATACACATAGATATTTCTTTGGTTGATGCCAATAACGTAGTCAATATAGAGGAGTTGAGAAAGTGGCGCAAAGACTTTGAGAATGCCGAGTTCGTTTTGAAAGAGGGGAAGTATATTTGTGGAAATGAGGTTGAGAAGATGTCAAAAAGTCTTTATAATGTTATAAATCCCGATACTCTTGTAGAAAAATACGGAGCGGATACCTTGCGTTTGTACGAAATGTTTCTCGGGCCTATTGAGCAATCAAAACCTTGGGATGTGCACGGTATAGAGGGTGTGAGTCGTTTTCTTAAAAAGTTTTGGCGATTATATACGAGTGAAAACGGGCTATGTCTTACACAAGATGAACCTACGCAAGACGAGCTGAAAATACTCCATAGGGGCATAAAAAAGGTGTCGGACGATATAGAAAGATTTTCTTTGAACACTTGCGTAAGTAATTTTATGATAATGTGCAATGAACTCACAGAAAAGAAATGTCATAAAAAAGCAATACTCAAACCTTTATGTATTCTAATATCACCTTTTGCTCCTCATATTGCGGAGGAATTGTGGGCTTTGATGGGAGAAGAACAAACCATAACATATGCGAGTTTTCCCGTCTGTGAACAAAAGTATTTGAAAGATACTCAATATAAATATCCCGTATCAGTTAACGGCAAGACACGTACTTTTATAGAATATCCTTTGGATAAGACGGAGGAGGAAATAAAACAAGATGTTATACAAAGAGAGCAACTCAAAAATCATCTTGAGGGTAAACAAATTGTAAAAATAATTTTTGTTAAAGGCAAAATAATTAATATTGTCGTAAAATAACCTAATTTTCACACCCTTGCGAGACTTTGAAAAAAGTCACAGCAATCCGTTAATTATTATCAACATTGTTTCCACATAAAATGCCGAAGAAGAAGGTGTGTCAAAAGCAAACCCTCCTTTAGCTCGCGATGACGGCTCGTAATATTCTTTTTTCGTTTACTGCCACGCGACAAAGTTATTTGCAATGACGGATGTGGAGGACATGGGTATTTAAGGTATGGATTGACGTACAAGAAAGTTACGAGCGATGACATATAAACAAGATTTATTCCTTCCCAAAAAAGAATTTTCGGTTTATTACCTTGTGTTTTGCAGAGAAAATAAATATGTCCAAAGTCAGTAATAACAACCCTATTATTGCAAAAATATATGATATGCTATAATAGTCTCTATAAGCCAAAGATACATATTCTTTTTTGTCCATTTTTTTTACTGCTTGTATTATGGCATTAAGCCCTAAAGTGGTTTGGTCTGCCTTGGTGTATACGCCTTTGCCCAAAGTGGCTATTTCGTCTAGAACGTTTTCGTTTAGTTTGGTTATAACTATGTTGCCGTTTTTGTCTCTCTTGTTTTCCGTATTATCGTTAATGTCTTTTATAGGTATGGTTGTTCCCTCTGCACTACCTATACCTATACAATTAACGGTTATGCCTTGTGAGGTTATTTCTTTGATAATTTCCGTAGCCTTTGGCTGGTAGTCCTCTCCGTCGGATATGAGTATTATCGTACGAGAATTGTTTTTTGTATTGCTATCTTTAAAAGATTGAAAGGCTACGGATAGTGCATTATATATATTT
Source organism: uncultured Bacteroidales bacterium (assembly GCA_963540815.1). Classification (GTDB taxonomy): domain Bacteria; phylum Bacteroidota; class Bacteroidia; order Bacteroidales; family P3; genus Scybalousia_A. Next base: position 149,229 of record CAUTQY010000002.1, read on the forward strand.
GTGCCTTGTCGGTTAATCAGTTTTGTATCAATAACGTCACAAAACATCCTTGCCGTAGCATAGTCGGAACTCAAAGGCAAAAAAGTATATGCCGAACCGGCAAAAAGAACTATACCTATTTTGTCGTTTTGCATTTGTGAAATGAGTTGACTTATTGCCAATTTGGCTCTTTCCAAACGATTGGGTGTAAGATCTTGAGCCAACATGGAATTGGAAATATCCAAACATATTATTATTTCGCAACCCTCTTTCTTTTGTTTGTCCGAAGAAGAGGCTATCTGTGGGTTACTTGCAGCAAGGACAACAAAAATATAAGCCAAACAAAAAAAGAAAAATTTTAATCTTTGCTTGCCAAAAGATAGTAAAGGTAAAACTTCGCTTTGCAATTTGAAATCTATTGTTCTGTTGAGTTGAATTTTCTTTTTATGTTGCAAAAAAAAGAATAACAATAACCCTATGGGTACTAACAAGAGAAAAAATAATATATCCGGATATTCAAATCTAAACATTGCTTTCTAATAATTTATTTTCAAAACAGCACATCTCAAAAAACTTTCCAAAAGCAAAATCATTACAACCCACAAACAAATTATATGACCTTCATCATCGTTTTTTTTGTATAAAGAGGTTTTTATTATTGTTTTTTCCAACTTGTCTATTTCCGTAAATATTTCTTGTAAAGAGGCATCACTCGTACTTCGAAAATATTTTCCGTGTGTTTCGGAGGCTATTTTTTTTAATAAATCTTCGTCTATCTGAGTTTCTATTGCTTGTCTTTGCACACCAAAAGAAGTAGGTATGCTTATAGTAGCCTTACCCGTGGAACCTATGCCTATGGTATATACTCTTATGGAATGTTTTTTTGCCAACAAAATAGCAGATTCGGGGTCTATTTGCCCGGTGTTATTTACGCCGTCGGTAAGCAATATTATAGTTTTGCTTTTGGATTTTGAGTTTTTTATTCTATCTACCGCCAAACTTAGACCGTCTCCTATGGCAGTGCCATCTGCAAGTTCTCCTACCCTAACATTAGAAATCAAATCCGTTAACACACCGTGGTCTATTGTTGGAGGACACTGTGTAAACGCCTCTCCCGAAAAAATCACCAACCCTATTTCGTCCGTTTTTTGCTTTTGTATAAAATTTATGGCCGTTTGTTTGGCACACTCCAACCTATTGGGTTTGAAATCCTCCACTAACATAGACGGAGAGATATCCAATGCCAACACTATATCTATACCCATAGTATCTTTGTTGTACTTGGAAAAAGAAAAATGAGGTCTTGCTACGGCTATTATTAACAAAGCACAAGCCAGTACTCTTAAAAAATCAGGAAGAAGTCTTAGTTTGATTCTCCAAGTACTATTTGCAGAAAGCATTTGAGAAAAATCGGAGTATTTTATGTAAGCATAACGAGGCTTATCTTCCTTTACAATCCAAATTATTAGTACGGGTATAACCAAGAGAAACAAAAGAATGTATGGACAGGAAAAAGAAATCAAACTCATGGCTTATCCTCCTGTTTTTCTTCTTTTATTAAATCTTCGTTGTCCGTTATCGCACGGCCGTTGGAAATAACAAAATCTTTTGCTTGCTGCATAACGAAAGTATTCTCAGAAATACTCGGTTGATATTTTGCAAACTTAACCAAATCCGCAATTTCGAAAATGGAACGTATTCTTTTTGTATCCTCCATTGAGATTTTTTTTGTTTGCAAAGCCTCTATAATTTGTCGGGAAGTCATTTCAAAAGCCTCTATATCAAACCTTCTAAAGATATATCTCCATACTATATCCGTAAGTAAAATGTAATGTTGTTTTATCTGATTGTTTGCTATATAATTGGCGTTGTTTAAGGTATACAAAGCTTTGAGAGCCTCCGTATCTTCGGGGTCTAATGTGATAGTGTGAACAGATTTTTGATTTTGTTTTTTTGTCCGACGTTTCTTTATCCGTTTTATCACATAGACAATAATTAAAATTAATGCTATTATTCCTATTGTAATAATTCCTATTGTTACAACTTCCATAAAAGTAACGGGAACTTTTTGTATGGGTTTTAAAGCCTTTACGTCTATATTTACGGTATCTACTATAGGGTAATTTACTTTTATTGTGGGAGGGTTGATTTCATAAATGGCTTGTGAGGAATTTTGCTCATAAAGATAGTATTTGGGCAGAATAATGTCGCCTTGCGCAAAGGAGGTAAAAACGAAATTATATTTTGTTTGAGTTGAGTTGCTGTCTATTGTTTTAGAAATAAGAGTTAGAGTGTCGGAAAACCGATAGGGAGTGTTAAATATTAGTCTGGTCGGTGTTTTCGGTATTGAAAAAGAATAAAATATTCTATCTCCAAGCATATAAGCATTTTTGTCTGTTTTGCCCGTGATATGTTTTTGCGCACAAAGAGGTAAACATAGTGAGATAAGCAATATGTAAAGAATTAACCTTTTCATACTTTTACATTTTTTCTCTTTTTGCAAATAATTTTATGAGTGACTTGGTATAATCGTCAGTTGTTAACAAAGAGGTGTAATCTATGCCGAGTTTTTTTAATGAGTTTTCAAACTCAAGTTTTCTCTCCATTCCGTACTTGGAAAAACTTTCCCTATTTTTTTTGTCGGCAGTATCTATCCAGACGCTTTTGTTATTTTCGGCATCTTTGATAAGTATCAAACCTAGATTTGGCAATTTGTTTTCCATAACGTCATTAACAATGATGGCACAAACATCGTGTTTTTTAGAGAAAACGGATAAACTTTTACTTACCTGCCCCAAGCCGTCTGTTATGAGAAAACAGGTGCAACGTTTTTTTATCACATTGTTTATGTATTCAAAGGGTTCTTTAAGAGAGGTTTTTGCCTCCTTGTTTTTAACGGAAAGAATTTCCCTTATTATTCTAAGACAATGAGTCGTACCTTTTTTGGGAGGAATGAATTTTTCAACCTTATCGGAAAAAAGTATTGCTCCGACCTTGTCATTGTTTGCAATAGCCGAAAAGGCAATAGTTGCTGCTATTTCCGTTATTATTTCGGATTTCAAATCTCCTTTTGAAGCAAAGAAAGTAGAACCGCTGACATCTAACATGAGCATTATGGTCATCTCTCTTTCTTGCTCAAAAATTTTCACAAAAGGTTTGTTTAATTTTGCCGAAACATTCCAATCTATACTTCTAACATCATCCCCATACATATATTCTCTTACCTCGGAAAAAGTAATACCGCTTCCTTTAAATGCGCTGCGATATTGTCCCGAGAAAACATCCCTAGACAACCCCCTGGCTTTTATTTCTATTTTATGAACTTTTTTTAATAAATCCATTTTTTCACCTTTTACACCGGGTTTATACAACTAAACAAACCGGTCATGTATTGGTACGTTAAAAAGCATAAACTTTGTTTAAGGAACATCCACTTTATTTATTATTTCGTTGAGTATATCCGTACTTGTTATGTTTTCCGCCTCTGCCTCATAGGTTATACCTATTCTGTGCCGCATAACATCTTTTGCTACTGCGATTACATCTTCGGGTACAACATACCCTCTGCGATTGATGAAGGCGTATGCACGAGAAGCCAAAGCCAAACATATACTTGCCCTTGGCGAAGCTCCAAAAGATATGAATTGTTTAAGATTTTCCAACTTATACTGCTCGGGAAAACGAGACGCAAAAACCATATCGATAATATAGTTCATTATTTTTTTGTCTATATAGACTTGCTTTACCGCTTGTCTTGCTTTTAGAATATCTTCTTTGCTTACCACAGAATTAATTTCGGAAGGGGTCATAGCTATTTTTTGCTTAAGTATTTCCCTTTCTTCCTCTATGCTAGGATATGATACAACTATTTTTAGCATAAACCTATCCAATTGTGCCTCAGGCAAAGGGTATGTTCCCTCTTGTTCAATAGGATTTTGTGTGGCAAGGACAAGAAAAGGGCTCTCCAAGTTATATGTAGCATCTCCTATGGTTACTTGTCTTTCTTGCATAGCCTCCAATAGAGCCGACTGTACTTTGGCAGGAGCTCTGTTGATTTCGTCTGCAAGTACGAAATTGGAAAAAATAGGACCTTTTTTAACGATAAAACTACTATTCTGAGGGTTGTAAATCATAGTTCCCATAACGTCGGCAGGCAATAGGTCGGGAGTAAATTGTATTCGAGAAAAATCGGCGTTTATACTCTTAGCCAAGCAGGAAATAGCAAGAGTTTTTGCCAAACCCGGCATTCCTTCCAAAAGTATATGCCCATCGGATAGCAAACCTATAAGCAAACGTTCCACCATGTTTTTTTGTCCTACAATGGTTTTGCCAATCTCATCCGTTATGATTCTAACAAAAGAACTTTCTCTCTCTATCTCTCTGTTTAATTCCGTTATGTCCATAGTACTTTAATATAAAAAACACGAAATAAAAACGGAAAAACAGTTTGTTTAGTATAGTATAGTATAGTATTACTTTCACAACACTATATTTCATATTGAAAATAAAGTATTAACAATGAGATGAAACAAAAAACAAGTTGATTATTTCAACTTGTTTTTTTGTTTTACGGAACGATATTAATTATTTTTTGTAACTCAATATAGAAGTTATTGGAAATTTGACTTTGATTTATAACTTTCGTCTCTGTGTTTTTGGAAGCAAACAAACCGTAGCCGTTTATTATATTGGAATACATAGGTTTGTAATTCAAAGAGTTTTCGGAGGCGTTGTTTGTGGACATGTAGTCGGACATATCTTTGTTGCAACCGTATACGCGTATAACAAAATTTTGATTGCTTGGTATTTTTACGGAGGTTTGCGATTTTTGAGCAAACTGTTCTTTAAGCTTTTGAATTATATCATTGATAGTTATTCTTGTGTAATTATCCTGTTGAGTTAGTCCCGTCACTTTTCTGGCCATCATAGTCATGTCAATAGAATCTATCTCTCTTGTGCCGTTTTTTCCGTAATAAAATATAAGGTTCAACTGAAAAGTTTTTGCTCTATTTTTGTCACGAGACAAATTATTGTCGTATCCACTCCAATGTATATCTTTGAAAGCGTTTAAATAGTCGTTAGAGTTAGAGGAGTTCATAAATTTCATGTCTGTACTTGTAACGGAAAAACTTTCTAACATGTATGTAGAGGCAGAAACCGTCAAACCTGTTTGTTTATTTGTGATTATTAACTTGTAATAAGGATATTCTTGCAGTTGATTTTTTGTTACGCAATACCAAATGGGAGTGTTTTCACTAAAAAAACTACCGTCTTCTTTATTTTTTGTAGTATAGCCAAAGGTATAACTTTTCTTTTCGTTTATAGTATCGTCCATAGTATAAGCAAAAAGTTTCACCTCCAAATCCTCCGGTTTATAATACAGGCTATCCTTGTTTTTTGCATAAACCAAGGCGTTGCCGTTAGACAAAAAACATCTTTCTACTCTTGCAAAAGTAGTGTCGGCATTTTTGTCCAAAATACAATAGACCATCATTTGCTCCTTATAATCGCCATTGGGGTCAAAATCCACTTCACAGCTTATAAAGCAAAAACAAATCAAGAATAAGCCAAGAAAAGAAAGATATTGTTTCATTTTTTTAAGATATTTACCAAATTATTCTTGTACCACAATCATCATTACCAAGTTGCCCTGCCTCAGTTATGATACACTCTTTGCCTCCGTTTTTTACATAGTAAAGAGCGGCGCGTATTTTAGGCGCCATGCTACCCTCTCCGAATTGTCCTTGTGCCAAATATTCTTCGGCTTGTTTTACCGCTAAGGTATCCAGAGCAAATTCTCCTTCTTTATTGTAGTTTATATATACTTTTGGCACATCCGTTAATATATAGAACTCATCCGCTCCTATTTCTACGGCAGTAAGAGCTGAGGCCAAATCTTTGTCTATAACGGCCTCTACTCCACATATTTTTTTGTCCTTTTCTACCACGGGAATACCGCCTCCGCCGGCAGTTACTACCACATATCCCTCTGAGGCAAGTTGTTTGGTTAGTTCAACATTTTCTATTTTTACAGGGGTGGGAGAAGCAACAACTTTTCTCCAGCCTCCGCGTTTGGCGTCTTCTTTAAATGTTGCGCCGGTAAGTTTTACATACTCATCTTTTTGTTCTTTGGTGTAATAGGGTCCAACGGGTTTTGTGGGATTTTTGAATCCTTCGTCATCTTTATCCACCAATACCTGAGTAAGTAAGACAACAACTTCCCTGTGGAGTCCTTCCTTTCTTATTACATTTCTAAGGCATTGGTCTATTATGTACCCTATGGAACCTTGAGTTTGCGCCCCGCAATAATCCATAGGCATTGCTTCTACGGAAAATTGTTTTTTTCCTGCCTCATTTTGCAAAAGTATATTACCCACCTGAGGCCCGTTGCCGTGCGCGATAACAATGTTATAATCTTTTTTCAACAGGTTGCTTATTGCGTCACAAGTAGTCATTACATTCTTTATTTGCTCTTGATAAGTTCCTTTTTCTTTGCTACGTATAAGGGCATTTCCTCCTAAGGCAACAACTGCTAATTTTTTCATATAATATTTAAATAATAGTCTAACTGTTAAAAAATGAGTGGCAAAGTTACAAAAAAAAATATTCCTATTAAGTTTTGGCAATATAAATATAAAAAGAAAGTAGTATCTTTGCACCTTATGAGTTTTGCACTATATATAGCAAAAAGATTATTAAAACAAAGACAAGCAACATTCAGCCGTCCCATTGTTAGAATAGCGCAAGTGAGTATAATGCTTTCTTTTGCCATAATGCTCATATCCGTTAGTGTTTTACAAGGTTTTAAAAAAGAGATTCGCAACAAAATTTCGGGCTTTTATTCTCATATACAAATAAAACCTTATTCCACATCATACGTTAGAGACAACAATTCAACTTTTCATCTTAGCAAACAAGAGTTTCAAGGCATAAAAAATATCTCCGAGGTAAAGTCTATTTACCCTATACTTAATCAGTCTGGCGTTTTATTACAAAAAGACAATTTTAACGGAGTAATTCTTAAAGGTATAAATTCGGATTACGATAGCAGCTTTTTTATTGATAATTTAATTCAGGGAAAATTTCCGACTCTGGATAAAGAATCTCAACAAGAAGTTTTGGTTTCTCTTACCCTTAAAAACAAACTGAACCTTCACTTGAACGAAAAAATAAAAATATATTTCTATGTCAACGGAGGTTATAGGGCAAAAAACTTTTATATATCTGGTTTTTATGATACAGGGCTTGTAGATTATGATGAAAATTTTTTACTGTGCGATGTAAAGGTATTACAAAATATATTTTCTTTGGATTCTCTTTCCTATTCTTGTTATGAATTGAGATTTAAGGGTTTTTCTTCCGTAGAAAAATATTTTGAACAAATATATTATGTATTGGACAAGGACAAAAGTATTGATTCCGTTGTAGATATGGAACCGAACCTCTTTGCTTGGCTAAATCTTTTGGATAGTAATGTAATATTGATTATATTTATCATGATAGTGGTTTGTGTGGTAACGCTATCCTCCATTGTGCTTATAATGATTTATGAAAAAAAGTACTTGATTGGTATTCTCAAAAGTTTTGGTACGACAAACAAAACCATAACAAAAATATTTATCTACAAAATAGGTTATTTAACCTTGCAAGGTATGTTGTACGGGAATGTTTTAGCCGTGGGTTTGGAGTCGATTCAAAAGAATTTTCATATAATTTCCTTAGACAAAGAAAGTTATTTTTTGAATACCGTACCCGTAGATATAAGCATTATTCATATACTTTTGATAAATACGGGCGTCTTTGTAATATGCATGCTGGGTCTTTTGTTACCTTGCAGGAGTATAAACAGACTAAGTCCCACAAAGAATATGAAATCGGAATAAAATTTTTGTTATAATTTTGCAGTAAATAAAGAAATAACAATATGAAAAAGTTTTTATTTGCATTTTTATTTTCCACAGGTTTATTTTTGTTGTCTGCCAATGCACAACAATGGGGGGTAGGAGCAAGATTCGGTTATTGGGACGGAGACGCATTTTCTTTGGAAGTAAAAAAATATAACCCTTCTTCCTCTATGGAATTTATAGGAACCTATTACGACAATAATAATCTGGAATTCACTTTTCTATATCAATGGAAAAGAAGATTTGCGGAAAATTTTGATTTCTATTTCGGTTACGGAGCCTCTATTGCAGACTATGACCACGATTTGGGCTTGGTATTTGACGGAGTGTTCGGAATAGAATGGTTTATTCCGCAATCTCCGCTTACTGTAGCAGTGGATTGGATACCTCAACTCAGACTTGTGCCGGAAACGGAATTTCGTGGCAACCTTTCCTTTATAATCAAATATACTTTCTAAAACATATAAATGACCTCCAATAAACTAAAAATTATAAATGACCCTGTTTACGGATTTATAAGCATTTCCAAACCTGAGTTGTACGATTACATACAGACTCCGTATGTTCAGCGACTTAGACGCATAAAACAGCTGGGACTAAGCAATTTGGTCTATCCCGGAGCGGAACATACTCGTTTTTCTCATTCCATAGGAGCTATGTTTCTTATGCAACAAGCTCTGGATGTTCTAAGAAGCAAGGGAGAACAAATTTCGGAAGAGGAATATCTTGCTTCTTTATTGGCAATATTGTTACATGATACCGGACATGCTCCTTTTTCTCATTGTTTGGAGGATTTCTTTTTTGGAGTTAAACACGAAGAGATATCTTTGCAATTTATGAGAAATCTCAATATCGGTAAGACTACAATAGATATTTTTTTGGACAAATATCCAAAGAGATTTCTCAAAGAATTGGTTTCTTCTCAAGTGGATACGGATAGGTTGGACTATCTGACAAGAGATAGTTTTTTTACGGGAGTCAGTGAGGGAGTCATAGGTACGGATAGAATAATAAAGATGTTTTCAGTTAATAATGATGAATTGGTTATTGACGAAAAAGGTATTTATTCCGTAGAAAAATTTATTATTTCTCGACGTTTGATGTATTGGCAGGTTTATATGCACAAAACAGTGGTGGGTGCGGATTGCTTATTAAAAAACATACTCAAACGTGCAAAATATCTCGCCTTGCAAAACGATTTGATTCAAAACAATAAACACATAACCGAGCATCTTTTATACTTTTTGCAAAACGGACAGAAAACCCCAACGGACAATGAAGCCTTGCAGCACTTTGTCCTCTTGGACGATACGGATATATGGTCTTCCGTTAAGGTGTGGTCTGAGCATAGAGACAAAATACTTTCTTTTCTTTCTCAAAGTCTTATAAATAGAGAGTTGGGACATTTGAGCATACAAAAGAATAACTTTTCTCAACAAGATTTGTGTGACAGACGAAAAAAACTGATGTTAAAATATGGTAATACTTACTCTATGCAAGAAATTACGGAATATTTTTCCGCTAATGACGAATTGCATAACAGAGCATATAGTTTTGACGATAGTAAAATAAATATTTTATACAAAAACGGGGAAATAAAAGAGATATATGAAGCCTCCGACCAATTAGACAAAAGTTTCTTATCCAAATTTATAAAAAAATACTATTATTTTGAATTATGACATACCGCCAATGTTTCCGCTCCAAATACAAGAGATGAAAAGTATAGAATACTTGATTGGGAAATTTCTATAAAACAATTTTTATGACAAGGAAAGATAAACCTAAAGTAGCGTTAATTTACGATTTTGACGGCACATTGTCTCCGGGCAATATGCAAGAATTCGGTTTTATAAAGGCCATAAAAAAAACTCAAAAAAACTTTTGGGCAGAAAGTAACAAGATGGCAAAAGATAACGATGCCGATAGTATACTTTGTTACATGTTTCAAATGATAAAAAACGCGGATTTTAATGAGTTACCAAAAACCAAAGAGTCTTTTAAAAATTTTGGTGAAAAAGTTGAGTTGTTCAAGGGTGTTGAAGAATGGTTTAAACTCATAAACAACTATGGCAAAACCAAAGATTTGACAATAAAACATTATATCATTTCTTCGGGATTAAAAGAAATGATAGATGGTACGAGTATAGCAAAAGAATTTGAGTACATATATGCCAGCTCCTATATATACGATGCCAATGGGGTGGTTATTTGGCCGGGAGTAGCTGTTAATTTTACCACAAAAACCCAATTTTTATTCAAAATTAATAAGGGTATAAGAGAAATAAGTGATAATTTCAAAATCAATGAATACGTACCCGAGCCTCAAAGAGATGTTCCTTTTGAACGTATGATATATTTCGGTGATGGACAAACGGACATTCCTTGTATGAAAATGGTAAAGGTACACGGAGGTCATTCCATCGCCCTTTACGACAATAAAAACAAAAAAACGGAAGCGATGAAATTAATAAAAGAAGATAGAGTTAATTTCGTTTGCAAGGCGGATTACTCGGAAGGAAAAGAACTTCACAAGGTAGTAACCACGATTATAGATAAAATAAAAGCCGACTTTGATTTTAGTACCCTATTGGAAAAACATCATAACAATATATAATATGTCCATTTACATAAAACAAAGAACATGAATTACCCTTCTTTATATCTGGAAAAAGTTATAGATGAGTTTAGCAAACTTCCCAATATAGGCAGAAGAACCGCTTTGCGCATTGCCCTACATCTTTTGAATGAGGACAAACAATATTCAACAGACCTTACCTCTTCCATATTGCAAATGAAAAACGAGGTAAAACTTTGCAAACATTGTTTTTCTTTGTCGGATACGGACGAATGTGAAGTTTGCAAGGATATCAAAAGAGAACATGACGTGGTTTGTGTTGTGGAAAATATTAGGGATGTAATGGCCATAGAAAATACAAATCAATACAAGGGTGTTTATCATGTCTTGGGTGGAATAATATCTCCCATTGAAGGAGTGTGTGCAAAGGATATACGTATTGATGAACTTATACAAAGAATAAAAAATGAAAATATAAAGGAGATTATTTTTGCGTTACCTACAACTATGGAGGGAGATACTACGGGATTTTATATTTATAGGTTGATTAAAGAAATGAATATCAAGGTTTCCGTTTTGGCAAGAGGTATAGCAATAGGAGATAATCTGGAATATGCAGACGAGATAACCCTTGGACGCTCTATTGCAAATAGGCAACCTTTTGAAAACATGCTTTAATTTCATTCTCTTACGGAATGAATTATTGCAGAAGGTATATTTTTTGTACCTTTGCAAACAAGTGAAGTGCTAAGTAAGGAAAGGAGAGAAAAGAAAAGTGGTGGATTTACCTGGCACTGTTTTTAGGTGATATTATGGATGCTTTTATTTTAGACCTTGCAATAATACTTATTTTAGGCTCTATTTTTTCTCTTATTTGCAAAATACTGAAACAACCTGTTGTTTTGGGTTATATCGTAGCAGGATTTATAGCCGGACCTAATTTTGCATTTTTCCAAACGGTTAATCCCGAACATATAAAAACTTGGGCAGACATAGGGGTAATATTCCTTTTGTTTGGTATGGGTTTGGAGTTTTCTTTCAAAAAACTTATAACCACAGGCAAGGTAGCTACCACAGCCATTATTGTCGAAATACTTTTTTTACCGCTAATTGGTTTTATTATGGGTAAATTTGTTATTGGGTGGCCTACTTCGGATAGTTTACTCTTGGGTGGAATATTTATTTCTTCTTCCACAGCCGTTATTTTTAAAGCCTTTACCGAGTTGGGATTTCAAAAAAAGAAATTTGCCGGTATAGTATTTAGTATTTCCGTTTTTGAGGATTTGTATTCCATTATTTTGATGGTAATAGTTACCACTTTTGGTGTAAGTAAGCAGTTCGAAGGTACTCAACTTGTGGGGGTTGTGGGTAAATTGATTTTTTTTATTATTGTTTGGATTGTTTGCGGTATATATCTTATTCCTACTTTCCTAAAAAAAATTAAATCTTACTTGAATGATGAAACTTTGCTCTTGGTGTCTATGGGCTTGTGTCTCGGTATGGTCGTTTTTGCCACAAATGTAGGTTTTTCCGCCGCTTTGGGAGCCTTTATTATGGGTTCCTTGCTTGCCGAAACATTGGAGCAGGAGAGAATAGAAAAAGTTATTTCACCCATTAAAGATTTCTTTGGTGCCATATTTTTTGTTTCGGTTGGTATGATGGTAAATCCCACAATCATAGTTTCCAACTTCCCAACAATTATTATTGTAACACTTGCTCTTATTTTGGGTAAAGTCATATTTGCCACGGCAGGTGTGAGATTAGCCGGAGAGGATTTAAAAACCTCAATGCAAACAGGATTTTCTCTTGCTCAAATGGGAGAATTTTCGTTTATAGTGGCAAATCTAGGTATCGGTCTGGGTATAATTTCTCCTACGGTATACTCCATAGCCATTGTAGTGTCGGCCATAACCACCTTTACAACTCCCTATTGCATACGTTTGTCGGAACCCACATACGGCGTAATAGAGGCAATCGTTCCCAAAAGATGGCATAAGTTACTTTATCCTAGCTCAGATATAGAAGATTTAAAAACTTCTTCGGTGTGGAGACAGTTTTTGAAAACCTATTTTGCACGTCTCGGACTCTATGTAATGATATGTATAGCCATTTCTCTTTTGTCTTTCACTTTTGGTGTGGAATTTGCAAATACCGATGAGCAACAATTCATAAAAAAACTTATACTTTCTCTCTGTACGCTCGGTCTTTTGGCAATATTTCTTCGTCCTATGATACATAATCAAGGCAAACAGGCAAATCTTTTTCTTTCTCTTTGGACAAGTGACACCAATAACAGATTCTTCTTGTCTTTTATGATAGTGGTAAGGTATATTATTGCCTTTCTGTTTGTTTGTATGATAATAAACAGATATTGGGCGCTGCCAACTTACATTATCATTATATTTGCCGCCGTATTCTTCGGACTTATTTTTCATTCAAAAAGGCTCATGCGTTTTTATTGGTCTATGGAAAGCAGATTTGTTAAAAACTTTAACGCAAGGCAAATTATGCAACAAATGACAAAGGACGACAACCCTATGAACGAAGTAAGCAATCTGCATTGGATAGACCAAAATGTAAATGTGGCACCCTTTACTCTTACGGAAAACACCGAATTGGAAGGAGTTACTCTCAAAAATCTTAATTTCAGAAAGAAATACAACGTTCTTGTTATTTCCGTTAAGAGAAACGGTAAACAGTTGGATTTTCCGGATGGAGACTTTGAACTTAGAAAAAAAGATAGGTTGTTATTATTAGGTTCTTTTCATAACTTGAGACATTTGGATTTGGATTATGATACTTTGGTTATGGATTATAATGAAATGGAGGTTTTGAATGATTTTAATCAAAAACAAAACAACAATCCCAATTCAAAAATTAATTGTCTGATTTTTCGTATAGCAAAAGGCTCCGAATGGATAGGAAAATCTCTTATAGACTCTTCTTTAATGAAAGATAAATGTATGGTAATAGCCATAGAAAGAAACGATGCTCCTATTGTTAACCCTTCTTCACATGTAATTTTTGAGGAAAATGATTTTGTTTGGGTTATGGGAGATAAAAAAATATTATATAGGTTATTGGAAAAAAATTATTTTACGGAAATGTAAGGTACATAGTTTTTACAATATTTTTTGCGTAAAAGTTTGGTTGTATTAATAAATTGTTTATAAATCTGCACCGTAACCAATAATATTTATGTGGCACATGGATGCAATATTTTGTAAATCAATTATTTTGCAAACAAAATATTTACTCTATTTTTATTTTCTTAAAGTAAATATGCGCCTGTGCTTTGTATGTGCCTCAAAGTACACACACTACATATGCAAAAATAAGGCAGTAATACAACGGAGGTGCTTGACAAGGTAAATAATAGTTATTTTTGTTTATTTTTAGCCTCCGTTTTTTATAGACCTTCAAAGGAAAAATTTGTTTCTTATTCGCCGACTTGCAAGGAAAATAACACACAAAAAAAGGATAAGAAAAGATTTTCTTAACAAGATTGCATAGTTAGGAAAATCCTATACACAGAATTGCAATTAAAAATAATTATAATATGAAAAAGATAGTATTATTAAGCATTATTTTGCTTCTGGGAATAAGCGGAGCGAAAGCACAAGAAAGCACAGGTAGAAGGTTTCCGTCAGTTAATGCCGATGGTGACACAATAACATATTATATCGTAGACTCCGTAAACAGAAAGGTACATGTTACTCCGAATGAGATAAGAATAGATTATGGACGTTGGGGAATATACTATGTTTCCCTGTATAAGGATACATTAAATATTCCGCCATACGTAACACTCGACAGTATAGAGTACACCGTAACAGGTATAAGTCAAATGGCATTTTATTTTTGTCAGGATAGGGGTACGGAAACGCGATACAAACTGTATAGGGTTAATATGCCAAATACTATAGAGTATATAGGGGTTGACGCCTTTAAATGCCGAGACGAAATGGATACGATTATTATTCCAAATAGCGTAAAGAAAATAGATGCGTATGCCTTCGCCTCTAAATACAATGTTCCATATCATAGTAATAATTATATAAAATGGGGGGATAGTATTACCGAAATTGCCAATGGGGCATTTTATTATAAATTTATTGTAAATTTAAAATTGCCGAACAATATAGAAACCATAGGCGACATAGCCTTCACTTATTCTCCTAGAGAAGTTGTGAGTACAAATCTGCATATTCCGAGTCGTATTAAAAGAATCGGAAGGAATGCTTTCTTAAAGAATAATTTTGATACGGTGACAATATCGGCATTAACACCGCCGATAATAGACAGTCTTACTTTTTCCGCCAAGGAAGACACTAATACATCGTATGATATAGTTTTTATCGTTCCGTGTCAGTCGTATGATCTTTATAGTTCGGCAGATATATGGAAAGATTTTAACTTGCAATGTGATTGGATTGGATTAACTGATATAGAAAAACAGGATTCGGTTTATATATATCCTAATCCGGTAACAAAAATATTGCATGTTAATAACGGTACCACCATAATAAAAAACATAAAGATATATGATATGTTGGGTAATACTGTAAGTGAACAGGAAATTAACAACACAAAGTTCGAAATAAATGTGGAAAGTTTAACACAAGGAGAATATACATTGCAACTGATTTACGAAAATCAAACAAGAACAAAGAAATTCATTAAACTCTAAAAAATATAATACAATGAAAAAAATAATACTCTGTTTTATAGTAATAATTTTAGCCTCTGCAATAAAAGCAGACTGTCAGACAAATAACGATTTCAGAATAGGAATGTATAGTTTTGACTATAAGAAAAGTTACAACAACCCAGGCGACTCAGGCTTTTTTACTGCTGATTTAGGTACGTATGGGAAAGGAACAAGTCAGTTGAAAGTATTGAGCGAAGACGGTTTTAATACGGTAGTGGACTATCTTCCCAGTTGCTGGGCGCTATCGCCGGTATTTATGCGTAGCTATATTAAGCTTGTAAAAAATAATAATTTGCAGTGCATGTTAAATTCGGCACATTATTATAAACCGGTAAAAGCAGACTATACAAAACTTGACGGAGAAGTTTATGGTGAGAATATATTTAATTTTAATAATGGTGATTCTAATTACGGAGCGAGACCTAATTATGATACTCTTATTGATGTTGTTTATTCGGACACTGCTTTTAAGGATGTGATTTGGGGGTTGCAGATGGCAGAAGAGGCATCAGCAAGACATGGTTTTGCAAAAGATGATTCAATGAGAAAGAATGATTCGGATACGACACGCATACTTTTTTCTGAAGTACCGATTGAGAATCTTTCCGATGCAATTAATCATTTTCGCCAAAAATTACAACAGAACAATATGAACAAAACAAACCTGATAATAATGGAGGCTATGCATAACGGGGCGATCAATGACTATATGCACGATAGAGAAGTATGTCCGACAAAGGAGATAGAAAAATCATACTTTGAGGGTGACAGATACAGTCATTATCAGGTAGACGAATATCTAAGAACCATAGAACACAAACCCGATATTTTCTTTGAGGGTTCGTATTTTAACTGGGTGCCCGACTGGCGGTTATGGCATCTCGCCAAATATGATTCTGCCGGAATGTATGACCCTGATAACATAGAAATAATACGTAAAAATAAGGATAGCGTCATAATAGATACTACAAGATACGAGTGTATGTCACATTATCTGGGAGGACAAAAATCTATAGATTGGGCATATAAGTATGTAAACAATGTTCAGAAAGTAGTGAATATAGAAACACGTTCTGCTGATTCTATTACAAGATTGCATAAAGAATATGCGTTAAATACCGACACTAATATAAATAATTGCAACTATCTCTGGTTTAAAGTTTATACCTCCATAATACATAATGCCAAGGGAATCTGGTTTTGGGGAATAAATTGGGCAAGAGATAGCGTAGAGTTAGAACAATATAATAGTATACCCTATTCTAATAAGTACAAGTATAACAGAGATAATTTTCCGAGAGTATATAGAAACTTCGTATCATCATTGGCAAGAGAGTTACGATATTTGGTTAATAAGAATCTGTTAAGTACGGATAGCAATACATACGTAGCATACAAAACAGATAAAAATGATAAATACGGAATAATTACTCCATACAAAGCAATTATCCCGGATTCTGCTAACTTTACCGAGCACTATGTGGCGGATAGCGATAGTATAATCAACAATCATTATAATCTAAGATATACCATACGAACGAATGGTACGGAGGATGTAATGATAGTAACAAATCCGTTGTTCGGTGCAAAATGTCAAACGCAATTGAATTTTAAAAAAATTGCAGAAAAAGATGACATAATAAGAAACAGCAATCAATGTAAATTGTTGTTTGAAAAATTTGTACCAACGGACACGAGTATGATAAATACTGACTATAAAACGATTCGCTATTACAATGATATCGATTTGCGGAATATGACAATAGCAGACCATTATGTTCAAAATATAAACTTTGATACGGCATTTACTCTGGCTTTCGGAAACTGTGACACACATATATTATTATTTGATACGGTTGCCGGCAGATTATTCGATGAAAGAATGGATACGACAGAAGCATTCTTTAATAACATAGGAGCACACTCAGAGATAAGAACAGGCGCAAAAGGTAATATCTTTTATGTAAGAAATGACGGCAGAATTAATATGATTTATGATGGCAAACACACCGATTGGTTGGGAGATAGTATTGTTACTAATGGTAAAAGCGGCTTTGATATTGACAAAGATAATAATATATTATACTTCTTATCGGATGCAGGTAAATTAAGAGGTGTGCATTTGAATAATATGCAACCTTTTGAAGTTAATGATAATTCAAGTCTTAATATAAACACAACGAGTAGAATTTTCTACAGAAACGGATATATTTATTGTCAGAGAGATAACGGACAGATAACAAAAACAAATGTTGCAAACGGAGTTTCAGAGGTTCTGAATAAAAAACCTATGAGTAACAAACATATAGGATTTACCATAAACAAAACTGCAACACAGTTGTATTTTCAGGGTAATGATAAGCACATTTATAAAATAGCATTAAATGACAATAATAAAATCGAAGAAATTTATTCGCAACTTCAAATAAGAAATAAGAGTAACTTGCACTGTAACACCAATCTGTATTTCATTAGAAATGATGGAAGGTTGCATTTATTATGGTACAACGGAAACGAATACGTTTCGGATTGGATAAGTTCGGACGTGAAGGTAATGAATGGTACCGATTTTGTCGTAACGGACAACAATGTATATTACATAGGGTTAGACTCCTTGATTTATGAGGTAAAAACAAATAATTCACAAATACAACTTTTTAGCCCTACAAAACTGGTTAGAGCTAACTCTACTTCAAAAATATATTACTCGGGAGGAAATATTTATTATGCGGGCAGTGGCGACAAAGCTCACAGACTTCAATACAGAAACAATAATTATTATAAAAGATTGGACTTATCAATAAAAGACTCCCCCGAAGATATGGGGGAAGAGCCAAATAATAGCTCTGAGATATTATATGCAAGCGAAGATATTTGGATAAGAAATCAACAGGATGGTCTGACAAATCAAATAACGGAGAATCCCGAGTATAATATGGGCAACCCTGTTTATGTATATGTAAGAGTAAGGAATAGTAGTCATATCTCGACAAAAGGTACGGAAAAAGTGAAATTAAGTTGGGCAAAAGCAGGTGTAGATTTGTATTATCCGTATAGTTGGAACGGTTCAGTAACATATACGGCACCAATGGGAGGTATTGTAGGAGAAAAAATAATTCCAAGCATAATGGAACCGGGGGAAGAACAAATATTATGTTTTGAATGGACAATTCCAAATCCAAACGACTACGAAGTTGACAAATGGCATTTTTGTTTGCTTGCTGAAATAACAAATTCCATAGAAGACACAATTAACGGTTATAACATTCCGCAGTAAATATGGCTTTATGTTAAAAACAACAACAATGTTGCTTGGAAAAATGTAACTGTTGTGGATGAATATCCAAATTCTCATATCAGTTTACTCAACGCAAGTAGGGCGAGATATAAAGGCAGATTGACTTTTAAGAATCCGGAAAGTGAGCGAGCGCCTTTTATAAATAAAGTTGCCAATGTTTTGGTTATGCCCAACAACACACTGTTTAAGAACATGTTAAATAATCTTGGCTCTGCACAAGGAATAAAAATTTATAATGAGAAAGAGAATTCCTTTATAATTACGGACGATGAAGCAAGCATAGATATTGATATGATTCCCAATGAAATGAATCTTTTGGGAATGGAGTTTAATTTCCTAACAAAAAAAGTCGGCAATAAAACAAATTTCAAATATAATATCTCCTTACTGAACAAAGATAAGAGAGAATTTGTCGGCGGAGAACAATATCAAATATATTTGAATAATAGAAGAAATTTGTTCCGTGCCGAAGCAGGATACGACAAAATTATAAAACTCGGAGATTCCGTTACGTTATCAGCAGAATCTATAGGAGAGATTGCCACTTATCGTTGGATTGACGAAGTAAATGATACGGTAATTGTCGGGCAAGATATTCAGGCAAGTCCTTTAATTAGTCAGAAATATAGACTAAGTGTTGAAGCAACAGACGGATTTACGGATTATGACAGTTTAATGGTTACGGTAAAAAAGAATTACATAGAAAAAATAAATCCAAATCCTACAACAAATACAACTACCATAACTTATGAAGCATCACAAACAAATAATGTTACGATAGAAATAATGAACTCTAAAGGAATCATAACAAACACATATCCTTTGAGTAATTCACAAAATCAATATACATTGAATTGTAGCGGTTATTCAAGTGGAAATTACACAATAATATTGAATTGTGACGGTATGAGAACCGACGCAAAGGTTTTGATTATCGAATAAGGGAATAAAATTACTCGTGAAGATAAATTCAAGAATGTATCTAATTGGAAATAAATAAGTTACCTTGTTATGTAAACTAAATAGGTAACGATTTGGAAACGAGTGAAGTGCTATTAATCGCAGGTTTCTGCATCAACAAAGAACACTTATAATTCTATATGCAAAGATAATCATTTTCCGATGAAATACAATTCTAAAACAAGAATTTTATACGGAAAAATCAATTACTTTTAAATATGTTTGGAGAAACAACCTTAAAAGTGTATCTTTGTACTT
>CAUTQY010000003.1:0-145704 GCA_963540815.1 uncultured Bacteroidales bacterium
AATTTGTGTTTCAAAGTGCAAATATATAACATTATCTCGAAATATAAAGAACCAACTTATTTGTATTAACTATGCCAAATAAAGATAAACAAAAAAATGCTTATTCTCTACCCAAAAGTTTAAACATTTTACGTTTATAGTTTTCCACTCCCGGTTGATTAAAAGGATTTATTTTTAAAACATAACCGCTTATTCCACAGCATAGTTCAAAAAAATAGATTATTCTACCCATGCTTGTTTCGTTCATTTTTTCCACTTCTATTGTTATTTGGCTTACCTCTCCTTCCAAATGAGCCAAACGCGTTCCTTCTTCAGCCTTATGATTTATGTTTGTTAAAGAAAAACCAAGCAAGTAATCCAATTTATCGTCATCTTGCTCCAAACGGGGGATTGTTATATTTTTGTTACTTTTATTGATATGAAGCACGGTTTCAAACATTAATCTTCTCCCTTCCTGTATATATTGCCCCATGGAATGTAGGTCCGTAGTATAATTTACACTTGCGGGAAATAACCCTTTTTGATTTTTACCCTCACTTTCTCCGTATAGTTGTTTCCACCATTCTGCAAGATAAATAAGGTTTGGCTGATAATTGACCAATATTTCCATACTTTTTCCCTTGTTATACAACAAATTGCGAGTAACCACATATTTTATTGCTTCGTTTTCCGCACTATCGTTAAACAAAATTTTACTTCTCTCCGTTTTTGCTCCTTCTACTATCTCTTTGATATTATAACCGGCAACGGCTATGGGTAACAATCCAACGGGAGTTAAAACTGAATATCTCCCGCCCACATTGTCGGGTATGACAAAGGTCTTGTATCCCTCTTTATCGGCGATATTTTTCAATACCCCTTTTTCTTTATCCGTTATTGCAATGATACGGTTTGAAGCTTCTTTTTTGCCGTACTTTTTTATGAGATGATGTCTAAGTATTCTAAATGTTAATGCTGTTTCCACAGTGGTACCGGATTTGGAAATTACGGCAAGGGAATAATCCTTTGAGTTCAAAACATCCGTAAGGTCCGCCAAATAGTCTTCGCTCATAGTATTACCGGCGTATACTATTCCAGGAGATTTTTGTGGCAAGAGAGTATCAAAGTTATGCTTTAATGCCTCTATAACCATTCTTGCCCCAAGGTACGAACCTCCAATACCTGCAACAACAAATATTTCACTATTTTGTCTTATTTTGTCTGCTGTGTTTTGTATTTCCGCAAAATCTTTATCACTGATGTTTTCCGGTAAATCCATCCAACCCAAAAAATCATTCCCTTCTCCGTTTCCGTTTCTCAAAGTTTTAAGTGCCTCTATGCTTTGCTGTTCCATTCTGTTTAATTCCTCTACGGAAGGCTTGTCTTTGTCGGAATATATTGTGTTTACTTTCATAATTTGATTAAATATTAATCTTTACCCTATGTTAATAAAAAATATGTTTCTGCAAAAATACAATTTTTATTTAACCGTTTTGCAAATTTCCATTTTTTTGAGTTTTTACCGTACGAATAAAAAAAAATAATTAAATTTGCAACTTATATTATTGTGATGAATATTTTTATGAGTACCATAAATGTTAATTCTGAGATAGGAAGGTTGGACGGAGTTATTTTGCATACTCCCGGTGCGGAAATAGAACAAATGACGCCCGAAAATGCACACCACGCACTTTACAGTGATATTCTCAACCTTCAAATAGCTCAAAAAGAATACTCTTATTTTGAAAGAGTTTTGTCCTCATGGTGCAAAACCTATCAAGTCAAAGACTTACTAAAACAAGTGTTGGATAGCCCGAATTTCAAAACGGAATTATTAAAAATCATACTCCGCAGAGAAAAAAAAGAATTTATTTACGAAGAGTTGTTAGAGTTATCCTCCGAGGAGTTAGCAAATTGTCTTATAGAGGGTTATCCTTATGCCGAGAGTAAACATCCCAAAGAATACAAAGAAAACAGATTTGTTTTGGAGCCGTTATACAACTTATTTTTTACCCGAGATGCTTCTTCGTCCGTTTATTCAAAGGTACTCATTAATGCCATGCGAACGGAGGTAAGAGACAGGGAAAGTTTTATAATGGAAAGTATTTTTACAAACGTCTTCAATTCGGAAACAATCAATCCCAAACTATCTTCCGAGCATACTTCTACCGAGGGAGGTGATATACTTGTGGCAAAGGAGGATATTTTGTTTATGGGAAATGGGCTTAGGACAAATAAAAAGGGTATAGACTTCCTTGCAAATTATTTTGCTACACAAAAGAAAAAACAAAAAATATTGGTGCAAGAATTACCGCAAAACTTGGATTCTTATATTCATTTGGATATGGTTTTTAATTTTCTGAGTAAAAATGAATGTATAGCGTTTACCCCTCTGATATGCAGAAACAACACGGGTTTTGCTACCACAATTATAGAAATAGATAACGGAAAAATAACTTATAGAGAACAAAATAATTTCTTGGAGGCAACCGAAACACTTGGTTTTAACCTAAAACCCATTGCTTGCGGCGGGGGAGATGAATGGATGCAAAGAAGAGAACAATGGCATTCCGGTGCTAACTTCTTTTGCTTGGGTGAAGGAAAAATAATAGGTTATGCTCGCAATATGCGTACCGTAGAGGAATTGAATAAGAACGGTTTTGATGTTATAAAGGCGGAAGATGTTGTTTGCGGAAAAGAAAACCTTAAAGAGCATAATAAATTTGTTGTAACCGTAGAGGCTTCCGAACTCCCAAGAGGTTGCGGAGGTGCGAGATGTATGACCATGCCTTTTGACAGACAAGAGGTGATGTGGTAGTTTTGCAAAGTACGGATTTGAGTTTCATTTTTTTTGAATAAAAAAAATAATTAACATACAAAAAATGAAGAAGTATAAACTGATTAACAACTGTTTGGGCTGGTTTGTCTTTGCCGTTGCAAGTATAGTATATTTGCTGACGGCAGAACCGACGGCTTCGTGGTGGGATTGCGGAGAGTATATAGCAACAACGGCAAAATTGGAAGTAGGTCACCCTCCCGGTGCACCAACCTTTCAACTCATAGGACGATTATTTTCCTTGCTTGCGGGCAGTGATACAAGTCGCATAGCCTATATGGTTAATTCCATGAGTGCTTTGTGTTCCGGTTTTACCATTTTGTTTTTGTTTTGGTCTATTACCATGCTTGCAAAAAAACTTGTGAAAGACCAAGCAAACATGACACAAGGACAAATGATTGCCATTTTTGCAAGCGGTTTGATAGGTTCGTTGGCTTACACTTTTTCGGATACATTTTGGTATTCTGCTGTGGAGGGAGAGGTTTATGCAATGTCTTCCTGTTTTACAGCCATAGTTTTTTGGGTTATACTTAAATGGGACGAACAATCGGAGGATGTTCATAATCTCCGATGGATTATTTTGATTGCGTTTTTGATAGGAGTGGCAATAGGAATACACCTATTAAACATACTTACCATTCCTGCAATAACCTATATAATATATTTCAAGAAATACAAACAAAAAACAACCAAAGGTTTTATACTTGCGGGCTTGTTATCCGTTGTTTTGGTGGCTTTGGTTATGTATTTTGTCATACCGGAAATAGTAAACTTTGCCGCTTATTTTGAAATATTTTTTGTCAATAGCATAGGTTTGCCGTTCAATAGCGGAACAATAATATATTTCTTGCTTTTGTTCGGTTTGGTTATCTGGGGATTGATATGGACAAGAAAGAAAATGAAACCTATTTTCAATACGGCTCTGCTTTCCTTTCTTTTTCTTATTATAGGATATTCCACTTTTGCAACTCTGATAATACGTGCAAACGCCAATACACCCATAAACGAAAACGCACCGAAGGATGCAACCTCATTGCTCACCTATTTGAACAGAGAACAATACGGTTACACACCACTGCTGTATGGTCCGTATTTTACTGCAACATATTATGATATAAAATCTACTCCTACGACAACAAAATACGTAAAGAACAAACAAACAAAGCAATACGATGCTGTTGTGCGTTCGGGCAACCCTAAATTTAACGACAATGTTTGTACGGTTTTTCCTCGTATGTATTCTACGGATAATAGCAGAAATCACCCTTTGTTTTATAGAATGTGGGCAGGTATAAGTGAAAATGCCATAAGCAAACCTACCTTCGGACAAAATCTTAAATATTTCTTCCGCTATCAGATACATCACATGTATTGGAGATACTTTATGTGGAATTTTGTCGGAAGACAAAACGATATACAAAGTTTCGGTTTAAATTATTCTCAAAACGAAGTATCCAACGGAACAAAAGACCTTATTAACGGCAACTGGATTAGCGGAATAAAGTTTTTGGACAACATGCGTTTGGGACCTCAAACCAACTTGCCGTCGGATTTGCAAAACAATAAGGGTAGAAACACTTTGTATTTTCTGCCTTTGCTCTTGGGTATTGCGGGTTTGATATATCATATAAAGAAAGACAAAAAAAACGCTTTTGTTGTTTTCTTGTTGTTCTTTATGACGGGTCTGGCAATAGTACTTTATCTTAATCAACCGCCAAACCAACCGAGGGAAAGAGATTATGCCTATGCGGGCTCTTTCTATGCTTTTGCTATCTGGATAGGTTTGGGTGTCTATGCTTTGTGTGATTGGTTAAAGAATATCAAACTATCGGAAAACATAAGAAATATTGCCGTAGGTGTTATATGTTTGTTTGCCGTACCTGTTTTGATGGCTGTGCAAGAATGGGACGACCACGATAGAAGCAGTAGATATATGGCAAGAGATTTTGCTTCCAATTATCTGAATTCCTGCGATAAAAATGCCATACTTATAACCTTTGGAGACAATGATACTTTCCCTCTATGGTACGCTCAAGAAGTGGAAAGTACTCGTACGGACGTTAGAGTACTTAATTACACTCTTTCGGGTATGGCGTGGTATGTAGAACAACTTTACAACAAGATATACAAAAGCGATAGACTTCCTTTTACATTGGACAAAGACGTTTATTCCCTAGGACAAGACCTTAATTTTGCTCAAAATTCCAAAGATACTATGGAGTTGCAAGATGCCCTAAAACAGATAATAAAAGCAAGTCCCAGCCAACAGCCTTTTGTTCAAATAGAAACTCTAAAAGATTATAAGTACATAGCCTTGTTGCCAACCAATAATTTTAAAATTACTTTTAATAAGGCTAAGGCGGCCAAGGCAGGCTTGTACCCTAAGGAACTTGTTAATGACGAAAAAGGAGAGTTCTCTTTTTCCGTTACTACCGATATAAACATGGGCGGACAATATGCTCAACTTTACAGACAAGAGTTAATGCTTTTGGATATTTTGGGTAGCAATCATTTTGAAAGACCTATCTATGTTATGAATCCTTATTTGTTAAGAGAGGTTATACCTAACATTATGGACTATTGTGTGCAAGAGGGTGTGGTCTACAAAATAGTACCTTATAGAGCGAACAGACAATACACGGACAAGTCTTATGACATGTATATGAATCGTTTTGTTTGGGGGAATGTAAATAAGGAGGGTGTTTATTTGGAGAATGCCGTAACCATAGGAAATTCAAAATCTATGAGACAAAATTATGTTATGCTTGCCAAGGACTTGTTGCAGAAAGGAGAAAGACAAAAAGCGATAAATATCTTGGACAAAGCGATTAAAGAATTTCCTAATGCCAAAATTCCTTTTGACCGCGCAGATGTTATGCTTGCTCAGGCTTATTGCGAAGCGGGTGCTATGAACAAAGGCAAGGATGTTTATAAGAAAATCATAGATTACTACAAGTCCCATATCACTTATTACAATGCTTTCAAGGGCAAAAAGGCTCGTAGTGTGGAAGCGGATAAGATGCTTGCAATTGGAATAATTTCCCAGTTGTGTTATCCCGATGTTCAGTCCTTTGGTTTTAGTGATTTGCAAAAAGATATTGAAAATATTGCTGAGGTTAAAGTAATGTTGAGTGCTGTTGATTTTCATAACAAAATATCGAGTATTGTACCGAAGATTAATAAAACACTTGCTTCATTAAGAGATAATGGTGATAAACAACAGGCAACTGATGTATTTTTGGAAGCTCTTAATCTTATAGAAAAAGAAGATGCTTCCAACATAGAGTCCGTTAAGGAGCAAATACTTCAAATAGTATCTTTGGTGAATCAGTATTCTATGACCTATGGTTTGGAACAGGTTAAGCAAAAGATAGCCGAGAGTTCCGTAATTTCTTCTTACATCGGTCAAGCACGAACACAGAGAAATTTACCTGCTAATTTTTCTATGGGATTGGGTAACTGAACAAGGTAAATAATATTTATGGGTGATAGGAGGGTAAGATATTTTTTATATCGCCCTCCTATTTTTTATGTAGACTTTATTTTTGTCTTATCAAAGTAGTCATTTATTCTTATTGAAAAAAATGATAGGGCAGGGCGATTGTTAAAGGCACAAAGAATGAAAAATAATTAATACCTTTGCAAAAAAAAATGCCACCGCACAAAAATGTCAGCAAAAAAGACCTGCCCGAATTGTGGCAAAGTGTTTGAGTGTAAGCACAACAAGGATTGTTTTTGTATGCACTACACAATATCAAAAGAAAACTTGACAAAAATAAGCGAAAAATTCACAGACTGTCTTTGTGAAGAATGTTTAAAAAATTACGCCGAAGAAAGAATGATAAATAAACCTTTAATATTCGTAACCAACGATGACGGATACAACTCTGAGGGTATCAAGGCTTTGGTGAAAATATTGCGACCTTTTGGAAAAGTTGTTGTAGTAGCACCTGCTCAAGAAATGTCCGGACAAAGCCATTCCATAACCGTAGGAAAACCATTAAAACTCAGCACTATAAGAAAAGAAGAGGATTTTGAGGAGTATGCCTTGGAGGGAACTCCCGTAGACTGTGTAAAAATGGCTTTTGATAAGGTGCTTGGAGACAAGCCCGATTTTCTTTTTGCGGGTATAAACCATGGCTCTAACGTAAGTATAAATACAATTTATTCCGGCACAATGGCTGCCGTTATGGAGGGATGTAGTGAAGGAGTGGATAGCGTGGGTTTTTCTTTGTGTGACGAGGGTGAAGAGTCGGATTTTGGTTATTGTATTCCTTTTGTGGAGAAAATAGCCAAAGAGGTTATATCTAACGGATTGGACAAAGATGTTTGCCTAAATGTAAATTTTCCTAACGGAGAAATCAAAGGAATAAAAGTAGGACATCAAGCCATGGGTTATTGGTCGGAAGATTTTAAAATGTCGGGAAAAGAGGATAATAAAAGTATTTTTTGGCTTGGCGGACAATATCACTGTTTGGACAAATCTCCGCGTGCCGATTGGAATATAATAAATGAAAACTATGCCGCTATTGTTCCTATGCAGGTGGATTTTACAGCCTATAAGGTTTGGGAAAAAATTAAAAATCGATTTGATTTTTAATTACAAAAATAGCTTTTATTTGTTTTGCAAGGTAAGGTTTAATAGAATTTAAGCCTTGCTTTTTTCTTTCTTTTTGTTTATCAGATGTAGCCAAAATAACCACATGGCAAAAATAATAATATACATAAAAGGACGAAAAACCCAATCATGCAAAGGTTGGAACAAAGAAGTGTTTATTGCATATATATCCGTCAAGGTGGTTATTCTCAGTATGTTGGCAATTAGAATAACAATACCGCCTAACAAATAATAAACAATTTTCTTATAACGGTTACCTCTGCAAAGTATCATTATCAATGCCCATTGCAAAAGTTGTTTTACTGCCGAACAATCCTCAATAACGGTTACTGTTCCGTAATATTCTTTCAATCCTTCACTGCTTAAATTATAAAAGTATAGGGAGAGCCCTCCCACATCAAAACTTTGCCCGCTTGTCAAAGAAACAAAAAACACCGTACCCTTATAAGCCAAACGAGTAAAAAAATCAAAAATATTGTCGGTAAAGGGACCGAAAATCCAAGTATTCATATTTGTATTCCAGTACAAAAAATGAAATACTATTGTTGCTACAAAAAACAAAGAAAAATCTTTTATAATAACCCTATTTGATTCTATGTCCCAAATCCGTAATACTTCGTCTTTTATTTTCTTAAAAAAAATCATACTCATTCCTTCAATAGAATGTTTGCAAAGGTAATTAGAATAGTATATATGGCAAAATATTTTTATTGTGTTTTTCCCTATATTATCAATCTTTTGTACATTTGCACTTTAATTTTTCAAAATACTATTTATTAACAAAAATAATATGTAATTATGACAAGTGCTATGATTATTATGGTTGTTGTTTTTGTGATAGGGTATTTCTTTATTGCAATGGAACATACCTTCAAAATCAACAAGACAGCTACTGCCCTTTTGCTGGCAGTTGCTATGTGGACACTCTATGTTGCCATAGGTGGCTTTAATGCAAGTGCGGGACATGGGGTATTAATAGAGGCCCTAGGAGATACGGCAGAAATTTTGTTTTTCCTTTTGGGCGCTATGACAATAGTAGAAACCATTGACCAACATGGAGGTTTCTCTATTATTACGGACAGAATAACAACGAGAAGTAAGAAGAAATTGCTTTGGGTAATATCCATACTTACGTTTTTCATGTCTGCCGTTTTGGATAATCTTACCACATCCATAGTAATGTGTGCTTTATTAAGAAAACTTGTTTCGGAAAAAAGAGACCGCTGGTTGTTTGGCGGAGCAATAATTTTGGCGGCAAATGCCGGCGGAGCCTGGTCACCGATAGGTGATGTTACCACAATAATGCTTTGGATAAAAGGAAATATATCTGCAATAGGAGTTATAAAAGAAACAATTGTGGCTTCCATAGTTTGTTTGATAGTACCCGTTTTGGGTATCTCTACAATGTTAAAAGGAGAGTTGGAAAAATCAACCGAAATACAAACGGGTAATTCCTTATCTTCCGTTTCAAAACGACAAAGTAAAATTGTTCTTGCAATAGGTGTAGGTTCCCTTGTATTTACTCCTGTGTTTAAAACTATTACTCACCTTCCTCCTTACATGGGTATATTGTTAGGCTTGGGTGTCCTTTGGGTAGTTACGGAATTGATGCACAAACATAGGCCTGAGGTTTATCAGAGAATGAATATAGGAAACGTCATAACACGAGTAGATACTCCTTCGGTATTGTTCTTCCTCGGTATTCTGATGGCTGTTTCTTGTTTGTCAAGTGCGGGACATCTAAAGCTTTTGGCTATGGGATTAGACTCTTTGGGTAATTTCCATGCAACTGACATTATTATAGGTGTACTTTCTTCCATTGTTGATAATGTTCCTTTGGTTGCCGCCGCTATGGGCATGTACGATATTGCTCCTGCGGGACACTTTGCTATGGACGGAGCATTTTGGTCATTCCTTGCCTATTGTGCCGGAACGGGTGGTAGTTTGCTTATCATAGGTTCGGCAGCAGGTGTTGCCGTTATGGGCATGGAAAAAATAGACTTTATTTGGTATCTGAAACATATTACCATTTGGGCTTTGCTTGGTTATATGGCAGGTGCAATAGTATATATTTTGATGTCAATGTTTATCCTACATACCTAACGGAAAATTATATTAATAACAATAAGCCCACAAGGAAAATTTTCCTTGTGGGCTTATTTTATGTAGTGCCTACCTTGGTATCAAAACATGATTTATCGGATTTTTTATATGTTTTTTGAATTGCCGTGCTTTCTTTCGCTAAAGACGAACGCAGACGGACTGAATTTACATATTATTTAATGTATTTTTAATACGACTGCCACAAAAGCAAGCGCAATTGTGTAGTCTGTTAATTTCTCCTTACGGGTGCAGTGCAGCAATCCGCAAGAAAACAGAATATTATAACCTGTCACTGCAAACCCTCCTTTTTCGTCCTTGCGAGCAACTTTGTGTCGGTCCATACCTTGATTATCTATGTCGTCCGCGTCCGTCATTGCGAACGAAAAGCGAAGCAATTCATTTTGCTTTGTTAATTTTTGGGGACCGCCACGACTTAAAGCGAAGTCTCGCAATGACTGACAGCTGTGGTGAATGCCAAAGACGGAAAGAATTTTGCCTTTCTTTATTTGGTTTCTGCCAAACGACGATTCGTTATCAAAAAAACATAGTTTTTTGAGTCAAAAAACTATGTTTTTTTGCCGGAAAAACTATGTTTTTTCAACATCTAAACAAAGAGTGGCAGAAACCAAATAAAGAAAGGCAGAACTTTTCCTAATTTCGGCAACGTTTTACAAGGTACGATTGCCACGCCCTATCGGGCTCGCAATGACGGAAGAGAGGGTTCGAATGTACGAAAGCAAAGGACCTGCAAGGACGCGGAAATGGTGTATATCATAATAGACTTGTCCGCATTCTTGAGAATTTTTAGCGTGATAATTCTATACAATAGCGGATAAAATAACCCATATGTAAAAGTCCATTCGTAATAACTAATAGAAGAAAAGCGGACAAATTCAGATTGTCTTTTTACTTTGCTCCAAGAAAGCGGGAGAGTCGCCCCATTTGTCATAAAGAATTTCGTGATTTATGCTTTTCATTCTTATTTCCAAACAGTTGGCACATTCCTCAGGAGTATCTTGTACGCAAGCCTTATTCGGGTAAATGGAATAGTCTTTTCTGTTCATTGTGGGAGTAAGATTGGGCATTATAACATTTGCCCCGACAACTACGGCTTTCTCCCTCCCTAATTTATCCAATGTTTGGTTGGCAGTGGCAGATACCATATTTATTTTTGGCATCATTATACGGACAAGAGCAAGAGTTTTTAGGGTTAAAAACAAACGCTCCTTATCTTCGGGTATCTGTTCTTTATATCTCCATAATGGCGTGTCCTCGTGAGGAATAAAAGGTCCTAAACCTACCATGGCTACATTCTTTTGTTTAAAGAACAGTATATCCTCTGCCAAATCTTCCGTTTTTTGAAAAGGCAGACCAACCATAATTCCTGTACCTACCTGAAAACCTATTTCTTTGAGATTGTCAATACATTCTATTCTGTTGGCAAAGGAATGATTTTTATCTTTGGGATGTATTTTATAATACAGATTTTCGTTTGAAGTTTCTATTCTTAATAAATATCTGTGTGCTCCGGCGTCAAACCACTCTCTGTATGTTTCTTTGCTTTGTTCGCCGCAAGAAAGAGTTATACCTATCTTTCCATCGGAGAGTTTTTTTATTTTCTTTATTATTTGAGTTATATCCGATACAAACGAAGGTGAGCTTTGTTCTCCGCTTTGCAAAGCAACCGAACCATAGCGCAAATGCAAAGCGTTTGTTATGCAGGTATTTATTTGTTCCTCCGTAAGAGTGTAGAGGTTCTTGTTAGGATTACTTATTCTCAAACCGCAATACAGGCAATTCTTTTCACATACGTTGGAATATTCTATTAGTCCTCGCAAGTGAATAGTATTGCCTACATTTTGCAGTTTAACCTCCAATGCTCTGTTAAATAGGACTTTTGCCTCCTTTTCTGTGAGGCTCAACAGATAGATAAGGTCTTGTTTTGATAATTTTTTTTTTGATAATATTTCTTTTATATCTCTTGCGGACATAAAATAAAATATACGTGCAGTTTTTATTTCTTTGCAGACCCTTGATTGGCAACCTGTTCCATAAGTTTTTTTACGGTTTGAGGGTCAGCCAAAAACTTGTCCTCTTTTAAAGTAAGATTTTCATTAAAAACAAACAAATAAGGAATGCCGGTAGGAATATTGAACTTAATTATTTCTTCCTCGGACATATTTTTCAAATTCTTTACTATTCCTCTTAAAGAGTTGCCATGTGCGGAAATAAGAATGGTGTTGTGTTTTTGAAATTCCGGCAAAATAATCTCATTAAAATAAGGCATGCATCTATCGATACAATCTTTTAAAGACTCCGTTACAGGTAAATCCTTCGGAGGTATGTCTTTGTAGCGTTTTTCGTTTTTGGGATTTCTTTTGTCATTATCTTCCAAAGCGGGAGGCCGACAATCAAAAACTCTTCGCCATTTCAATACTTGTTCGTCTCCGTACTTTGCGGCTGTTTCTTGTTTGTTCAAACCTTGTAATTGTCCGTAGTGTTTTTCATTAAGTCTCCAAGTTTTATATACCGGCAAATAATCCAAATCCATTGTATCCAAAACTATGTTCAAAGTTTTTATTGCTCTTTTGAGAAAAGAGGTAAAACATATTTCGGGTTCAATATTGTACTCCAAAAGGGCTTTACCGGCCTGAGAAGCTTCTTGCATACCTTGTTCCGACAAATCCACATCTTTCCAACCTGTAAAAAGATTAAGTTTATTCCATTCGCTCTGTCCGTGCCTGATTAAAATCAAATTCTTATTCATTTTATTTTTTTTTCTTTTGTGTTAATAATGTTATATCTAAAGTTTTTCCCAAATCTTTTTTCCGCGAAAGTATAATAAAAACAACTCCTGCGACAATAAAAGGAATGGAAAGTATTTGTCCCATATTCAAAAGTAGGGCGTCTTCCCAGCTTTCTTGATTGTTTTTCAAAAATTCCAAAAGAAATCTTACGCAAAACAACGCTACAAGAAAAATACCGAAAATCATTCCTTGATGAACTTTCTTTTTTTTGAGTACAAAAAATAATACCAAACCTATTGCTATGTAGGATAAGGCTTCGTAAAGTTGCGTAGGGTGACAAGGTATTGTCTGCCCGTCGTTTATAAAAATAAATCCCCAGGGTAAAGAAGTCGGTAAGCCGTAGATTTCGGAATTCATTAAGTTGCCTAATCTAATACTTGCACCCGAGAAACAAATAACTATTACCAAACGTTCTACTATCCACATAAAAGGTATTTTGGTATTTCTGCTATAAATAATCAAAGCAATGATGATACCTATTGCTCCCCCGTGTGAAGCCAAACCTTGATAACCGGAAAACTTCCAGCCCTCTACAGTATAGTGTATGGGCAACAACATTTCTATTATGTGATTGGAATAATAAGAAAAGTCATAAAAAATACAATGTCCCAATCGGGCACCTACAAGTACGGCAATAAGACAATATACGGTAAGCCTATCCAAATAGGATACATCTAAGTTTTCTTTTTGAAATATTTTTTTCAACAAGAGATAAGATATTATAAATGCACAGGCAAATAAAATTCCGTACCATCTAATCTCCACACTTCCCATACGGAACAAAACCGGCGACACATCCCAAACAACACTTAAATTTATCATGGTACTCAAAAAAATAAAATTTATATATGCTACGACTTCTGTTTTGCTATTTACTTTTTAGAAACTCAGCTAAAATAGAATCCAATTGCTCACGTGTTTTGACCAAAACTTCCCTTGGTTTGCTGCCTCTAAACGGTCCGACTATACCTGCCATTTCCAACTGGTCTACTATCTTACCGGCTCTATTGTAACCTATGGCAAATTTGCGTTGTACTGTGGAGGTGCTACCATGTTGGGTGTCTACGATACAAATTGCGGCGTCTTCAAACAAAGGATCAATACCTCCCGCTTTGGGTAACTCAAAAACCTCATCCGTCCCCAAAGCACCGTTTTCCTTTGGAGGTATAGGCAACTCAAAACAGGTAGGGTAACCTTGCTGTTCGCAAATTGATTGAACTAAGGCTTCTATTTCCGGCGTATCTATCATAGCACATTGCAAACGAGTCAATTTTCCGTTTGCGGAAAATAGCATGTCTCCTCTACCTATTAACTGCTCGGCACCTGATGAGTCCAAAATGGTCTTGGAGTCTACCATACTACTTGTTTTAAAGGCTGCTCGGGCAGGGAAGTTTGCTTTTATCTTACCGGTAATAATATCCACACTGGGACGTTGTGTCGCTATAATAAGATGAATACCCACGGCACGTGCCAACTGAGCCAAACGGCAAATAGGCTCTTCTATTTTTTTGCCCGTCGTCATTATAAGGTCGGCAAACTCATCTATAACCACAACTATGTATGGCATGTAGCCGTGTCCGTTTTGCATAGGAATACGGCGAGAAAGGAATTTTACGTTGTACTCCGTTATCTTTTTACACTGAGCGTCCTTTAACAAGTTGTATCTTTTGTCCATAAGCGAACAAAGGGAACGCAAAGTTTTTTCTACTATGTCAACGTCTGTTATAACGGCTTCGGAGTCTCCGGGTATTTTTGCCAAATAATGCCTTTCCAAATTGGAATATAAAGATAATTCAACTTTCTTAGGGTCTACAAAAACAAATTTCAATTCGGAAGGATGTTTTTTGTATAACAAGGAAGTGACTATAACATTAAGCCCTACGGACTTTCCTTGTCCCGTTGCTCCTGCAACAAGCAAATGCGGAGCCTTGGCAAGATCGGTTACAAAAACATCATTTTCAACGGTTTTCCCTATCACAATGGGCAGTTCCGCCTTGGAGTTACGGAACTCATTTGATTCTATCATGGATTTAACAGAAACAACCTGAGGTTGAGAGTTTGGTACCTCTATACCTATTGCCCCTTTGCCCGGAATTGGGGCTATTATTCTTATACCCAAAGCGGCAAGGCTTAGGGCAATATCATCTGCCAAGTTTTTTATTTGGGATATTCTTACACCCGGTGCCGGTATTATTTCGTAAAGTGTTACCGTCGGTCCCGGAGTTGCCTCTATACTTGTTATGGCTATGCCGTAATTTTTTAGAGTTTCTTTTATTCGTCTGTTATTGGTTATGAGTTCCGTTTCGGTTACGAGTTTGTTTTTTTTGTCGTAATCCACAAGGAAATCGGTAGAAGGTATAACAAAGTCTCTCAAATCCAAATGCGGGTCGTAAGGTTGGTCTATAGTACAATGTTCTTGTTTTTCGTCAGTATTTGTATTATCCTCGTCTTCTGTTTTTGTAGGTTGTTGATTTTCTTTTACTACAAAAGGAATATTGTCTTTTTCTGCGGTAGTTTCCGTTTCTGCTTGTTGGGTTTCGTCTATTGTTATTGCCTGTCCGTCTCGTTTGATAACAAAAGTGGCATCATTATCTTGTTGATTTTGAATGCTATTATTCGTCTGCTTTGATTTTTCGGTAACAAGGTTATTGTTTACCTCTTTGTCACTATAGGAATAAACGGTTTTATTACTATGTAAATCCGGTTGTTCCTCCTCTGGAATATCTTTCTCCCTATAACCTCTTTCCAAATTCATTTTTTCGGCAGGCACTATCTCAGGGTTTTCATCTGCATATTTCCTTTGTAATTCCTCTCGTCTTTTGTTGTATCGCTCGGTGTTTCGTTCTTTCCAATGTCTGAGGGCCTTTTGACCGAAAATTAATACGCACATAACAATAGTCCACACTAGTTCCATAAACAAACTTGTAGGTAGCCCCATATTGCGCATCCAAAATTTATTGATACATATACCAACCACTCCGGCATAATATTCCAAGTTTTCCAATTCCAAACAATATATCAAAAAACCGAAAGTTCTGGCAACGTAAAGCATGGTAACAAAGGTATAGGAGTTTATTTTTCTTCGCTTTTTTATAAAAACCCCCATCATACGCAAAGAACGCATAACAAAAAGCACAACAAAACCTAATGCCCCTATTCCAAAGGTATACCTTATAAAGACATATGCAACAAAGGCACCTAAATTTCCGCACCAATTATGTATGTTACTTTCCCCGGTAATAAGAGAGCGGGGAGTTATGTTTTCTACCAAAGAATAATCCGTCAAACAAGTAACAAAGAAGGAAACAATAGAAAGAAAACAAAATAAGGAAAACAAAAACAGACATACGGCAAAAATATGTTTGGATAAGTCCGAATGAATAAATTCTTTCCAAAAAGAAACATTGTCCGTTGCTTTTGCTGTTTTACTCTTTTGAGAGACTTTTGTTTTTATCTGTTTCGTTTTTCCTTGTTTATGCATTGTTTTCATATAATAATTGGGGGCACAACCACAGACACACTACACTATAAAAATCATTTATAGCATATTGAAAGTTTATAAAAATATTAACAAAATGATTTCTTACATATCGTTCTCGTCACCTTCTCCACCGGTGCCAAACAGAACTTTCATCATTTCGGAAAAATCCTCTTGAGATATTTCTTCGTAACCCGAATCAATCATTACATCCACGTCTTTTACTTTGCCTTTTTGCAAATCAACAACGGTGAAAGTAGCGCTTAAATCGGAGGAAACCTCATATAGATACTCCATAGGAAAAGCATCCAAACCGGGATAATATTCCAAATCCGTTACAGGTCCCAATTCTTTGGTAACGTAAATTATTTCGGAAGTTTCCACACCTTCTTCATCTTTCGCAGTACACTTTACCTCCTGACAGGTAAGCCCTGCTATTTCTTTTGTATTACCGGTGTATTCGTATTTTATTTTTTCCAAAACTTTTTGCAACTTTTCGTCATCAATCTTATTTCTGACATACCATTTGCCACTCATTCCCTCCGTTGGTCCTTCGTCCGGCAACAAGGAAAAGTCGAAAGTGTAGGTTATTGTCTTATTGTTGGCATTGACTATTACCTTACCCAATTGTCCAAAAGTCGCCAGATCCGCGTGAGATAAGGTATTTTCAAAAACCTTTACCTCCCAGTCGGTTGGCATATTTTGAGGAACGTTGCCTTTCCATTCCATTTTGTATTTAACCAAACCCGCCCACTTGCCTTGTTGTGCAATAGCGGCAAGACTTGTTAGTAACACAATGACCATAACACTGACGCTAAAAATAAATCTTTTCATAAGAATTGTCTTTTTTATTCATTATACACAGGGGCAAAATTACAAACTTTATTTTATTTTTTATACTTTTGCAAAACAAAATTAACAATAATATTTCACACATAATATGAACGCCAATCCTAACGGATACGAGAAAATAGAACGATACAACGAAAAGAATACGGAAAAACTTGCCTTTCATTACAAAGAAATACTAAAACTTTTGGGTGAAAACCCGAACAGAGAAGGTTTGCTAAAAACTCCTATAAGAGTATCCAAGGCTATGGAGTTCTTTACACACGGATACGACATGAATCCTTCCGAAATACTTCGTTCGGCTATGTTTAAAGAAGATTATAAGCAAATGGTTATAGTCAAAGACATAGAAATATACTCTCTTTGCGAACATCACATGGTACCTTTTTTCGGTAAGGCACACGTGGCTTACATTCCAAACGGTACGATAGTGGGACTTAGCAAAATACCAAGAGTTGTGGATTGTTTTGCTCGCAGATTGCAAGTACAAGAAAGAATGACAAGAGAAATCCTTACCTGCATACAAGAGACACTTAACCCTTTGGGTGTAGGTGTAGTTATAGAGGCACGACATCTTTGTATGAGTATGAGAGGAGTCCAAAAACAAAACTCACTTACAACTACCTCGGATTTTACGGGAGCGTTTAAAAAGGATGAAAAAACAAGAGGTGAGTTTATGAGGTTGATTGGAGTACATTTGGTATAAAAACAAACAAAAATGAACTATACACAAGCAACGGATTATCTCTATAATCAATTACCAGTATTTCATAGAATCGGTGCGGCTGCATACAAAACGGATATAAGCAATACAATAAAGTTTATGGATTGCTTAAATAACCCTCAAAACGATTTTATTTCCATACACGTAGGAGGAACAAACGGCAAGGGCTCCTGTTCTCACCTATTAGCATCCGTACTCAAACAGAGTGGTAAAAAAACAGGCTTACATACCTCACCTCATCTTGTAGACCTTAGAGAGAGAATCGTTGTAGAGGGTAGGATGTGTAGCAAAAATTATATCATAAATTTCTTAAAAAAACATAAAACGGACATAGAAAATATTCAACCTTCTTTTTTTGAGCTCATGGTTGCTATGGCTTTTAACTATTTTAAGCAAAAAAAAGTGGATAACGCCGTAATAGAAGTAGGTATGGGAGGCAGGTTGGATTCTACAAACATACTTTCTCCCATTTGTTGTTTGATAACCAACATAAGTTTTGACCACATGCAATTTTTGGGAAATACTTTGCCCGATATTGCAAAAGAAAAAGCAGGAATTATCAAACACAACACACCTATTATAATTTCTCAAACACAACGGGAAACAAAAGATGTTTTCTTGCAAAAAGCCGAACGGATGAAAGCTCCGATATGGTTTGCCGACCAAAATTATGAGTTGCAAAACATAAAGGAGGAAGGTGATTTTATGCAGGCGGATGTTTATAGAAAAGGAGAGTTGTTTATTAAGGATTTGCAATGTCCTCTCAAAGGAGAGTATCAAAAAAAGAACTTACTTGGGGTATTGCAGACAATAGAAGTTTTGAACACTCTAAAAAATTACAATATTTCCAAAAACGATATAAAAGAAGGCATTAAAAACGTACAAAATAATTTCTTGTTACAAGGAAGGTGGCAAATCTTAAAAAACAGCCCCTTAACAATATGCGACACCGGACACAACGAAGACGGACTGACGTATGTACTGCGACAGATAAAACAAACGAGAAAAGAAAAACTTAATTTTGTTTTCGGAGTTGTGAACGACAAGGACATAGACAAAGAAATATCCATGCTGCCTCAAGATGCAAAATATTTTCTTTGCAAGGCTGATATACCAAGGGGATTGGATGTTGATATATTGGCAAGTAAATTTAAGGGTAAAGGATTTGATTTTAAAGTATTTGGCAATGTAAAACAAGCCTATGTTCAAGCACAAAAAGATGCCTTAGAAAACAACGCAATGGTTTTTGTAGGTGGCTCCACCTATACCGTAGCAGAAATACTCCAAGAGTGCAAATAAAAACATAATCAGAACAACGAGCAGCAGAAACCAAAAGCCCCAAGGCAGAATTTATAAAGTATGGATTGCTTCACAACAAAGTTGCTAGCAGGGACAGAAAGGAGGGCACACTATGACTATTTATAACGTGCTTGTCTTGTGGGTCGCTTCGCTGTGTAAGGCAATGACATTTTTTGTCTGAGTGATAAAAAATAATCTGTAGTATAAATAAACTAAACACGAAACGCATTGTCGCACTTTGCCAAAAGCACGGCAATACACGTCGTATTTGTAATAAAAACAGTTGGAAGGTATTACTATTTTTCTATCTTGCTCAAAATATCCAAATGTTTGAGTAATTCTTCCAAAATACGCTGATTGGTTAGTTTTATTTCGTCCAATTTAGCCAATATTTGTTTATGCTCTTCTAGGCTGGTAAGAATAGTATCCTGTCTGTTGATAGGGACGCTATATAAGGCCTTTACTCTGTTGAGTGTTTTTTGAGACACGGCCTTTTTACCGGTATAGTAGGACATAAAATTATTGGGTGTAAATCCGCCTGCAATAGCCAACTGAGTTTTGTGACAAGATTTTTGTAACAGCAACTCGTCTACCATTTTCACAAACTCTGCATGTCTTTCGCTCCGTGTCTTCTCTACGTTTTCCATCTTTGTATATTTATATTGTTTGTTATTTTCAAAGTTAATATGTTATTGCCATCAAATCCCATACCACTTATAAACGTATCATTACTATTATTATTATTATTGCTATTTCCTTTTAATAATCATTACTTTGGAATTAAAGTTTTAAGGAAAAATCAAGGCTTATTCGTTGTGATAGGGTTCGTTGTTTAGTATGGTAAAGGCTCTATAAAGTTGTTCAACAAAAAATAATCTTATCATCTGATGGGAAAAGGTCATTTTGGAAAGTGAAATTTTACTATCGTATTTGGCTTTGATTTCTTTGCCAAAACCGTATGCGCCTCCAACAACAAAGACCAAATTCTTTACGGAGGTATTCATTTTTTGTTGTAGCATATCGGCAAATTCCACAGACTTGTACTCTTTGCCTTTTTCGTCCAAAATTATAATAAAATCCTCTTTGTTAATATGTTTTTCTATCAAAATGGCTTCTCGCCTTTGCAACTCTTCCTTGCTAAGACGGTCGGAATTTTTTAGCTCTGCAATGACTTCAATATTGAAATTTATATAATGTTTCAACCTTTTTACATATTCCTCCACTCCTTCGTTTATAAAGCCCTTGGCTGTTTTGCCGACAACAAGTAGTTTTATATTCATGGTTGGAAAAACTTTTTTATGTTCGTAAGAAATTTGTACAACTTGGAGTACTCTTTGCTTATCACAAGATAGGGGTGACGTGTGGGATTGTATAATCTAAAATGATGTTCTACTCCCTTTATCATAGAACCTTCCATATCAAAGGTTTTTATTCCCAAATGATTATAGCAATATTTTACGGCATTCCATGTTAGAAAGGCCATAACATCGTTTTGCAAACTATCTTGACTGATGCCACCAATAAGATTGTAGCAAATATTCTTGTCCCAAACTATGAAAATAGCGCCGTTGATATGTTCATTCTTATCTTTCGCAACAAAGAGTTTGCCTTGATTTCTATTTTGGGAAATCTCCACAATTTGTTTGAAAAGGGAAAAATCATAAGGAACGGATATTTTTTGTCTTTTATAAGTCTGTTCCAATAGGGAGTAAATATTTTTTATATCGGTATGATTTTCGGAAAAAGTGAGACTTTTCTCGGCATCTCTTATACTTTTTCTTAGTGATTTGTGAAAAGAATTAAAACAAGTATTCTCATCAATAATCTCTATCCTATACGTATAACGTACGCTAGTGTCAAAATTTTGCCAATAAAAACCAAGAGAAAAAAAATTTTCAGGTCTTAATGCATAGATAAAATTGGCAGGGCGATATTTGTCCGTATGCCTTGCAAAGCAAAGGGAGGAATTGTTTTCCAAAGAATATTTTTCAATATTGTTTTTGCAAAGGCTATAATCCATATAACAACCGCAAACGGGAGTAAGCAAAGGGGGAATGACAGAGGTAAAGCCGTATTTTTTATGTTTGTAGTAGGGAAAAGCAGCTAAGACTTTATTTTTTTTTTCAAAAAGAAATACCTTCCACTCTTTTTGGCAAACAATATCCAACCACCACGATTGTAAAAAAACGGGTAAATCCTCCCATGTTTTTTCACAAATAAGGTATTTTTCTTTTGAAGTCATTTTTTATAAAGTTAGAAACTTCTTATTCTTCTTGTTTTTCGGGAACTTGAAAAAATGAGAAATTTACTTTACCGTAATGTCTTTGTTCTACAAAATAAGGATTTTTTGTATAGGAATGTTGTTTGGAATGCTCCAAAACGAACCAACCGCCCGGTTTAATAAAAGAAGGAAGAATCAAATCGGGTACGGAATCAAAATTTTGCATATCATAGGGCGGGTCAGCAAAGATAACGTCAAAACTCATCTTGCTTCTTTTCAGATAAGTAAAGGCATCTTGCCTAATAGCAAAAAAATTGTTTATTCCAAATTGTTCTTTGGTTTTGTTGATGAATGCTATGCACTTTGGGTTGATATCCACGGAGGTAATTTGCTTTATTCCGCGAGAAACGAATTCAAAACCTATACCCCCCGTACCACAAAAGATATCAAGAGCAACACATTGCGGAAAATCCACTCTGTGCCTAAGAATGTTAAATAAACTTTCTTTGGCAAAATCGGTCGTAGGTCTAACCTCTATATTATTAGGAGGATTAAGCCTTCTTCCTCTGAGTTCTCCGGCAACTATTCTCATATAGTTTTATATTCTATGTTTTAGAAAATAAAGCATTATCAAGCAAGTACCATGAAATATCTTTGCAAGTCTGTGTTTTCAAATTCATTTGAAACAACAACATTCTCTCTAACATTTGCAAAGGCAACTTCGCTAACAAATTTTTGCAAAAGAGATAATTCTTTTTCGGTATACTCGTTACCGGATAATACCAAGCAAACCTCTCCGCTATTTACGGAAGTTTGTTGCAAGGTGTTTAGTATAAAATATATCATATCCTCCGGCGCGGAATACGAAAAGGTATTTGTCAAAATAAAACTGTCTCCTTTGAACAAAACAATATCACAAGCATTGTGCCTTTTGTAAATAAGCATTGTGTTTTGTTTCAACTTTGCTATATCAAAAGTGTATTCGGCTAAAACCTGTGAGGGTGACATAAAAACAGCTTTTGGCATAAGAACTTTTAATCCGCTGTATGTATGTTGAGCAAACGCAAAAACATTTTCAGCCTCAAGCTTTATACTTGTGTTTGCTATAACGGTCTCAGCAGAGCAAAGGGTATTTGTCTCGCTTAGGTATTTTTTGTTTTGACTCGCATCATAAAGTTTGTAGGGAATCCAAACACTCTTATTTGTCGGACAAACGATACGGGTGCTATTGAAATTGAAAATATGTATACCAATGGAAGTAAAACATGCTTTGAGATTTATAATAGTTTGAGTAATACCTTTGTTTATTTCTGTCTCAAACTCGCCCAAGCATTGCAATCCGAATGACTTATCCGTCAAAGCAAAACAAAATCCACTTGCCGTTAGGCAAATGGATAAATTTGTCTCATTAGTAACTATATTTGATTCTGTTTTATAAAAATCTACCAATTTAAACGTATTCATAGCACAAAATTAACTCCACTTTCTTGTTGATTCTTTTTTGCCTTCTTGCATCTTTTGGAACTTCCACAAAAAAACTACTCCCAATTACCGTCCGTAATAGTTTGGTCCAAAGAGCCAACCTTATAACCGGCATATCCGTTCTCTTTTTGTTCCAGTTCTGTCCTTAGATTGATAACGGTTTGCTCGTCCATTCCTTTGGTATAAGACTCAATAGGAGCCTTTGCCTCAAAAACCGCAACGGGGATTCCGCCTTTGTCTATTACATCTGCCCCCATAATAAACTCCTCGCCCTCAGAATAAGGAATATATTTAAGGTCTTTGATTTTATCTTTAGGTGTTATCAGTTTTCCCTCTCCATAAAGTTTGTCCAACGGATTAACAATAGTTGTGTCCCTTCTTAGAAAACCTTTTGCCACGGCCTCTGCCTCTGTCATATTATCGGGAACGCCTCCGGTTTTCTTAACCAACAGAGCCTTACCTTCTTGAGCAAAGTCTATCAAGGAATCTATGGAAGAACAAAATCTTCCGTTCGTATTTTTGTATTGTTCTTGCAAAGCACGGATATCTTTTAATTTATTAATAACCAATACGGAACGTGCGTCATATTCTTCTTGAAACTTTACAGGTTTGCGTATGCACAAACACAAATATATAGCAAGTGCTATAACTCCTAAGGCTAAAACTACGGTAATGATTAATCTTGCACTTTTATTCATAATAAAACTCCGTTTTTATAGTAATTGTAACTGTAATTGTTTTTTCTTTTACGTTGCAAATTTACTTATTTTATATTAAAAGATAATTATTTGCAATAAAAAAATTAAATGTTTTGTTCTACGTGTTGTATAATTATTTTTAAATCAGTGTTTTGAGATAATCTTTTTGCTATTTCTTCGGCGCAAAATACACTTCTGTGTTGCCCTCCCGTGCAACCGAAACAAACCATTAAATTTGAAAAACCGCGTTCCAAATACTTATTAACACTCTGCTTTATTATATTATCTACATTGTTGAGAAAATACTCTACTTCTTTTTTGTTTTCCAAATAAGTTATTACTTCTATGTCTTTGCCTGTTAAGGATTTAAATTCTGATAATCTACCGGGATTAGGTAAGGCTCTGCAATCAAAAACAAATCCTCCGCCGTTGCCCGAAGTGTCCATAGGGTAGCCTTTTTTGTAGGAAAAACTTTTTATATTGACTGTTAATTTTTTTTCTGAAGAAGATAATTTTATTAATTTTTCGGAATTGATTATTTGAGAAAAAACATTATTTAATTCCGGTAAGTCCACATTCAAGGGGATATTTTTTTGCAAACATTTCAAGTTATCTATTGCTTGCGATATGCTTTGTGTAAAAGAAGTTTTCCCCTGTACTAACCCTCTAAATCCGTACGCTCCCAAGGCTTGCATAATTCTGGCGTAAACAAAAGCATAAAATTGTTCTACGAATGTTTTTTCATCTATACAGGTTTTTGCGGATAGAATATTAATATAGTATTGCAACAACTTTTGTTTTATCTCAAAGGGGAGTTTTGCCTTGCCGTCAAACAACAGAGAGGCAACGTCATATTGCAATGCCCCTTTTCTGCCTCCCTGAAAATCTATAAAATATATATTCTCGTTGTGCAACATTATATTTCTGCTTTGGAAATCCCTATAAAGAAAATAATCGCCGGGAACAGATAACAAATAATCGGACAGGACATTAAAATCGTTTTCCAAAACCTGTTCGTCAAACTCCATATCTACAACTTTCAAAAAACAATATTTGAAATAGTTAAAATCCCAAAGAATACTTTGTTTGTCAAAACTTTGTCTCGGATAGGCCTTGCCATAATCAAAAGAGGGCATTAATTGTATGTCTGCAAGATGAGAAAGTATTTGTTTGTAAAAAGGCAAACTTTCTTCTATGGAATGCGAGCAAATGTATTGATAAAAAGTAACATCCCCCAAATCCTCTTGCAAATAAATATTCTTGTTCTTATCGTAAGCATATACTATTGGTACATTAATCCCCTTATTTTTCATTTGCAAAGCATAACTTATAAAGGCATCGTTTTCCTTAGTGTTTTCGTTGTATGTTCCCATATAAGTTTTGTCCTTAGAATATATGCGAAAATATTTTCTGTTGCTTCCGTGTGCCTGCAAAGGCTCTATTTTTTGAGGAAAACAACCGAAAGTATTAAAAAAAAGTTCTCCGACTAAATTTTGCATAACAAACTTTCCGCTATTGTTAAATCCAAAGGAGTCGTTATTTTGATGTTAAAATCTTCTCCTTCGCAAAGGTTAATTTTTTCTCCCATATTTTCCACCACAGAGGCATCGTCCGTAAAATAATCGCAGTAGTTTTGACAATAGGCTTTTCTCAATACGGATAGATAAAAACACTGAGGAGTCTGTATTAGTTTTATCTCTTTTCTGTCTATGCTTTTATTATCTTTGTCGGGTTTTGTTATTCTTACC
The DNA here is from genome assembly GCA_963540815.1 of uncultured Bacteroidales bacterium. Lineage (GTDB taxonomy): Bacteria > Bacteroidota > Bacteroidia > Bacteroidales > P3 > Scybalousia_A. The sequence continues at coordinate 24,843 of CAUTQY010000003.1, forward strand.
GAGTCCTTACAATCTATGCTACATACGGCATTGCCCCGTTGTCGGGCAATAAAAAAACAATTATTTACAATATCCTTGTTTATTAAAGGTCTTACTCCGTCGTGTATTGCTACCAAAGCCTCAGTATCCTCTATACTTTCTATTGCATTTTTAACGGAAAAAAAACGTTCTCTGCCTCCGAAAACAATTTTATGTGGAATATTTATTTTGTATTTGGTTCTTATATCCTCCCATATTGTTATGTGAAGATAGTTGAGTACCAATATTATGTTATATTGCTTGCCGGCCTTATGAATATTTTCCATAGTATGCACAAGTATGGGCTTGTCTTTCAGAATAAGAAACTGCTTGGGAGTCTTTTCTTGCATTCTTTTTCCCGTACCAGAGGCTACAACTATGACGTACTTTTTCATCGTTTTGCTTAATTTACGGAGTTTTCTCTCCTTTATATTATAAGCATGGCATCTCCGTAAGTAAGGAATTTATATTTTTTTTCTATTGCTTCTTGATAGGCTTTCATTACCAAATTATAACCTCCAAAACTACAAGTCATTATAAGCATGGAGGACAAAGGTTTGTGAAAATTGGTTATCATAGCGTCCGCAATTTGAAAATTGTAGTCGGGTGTTATGAATTTGTTTGTCCAACCGGAAAAGACTTTTACTTTCCCGTTAATTGTGGCGGCAGATTCTACGGCTTTCATTGTTGTAGTACCCACAATGCAGACTCTGTTTTTATTTGCCTTGACGGTATTAATCATATCTGCCGTTTGTTCTTCAAGTATCATTTGCTCGGAATCCATTTTGTGTTTGGACAAATCCTCTACTTCTATGGGTCTAAAATTGCCCAAACCGCTATGCAGGGTAACGAATGTGCGGTTTATTCCCTTTATTTCCATTCTTTTAAGCAATTCTCTTGAAAAATGGAATCCCGCAATGGGAGCGACAACCGCACCTTCATTTTTTGCATAAATGGTTTGGTATCTGTCCTTGTCTTCATTTTTCAACTCCCTCATTCTTAATATATCGTCCGGTAAAGGAGTTTTGCCTAGCTGTTTCAAAACGGCATGAAACTCTTCGTTGCTCCCATCGTAAAGAAATCTCAAAGTCCTTCCTCGCGAAGTTGTATTGTCTATAACCTCAGCCGTAAGTTCGTTGTTTTCTCCGAAGTATAACTTATTTCCTATCCTTATTTTGCGAGCAGGTTCAACCAAAATGTCCCACAATCTGGCATTTTCATTTATTTCTCTCAGCAAAAAAACTTCTATTTTGGCATTTGTTTTTTCTTTTATACCCATCAAACGAGCAGGAAAAACTTTTGTATCATTGAAAACAAACAAATCTTTTTCATCAAAATAATCCAACACATCTTTAAAAACCCTATGTTCTATTTTTCCTGTTTTTTTGTGCAAGACCATTAATTTTGCCTCATCTCTGTTGCGTGTCGGATATTCGGCTACAAGTTCTTTGGGGAAATTATACTTAAATTGAGAAAGTTTCATGCTCATACTCATATCTACTTTGTTATATTGGTTTCTCTGTGAATTATTAAGCAAGTAACGAATAATAACTTAAAATTATTGTACAAATCTTGTTCGTAAAATAAAATTGCCTCCTATGGAACAATTAAAAACACATTATTTTTTTATACCTTTGCAAAACTTTAAAAAATACTTTGTTTAGGAACTTATTTTTCTCACAATGACAGGTAATATTTTTGTAGAAAAATTCGGGGGAGCCTCGGTTAATAGTGCCAAAGCCGTTGAAAACGTAAAACACATATTACGACTTTTTAACAAAAAACGTATTGTTGTTATTTCCGCAATGGGCAAAACTACCAATGCTTTGGAAGAGGTGGTTAATCTTTGGTTCAAAGAAAAAAAACTCTCTCCCAAGATAGAAGAAATTACCTCCTATCACACGAGGTTGATAAATCAATTATCCTCGGATTATAATTTCACCTCTTTTGTTTGTGAATTGTTGAATAAACAAATAGAGGAGATAAAAGTCAAACTAAATAATATAAACTCCTCAGACTACAATTTTCTGTATGATAGCATAGTGCCGTACGGAGAAAAAATTTCTACAATGATAGTCTCCTCCTATCTAGATCATGAAAAAATAGAAAACAAATTACTTTTTGCCTCCGATATAATAAGAACAGACAACAATTATCGCAATGCTTCGGTTTTATGGAAAGAGACGGAGAATAATGTAAACAAAAAGCTTCGTCCGCTCTTGGAAAATTACGATACCATAATATTACAAGGCTTTATAGGGGGGACAAAAGAAGGATTATATACCACCCTTGGCAGAGAGGGGTCGGATTATTCCGCTGCCATTATAGCCCATTGTTTGGGGGCAAAGAGTCTTACTATTTGGAAAGATGTACCGGGTTTATTAAACGCCGACCCAAAACGTGTGGAGCATACAACCAAAATCGTATCCCTACCTTATAGTGAAGCCATAGAGTTATCCTATTACGGAGCGAGTATTATTCATCCTAAGACAATCAAACCTTTGGAAAATCTTAATATTCCCTTGTACATTAAATCGTTTCTAAATCCCTTGAAGGAGGGAACCGTAATTTGCAATCAAAAAGAAATAAATCCGAAACTGACAAATTATATTTTTAAAGACAAGCAAATTCTTTTATCCGTATCAACAAAAGATTTTTCTTTTATAGACGAAAAAAACATAGCTCTTGTATGTAATATTCTATCGAAAAATAATGTTAAAGTCAATCTTATGCAAAATTCTGCCATATCATTTTCGGTATGTTTTGACGAAAACATTAATATTTTGCCTTCCTTACTCACGGATTTAGGAGAGGATTTTAATATAAAATACAACACCGATTTACAACTCATAACCCTCAGACATTACGACCAAAAAGCAACGGCCAACATACTGCAAAACAAAACCTTGCTTATAGAACAAAAGAATAGAACCACAGTACAGTATTTGGTCGAAAGTGCTCAAAGATAACTTATACTTATGACAACAAAAACGGATAACCCCCTAAAAATATTTAATTTATACAAAATACTTATTCCCGTGTTAATAGGTTTGGGAGTAGGTTTTTTTATGATAGCAAAAGAGTATGGCAAAAACAGTGCTTTGTTTTCCGATATTGCCTCTTTGTTTGGCACATATTCTTTTGTTTGTATTTTTATTGCCATACTTTTCGAATGCAACAGAGAGTTTATGTATATGTTGCGTTTGCGCTTATTGTCCGATAAAAAACTTTCGTGGAAAAAATGTTTTCAAATTATAATGCTTTGGGAGTTTTCTTCCACGGTTACCCCCACCTCCATCGGAGGTTCTGCCGTAGCCTTGTTTATTATACCATTGGAAGGAATGGGTGCAGGAAGAAGCACGGCAATAGTTATGCTTGCCACTCTTATGGACGAGTTGTTTTATATAATTATAACTCCTTTGGTCATATTGCTTATAGGTTCGAATATTGCCTTTGCGACAAGTTTCAGGTTCTCAATTTTGGGAATAAATTTTTCGGAAACAAATGTTTTTATCATAGGATACTCCTTTATGGTTTTGCTGACCTTGTTTATACTCTTGGCAGTATTTGTCTGGCCGAGAAGGTTTGGCAACTTACTGAAAAGAATGGGTAAAAAGAAAATATTCAATCGTTGGGAACACAAATTTGTAAAACTCTCTGAGGATATTCTTGTCAGTAGCAAAGAGTTTAAGGATAAAAAGTTTATCTATTGGTTAAAAGTTTATGGAGCAACCGTTTTTTCTTGGTCTTCTCGCTTTTTGGTGTTAAATTTTGTTTTGATGGCCTTTAATACTAATATAAGTGGTGTTTGGGATAATCTTGTTATCTATTGCAGACAATTGGTTATGTGGATAGTACTTTGTATTTCTCCGACTCCCGGTAGTAGCGGGGTGGCTGAGTTTGCTTTTCCTTTGTTTCTAAAAGAATTTTTACCTGAAGGTTTGCATGGAGTTTTAGCACTTCTGTGGAGGTTGTTTACATATTACCCTTATATTATTGTCGGTTTGTTGGTTTTGCCGTATTTTACCCGTAGAGTTATAAAACAAAAGCAAGCAAGACGTAGGGCAACAAGTACCACTCTTTAACAACAAATTGTTTTATAAATTGTCAAGATTACCATAGCAAAGTCGGATAAGGCTGATTGTAGAAATTATGCAATATTTATTCACTACGAAACTCTCTGTGTTGTTGTTTCTCTTCCAAACCCATATCCTCGCGTATAAATCTAAGTTTCAAAAGTAAAGATTTCATTTCTTGCAAGTTTAAACGATGAGTATTATGAGAGTTATAGTCTTCTATCTTAGATATTTGAGCATTGCCTTTGGTAAAAAATTTATCATAGTTTAAATCTCTTGTATCACAAGGAATACGGTAATAATTGCCCATATCCTCCGCACGTGCCATTTCTTCTTTTGTTACAAGAGTTTCGTAAAGTTTTTCCCCATGTCTTGTACCCATTATTTTTATTTCGGTATCGGCATATTTGGGATTTATTCTCGCATATGTTTCCTTTAAGGCCATGGCAAGATTTTTCAATGTGGAGGCAGGAGCTTTTTGTACAAACAAATCTCCGTTTTTTCCATGTGTGAAGGCATATATTACCAAATCCACAGCTTCGTCCAAAGTCATCATAAACCTTGTCATTTCAGGGTCGGTTACGGTTATGGGTTTGTTTGTCAGTATTTGTTCTACCCAAAGAGGAATAACAGAGCCGCGTGAGGCCATAACATTTCCGTAACGCGTGCAACAAATGACGGTATCGGACTCTTTGCCCAACTCTCTTGCCTTGGCAATGGCTGCTTTTTCCATAAGAGCCTTGGACATTCCCATTGCGTTTATGGGATAAGCGGCTTTGTCAGTAGATAGAACAACAACGTTTTTTACCTTGTGTTCTATGGCGGAAAGAAGTACGTTTTGCGTACCCAAAATATTTGTCCTAACAGCCTCTATGGGAAAGAATTCACAAGAAGGAACTTGTTTCAAAGCGGCCGCCGAAAAAACATAATCCACCCCCGTCATTGCCACATCGACAGAAGATTTATCCCTAACGTTTCCTATATAAAATTTTACCTTTGAGCTTTGCAAATTATGGCGCATGTCGTCCTGTTTTTTTTCGTCTCTGGAAAATATGCGTATTTCTTTTATATCGCTATCCCTAAACCTTCTCAATACGGCATTGCCAAAAGACCCTGTACCTCCCGTTATCAAAAGAGTTTTATCCTTAAATATTGACATTCGTTTATTCCTTTTTGGTTTTGCAAAGATAGAAATTTTAAACAATAAGTATATTTTTTAGAGCGTAAAAGTCTCTACTGCAACTTTTCTTCCAAGGTGTTATATTTTTTCTTTATTATTATTTATTGTTGTTGTTAAAAAAAGATATAACTTTGCAGACTTTTATTATTATACGAAATACTATATAAAATGAAGAAGTTTTTTTTGATACTTTTATTTTGTGTACCTTTCTCATTCGTTGTTTATTCTCAAAACGAAGGTTTTAAATTCATTGGTTATATACAATCTCAGATAGAATTTGCGGGAAAAGACGGTAGTACCTTCACCGGTTCTGCCTATAATCCAAACACCGATAACGCCGATTTTTATACCAGAGCGGGGGTTAGGAGAGGGCTTTTGCATTTTGAATTCAACAAAGGCAAGGGTAAGGGAGTCTTTGAGGCAAACATAAGAGAAAAAGGGTTTTTGCCTCTTTTGGCATATTGGGAGGTAAGTGCTTATGAGTGGTTGTCGTTTAGGGGAGGGCTTATGAGTGTAGGTTACGGACACGAAGTAGAATATTCCTCTTCAAACATGGAGACAATGGAACGCTCGCTTATGGCAAGAAAACTATTTCCTCAGGAGCATGATTTCGGTTTTACTGCCATACTGAAAACACCCTTAAAAGACAAAAGAAAATCTCTAACTCTTTCGTTGTCTGCAATGTCGGGCAATGCAATAAACAAAATAGTAGGACCGTATCCTAACTTTTTGGCACATTTAAAGTATGATTACAAAGATGAAATGACCTCGTGGGGAGTAGGTTTTTCATATTATGAAGGTAGAACAAACAACGCCGATACTCTATGGCATACCATAAAAAATAATGATTGGCAGGCTCAAAGAGTAAAGGCAAACACACTGAATACAAGAAGGTATTTGGGCATAGAATTTCAATATAATACCAAAACTTCTTGGGGAAAAACTTCTATCAGAGGAGAAGGTTCTTTTGGCAAACAACCCTCAAAGTTAAATAGTTTTGCCTCGCAACAAGACGATTCTTTTAACAAAGACAAGCCTTTTTCCTACGATAGAAATTTCTTTGGTGCTTTTGTTGTCTATACTCAACAAATTGTTCGTTCTCCCCTTTCTGTAGTGTTGAAATACCAATACCTTAATCAAAACACGGGAATATCAAGCAATAATGTGCAAAGTCCTGCCGACCTTGCCTATAATAACATTGGCGTAGGTCTGATATATCAATTCAATGAGCAAATACGTCTGCATTGTTTGTATGATATCTATAAAAATAAGGCAAATGATTATATAAAGGATTTGAACGATAACATTTTTATGCTTCGTTTGCAGTATAAGTTTGTGCGATAAAAGAAAAAAATAACAAACATTATATTAACTTCTAAACAAATCAAAATCAAATGTTTAAAAATTACCCCGGTTTTCAATTAGTTGAAGCCATATATAAATTAGGTCAAGAGAAACGTTTTCAAGTTTCCAGAAAAGTCAAGAGAATAATTAAGGCTTTGGTGATTATTGCCGTTACTCTGTTTCTTTGGAATGCGTCTAGTACTATGTTTGGTATAGAGGGCTTAACTGTTGTGCAACAAAGAATTATTGCCATCTTTGCTTTTGCTACGCTTATGTGGATATTTGAACTTGTTCCTTCTTGGAGTACTTCTGTTGCCGTTATGGGTTTATTGCTTTTGTTCACCTCCGATAGCGGAATAAAGTTTATGGTCAATGAGGATTCGGTAGGCAAACTCCTATCTTACAAAAGTATAATGGCAGCCTTTGCTGACCCTGTTGTGATGTTGTTTATAGGAGGTTTTATTCTTGCAATAGCCGCAACTAAAACAGGTTTGGACGCTCACATGGCAAAAATACTTTTAAAGCCTTTCGGCAAAAAATCAAACAACGTTCTTTTAGGTTTTATACTTATAACGGGGTTGTTTTCCATGTTTGTTTCCAATACTGCTACCGCTGCTATGATGCTTACTTTTCTTGCTCCCGTTTTCAAACAACTGCCACCCGAAGGTAAGGGTAGAATAGCCCTAACGCTTTCCATTCCCATTGCGGCAAACATCGGCGGTATGGCAACTCCAATAGGTACGCCTCCCAATGCCATTGCTTTAAAATACCTTAACGACCCCGAAGGGCTGAATATGGGTATGGGATTTGGACAATGGGTTGCTTTTATGTTGCCTATTACTTTGGTTCTTTTGTTTATCGGCTGGTTAGTACTAAGAAAACTTTACCCTTTTACTCAAAAAACAGTGGAATTACACATAGAGAGTTCTGCAAAAAAAGACAATAAAACATATGTTGTAATTATTACCTTCTTTGTTACCGTTTTGTTGTGGATGTTTGATGCCATTACGGGAATAAATTCCTATACCGTAGCCTTAGTTCCTTTTGTTGTCTTTTCCCTTACGGGAGTGATAGACAGAAGAGACTTGGAAGAAATCAACTGGAGCGTTATCTGGATGGTTGCCGGCGGTTTTGCTCTCGGCTATGCTCTTAACGGGTCGGGATTGGCAACAAATGCCGTTGCTTCTATTCCTTTTGGAGACTTTTCTCCTATTATCATTCTTTTAATATCGGGTTTGGTTTGCTATGGATTGTCCAACTTTATTTCCAACTCGGCTACGGCTGCCTTGTTAATGCCTATTTTGGCAGTAGTTTGTACGGGTATGGGAGACAAATTGAATTCCATAGGAGGTACGCCTACAATTCTTATAGGTATAGCTATTTCAGCCTCTGCCGCCATGATACTTCCTATTTCTACTCCTCCTAATGCTTTGGCTTTTTCTACCAACCTTGTAAAACAAAAAGATATGGTAAAGGCAGGTATTATTATGGGAGTTGTAACTCTGATAATAGGCTATCTTGTCCTTCTATTTTTGGGAAGAATACACGTGATATAACAAATTAAATAATATTTTAAAGCGGGTACGACTTATGAGTCGTACCCGCTTTGTTTTCCTCCTTGCCAACGCAATCTTTCTTATTCTAACAAACATAATAAGTATAGTAATCCATACCTTATTACCAAACTCGTCCGTGTATCATTGCGGGCCGTAAGTCGTGGCAATCCATGTCTTGCGGTATGTGTTAGTATTTTCCGCCCTTATTAGCCTTAGGGCAGGCAGTCCGTATTGCCATACTTTATAAAATTTTTGCCTTTCTTTGTTTGATTTCTGCCAAACAGCGATTCGTTATCAAAAAAACATAGTTTTTTGACTCAAAAAACTATGTTTTTTTGCCGGAAAAACTATGTTTTTTCATCATTGAAACGGCCTTTGGCAGAAACCAAAAGCCGAATGGCAGAATCCTTTCCGTATTTGGCAACCAATCCCGTACGTCATTGTGAGCCGTAAGTTGTAGCAATCCACCAAACAACCAATAAAGCGGTATGGATTGCTTTGCTTTTCGATAGCAATGACACACTTATTGAGATTTCCATGCCTTACGGCTCACAATGACGTAATTTATTCTATGATTTTTTTTGTATTGTCTTTCGGCTTTGCGTTAATTTGGAACAACGTATAATAAAAACAAATCCCATTGCGTTATAATATTACAAAAAACAAATATACAGAGTATAGTAATGAGACAAATTATTGAATGCGTACCCAACATTAGCGAGGGTAACAATGAGAATATCATAAACCAAGTGGTAGCTGAAATAGAAAAAATTGAAGGCGTAAAATTACTTGATGTAGACCCCGGAAAAACAACCAATCGTACGGTTATTACCTTTGTAGGAGAGCCGGAACAAGTTTGTCAAAGTGCTTTTTTGGTAGTTAAAAAGGCTCAGGAACTTATTGATATGAGAGGACATCACGGAGACCACCCGAGATTTGGTGCAACGGATGTTTGTCCTTTGATTCCTGTGGCAAATATAACAATGGAAGAGGTTGTGGAATATGCCAGAAAACTTGCACAAAGAATAGCAACCGAATTGGAAATACCGGTTTATTGCTACGAGAATGCTGCTTTTAAACCGGAAAGAAAGAACCTTGCTGTTTGTCGTCAGGGTGAGTATGAGGCTTTGAGTAACAGAATTTCCTCACAAGACCAAGCGCCAGATTTCGGTCCGAAACAATGGAATGAAAAAGTTGCCAAAAGTGGTGCTACTGCCGTAGGGGCAAGAGATTTCCTTTTGGCAGTAAATTACAACCTTAACACTACCTCTACGCGTAGAGCAAATGCCATAGCTTTTGACGTTAGAGAAAAAGGCAGAAAAATGCGTGAAGGTGGCAAACCTAACGGAAAAGTTATTTTGGACGAAAACGGCAAAGCAAAATGGCAACGCGGAACACTCAAAGGCACCAAAGCCATAGGTTGGTATATAGAAGAGTACGGAATTGCACAGGTTTCCATGAATATAACAAATGCCAATCAGACTCCTTTGCATGTATGTTTTGACGAGGTTTGCGACAAGGCTGCAAAACGCGGGATAAGAGTTACCGGAGTGGAGATAGTGGGACTTGTTCCTAAGAAAACTCTTATAGACGCGGGCAAACATTATCTTGCAAAACAACAAAGAAGCCTTGGAGTAGATGAAGATACCCTAATAAGGATAGCCGTAAAATCTATGGGCTTGGATGACTTGAAACCTTTTGTGGCTAAGGAAAAAGTTATTGAATATATGATAGAAGACAATAGTCAAAAGAGACTTATAGACCTTACTTGCAAAGGATTTGCCAACGAGACGGCAAGCGAGAGTCCCGCTCCCGGCGGCGGAAGCATCTCTGCGTATGTAGGTTCTTTGTCTGCAGCACTTGCAACAATGGTGGCAAATCTTTCTTCTCACAAACCGGGCTGGGACGATAGGTGGCAGGAATTCTCGGACGTAGCGGAAAAAGGACAAACGATAAAAGACGATTTATTGCATTTGGTAGATGAAGATACCAACGCTTTTAATAAGATAATGAATGCCTTTTCTTTGCCCAAAAAGACCGAAGAAGAAAAAGCACTGAGAAGCATGGCCATACAGGAGGCAACAAAATATGCAATAGAAGTGCCTTTTAAGACTTTGCAACGTTCGTTTGATTGTTTTGAAATATGCGAGCAAATGATAGAGATGGGTAACCCTAATTCCGTAACCGATGCTGCCGTTGGGGTGCTTTGTGCGAGGACGGCCTGTATAGGTGCCTTTATGAATATGAAAATAAATTGTGCTTCTTTGGAAGACAAAGATTTTGTGGCAGATATACTTGCCAAAGGACAAAAACTTGTTGACGAGGCTTGTCGTATTGAAAAAGAATATACCGCAAAGGTTATGGAAATGATAAGTAAGTAAAACGAAATTATTAATGTTCTTTCTTAAGAGTAGTACTTTCTCCCAAAAGTTAAGTACTACTCTTGTTTTTTTGATACAAAAACATAACACTATGATAACAAAAAACATTGTTTTACGTTTGTATAATTGCAATACGTTAGCAGAATATGAATAAATTTAAAGTAGGAGACAAAGTAAAGTTTTTGAATCGTACGGGGGGCGGAATAATTACAAAAATAATATCTCCTTTGGTTGTGCATGTACAAGAAGAGGGTTTTGATATTCCCACCCTTACCAATGAAATAATACTTGATTATGTAGACGACAAAGCAGGCCAAATGTTTACCTCCGAATATTCGGATAAAAAAAATAATACGAATTTTCATAACGACTTTATTTCGGAGGGTAGCACAAATAATGATGTGGAAAAAGTCTATCTTTCACGCAAAGGGCAACAAATAGAAAAGGGAGTCTATCTTGTTTTTATTCCCAAAGACCAAGTTTGGATACTTACTCAAGGTTTTGAGGTTTATCTTGTTAATAATACGGATTATAGCGTTTTATACTCCCTCTTTTTGGAACAAGAAGACGGTATGTTTAAAGGAGAGGATTTTGGCTCTTTGGAGGCAAAAGAAAAAATACATCTGGATAGTATAGCCCCTGCCGATACGGAAAAATGGTCTGAGGGTTGTTTGCAAATTTTGTTTCATAAAGATTTGGACGACAAAGTTTTTGTCCCCGTATCATATAATTTGAAAATAAGAAATGGCAAATTCTACAAAGAAGGATGTTTTGAACAAAGCGACCTTGTTGATGCCAAAGCCCTGGTTATTCCTATTACCTTGATAGAGAAACAAAGTGTTTTTGTAGAAAAGGACGAGCAAAAAAAGATATTACAAAAAATAAAGATAGAAAAACAGGATATCAAACCCATAGAAAAGCCCAAACAGGTTTCTTTTTTTGACAAATATATAACCAAAAAAGGAGAGGCCGAAATAGATTTGCATATAGAAGAGTTGACAGACGAAGAAAGTAAGATGCAACCTTTTGAGAAACTTAACACTCAAATGGAATATTTCAAAAAATGTCTTAACGAGGCCATCAATCGCAACCTGGATAAGGTAATATTTATTCATGGCGTAGGACAAGGAGTGTTAAAAAAGAATATTGAGCAAGAACTTGACAAATATTCTTTTATACATTACTTCCCTGCCTCCATGCAAAAATACGGAGTGGGTGCAACTGAGGTTTGGATAGGCAAAAACAGAAACTAACATTTGGAATATACCGATTAACTAATATATTTTTCACACATAAATAATTCCATAAGATACATGAGACTAACAAAATTTTTATTCCTATTTACCATACTTGGATTTTCTACTTTTACTTATGCACAGCAACAAGGTAAATACGGTATTAGTGGCAAGGTTATGGACGAGAGCGGGGAGCAAACTCTACCTTATGTTAGCATTGCGGTGTTAAACGTTGCAGATTCCTCTATTATAGACGGAGGTATAACAAACGATAACGGTGAATTTTCTATCACCAATAGAACCAACGGAAAATATATTTTAAGGTATTCTTTTGTAGGATACAAGGATACGTACAAAGATATTGAAATAAAAAATGCTTCTTTGGATGTGGGAGTTGTCAGTTTGGAAGTTGTCAGCGAAACTTTGGAGGGGGTTACCGTTGTGGGAGCAAAACAAATGATGGAATACAAATTGGATAAAAGAGTTATAAACGTTGACCAAAATCTTGTTAGTTCGGGAGGAAATGCAAGCGATGTTTTGGAAGAGGTGCCAAGTGTTGAGCTAGACGATGAGGGCAATATCTCTCTTAGAGGAGCAAGCAATGTTACCTTATTGATTGACGGTAAGCCTTCAAGTATGTATGGCAATGATATTGCAACCGTTTTGGCTCAAATACCTGCCTCTCAGATAGATAAGGTCGAGGTTATTACCAACCCTTCCGCAAAATACAACCCGGAGGGCATGAGTGGTATTATCAATATTACACTAAAAGAAAAAGGAAACCTCGGCTTCAACGGTAATATCAATTTTGCGACAAGTAGCGCTCTCAAAAAATGGATGCCCAAGGATAATATTTCCGCTTCTTTAAATTGGTCCAACAAAAAATTCTCTCTTTCCGCTTCCGGTACTTTTCATTACGACAAAAGAGGGATGATTTCGGACAACCTTAGATTTATAAAAGGAATAAGCGGAGCAACCAAAGATTTGATTCGTACCCACAGAGACGGAGGCGAAACAGGTATGGGCGGGGGAGTACGTATAGGCGGAGAATGGTATATAAACAAATACAACACTCTCTCTTTGAATTTTAACACTAACAAACATTATACACCGGACGATTATTCTACAACCAACAATAGCAACCTTCTGAATCTTACCTCCGATGAAAGAAATAATTCGGACATTAGCTCAGGCGTTAATGACGGGATGTTTAACAACATAGGTTTAACCTATCAAAAAGACTTCAAAAACAACAAAGAGCAATTGTTTTACACAAGTGTTACTTGGAATTGGGGAAAATTCAACAGAAAAATAGAAGATGAGGTTAAATATGGTAATACTTTATACGATGGTTTCGGAGAAATTATCAACCCGGATTATTTTAGAGGAGACACCTCAGAGAGTAATAACCACAAGGCAGTTGCAGACGTGCATTATGTTCAACCTTTTGGCGAAAAAGCAAAGTTGGAAGTGGGCTACAATCTCAATTATGACCAAAGCAAATCTACAAGTATTACTGCTTACAATCATATAACAAATAATGCAGAGAGCTATGATTTTGAAAGAGAGGAATATATTCACGCTCTTTATGCTACCTACGGTTTTCAAATCAAAGACTTTTCGGCACAATTGGGACTAAGAAAAGAATTTGTAGATAACGATTTTACAAAAACAGGCTTTAACGGAAACAAGACATCCTTTGATAAAAACTACAACCCTTGGTATCCTACCGTGCATTTTTCTTATCAACTAAACAAAAACAACTCTTTCCAAATATCTTATTCCAAACGTATTCGCAGACCGGACCCTTGGACTATGATGCCGACTATAGATAGGACAAATAAAGAATATTTGCGTTTTGGCAATCCGAAAATAGACCCTGAATATACAAACGCTTTTGAATTGGGTTGGTCATTAATGTTAAACAAGACAACAATTTTTACCTCTGCTTATTACAGGCAGGTTAGCAACGGTATTACTCGTTTCCAATTCCTTTGGAACGAAGCAAATGCTAGGAATTTACAGGATGGTGCGTTTATTTGGGCGTGGGAAGCGTCAGGTAGTGAGGATACGGATGCCCTTACGGCACAAACTTTCATCAATCTTGCCCACTCTTCCAACTATGGTCTGGAAGTAATAGTTGACAGAGATATTACGGATTGGTGGAAAGCCAATTTGAGTATGAACTTTTTTGGTTCGTATCAAGATGGTACGAAATTGAATTATGACAAAACAACCTCTTTTAACTTTAATGCAAAACTAAATACAACAATAAACCTTCCAAAAAATTTTACAATACAAATCTCCGGTAGGTACTATGCTCCAAGGGAAAATATACAAGGACGTGACAATGCAAGATACGACGCGGATATTGCAATAAGAAAATCTCTTTGGAATAAACAGGCAAATATTTCTCTTACTTTTAGAGACGTATTTGACTCTCACGGTGGTTTCGGATATGCTTATACCGACCAATACATAACATTTAGCAAAAGACATCCTTATTCGCGTAGTATAAGACTTTCTTTCTCTTATAATTTCGGAAAGACTGTAAATATTAAACGCAATAAAGTAAAACCGACAGAATCCGCTACGCAACAATACACGGGTGGCACCGGTGAAAGCTATGACGAATAGACCTCTGATTTTTGACAGAATAAGAAGAAAGTATGTTGCCTTGACTCCCGAAGAGGAGGTAAGGCAATATATTATTAATGTGCTTAACCGAAAATTTAACTATCCTTTGACTCGTTTTTCTTTGGAGGCTCAAATTAATGTGGGTAATACTCTCAAACGCTATGACATAATAGTAAGAGACAAAGAGGCAAACCCTTTTATGCTTATAGAATGCAAAGCAAAGCAAATACCTATTGATGAAAAAACTTTTTTGCAGGCTACCAATTATAATATACAAATAAAAGCCCCCTATATTCTTATAACAAACTCTCTTGTCTCCCTAATTTTTCATTATACCACACAAGGATATATTCAAATAGATAAAATTCCATCTTTGGAATAGTTTTTTTTCGTAACACGGTAGTTGTAACTAAGATGGTAGTCATACTCACGGTCATACCAAATCTGCAATTACTCTACCTTGTGAAGCAACTTATTGTAAGAAAGAATAATATTTTGACAAATTTAATGTCATTTCAGAAATGTTAAATTAAATTTGTAAGCGAATAAAACAGATGAATTGCAAATATGAAAATAAAAATTTTCGCACTTATAATGCTTTTGATAGGAATAACTATTGCAAACACACAAACAACAAATTATATGCGATATACAGGTAACGGAGGACAGCCCGTAGTGGAGCAGAAGCTTCAGCTGTCAGAAGAATGGGACAAAGTGTTTCCCAAGAGTGATAAAGTGTATCACAAGAAAATAACTTTCCATAACCATTTCGGTATTACTCTTGTTGCGGATATGTACACGCCAAGGGACATCAAAGGTAAACTTCCGGCTCTTGCTGTCTGCGGACCTTTCGGAGCGGTTAAGAAACAAGCAAGCGGACTATATGCACAAACATTGGCCGAGCGTGGCTATCTGGCAATAGCTTTTGACCCATCATTCACAGGAGAGAGTAGCGGTCAGCCGCGTGATGTGTTTTCACTTGATATTAATACCGAAGATTTCCAGGCTGCCATTGACTTTTTATCTAATCTTGATAACGTTGACCCAAACCGTATAGGTGTGATCGGTATATGTGGTTGGGGCGGTATATCTCTTAATGCCGCCGCAAATGACCCAAGAATTAAGGCGGCGGTTGTCGTAACAATGTATGACATGCCACGCGTAGGAGCATGGGGATATTTTGATAGGGGTACTGCCGAAGACCGTTATAAATTAAAGGAACGGATTAGTAACTTACGAACTAAGGAGTATAAAACCGGATTGCAACAGCGTGCTGGCGGTTGTCTTTCCGTGGAGGAGGCCGAGAGACAAAATGTGGCTGATTTCGTAAAGCAGTATAGTGCATACTATAAAAACAAACGAGGCTATCATAAACGTTCGGTCAATAGTAATGAGGGATGGATGTTGCAATCTCAGGAGGGATGGATGAATACCAATATTATTGTTCACCCCGAGGATATTCGCAACGCCGTACTAATCGTACATGGTGATAAGGCACACAGTTATTATATGGGACAGGAAACATTCAAAAAATTGCAAGGCTACAATAAGAATATGATTACCATACCCGGAGCTACGCATACCGACCTTTATGACGGAGGAGAGAAAAATCTAATACCATTTGACGGTATACAAAAATTCCTTGATTGCTATTTGGCAAATTAAACTTTGCTACATAATTAATTTATTGTAAACGAGAGAATGTGTTCAAGTTCTGATACATTCTCTTAAGTCTTTTTATCCGCTAATATTTGCGACTATCACAGAAACTATAAGTTATAAGTTCCGTAACTCTATTGTGGGTTATATCTTTATCCACTTACCGTAACGCAAACGAATAAGAAAAATAATTCCTCTAAAACATAATTCTATACACATTGCAAGCCAAACACCGTCCAAACCCATAGAACCGACTAACAGAGCTGCCAAAGTTAAACGCACTGCCCAAATACTTCCCAAATTCATTATGGCAGGAATAAGAGTATCGCCTGCTCCTACAAAAATACCGTAACAAACAATACTTGCGGCAAACATTGGCTCGGCAAAGGCTTCTATTCTGAGAGCAGAGATGCCCATATTTCTTATTTCTTCCACCGGAGTAAGTATATCCATCATTAACGGGGCAAATACATACATTACTATTCCCATAACGGTCATAGCACAAATACCCATTATAACGGTTATATTGGCAAAACGCTTTACCAACTTTTTACGCTTGGCGCCTATACTTTGCCCAACAAGCGTTGTGGCAGCATCCGCTATACCATAACCCGGCATATAGCAAAGACTCTCTGCCGTTACCCCAAAACTATTGGCCGCTATGGCAAATTTACCCAAAGGGGCAACAATAACCGTAGTAAGTATCTGAGCACCACACAAAACCACATGTTCCACTCCCATTGGCAGACCTATCTTTATGGCTTTTAGAACCACGCTTTTTTGAGGACGAAAAGAGCCTTTGGTTTTTATAATTTGTAACTCTTTGCTTCTGACACACAAAAAATACATCATAAGACTTGCAGTAACAAGCTCTGCCGACAAAGTACCCAAAGCCGCTCCCATTACACCCAAATCGCAAACAAATATAAACAGATAATTAAACACAACATCCAAAACACACATTAACACATTTAGAATACTTGGAATATGTATATTGCCGGAGCATCTTAGCATACTACTAGCAAGAAAATTCATTTGATACATGGGCAGAGAAAGAGAAAAAATAAAAAAGTAAACGGAAGCATCATGATTAATATCTTCCGAACCACCCAACCAAGAGGGTAAAAAAGGAGATATACTCAGGGCTAATATGGCAAATAGTATTGAAAAAATCAAAGCGGAGGTTATTGCCTGTCTGAGTACATTTTTGGCTTCATTATTTTTTTTAGCCCCTATCAGATGAGCAACCTGAACAGAAAAACCCATAGCCACCATAGAAGTTGTTCCCCAAAACAACCATGTGGAAGTGGAGACCAAACCGATAGAAGCGGAGGAAGACGCTCCCAAGGAACCAACCATTGCAGCGTCTATATATTGCATTATTATGTTAGAAAGTTGAGCTAATATGCCCGGTACGCTCAAAAGAGTTACCAAATGCAACTGCTGACGCAGTGTCATTCGTTTACCGTTGCGAACCATGGCAAACAGAATATCGCTTTTCTTACGTTTTAACAACATGTGTTGCTTTTTCTATTCCCAAAAAATAAGTTGCAAATTTAATCTTTCTTTTTAAAAGCAGATTTGTTTCTTTCGGCAAATATCTTTTGTACCTTTGCCGAAAGATAATTTTTATAGGAGGGTTATTTTTTCATTTAAAAAACATGTGTAATATCTGGGATTTAAATATTTATTCTTATGAGTGGATTATTGATAATAGTACTATTTGTTTGTGTCGGATATATAGCTAAAAAACAAGGGAGAAGAGTTTGGGGATGAGTTTTGTTGAGTTTTCTCATTACTCCAATATTCGGAATAATTTTTTTTAGTCGCCGGAGACAGCAGACGTAAGGTAATTAAAGAAACAATTAAATAGAGTTTGAACGAAATAAGAAGTAATACGGAGGGTTGTAGTAAATAAAAAAGAGAATAATATTTTTATGTAATTTGCCTTTTAGTCGTTGGTCAAAATTTTGTAATTTCGCAAAACAAATAAGAAACTCCAAGCAATGAGAGTACATTTTATAGCAATAGGCGGAAGTGCTATGCACAATTTGGCAATAGCCCTAAAATTGAAAGGGTATGATATTAGCGGAAGCGACGATGAAATATTTTCTCCTGCCAAAGACAGATTGAGCAAATACGGAATTTTGCCAAAAAGCATGGGTTGGTATCCGAATAAAATAACCAAAGATTTGGATACTGTTATCCTAGGTATGCACGCAAAAGAGGACAATCCCGAACTTTTGCGAGCAAAAGAATTGGGTATAAAAATTTATTCTTATCCCGAGTTTTTATACGAAATGTCAAAAGACAAAGTGCGTATAGTCGTAGGTGGTTCACACGGAAAAACAACAACGACGGCTATGATACTACACGCCATGCAAAAAAACAATATTGAGACGGATTATATGGTAGGAGCATTATTGGAGGGTTTTGAAGTAATGGTAAAACTGACCGAGGATGCCAAATACATTGTTTTGGAAGGAGATGAATACTTAACCTCACCCATAGACAGAAGACCGAAATTTCATCTGTATCACCCAAACGTTGCTATAATAACGGGAGTGGCTTGGGACCACATAAATGTTTTTCCCACTTTTGAAAATTATTGCAAACAGTTTGAGATATTTGCTGACAAGATAGAAAAGAAGGGGACACTGATTTACAATAAAGAGGACGAGGAGGTATGTAGAATAGCCCTGAATTGTAGAAAAGATGTAACAAAGTTGCCATATCATACCCTGCCTTTCAGAATAGAAAACGGGAATACGTACATATTGCACAACGGTAAAGAATATTTGATACAAGTTTTCGGAGAACACAATCTTAAAAATATGCATGCTGCAATGCTTGTTTGCGAAAGAATAGGAATAACAAACGAGGATTTTTTGTTTTCCATGCAGAGTTTCAAAGGTGCTTCCAATCGTCTGCAACTAATAAAGAAAAACAAAGAGGTGAGTATTTTTAAGGACTTTGCTCATTCTCCCTCCAAATTGCAAGCAACAATAGAGGCAGTTAAGGAATGGTTTCCCAATAGGAGACTCTTAGCTTGTATGGAATTGCACACCTTTTCTTCTTTGAATAAAGAATTCTTGCAACAATATAAGGGTTGCATGGACAAAGCGGATGTGGCAATGATTTATTATAACCGACATGCAATAGAATTGAAAAGATTGACGGACCTAAAAAAAGAAGATATTTACAATGCCTTTCAAAGAGAGGATTTAAAGATTTATACGGATAAAGATTCGGTAGTAAAGGAAATAAAGAAAGAAAAAATGAAAAATCTTTGTATTTTAATGATGTCTTCCGGTAATTTTGACGGTTTGGATTTCAGAAGCTTTGCCGACAGTCTGATATGATTTTTTTGCGATAATAGGAGTAGTGATACAAAAAGGTTGCCTTATTTTCATACGTAGAAATAAGGCAACCTTTTTTTTAAGCGAATATTTATTGTATAAACTTTTTGCCCAAAAGCTTAAATTCTTCCGCCGGACAGGCATCTTTGTATAGTATTCCATACACAGCCTCTACTATTGGCAGATTTACTCGTAATTCTTTGTTTAGTTTATATATGGCATTAACGGAATAATATCCCTCAGCTACCATTTGCATTTCCAACTGAGCGGAAGAAACGCAATAACCTTTCCCTATCATCTGTCCAAAGGTACGATTTCTACTATGTTGAGAGTAAGCCGTTACCAACAAGTCTCCCAAATAAACAATTGTGTTTATGTTCCTTTCTCTTTGGTCTACCTTAGATAAAAAACGTTGCATTTCCATTGTAGCTTGGCTTACCAACACCGCTATATAGTTGTCTCCGTAGCCAAGACCAAAGGCTATGCCGGTGGCAACGGCATAAATATTTTTTAGCACTCCGGCATATTCTATACCCTCCATATCGTTTGACAATATGGTTTTGACAAAAGAACAAGATAACAGGGAGGCAATTTGTTGAGATGCGTCTTTGTTTTCACTTCCGCAAGTAAGAAAAGTCAAACACTCCATTGCAACCTCCTCTGCATGAGAAGGACCGCTTACAACACACTGAGAAGAGTACGGAATGTTATACTTTTGTCTGAAAAACAAAGAAACTATCTGATTTTGTTTTGCAAGCATTCCCTTTGTAGCAATGGCTATGATTTTATTTTGCATTGAAGAAAAAGATACGTTTTCAAAACTTTCCTCCACAAAAGCCGAAGGAATAACACAAAACAAAACCGAGGTCTGACCGATTATAAAGTTTATATCTGTGGATATTTCTATTTTTTTGTTATTCAAAACACAAGAACGAAGAAAAAAAGGATTGTGTCCATGTGACCGTATTCCCTCTTTTATTTCTTGTTCTCTTACCCACCAAAACACTTTTTGTTGTGTCTCACAAAGGATTTTAACAATGGCAGTAGCCCAAGAGCCACTGCCCAAAACCGCTATGTTCATCGTATGTGTTAAATCTTAATTAATTTTTTATAGTCCCAAAACCTCCCTTCCTTGTTCGAAGACTACGTCAACGGGAATACCCTTAGAGTTTATTTTATCCAAATCTTTTTGCAACTCCTTGCTTATTACCGCGTTCTTTTTGGAGTAGTCGGCCGCTCTGTAATAATCTCCCATTCCTTCCATTTCCAAAAGCACGGCACTCCAACCCTCTATGGCTTTCTTTGCCTTGTCAAAATCTATGGTATAAATACCTTTTCTGTCTCGTTTGAAAGCACCCGCTTTCAGAAAATAGTTGTAACACATAAGATTTGCTCTGCCGTGTGCCTCCATTGAGCCAAAACGAATGGAACGAAACAATCCTGCTACAAATGTCGCAATACATTGTTCTTGAGTAAGATTTGTAACCTCTTTGCGTTTGATAAGTTCATTAACCATATACAGACCAAGCACGTCTGCTTTTGCTTCTTCGTATGCGGAATATTCTCCCTGTAAAGCCTGACGACAAGAACCCTTACCGGTAACGGTGTTTTTTATTCCCAAACCGTGTGCTACCTCATGAAACATTACATCGGAAAAGAAAGCCTCAAAGTTCACAAGTTGCAATTGTTCCGGATTCATAACCTGCTGAGCAATAGGCATTACGATGGCATCAAATTTTGCCTTCATTGCGTTTTTCAACTGCAGACGCCTTGAACCTTTTTGTAATTGTACTTTTTCGTCATTAGGCAGATTTATCGCTATGGTTTTACCCGCAGCGTTGCAATCTCCTCCGTAATACAAAACGTCATAAACATTGAGGTCGGATTCCGTCCCCGGTACCTCTTGTTTGAATCTCTCATCGCAAGGCAGACCTTTTTGTAACTCAGGCAATAGTTTTGTATATTTTTGTAGAGATTTGCTCCATTCTATGTCTTTTACCAAAACAAAGGCTTCAAATGAGGTTTTCAAGCCCAGAAGTTCGTCATCATAATTTTCTATAGGACCTACAACAAAATCAAGGTTTGAATCCTTCATATCCATCCAAGCCATATCGGACTCATAATATTCGTTTGTTTTCAAGGCTTGTATTCTTTTTACAAGATAATTTCTCATTGCCTGATTATCGCAATATATGAGTGCCTCATGCATAAGGTCTATTGCCTTGTCTATCTTATCTTTATATTGTTCATAATAACTCGTAACAAAAAGATTACCCTTTTCGTCTCTTTTTATTACGGAATATTGAGAGTTTTTTTGAGGGTCCTTTAATTGTGCAAACTCCTCATTTGTCATATCCGCAGGATAGAAATTTACGCCGGGTGATTTTTGTTTGTAATCTTTTACAAAAGGTTTCCAATCCTCCATTCTATCCCAAAAACCGTAGTTTATAAGAGCAAATTCTTTTTCCCATTTGTCTTTATGATTAAGAACCTCTTGCTTGTCACCAAAAACTTGTTCCCAATATATATCATCCATTATTTGAGCAATGTCTACGAAAATACCTAACATCTTCTTCTCGTTTTCTGAGAGATGGGATATATCGGTTGTAAGTTTTATTGTAGCATATTGTTTTACTTTGTCTTCCGTTGTCATTGTTTTATTTTTTTGCGCTTGCACAAATAAACAAGCAAGCATTCCCAAACTTAAAATCAGTATTTTTTTCATATATTGTTATTTTTAGTTTTTACAAACAAACAAAGGCTTGTCGGCAATTTTACCGACAAACTTTTTTATTTTTTATTCGAAAAAAATAATTTACGGAACCAAGACGTCCTTTGTAACCATCTTGTTATATTTTAACTGCACGGTAGACTTTCCCTTCCTTTCTATGTGAATTTCCTCTCCGGTATCTCTTATGACCAAAGAATCCACTTTGGCATAAATTGTAAATATGGCCTCGTGGTCAAAAAAGAAATAGGCTTCACCGTTTTTGTCAGCCACCGCTTCCCGTTTTATGGTATTACCACTACCTATTTCGCCGTTAACATCTACACCAACGGTTACCTGCGCCTGTGGTATTCTGTTACCTACCGTGTCCGTTACAACGACAGTTAAACCGCAGCCGTCCAAATCGTCTTTGCAAGAATAGAAACCCAACGAGGCTAAGCAAAAGACAGCCGCTAAAACAATTTTTCCAAGCATATTTAACTTCATAGTATTTTTTTTGTAATTTTGCATTTAAATTATATACTTACAACACAAATAATTTAGTTTGCAAATTTAAAAAAAATTATTATGAACACAAAAAAAATCGGAATTTTATTTCTTTTATCGATATTTTTGTTTCTTTCTTGTTCAAAGAAAACTTCAACAATAACAGATGATAATCAAACCTCTCAAATGGAAGAAAAACAAGAACAAACCATGGTTTTAATTTCAACAAATTACGGAGACATCAAAATTGTTCTCTACAATGAAACCCCTTTGCATAGAGACAATTTTATTCAAATAGTTAAAAACGGCACATTGGATAGTACTTTGTTTCATAGGGTCATAAAAGGATTTATGATACAAGGAGGTGATCCCAATAGCAAAATTGCAAAAAAAGGCCAAATGCTTGGCAACGGAGATTTGGGTTATAAAGTACCTGCTGAAATAAACCAAAATTTGTTTCATAAAAAAGGAGCTTTGGCTGCGGCGAGAGACAATAATCCGCAAAAAGCCTCTTCGTCTTGTCAGTTTTACATAGTGCAGGGCAATGTTTACAACGACCAACAATTAGATATGATGCAAGCGCGGATGAATAAAACATTTTCTTCCGAGCAACGCAAAGTATATTCTACCATTGGCGGAGTACCTCATTTGGACGGAGACTATACCGTATTCGGCGAAGTTATAGAAGGATTGGATGTTGTTGATAAAATAGCCGAAGTGGCAACGGATAGAAATGACAGACCTTTGGAAGATGTTAGAATGAAGGTGAGTATAGTGGAGTAATCGCAAATGAAAAATAAATTTTATTTTCTCCCCATTGCACTTATTTGTCTTGTTTTGGGAGCGATTATCGGGACAATGATTCCCAATCTTTCCAAACAAGAGGGCATTGGTTTTTCCGACAAAATGGGTTATATAATCAATCTTATCTCCAATCAATATGTAGACAAAGTAGATACGGACAGTTTGACGGATAACGCAATAAATATATTGTTGGAAGAGCTTGATCCTCACTCCGTTTATCTCACAAAACAGCAAGTGATAAAAGAAAACGAAAGTTTGAGAGGAAATTTCGACGGCATAGGTGTGCAGTTTAGGATAGTAAAAGACAGCATAGTTGTTCTAAAAACAATAAAGGGTGGACCGTCCGAAAAAGTCGGAATCATTGCAGGAGACAGAATTGTAAAGGTGGATGGCAAGGATTTGACCAAAAATACAGACAACGATACTGTTGTCAAATATCTAAGAGGAAAAGGCGGCTCAAAAGTAAAATTGACCGTAAAGAGACGAGGAGCAAAAAAGTTAATTGATTTTGTAGTTACGCGAGGAAAAATAGAAACGAAAGCTGTTGCTTATTATGATTTGATAGACAAGGAAACGGGATATATAAAATTAACGGAATTTTCTGCCACCTCACATGCTGAGGTACATAAGGCTTTGCAAGAATTGACAGACATGGGTATGAAAAAACTTATCTTTGACCTCAGAGGTAACGGAGGCGGGTTGTTAGACCAAGCCATAGATATATCAGACGAGTTTATACAAAGAGGTGACCTTATCGTATATACCAAAGGTTTACACAGAGAACGCAGGGATTTTTACGCATCCGGCGGAGGTTTGTTTGAAAAAGGAGAGTTGCTCGTCTTGATAGACGAACTTTCTGCAAGTGCTTCCGAAATTATAAGCGGATGTATACAAGACAATGACAGAGGTAAAATATTCGGTCGTAGGACTTTTGGTAAAGGTTTGGTGCAGGAACAAAGAGAGTTGCCTGACATGAGTGCGGTAAGACTTACCGTCGCAAGATATTACACTCCTTCCGGCAGATGCATACAAAGACCTTACGTACACGGAGATAGCGAAAAATATTATGAAGATTTTCTTTTGAGATATGCCAATATGGAAACGAACTCGGATACTATAAGTCACAGTAAAGAATACAAATATAAGACCAAATTGGGTAGAATTGTGTATGGGGGCGGAGGTATAGAACCTGATGTAAGTTTGCCGATTAGATACCAAAATTATAGTAATTACTATAAAGACTTATTGAGACAAGGACTTATTTTGCAATTTTGTTTTGACTACACAGACAAGAATCGCGAGAGTTTATCCAAATACAAAGACGGCGAAGAGTTTGTTAAACATTTTTCCGTAAGTGAGACGGCTTTTAATAATATGTTATTTTTTGCCGAAAACGCAGGAGTTAGAAAACAAGCCCTATCTTCAAAAGAAAGCTCGGAAATAAAGACTCTTATGAAGGCTTACATAACCCAAAATCTTTGGGAGGATAAATATTTTTACAGGGTATTTGTAACCATAGACGAAGAGTTGCAGGAAGCATTAAAAAAATAGTTACGAAATGAAATGCGGTATTTTTATATTTTTTCTCGTCTTGCCCTTTCTTGTGTTATCTCAGGATAAATTGTTGAGCAAAAAAATAGTTTATACGATAGATTTAACGGAAAGCAGCGTAAAACAAGAAAAAAATAAGGACACTATTATGAATACGTACAAGGTTAACCAACGTTTTTGGTGGGAAGCAACGGATAATATTTTTCAAAAGTGGAAAAACTACTCCTTACTTGTTTATGATAGGGAGGATAAGCCTCTTGTCTGGGATAGCATGTTTGTCAATCTTGGCAAATCGTTAGGTAGGTATTTTAAAAGAGACTTAAAAGAAAAAGAGGTGCAAGCCATTTTGGAAAACAACGTTACAAAAATAGAATTCGAAGAAGAATGGTATTACAATCCCTACACTATGATGATAAACAAAAATGTTTTGTCTTACACTCTTATAGTATCTTTGGATTCTCTTTGTTTGTCCGATGAGGGCTGGCAAAGTAAAAATGCCTATATTTTCAGGCTTGGCAAAATAAAACAAAACTCAACAACGGATAGCAACAATCTTATTTTGATTACACGAAATATTCATTATTCCTTACCCATATACAATTATGCGCCGTATCTTTGGTGGGATAGCAATTTGGAAGAAGAATATTCTCTTCCCTATTTTGATGAGATGATGCAAAAGGCAGAGAATATGGAAATACCTGTCTTTGAAAATCCCGATAAAATAGAAATAATGCAAAAACACGAAGTACTCAAAAGACGAAAATATACCAAAAGCACCAAAATAGTAGAGGATTTGGGTGAAAATATGACTAATGAGTACGATACCATTCTCGGTTTGCAGTACAATAGTGAGGATATAGACCATTTGAGATTTGGCGAAGAAATATATTTTGATAAAACAAATATGGGATTTATAAAACACACAAATTATTTATCTCCGATGATAAGCATAAAAGATAATAACGATATGTTTTTATACTTCTATCCCGTTTATTATTTAAGAAAACAATAGTTGCTATGGGGAAAATAATTTTTGTTTTATTGTTCGTACTTACTTTTCAAGTTTTTGCTCAACAGGAAGAGTATTCCATAGAATACTACAAATATAAAATTGGGGTATTTAATCCTGAGAAAACTTTGTATCACAGCCTAAACCCTACAAAAACGGAACATATAACAGGGTATTTTAGAGAAAATCTTGCTAAGATTATTTTTGAGTCGGTAAAAGACAAAAAGGTAAAAATCTTTGATGAAAGAAAAAGAGAAATTAGTGTGGAGAGTGTTATAAAAAACATCATAGATTTTGAAAAAAACAATTTTAATATTGAGGTAAAACCGGAAACGGCTTTGGATTATGCCATAAAATATATAGGAGCGTACGATTTTGAAGAGGCGATAACGTATAACTACAAAAACCTAAGTATTGAAAAAAAAGTATTGGCTTATTGTCCGTACATGGTAAGATACAAAAAGTTTGACGAAAACAATGATACTCTTACAATGCCCTTGTTTTGGATTTTTCTTTCAAAAAACGAAAATGTAACAACTGAGAAAGAGGAGGATGTTTTTGATATTTCGGATACAATATTTAGTGTTCTATCTTTGAAATATCCCGTAAAAATGCCTTTTACTCTCAATTTGTTTTACGGAGTTAAACAAAGGCAAATTAATGTTTATCAACCCAATGGCAGAGAATTCAAAACTATGAAGGAGATAGACGATTTGTTTGTATTGTCCAAAAGTATAGGTGTTTATGACCAAGAAAGCGGTAAGGATATTTTTCAAACAATATATTCCGACATAAACCCGGAGGATATGGATGCCCTAAGGATAGGAGAAAAATGGAGTATAAACACCTCAACATTGGAGATATACAAAAAAATACATTTTTTTCTGCCCCTGTATACATACGATGAAAACGTATATAGACAGTTGGGAATGAGAATATATAACAATGTTAAATAATTCATCTATGGACAAAAAATTATCCATGTCCGACTTGAATAGACTTTCATTACAAGAGTTTAAAGACTCGGAGAAAACTCCTGTTACTGTGGTACTGGATAATATTCGCAGTATGAACAATATAGGTAGTATATTCAGAAGTTGCGATGCCTTTGCGGCTCAAAAGCTTTGTTTGTGTGGAATTACGGCAACACCCCCCAATAGAGATATAAACAAAACAGCATTGGGTGCAACGGAAAGCGTTGAATGGCAATATTTTGCCAATACTGTCGACTGCATAAAAAAATTCAAAAGCAAGGGGTATAAAATATTTTCCTTAGAGCAAACACTTAACAGTACAAAACTGAATAAGTTTGATTTTCAATATTGTTCTCCCTGTGTTTTGGTTTTTGGTAATGAGGTTGAAGGTATAACGCAGGAGGTTATAGATATGTCCGACAAAGTTATAGAAATACCACAGTTTGGGACCAAACATTCTTTGAACGTGGCGGTTACTTGTGGTATTATTCTTTGGGAATTTGTTCAAAACGTACGCTTATAAATTAAATTTTATTTGTCTGATATACAAATAATTATTTCTTATACTATAAAAAAAGTATTGATTTATTTTACTAATTCATTCTCTTATCTTACCTTTGCAGTAGGGTTTGAGGTCTTTAAATACGTTGGAAATTTCTTCAAAGGAAATTACAAAAATGTCTTTGTAGCTCAGTTGGTAGAGCAATTGACTCTTAATCAATGGGTCCAGGGTTCGAGTCCCTGCAAGGACACTTTTTTTTTATATTTTTGTGCCACTTTAGCTCAGTTGGTAGAGCAACGCATTCGTAATGCGTAGGTCTGCGGTTCGAGTCCGCAAAGTGGCTCTTGTTTCCCTTGCTGAGCGTAGTGTCAAGACAATATTATTTTCTTGCTACTATGCTCTTTTTGTAAATATATCGGTACATAATGAATGATAAACAAAATACAATAAACAACCTGATTGAAAAGTATTTTGAGCAAGTTGTGAATATCAGACACCTTTTGCATCAAAATCCGGAGTTATCCAAACACGAAAAAAATACTTCCGCACTTATTTGTCAAGAATTGGACAAAATGGGTGTAAAGTATAATAATAGCATCTACGGTTATGGTATTTACGGTTACGTAGAGGGCAAAAATCCTCAAAAAAACTGCATCGCTCTTAGGGCCGATATGGATGCTTTGCCCATAGAGGAAAAAACAAATCTTCCTTTTGCTTCAAAAAACAAAGGAGTAATGCATGCTTGCGGACACGATGTACATATGGCTTCCTTGCTTGGTGTCATCAAAATAGTTAATGAGTTAAAAAATGATTTTGAAGGTAGAGTTATGTTTGTCTTTCAACCCTCAGAGGAGGAATATCCCGGCGGCGCCATTTCCATGTTAAAAGCAGGCATATTCAACGAAATAGAACCCTCGGCAATGCTTGCTTTTCATTGCACTCCGGAGTTAGAATGCGGACAAGTGGCTATAAAAGAAGGAAAACTTATGGCCTCTACGGATGAAATATATATAACCATTAAAGGAAAAGGCGGACATGGAGCTACTCCACACTTGGATATAGACCCTATTGTTGTTGCCTGCCAAGTAGTTACATCTTTGCAAACCATAGTCTCCCGCTCGGCAAACCCTACTATGCCTACAACTTTTTCCGTAGGCAGATTTATAGCCGACGGACGTACTAATATCATTCCCGCTGAGGTCAAAATGGATTGTATTATTCGTACCTTTGACGAACAATGGCGAAAAGAATGTCACAATCTTATAAAACGTATATGTGAGAATACGGCAAAAGCCTTTGGAGCAAGTGCGGAGGTTTTCATAGACCCTGGCTATCCTTTTGTGTATAACGACCCAACCCTCACAAAAAAAGTCATCTCTTGGAGCAAGGAAATATTACCTGCTGAGAGCGTACAATGCGCCGAAATGCGAATGACGGCTGAGGACTTTGCTTATTTTGCGCAGGTTGTTCCATCTTGTTATTTTCGTATAGGTACGCACAAAAAGGGAGAACCAATAGCAAACCTTCATACCGCTTATTTTGATGCTGACGACAATGTGCTAAAAACCTCCATGGCCTTAGAGACCTATTTGGTTTTGAAATACTTGGAAAATAATTGATAAAAACATTCGTTTTGCTCAAATAAATACCCCAACATTTATGACCGATAAGTATATTCTTTTTGATGATAATCTAAAACTTTACGAAGCCATGATGGACGATATGTCCAAAGCAAAACGTGCTATTTATTTGGAAACTTTTCGTTTCGGAAAAGATGCGATGGGGGAACGTTTTAGATTGATACTATATCAAAAAGCGAAGCAAGGGGTTACCATTAAATTACTTTTGGATGCTTGGGGAACCGGTATGGATATAAGTTTTTTTCAACCGCTTTTGGAGGTGGGTGTGGAAATACGAGTATTTCGCAAGGTAAGACTAACACGGGGAGTTTTGGCAAAAAATCATTGTCGTAATCACAGAAAACTTCTTCTTATAGATTCCGAAATAGGTTATATGGGTTCTGCCAATATTACGGCATATTCAATAAGTTGGCGAGAGTTGAATTTGCGTACTACCGACCATAATTTGTTAACGGTTTTCAGACGTTCGTTTAGGGATTCTTTTCGTAACTACAACAAATATGACCTACCCGTAATAGCCTCATACAAAAGTTATCATTTTGACGATTGGACATTTATACAGGATTTTCCGGATTCGTATCGTCAAAGAATAAAAAGCAAATACGAAACTCTTATTCATAATGCCAAAAAGGAGGTGGTAATAGAAACTCCTTATTTTCTACCCGGTTATGCACTAAGAAAAGAAATGATAGAGGCAGCCAAAAGAGGAGTAGAGGTTAAAGTCCTTATTCCGCAAAGCTCGGACGTAAGAGTTGTTGATATTATCAGACGCCATTATCTGGGAAGATTATACGAGGCGGGTATAAAATTTTTCTTTTTCCTTCCCGGTAATTTGCATGCAAAAAGTCTAATGGTAGATGGTGAAATATTCTCCATATCCTCTGCCAACTTTGATTATAGAAGTTTTCGTTATCAGTACGAAATTGCGCTCATTGGGAATAAGAAAAATATACTTTCTCAACTAAAAGAACACTACAAACAAGTAGAGCAACAGTCGGGTACTTTTAATTATTCGTTTTGGAAAGAGCGCCCCGGTATTGATAAAATTATAGAATTTATTCTTTTGCCGTTTAGATATTTGATGTAAAAAATATTTCAACCTCTAATTTTCTACATCATTAGGTATGTTTTTATAAACTTCGCCGGTATACCTCCTACAAGAGTATTATCCTCAACGTCTTTTGTAACAACGCCGGCCGCAATAACAACATTGTTTCCAATCTTTACAACGGGCAAAAATCATACAGTTTCCTCCTATCCAAACATCGTTGTCGATTCTTACGGGTTTGGCTATGCCAAGGTGTCTTCTTCTACCCATAGGGTTTAACGGATGATTTGCAGTGCTTATAAGAGTTTTCGGACCTATCATTACATTATTGCCGATACTAACTTGTCTAACATCCAAAATAGTTACATTATAGTTGGCAAGAAAATTATCTCCAACGTAGATATTTCTGCCGTTATCGCAACTAAAGAACGGAAGAACAACGGCATTTTCTCCAACCTAACCAAACAACTCTTTTATTGCAAGATATCTCTTGTTATAATCTCTTACATCTATTGCATTCAGTTTTTGATATCTTTCCATTGCACGCAACTTTAATACATTAATCTCTCGGTCGGTAAAATAGTATTCCAAACCTGCTTCCAATTTTTCCAATTCAGACATAGCAATATTTTTTTATTTTTTTCGTTTTCATTATGTGCAAAATTATAAAAAATTATATATTCGTAACGTACAACATAACCGCCTTACTTATAGAACTCAACTTGCCGAATAATTTCTTTTTTTGTTGTATAACATAATTAATAAAAGAACACACATTAATAATAAAACAAATGTTTAACAAAAAAAGTTAGTAAGATGAAAAGAGTATTTGTTTTTGCAATTTTAACTATTGCTTTGTTTAATTTGAATGCCAAAAATGAGAACATGTTTGGCGTTAGTGACCTTAATGGTGGAGAAAAAAACCTTTCTTCGTTTGACACTGTCGTATCAGGCAACACAGACACTGTAATATTCATTCAAGTAGAAGAGCCTGCCGAATTTATCGGAGGAACGTCTGCCTTGCAAGAATTTATAAAGAATAATCTGCATTACCCGCAACAAGCCAAAGAAGCAAAAGTGGAGGGCTTGGTATTTGTGTCTTTTGTTGTAGAAAAAGACGGAAGTCTGAGCAATGTATCCATCATTAAAGATATAGGATACGATTGTGGGCAAGAGGTCGTAAGAATGATAAAAAGTATGCCTAAGTGGAATCCTGCCAAGGAAAACGGCAATGTAGTCAGACAACAATTTAATTTACCTATAAGTTTTACTCTTCCACAAGACGAATAAATAGTCATTTTGTGTGTGCCCGTCTTTGTTTTTTTTTGATTACACCTTGCCGTAATCAAAAGACAAATGCGGTTTTTATTTACTGAAAATACTTAGAGTATAATAATTTTAACTTTTGTATATAATAAATTCTTTCGCCGTTTCGATTTCTCGAAACGGCGAAAGAATTTATTTAAACGGCGATTCGTTTGAATGAATCGCCGTTTAAATTTGAGGTGTAAAAAAGATAATTTCCTTTGTTAAAATATCAATATCCTTTAGACCGGACGACTAACTAAGCTTGGCAGGGTATTTCATCGGTTTTCTTGGAATCCCAAACCTTTAAGCCAGTTGATAACTTTATCTTTGTTTGTCCTTACCTCATGTCCGTAGATAGCAAAACCTTCCAATACATTTGCTTTTGGGTAGGCTTTTTTTACATCTCCGACACAAGAGGCAAGACCGCTCCCCTCGTGTGTGGTAAAGGGTATAATTGTTTTATTGTTTAAATCATATTCTTTGAAAAAAGAGAACATCACCTGAGGATAAGTTCCCCACCAAACAGGACCTCCTATAAAAATAGTTTCGTATTGATCCATATTCTCAATTTTTCCTTTAAAGTCGGGAAGTTCTCCCTCGTTTGCCTCTCTTTTGGCGACTTCTGTGAGCTTGTTATAAGGCATGTTGTAATCTTTTATTGCTTTGATTTCAAACTGTTCTGCTCCCGTATATTCACTGATATAATCGGCAACTATTTTGGTATTTCCTACTTCAATGTTTCCTACCGAATATTGCTCTCCTGCTTGTGAAAAGAAAACAACAAGGATTTTTTCTTTGCTTGTGTTTATTTTTGTACCCATTTTATCATTATTTTTTCTGTCATTCTTGTCATTGTTTGCAATAGTGTTGTTACAAGAAACATTTAACATAAGGAATAAGATTCCCAATAAACTTATTATTTTCTTCATTTTGATATGCAGGTTTAAAAGATTTATGATTCTACTACAAAGATACACAAAAAAAACAAAGAGGAAAATATTATCTCAAATATTTTCCTCTCTCTGTGGCATCGACTGGGTTTGAACCAGTGACACAAGGATTTTCAGTCCTCTGCTCTACCAACTGAGCTACGACGCCTTAACTTTTTGCGTTTGCAAAGGTAGATACATTTTTTGTCCCAACCAAATTTTTCCAAGACTTTTTGTAATATATTTTTATATATGAATATAATACCCTTTAATTATCAAATATATTTATATAAAGAATACCAAGCTTAAAAAACAAATTTACTTATTTGGTAAAGAAATTATTACTTAACTTATAAGCTGAAAAAAGGAAGCATAAGGTATTTTTCCGAAAACGTGTTAAAAAATTTCCATATTTTAGTAAAAATTTCTAATATTGCAAAATATTAATAGTTGGAAATAGAGTAATAATAAAAAAATACAAACATGTTTTCAAAAGATACATACATTGCAAGACGCAAAAAATTATTGCAAGACGTCAAAGAAGGGTTGATTCTTATTGTTGGCAATACGGATGTCGCTTTTAACTACCCTGCCAATCAATATGGTTTCCGTCAAGATAGTACTTTTCGTTATTTCTTCGGTTATGATATTCAAGGCTTGGTGGGTGTTATCGATATAGACAACCAACAAGAATATTTGTTTGGAGAAGAGGTTGATATGTCTGATATTATTTGGACGGGACCGATACCTTCTCTTAGCGAAAGAGCAACTGAAATCGGAATAAAACACACCGGTTCAATCAAAGACCTCAGAAACCTTATGGATAAGGCCGTTTTTGAAAAAAGGAAAGTTCATTTTATTCCTCCTTACAGAGCGGAAACGGTGGAGTTTATTGCCGATATATTGCACTTGGATTACAGATACATACAAGCACATGTATCCAAAGAGTTGATAGCCGCTTGCGTTAAACAGCGTTCTATTAAGACGGAAGAGGAAATCGTTGAAATAGAAAAAGCAATAGACAATGCCTATATAATGCATACTACTATGATGCACATGGCTAAAGAGGAAGGTACCTATGAGTACAAAATAGCGGGTACCATGGAAGGTATTGCTCTTGCCGGAGGAGGTCCGGTATCTTTTCCTATCATATTGACAACACATGGCGAAATACTTCACGGACACGACCATTCTTTGCAAATAAAAAAGGGTAGAATGATTGTTTCCGATGCAGGCTGTGAAAACCATATGGGTTATTGTTCTGATATTACGCGTTCTGTTCCAGTTGGAGGCAAATTTGATAACAGGCAAAAATCGATTTATCAAGCTGTGCTTTCCGCACAACTATTGGTTACCACTCTCTGCAAACCGGGAGTCAAGTATTCGGATATTCATCTTGCTGCCGTTGAAAGGTTGGGGGAGGGTTTAAAGGCCTTGGGCTTAATGAAAGGAGATATCAAACAGGCCGTACAAGAGGGAGCTATGGGAATGTTTATGCCTCACGGATTGGGACATATGATGGGTCTGGATGTGCATGATATGGAAAACTACGGAGAAAATTATGTAGGTTATGACAAAAAAAATATACGTTCCACTCAATTTGGCTTGTCTTCGTTAAGATTGGGAAGAGAGTTGCAAGAGGGTTTTGTTATAACGGACGAACCGGGTTGTTACTTTATTCCTGCGCTTATAGATCTATGGAGAGCCGAGAAAAAATGTGCAGACTTTATCAATTACGAAGAGGTTGAAAAATATAAAGACTTCGGAGGTATAAGAATAGAAGACGATTTGCTTATAACCAAAGAGGGTTGTAGAATTCTTGGCAAGCCTATACCTAAAACAATAGAGGAAATAGAAAAGGAAATGGAAGTGTAACTATTTTACAGTATTTGATAATCCGTAACTATTGATAATTGTAAGTAATGAAATACTGTGTATTCATATTTTTTTTGAGCGTGAGCATTTGCTCTCACGCTCAATTTGTTTGGGAAAACAGAACCTACTATCCTCTAATAAAAACCGTACTCTTGGAGCAACAAGGTAACCAAATGTCCGAACCCGTACTATACCTAAACTCCAATAAAAAACTTCTTTTGCAGTTTGACGAATTAACGGAACAGACAAATAATTATGAATACACCATAATACACTGCAATGCAGATTGGACTCAAAGCAATTTGGAGGTTACATTGTATTTGGAAGGGTTCGAAATTCAACCCATAGAAAATTATAGCAACTCTCTGAACACTTTGCAAAGATATGTGCATTATTCTCAAATCATACCTTCCCCTAATATGAAAATAACAAAATCCGGTAATTACATAATTAAGGTTTTCAAGGCAGGCAATGATGATGAGGTCATCTTTTCCAGACGATTTTATTGTGTAGACGACCAAACAAATATTAGAACGGAGATAAAAAAATCTTTAATTACCTCCTTGTTGCAAACGAATCAAGAGGTAAATGTAAGAGTTGCAAGCAAGGGAACAAGATTTTTTTCCAACGCGGAAAATGATATTAAGGTTATTGTCCAACAAAATGGGAGAGAGGATAATAAAAGACGATTACGTATGAGGGGTAATAGCGGGTCGGACATGGACTTTTCTTTTGATGAGAGCAATTGTTTTTGGGGAGGTAACGAATTTAGAAATTTTGATATAACCTCTCTGAGAAGCAGAAGCAATTATGTGGCAAGGCTTGACTATTATAATAACCAAAATATTGCCATACTTAGAACGGAAAGGGTAAAGAAAACCTACGCCTACTCTTTTGATAAAGATATAAACGGAAAGTATTACATAAGAAACGAATATCAAGAAGATAGAAACACATATAGCGACTACGCTTGGGTATATTTCACTTTGGATTTGCCCTTTAATTTGGAAGGAGATTATTACGTCGTCGGAGATTTGACGGATTGGCGTATGGAGCCTATTAATAAGTTTGAATTTAAGGATGGAAAATATATTGTCGCCTTGTATTTAAAACAAGGTTACTATAATTATCAGATACTTTTTTTACCGAATTTTTCTTCGGAAGGCTCAACCGCAGAAGTAGAAGGCAATCATTATGAAACAAACAACATTTATAAAATATTTGTCTACTATCACAACTTTTCCGACGATTATGACGAGTTGGTAGGTTACTCATTGGTAGAAAAATCTTAACCTTGCTTGCTTCATAATAATTTTAACGAAAAAGTGCAACAATATAAGGGGTGGTATTTGCCAAGTATAATAAACAAAAAGAATTAACGCTAAAAAACCGGTCTGCTACACGTTATGAAAATACTTGTTATATCCGAGGTTTTCTATCCCGAAAATTTTCTTATAAACGACCTTGTTAGAGAATGGAAAAATCAAGGTTTTGTAGTAGATATTATAAGTCAATATCCCTCATACCCGGAAAGTTATGTTTATTCCGGTTATACAAACAAAGGTTATAAAATAGAGGATTGGGAAGGAAGCAAGATTTATCGTTTCCCATTTATAGAAGGGTACAAAACAAGTGTTTGCAAAAAAATACGTAATTATTTTTTGTATGTAAGGGGGGCTACTCGCATAGGAAAGAAAATAGCAAAAAACTATGATTTGATTTTTGTATCTCAAACAGGACCGCTTACTGTGGCCTTGCCTGCCATACGTATAGCCAAGAAATTTAAAAAACCTACAACCATCTGGACATTTGATATTTGGCCTGATGTTGTTTATATGTACGGCCTGCCAAGGAATCTTTTAACCGAATCTTTTTTTGAACATTTTGTTCGTTTTGTTTACAAAAGATTTGATAAAATAATGGTATCCTCATCTGGCTTTATTTCTTCAATACAAAAATACGTGCCCGATAAAACCATATACTATGCACCGAATTGGTTACAACCGGTAGAGTTTGCCATTAGTGAATTGAAATTAAACAACGATAAAATTAACTTTACTTTTGTCGGCAATATATCTCTGTATCAAAATATTATGAATACCATAAAGGGATTTGAAAAGGCAGATTTAAAAAATTGTGTCCTAAACATAATAGGTAACGGTTCTATGTATGAAACAATAAAAGATTTTATTGACAAGCACAACTTAAAAAACGTTCATTTACACAGGCGCATAGCCTATAATCAAATGGACGACCTTTTGCAACATAGCGATATTTTCGTTCTTCCTTTGTTAGACAATAAAGAAATAGAAAAAACCGAACCCTTGAAGTTGCAGTCCTATCTTTCCGTGGGCAAACCAATACTTGGGATTCTCAACGGTGCTTGCAAAAAAATAATAGAAGATAATAAAATAGGACTTTGTTGTCAGCCTTCCGATATAGAGGATATTGCCAGAGGTTTTAGAGAAATACTAACTTTTGCAGAGAATAACAAAGAACAAGTTTTTTTGAATGCACAAAAATTAAAAGCGACGCGTTTCAACAAAGAAAAAATAATAGAAAACATTAATAAAATAATACTTTCCCGATAGAATAATAAAAGATATGAACTTAAAAAAAACACATATAGAAGGACTTTTGATTATAGAACCCAAAATATTCAAAGATGAAAGAGGTTATTTTTTTGAATCCTATTCTCAAAGAGATTTCAACAAAGAAGTGTCGGAAATAAATTTTGTACAAGACAACGAAAGCAAATCTTCGTATGGAGTATTGAGAGGTTTGCACTTGCAAAAAGGAGAATACGCACAAAGCAAATTGGTAAGGGTCATTCGCGGTGAAGTTTTGGATGTTGCTGTTGATTTAAGAAAAGATTCCAAAACATTCGGACAACATTTTTCAGTAATTCTAAATGAGGAAAATCATCTTCAATTTTTTATTCCTAAGGGTTTTGCTCACGGCTTTGTTGTTTTGAGCAAAGAGGTTGTTTTTCAATACAAATGCGATGCCTTTTATTCAAAAGAAAACGAAGACGCTATCATTTGGAACGATAAAACCCTTAATATAGATTGGCTTCTACCTACAAGCGATATTATTTTATCGGAAAAGGATAAAGGACATCAAACCTTTTTGGAGTATAAAGCAAAATTACTCTAATAAACGGAAAATCTGATTTTTAAGTAGACATAAACAATAGGTAAAGCCAACAGAAGTATATCAAACCTATCCAAAATACCGCCGTGTCCGGGTAGTATTTTGCCCGAGTCCTTTACTCCCACCTGTCTTTTGAACATAGACTCCGTTAAATCACCAAACGTACCTATTATACTTGTAAGTACGGCCACAATAATATAGTCGTATATTTTTAGATTATTGTCAAACAAGGCAACAACCACGGCAACTATAATTATGGAGATAAACCCTGCAATACTTCCCTCCCAAGTTTTTTTAGGGGATATTGTTTCAAAAAGCTTATGTTTACCGAATTTTCTTCCTATCAGATAAGCAAAAGTATCGTTACACCACGCAAAGATAAAAACGGACATTAAAATCATAGGAGAAAAATCTCCTTTTATATTGATTATCAGAGACGTAAGAGACAAAGGAATAACCACATACAAACACCCCAAAAAGGTATATGCTATATTGGTAAAATGTTCTTTTTCTTTTTTGTATAACTCTACAATAAAGACAGATAAACAAACGACAACTATGATAAGCGTTAGCAAGGAAGAAATATTTTCTTTGCACTCGGCACACAGTATAACAAAGGTATATGATAAAACCCCCAACACGTTACCCAAGATTATATTCGGTTTTATGTTTGCTTTCCTACTATTAAGATAAAATTCATTGAGACCTACCATTGCTATGATAAAAAAGTACGCCGCACTTATAATAGGATGTATAAAAATTGCGGCAATAACACTAAGGACATAAAAACTTCCAGTTATTGTTCTTGTAGTTAGATTTGACATATAATATCTCAGAGTTGTTAACCTTGTTTGCAAAGGTAGTATTTTTTACAAAAATCTTATATCTTTGCTTTCAAAAAAAAAGTTTATGCAAGGAATGATTTTTGCCGCAGGTTTGGGAACGCGACTATACCCTATAACCAAAACAATTCCCAAGGCTCTTGTTAAAGTGGGAAATTATACCCTTTTGGAACATAACATAAGAAAAATGATTTCCTCTGGTATAGAGCAAATAACCATAAATGTGCATCACTTTGCCCGTGAGATAATCAATTTTTTGCAAACAAAAGACTTCGCTTGCAAAATACTTATATCCGACGAAAAACAAGAGTTGCTAGATACCGGGGGCGGACTAATGAAAGCCTGGGAAGAAGGTTTGTTAAATACCAAAGAAGAAATACTTATTCATAATGTGGATATATTGTCGGATACGAACTTTGCAGAGGTTTATGATTATCATCATACACAAAATCACGCTGTTACTCTTTGTGTAAAAAAGAGGCAAACAAAAAGATATTTGCTTTTTGACGAAAACGACAATCTTTGTGGCAAAGAAAACACAGACAACGGTCAAAAAATCATCACTCGTAACTACAAAGAAATTCATCGTTATGCATTCAGCGGGATACAGATTATTAGCCCTAAGATATTAGATAAAATAACTTGTAAAGGAAATTTTTCTATTATAGACGCTTACTTGGATTTATCTGCAAATTATGATATAAATCTGTTTTGTGACAAAAAATCCAAGTGGTTGGACGTAGGAAAATTAGAGGCTTTATCCAAGGCCGAAACTCTTTTCGGATGACTGAGTATTAAAAATCTCTAACCTTCCAAGCATCATCTATGGAATAAAAACTTGCATAGAAATTTATAAAAGAATCCTCGCCAAACATATAGGTTACATCCAAATCGGCACCTATACTGTTATAAAAACTATTATAAAAGACAGAACCCGAAACCGTAAGTCTGTCGTTAAATTTATGAGATAGTCCTATTTGAGCCTCCGCAGAAGTTTTATTCTTTCTTGGCGCAAGGTCTCTGTATTTCGCATCTGTATTAATCATATCCGCACCTACGAAAAAGGTGGTCTTATTATTAACCCTTCTTGCATAATCTAATCCGTAACTTGTGGCAAAAAAGTTATTACCTCCGAAATCCTTACCCCAAAAAGCCGAAGTATGAAATTGCAAAAAGACCGTTTTATTCAAAACATTAGTATCCGCTACCATATTTTGAGAAAAAGCATAATGGGATATAAGTACAAAAAGGGGTAATATGAATACTTTTATTTTCATTATAATTTTATACCATGTTGCCAATTATCAAAGAAGTACGATATGGAAATGGAAATCATCTGCTGATTCGGAGAGCTCATATTCTTTATACCAAAGTAATCAAAAGCGTTTTTGTTATCCATATTTCTTACTCTGTACCTATAAGAATAATCGTAATTGTAATCATACAAAGGTGTTAAGGAATATTGATAATTTAGCATTAGTTGCAAGCGCCACCATTCAATACCAACACCCAATTGAAAACCTCCGTCAAATATCCACGTCCCATCCGATGCAAAAGTATCATCTTTGTCTTTCCAATAATCATTTGCTCCATGTACCGTTATATCACAACCTATCAAATCCGTACTTTCCTCATTATCCGTAATTTTGGGACCGGGTCTGAATTCATGATTAAACCTTGGAGAACGTTCCTCTCCGTAGTGGTCTTCAAAGTTTGTAAAACCGGCAACTCCTATACCGGAAAACACTCCTGCAGAAACAATAAAATTGGTTTTTTTTATGGGGAATTTATAAAGTATTTCAAAAGGTATCTGCATATAGCCTGCCCTAGCACTTATTTCCACATTTTGAGTATTGAGTTTGTAACCTTTTTGAGAAAACAACAACCCTGTCTGCCACCACCAATTACCTGACAGATTGCCCTGAGCGATGACCCCTAAGTTGAAACCTATTTTAAAGGGTTTGGTATCCGTAAAACCTATGTATTCTCCCTGCATATTGTAGTATGCCAAACCGTTCCAAATATCCAAACCTTCGGCCGAGGTCAAATCACTGAGATTTAATCCCGAGCGAACCCCTATACGAATTTGCTGTCTGTCATCCGCACGTTTTACGGTGTTGCGATTATATCGCTGTGCGTTTGAAAGCAAAAGAGTACAACAAGCAATAATAAAAACCAATATGTATTTCTTACTCATTATTATTCAATTTAGGATTTGCAAATATAAAGTTTTTTTTTCTAATGCCATTATCTTTTAAACAAAAAATATAAAATCAAGTATTTTAGCCCGAATACTGCAAACAATTATATTTTATGAAAATAGTCATACACTTTTTGCGCCTTAGATTTACCCACACAGTCTATCAAACTCTGCAATGTTGCATTTTTGATTTTTTCCACAGAAGAGTATTTCAAAAGCAAATCCATGGCTGTTTTTTCTCCGACGGATTCTATATCTGTTAATTGCGTGCGAAAAGTAGCCTTGCTTCTTTTGTCTCTATGAAAAGTAATACCAAACCTATGAGCCTCATCCCTAATATGTTGAATGATTTGTAAGGTATGGCTGCGTCTGTCCAAACAGATAGGAATAGGGTCATCGGGTTTATAAATTTCTTCCAATTTTTTAGCCAAGCCTATAACGGTAACCTTATTGTATACCCCCGCTTTTTTTAAAGCCTCTACGGCAGAGGACAGTTGTCCCTTGCCTCCGTCTATAACTATAAGGTCGGGCAAGGCTTTGTTTTCTTTTTCCATACGAGAGTATCTTCTATATACAATTTCTCTCATAGAGGCAAAATCATCGGGTCCTACCACGCTTTTAACATTAAAGTGTCTGTATTCTTTGTTTGAAGGTTTGCCGTCTCTAAACACTACACAACTTGCAACGGGGTTTGTGCCTTGTATGTTGGAATTGTCAAAACATTCCATATGATGAGGCGGCGAGGATAATTGCAAATCTTTCTGCATTTCCGTTACAACTTTATTACTCCAACGCTCCGGGTCCAATATTTTTGCATTTTTTATTTTTTGATTTCTATAAAGTAAAGCGTTGTGATAAGCAAAATCCAAAAGTTTTTTCCTCTCTCCGAAGTTGGGAAAACTTTGATTGACGTATTCCGAAGGTAAATCCAAAACTTCGGGCACTATTATTTCCTTAGCTTTCCATTGCAAACGGAGTCTGTTTTGTGTAATGGCAGAGGTAAAAACTTCTTTGGCGGAAATATCCAATTTTTTCCCCACTTCCAGAGAGAAGGACATATTTATCTTTCCCTCCACAACCCTTGTCATATTCATATATATTTTTTCCTTATCATCCACATACGCATAAACTTCCAAGTCGTGCTTTATTGAGGAAACAACGGAGGTCTTGGCGGTATAGTTCTCCAAAAGAGTAATGCGTTCTTTGACCGTTTGTGCTTTTTCAAATTGAAGTTTGTCGGCAAAAGTCATCATTTGCTCTTTCATTTGCTCTATGTAGGAGGAAAAATTTCCTTTAATGATTTGGCGCACACCGTTTATAACCTTATTATATTCTACTTTGGACTGCTCTCCCGTACAAGGCTTATCGCAAAGACCTATTTGCGCATTCAGGCAGGGTTTGAATTTTCCCTCGTATACTCCCTCTTCCGTTAGGGCAAGCGAACAAGTACGATAAGCGAACAAGGAACGAATCAAACCCATTAATTCTTTAAGGATTTTGCCATTAGGGTAGGGACCGTAATACAAAGAACCGTCTTTTATAATATTTCTGGTTGAGAAAATTCGCGGATACTCTTCGTTTGTAATACGGATCCATGGGTAAGTTTTGTCATCTTTTAATAATATGTTATACTTTGGCTGATATTTCTTTATGAGATTGTTTTCCATCAAAAGAGCCTCTGTCTCAGAGCCTACATGTATAAATTTTATATCCGCTATCTTGCGTACGAGTATTTGAGTTTTAAGATTGTGTTTTATATCGTTGCGAAAATAGGAAAGTACTCTGTTTTTCAAATTTTTGGCTTTACCCACATATATAACCCCACCTTGTTTGTCAA
Organism: uncultured Bacteroidales bacterium; assembly: GCA_963540815.1. Taxonomy (GTDB): domain Bacteria; phylum Bacteroidota; class Bacteroidia; order Bacteroidales; family P3; genus Scybalousia_A. The sequence goes on from CAUTQY010000003.1 coordinate 67,174, forward strand.
AGTATTGATAAACGCCGGGTGTCGGCACCAAAGTTTTTAGAATGGATAGTATATGTTCTTTGTAAGGATTGTTCTCCAATACTTTGTATGAATTTTCACACATAAGTCTTTATTGTTTTTCCTTGTATTCTTTCAAATCGGACTTTTTGATAAAAATACCCATATCCATAATACCAACGGTTTTGCTATACGTTCCGAGATTGGTAATTGTTATAGTATAATTACCTCTTTCCGGCAAGGAAACAAAAGCCCTGCAACGTTGCTCCACATCTATCAAATCTCCCATAGCATCACCCAACCATTGTTTATTATCCGCACTTCTCAACCCTACGGTATGTATGCTTTCTCTTGTTATTCCGCCGGGATAGGTTATTTTCATCAAAAATTTTACTCTTCCTTCGTTAATATATGGCGTGTGTCTGAGTGTAACATATATGTCATACAAGGCAGAAGTATCCGTTATTTTTATATTTTTGAAGGTTATGGTTTTATTGTCTTCCAACCTGTTCCATGTATTTTCTTTAAAAGTTACCCTATCTTGATACACCTTATCTTTTTCGCAAGAGACTAAAACAAAACACAAAATAATTGTCAAATACAAAAAACTTCTTTTCATAATATTCTTTTTTGTTTACGGTATGCAAATATACGAATTTATTTGTTTTAATATTACAAACCCAACGTATTTACATTTCAATCCTGCAATATGTTTTTTTTAAACTTTAACAATAAAAAAAAAATTCAATGTATCAAATTATAAGATATGCAGTGACACAGTCTGCTATCCCAACTATTTCTGCCCATTCTAAATGATATTGAGATTCCTGTTTTAGATAAACGAACTATTGATGAAATAACGGATTTGGTTAAGCAGGTTTTTGAATTAAAAGATACCAAAAAGCAACTTATCAAACAGGTAAGGGAAAAGATGGATAGTTATTTTCCGAGTGAAATAAAAGATTTAGTAATAAATTTTTACTTTTTTTGATTTGCATGCTTGATTGGGTTTTACGGTTATAGTAAACCGTCTATATTAGATAAGTTTAATTATGGAAGTAAGTTTAATGAAAACAATATGAGATGTACTTCTATTTCCTTCTCCATTACCTCAGAAGGTAAAATAGATTTTGATTTTATGGAAGTATTTATTAGTGCCATTGAAAGATTGGTTATAAAGGACGTTGTCTTTTATGCAGATAAAAATATAGAGACTACAAAACAATTAGTTTCAAGATGGCCACTACCACTCGCAAGAGAGAACAGTGAATATATAATAGGGAACAGTTAACCGTTCCCGCAATTGCGAACCCTCTTTTTCGTCCTTACGAGCGTATTTATTACTTATTATCAACATAGTCCGCATCCGCCATTGCGAACACGATAGGGCGAAACAATCCTTACTGATTTATATTGCCATACCTTATAAGAATTTTGCCTTTCTTTGTTTGCTTTCTGCCAAACGGCGATTCATTATCAAAAAAAACCCCTTTTTTGAGTCAAAAACCCCCCTTTTTTCATCAAAAAAAGGGGGGTTTTTCATCATCGAAACAAAGAATGGCAGAAACCAAAGGCCCTTTGGCAGAATCCTTTTTGTATTTGGCAAAACTTTTTCCTCTTTTGGTAGTCTTTTTCTTTCTTCGGCAACCCTCCTTGTCCGTCATTGCGAGACATAAGGCAAGGCAATCCACAAACAACCAATAAAGCGGTATGGATTGCTATGCTACGCTTGCAAGGACGGGCTTATTGTGGGTTACTTAGCTGTGTAAAGCGGGACAGAATGTTAATTAATCTGTCTCTGAGAAATGTCCGTGTTAAGAATGGCCGTAAGACGTGGCGATTTGATTACTTTATTTAGTCTTTTATTATTGTTAATAGATAAAAATATGAGTTCCTAAATTAATAAGAACTCATATTAATAAAGTTTACTTAAAAAATTAAGCGTTAATATTTTTTATGACATCAAGTACCGAGCCGTCTCTATTCATAACCACTCCGACAACCCTATCTCCAAAAGGCAACGGAGCAGGATTGCCTATAATACTCTTTGCCTTAGCGGCTAAATCGTGAATGTCCACTATATTAAGCCCTGCATTTTTCAAACGTTGTTCTATCTCCGGACGTTGAGGATTGACTGCTATACCGTATTCCGTTACAATAACGTCTACGCTTGAGCCGGGAGTAATCAAAGTTGTTACCTCATCTACAACACAAGGAATTCTGCCTCTTAATAAAGGACAAACTATTATTGAAAGAGCGGAATCGGCTGCAGTATCCTGATGACCTCCTATGGCACCGCGAATAATTCCGTCCGACCCTACCAAAACATTAACATTAAAATTAACGTCAACCTCCAAGGCAGATAAAATAACCATATCCAAATAATGAGTAGCACTACCTTTTTCCTCTGCAGAAGCGTATTCGTTGGCAGAGGCTTCTTTGTGCATTTCGTTATCACGTACAGACTCTGCGGCAACCTTGTCAAAAGACTGCACATCAATAAGTTTTTCTATCAAACCCTCTTCAAACATTTTGACCATGTGCGCCGTAATACCGCCAAGAGCGTATGAAGCCTTTATACCCTTTTCTATCATACTCTCTCTTATGTATTTCACAGCCGCTAAAGAAGCGCCGCCAGAGCCGGTTTGAATAGAAAAACCGTCTTTGAAATACCCGCCGTTTATAATTACCTTTGCTGCTTGTTTGGCAAGGAGAATATCTCTTGGATTTTTGGTATCGCGTATTGCGCCGGAGGATATCTTGGAAGAATCTCCCACACTATCTACTTCTACCACATAATCCACATAACTTTCCGAAATGGAAGCCGGCGTATTCGGATAGGCAACAAGGTCGTCAGTAAGTATTATTACTTTGTCTGCATTTTGAGCGTCCGGTATCGCATAACCCAAAGACCCGCAAATACTTTTGGCATTTTCACTCCTTGAAAATCCGCAAGCGTTGCCCAAAGGGTCGCAAGAAGATGCACCTATAAAAGCAACGTCTATGTGTTCGTCTCCGTTAATTATGGCTGCTGCTCTACCTCCGTGAGAGCGAAAGACAACGGGTTCGGACATCAATCCGCGAGAAATGGCATCCGCTAATTTTCCTCTAAGACCCGAGGTAGAAATACCGGTAATAACTCCGTTTTTTATGTGTTCTATCAAAGGCTCATGAACATCCTGCAAGGAAGAGGCTGCCAAACGAAGATTTTTAAACCCCATTTTGGCCAATCTATCAACTACCATATTGACAACTTTGTCTCCTCCGCGAAAATGGTGATGGAAACTTATTGTCATACCATCTTTCAAACCGCTGTTCTTTATAGCCTCCTCCAAACAAACCAATTTGTCGGATTCTTTTTGATAGTCTTTTCTAAACGTTGTTACTTTAGATTTAGTTTCCGTATATATTTTTTTGCCCATTTTGGAGGCTACCTTCTCCATATCGGCTTTTCTTTCTTTCAATGTACTCATTTTATAGGTCCTCCTTTGTGATTACACCTGCAGCCAAAGCCAACTCTATTGTGTGTTCTGCTCTTGTAACAACAGGTTTGTCTACCATTTTACCATTAACTGCTATAACACCGGAACCCTTTGCCGCTGCCTCTTTAATAGCAGCAACTATGGTTTTGGCTTTTTCTATTTCTTTTTCGCTTGGGGTAAATACCTCGTTGATAATCTCTATCTGACGAGGATTGATAATACTCTTGCCGTCGAAACCCAAACGTTTGATAAGTTCTACCTCTTTGCGGAAAGTTTCCATATCGTTAAGATTGGAATAAACCGTATCCAAGGCGTAGATACCTGCCGCTCTTGCAGCAACAACTATTGTCTGTCTTGCCAAAAGAAGTTCATCACCGCCGGGTGTTCTCTGTGTTTTAAGATTTGCACAATAGTCCTCTGCCCCTAAGGCTATACCCATCATTCTTTTTGAAGCCGTTGCTATGGCGTAAGCGTTTATTATTCCTTTGGTGCTTTCGATGGCAGCCATTATTTGAGTTCTGCCCAAGCAACCAAGTTCTTTTTCCACTTTTTCTATTTCTGCCTCAAGCTCTTGCACCTCTTCGGCTGTTTCGGTTTTGGGCATACGAATAACGTCTACACCTGCTTTTACCACAGCCTCAACGTCTTTTTTCCCATAGGGTGTACTCAACGGATTAACTCTGACGACCATTTCGGTATTGCCATAGTCTATTGTTTTCAATGCATTGTGAACCAAAAGTCTCGCGGCATCTTTTTCTGCCATTGTTACCGAGTCTTCCAAATCCAACATGATGGAATCAGGACTGTAAATAAAAGCGTCTGACATCATTGCCGGATTGTTTCCCGGAACAAACATCATTGTTCTTCTTAACCTTTGCATATTTTTTTGATTTTTTTTACGGAGAAGAAAATCTCCTATGTATGTTTTTCCTGATGATTAAAATTAAATATTTACGCTTGCCAAACATCTTTGCCGCTGGCACGAACGGCAGCGGTCGTAACTCTGGCTCGCACGGTGCAGTCCAAGGCACCTTTGTCCGTTGCCGTAACAACAGCGTTATTGATATTCAACCCCAAAAGAGTTTCTTTTATAACACTCTTTATTTGCTCACCAAATTGATAAGCAACCGTACTTTCAAGATTGATTTCCAACCCTTGCTTGTCATTGGGTTCAATTTTAATCATTATATCTCCGGATTCTAACGTACCGGCAAATGCCTGTTTTATATCCATAATTTTTGTTATTTTGTTAAATGTTTTTCCTAAAAATACATTAAGTAAATCGCAAAATTAGTCTGTTTTTTCAGTATTGCAAAAATATTTTAAAATATTTTATACAAACAACAAGAATACAAACAACTACCTTCACCTTATGTTTTATAAGACGACAAAAATCAATGAGTTTTTTCTTTGTTTGCTTCGTTTTCAATAACGGCATTCAAAACCTTTTCCACATGTTCATACATGGCGGTTTTGTTGATAATTTTTTTGTTCTTGTCCAAAATATATAGTTCGGGTGTATGATTTAAAAGAAAACCGTATTCTCTCAATTCTTCCGGGGTCTTAAAGGTTACTATCCAAGGGTAGGCATCCGCTCTTTGTCTTGCCTTAGCAATTTCCACATCGGCTTCCAAATCAACGGAGAAGATTTCAAAATCGTAATAATCCTTATTCATTTGGTACAAGTCTTGCAAAATATTGAGATTTTTTTTGCAACTCTCACAAGTAGAAGAAAAAAAGTAAAGTATTGTAAATCTGTGATTTGAAGAATAAAGACTGCGTGCTTGATTATCTATGTCCGTTGCAATTATATTAGGCATGGTATTGCCGGGCAAAAACTTTGAAATACTTTGTATGTAATTTTTATGATACTCCAAATCGTCAGAAGAAAATAAAGCACGAAGATAGTTATAGTGCTTATCTATTATATGTTTGTAAAGCAACTCATTAAAAGAAAAAGGCATGGAGGGTAAAGTACTCAAATACCAAGTCAACACATAATCCACATACTCCACACCTTTGTGTTTTAGAGCGACGTCAATAAAATCGTCTAAGGCATTGCAGACCGAATCGGGATTTTGAGGTGTGATTTCACTTATGTAGGTATTAAACTTTTTTATAAAATAAGGGCTATACAATATTCTATTGTCTTCAAAACAAAAACTGTCCCAATAATGTTTGCGAAAATAATAAGCATAGGATTTTTCCATACCTTGCTTAATTTTGCCGTTTTCTATAAAATAAGAAGGAACGTTTTGTATCATACTTTTTTGTACAACGGTTATAAAATTATTGGGGTAGGTTTGATAAAAAGATTTTTGGAAAAGGGCAAAACTATCCAAAACAGGTTGCAAGACAGAATAAAGAGAATCTTGTTTTTGCGGTTCTGCCTGAACGTTCAGACGATAAAAGTACATTGCCGTTTGATATTTGTTGTTTTCTGCCTGATAAAGCAAATACGCATCATTCTCCGGGCAGGATTTTACAAACGCTTCCCCGTTTTCGTATATTTCTATTGAAAATTTGGGACTATCACTCAATAAAAAAGAAAACATATCTCTTTTCTTTCGGTCCTTTACCATATACATACCCTTGGGCAAAGGTTGTGTACTCCAATGATAAGAACCGTCTTTTTTCACCCTTATACTGTCTATGATTTCTTGAGAAATACCGATGTAATTGCCGATGTAAATTACCGTATCCTCTACGTCATGTATATAAAAATCAACCTCATATTTTTTTTGTGCGCAGACTACGGAAGCAAAACAAGATAAAAAAAGAAACAGACAAGTCTTTTTTAGCGATACCATAATTTTTATTATAAAAAAAGTTAAAATATTTTTACATATTTAACGCACTGATTTTTTTTTTATTGTTAGTTATACAAACAAGAAGGGATGTATCTCGTTTGATACATCCCTCCGAAAATATTATGAAAAAGAAAAAAAATTAATAACCGAATATTTGTTCAAGAGAAAGTTTGGTTATACCTCCGAAGGCTTTCAAACCTTCCATATCTACTTCGCTTTCGTTACCTAGAACAACAACGGAACGTTTTTTGCCCTTTATGTATTTTTTGTTAAAGTCTGTTACATCCTCAAGGCTCATTGTCTTAATGGTATTATACTCTTTCTCTTGCCAATTATCAGGCAAATTCATTTTCTTTGTGTATAGATAAGAATCTATAATTCCCATTTTACTTGTACGATTTGTACGATAGGAGGATATTAAGGATTGTTTTGCTATGTCAAAATTTTGAGAAGATACGGGCATGTTTTCAAACAAATCCGTAAAAGCATTCAAGGCGTCTATAAGTTTATCGTTTTGTGTGCCCATGTGAGACATGTTAAAATAATGATGCTCTGTCTCCGATGGGGTAACAAAGTACGCTGCCGCAGAATAAGCCAAAGAACGTTTTTCTCTTATTTCTTGAAAAACAATACTGTTCATACTACCACCGAAATATTCGTTATACAAATCCACCTTAGGATTCATATCCTGTGAAAATACTTCGTCTGCCGTTGTCAATTGTCTGCAAAGAGATTGTTTTGCATCGTAATGAACAAAATATACCTTATTTTCTGTGGTTTGAAGCAAGTCATAATCTTCTTGCTTGATTAACATGGATTTTTTGGTATTAACCTTATGTAGTTTGTTCAACATCTTTTCCACGTCTTTCAAGGACTTGTTGCCATAGAATAATACGATTTGTTTTTGGTCTGTCATTATTTTTAAAATGTCGGTAACTTGCTTTGCAGTCAAAGAGTTTATTTCCTCATCGGTCGGGGTATATTTCAAAGCGTTGTCTCCGTAATTGGCAAACGATACCAAGCGTTGGAAAATACGATTTTGATTGCTTTTTGCATCCTGTCTGAACTTTAATACGTCGATTTTCACATTTTCTATAGCCTTGTCGCTTATCTTGGGATTGTTTATTATATCCTCCACAATGGCAAGGGCTTTCTCCATATTTTCCGTCAAGCCTTCTACATATATGGTAGAATATTCGTTTCCGACCATATTTATATTGTAATCGCAGGCAATATCATACATTTCTCTTTTTATTTGAGCAAGAGGACGATTTTCGCTTTCTATGTATTGGGTAGCATAGTTGCAAACGGACGCCATTTTGTTGTAAAGATAACCGAAATCGTATCTGAAACTAATCTGAAATCTCCCGTTCTGTTTGTTTTCGACATAAAGTACTTCTGAGCCTTTGCTTAGTTTTCCTTTCTCTAAATCTTTTTCGTAGTTGACAAATACAGGCTCTATTTCTTTAACTTTCATATTTTTAACCTCAGTCAAGAAAGCACTTTCTACGTCTCTATTGACAACAACGGGAGTTATTGCAGGTTTTTCTACCTTAGTAACCTCTTTGGGTTCTCCCTGTCGTTTATAAACTACAACATAATTATTATCTTTGAAAATACGTTTTGCAAAATCAACCAATTCTTGTTTGGTCACTTTGGACATTTCCGATAATTCATTTACGGCATCTTGCCAATCTTGATGAGCAAGATAGGCATTAATCATACTCATTGCTCTATTTGCATTGCTTTCCAAACCTTTCATTTCATCAAGTTTGAGGTTATTTATAGCTGCCGTCAAAAGTTTTTCGTCCCAATTTCCACTTTTGAAAACATCTATCTGTTTCAATAGCAAATCTTTGACTTCATCCAAAGTTTGTCCTTGTTTTGGCATACCAACAAGCAAAAACGCCGTGTAATCATTGAGGCTCATTACACCACTACCGGCATACATTGTGAGTTGTTTTTGATTTATGTTTTCGTCTATCAAACCGCAAGAACCATTGGATAATATTCTGTCCATAAGGTTGGCAAGCAAAACTTCTCTACTTCCGTTGCCGGCATCTATACGAAAACCTACGCGAACATTTTCGGCCTCAAGTCCCCAGACCTCAACACTTCTAACCTGTGTTATTTCGGGTTCTTTTATCATTTTAAACTCGGGCACTTTTTTTGCGGGTATTTTACCGAAATATTTATTAATCAGTTGTATCGCTTGCTCCGGGTCGAAATCTCCGCTCATAGCTATACAATAATTGTTTGGAACATAATAATTTTCAAAGTGTTTTTTGATATTATCCAAAGAAGGATTTTTCAAATGCTCTATTGTCCCTATCGTTGTTTGCGTGCCATACGGATGATTTGGAAAAAGAGCAAGATTCAAGGCTTCAAAAACTTTTCTGCTGTCATTTGCCATACCCATATTCTTTTCTTCATAAACGGCTTCCAATTCCGTATGGAAAAGTCTAAAAACAGGGTCTGCAAATCTATTGCCTTCCACTTTCAACCATCTCTCCAATTCGTTTGAAGGTATATCCTCCTGATAAACGGTCATATCATTGGAAGTAAAAGCATTTGTATTTTGAGCACCTATCAAAGACATCATTTTATCGTATTCGTTAGGAATGGCGTACTGAGAAGCCAAGTAAGAAACAGAGTCTATTTGATGATAAATTTCCGTTCTTTTTTGAGTGTCTGTTGTGTGATTATATACCTCGTACAATCTTTCTATTTCTTGTATGTAGAGTTTTTCTTTTTCCCAATTTAAAGTACCAAAAGAAGTAGTACCCTTAAACATAAGGTGTTCCAAATAATGAGAAAGACCGGTTGATTCGCTCGGGTCGTTTTTGCTACCTACTCTTACGGCAATATAAGTCTGAATTCTCGGTACGTCCTTATTTACCGAAAGAAAGACATCAAGGCCATTGTCAAGTGTGTAATGAACAACATTCATTGGGTCGTTCTTGTATGTCTTTTTGTTAAAATTTTGTGCCCTCAAGCCAAAGGTCAAAAGCACTATAGCCATTAAAACAAGGCTTTTGAAAAGTATTTTTTTCATTGTTTGTTATTTGTGTTAATTATAATTTATTTACTTGCAAAAGTAAAAAGATTTATCTTTTCGGCAAAAAACTTTGTACATAATTAAAAAAAAAGTCAATTTCTGAGAATTGACTTTTTGAATTACAAAAATTGTTTTTTTACTCTTTTATTTTAATATCCGTCATAGTTTTTTCGCAGTAATGACACTGGATTGTAAGCGGTTGTTTTTCCACTACATCAAAAAGAGTGTCCATTTCTTCAACATTGGTTATGCAGTTAGGGTTTATACATCTAACTATTTTTTGTATTTTGTGAGGAAGTTCCATTTTACGTTTATCTGTCACTTCATAGTTTTTTATTGTTATAAGAGTTGCCGTTGGTGCGATAATAGCCAATTTATCTAATTCCTCTTTTGCAAAATACTTGTTTGTTGCCTTTATAATACCTTTTGTTCCGTATTTTTTGCTTTCAAGGTTGGTGCCAATAAGAATTTCATCGCAAACCTCATTCAATCCCAATATCCTTACCACAGAAAAAACTCTATCTGCAGGTATATGGTCTATCACCGTGCCGTTTTCTATTTTTTTTACTATAAGTTCTCTATTATTCGTTGTCATCTTTTTCTATTTTTTTTATTTCTAACCCCTACATTATTTTATTTTGTCGGCATAACCCAATATTGAAGTTATGAGTGCCTGGCGTACAAACATACCGTTTTTTGCTTGTTGGAAATAGTAAGCATATTTGGTTTTATCCACATTCATGGCTATTTCGTTTACGCGTGGCAGAGGATGGAGTATTTTCATATTATCCTTGCAACCTTGCAAAAGAGAAGCATCCAAAATGTAAGAATTTTTTACTTTTTCGTATTCCAATACGTCCGGGAAACGCTCTTTTTGAATACGAGTCATATAAATAACATCCGCAAAAGGAATAACGTCTTCCAGTTTTCTGTATTCGTGATATTTCAATCCCTCCTTTGTGGCATACCTTTTTACATTGTCCGGCATAGCCAAACTTTCGGGAGATACAAAATGAAACTCAGCCTTAAAATTACTCATGGCTTGCACTAAGGAATGAACGGTACGTCCGTATTTCAAATCGCCTACCATTGCTATTTGGAGATTCTCCAATTTTCCCTGTGTTTTTCTAATGGAGTATAAATCCAACATACACTGTGTCGGGTGCTGATTTGCACCATCCCCTGCGTTTATTACCGGCACGGGACTTACCTCACTTGCCCAACGAGATGCCCCGTCTTTGTGATGACGCATTACTATAATATCCGCATAGGAGGAAACCATCATAATTGTATCGTGAAGACTTTCTCCTTTTTGCAAAGAGGTTGCCGAGGGATTTGAAAAACCTATTACCCTTGCGCCCAAACGATTAGCAGCAGTTTCAAACGAAAGACGGGTTCTTGTGGAAGGTTCAAAAAACAACGAACCGACAACTTTATCAGACAACACAGGTTGGTTAGGATTTTTTTCAAACTTTTCCGCCAAATCCAACACAAACAAATAATCCTCTTTTGTATAATCCGTAATGGAAATCAGATTTTTATTTTTAAGATTAACCATAGTTTATAATATTTTATTCTTATTGGTATTTGATATATAAAAAATTAGCGACCTTTAAAATAAAAGTCGCTTAAATCATAAAAAAACTGTCTTCAAAGAAGTCCTATTCTCTCTGCAATTGTTAATCAATATGTCTGCAATAGTATTCATATTGTCCGCAAAGGTACGATTTTTTTTGTTTGTTGCAAGGTTTTTTATTATTTTTTTATCTTACTTTGCGATTAACGGAAAAAATATTGTAATAAAAACCGTTAATATGCGTTTTTTGACAAAAAGACCATTTTTTATGATAAATAAATATCTAGGTATGTTGCAATTAAGATGGCTTATTGTTTTTATTTCTTGCTGTCTGATGTTGATTGTAGCGTGTTTGTATGCTTTTGCTCCCATATCCAAGAGTTTGAATGACAATGTTGCCTATATACATTATATGTATGCCATACAAATCATAGTTGTTATAGTTTCTCTCTTTCTGAATAAAAAATATAAAAAGAGGTTAAACATAATTATAAAATTACCGGATTTGAGGAATAAACTTACATTATATTTTAGGTTAAACAGACAAATTATATATTTGTATATCATATTGGTGGGACTTTGTTCATTATCAATAATGTTTGTCAAGTCATACGAATCCGTTATCGTGCCTGTTATTCTATTGCTGTCTACGTATCTCAAAAGACCCTATATCATAAAATTAAAAATGGAACTGAATCTTAAGGAAGAAGATTTAAAGAAATAATAAATAATTTTCTTTTTCATTGGGTACAAACTTACGATATTGTAAATTTTAAACTAAATTATACCATATTGCCTTTTTTTTATAATTTTGCGACTTGGTAAATAGAGACAATTATAAATAAAGTAAGGAACAAAAACTTTAACCTTAAAAAGAATAATAGATATAAAATGTTTAAAATTTTAGAAAGAGAGCAACTAACCGAAAATATAGTACTCTTAAAGGTCAAAGCACCTAATGTTGCCAAAAAATGTCAGCCGGGGCAATTTGTTATTGTGGTAGAAGATGAAAAGGATGAAAGACTCCCTTTTACTATCTGTGATTTTGACAGGCAAGAAGAAAGTATTACCTTGGTTATTCAAATAGTAGGAGACGGTTCTAAAAAACTTTGTCAAAAACAAGTGGGCGAATATCTTAGAGATATAGCAGGACCTTTGGGAAATGCCAGCGAAATGTTGGAAGAAATCCAAGAGTTGAAAGACAAAAATATTGTATTTGTTGCCGGCGGTTTGGGTACGGCTCCGGTTTATCCTCAGGCTAAATGGGCAGAACAAAACAATATTAAGCATGACGTTATTATAGGCACAAAGTCACACTCTACTTTTATTTACGAAAAAGAGATGTCTGCCGTTTGTGACGATTTATACGTTTGTACCGATGACGGTTCTTACGGTTTTCATGGTATGGTTACCAATTGTTTGGAAGACCTTGTGCTAAACAAAGGCAAACACTATGACTTGTGCATAGCAATAGGTCCTATGATTATGATGAAATTTGTTTGTCTTATGACACAAAAACTCGGTATCAGAACTATTGTTTCTCTCAACTCCCTTATGGTAGATGGTACGGGTATGTGCGGAGCATGTCGTGTAAGTGTAGGCGGAGAGATGAAATTTGCTTGTATTGACGGACCCGAATTTGACGGACACAAAGTAGATTTTGACGAAGCCATGCAACGCCAAAGAATGTATCCTCCTCACAAAATTGCTTTCAATACCGAGGAACATAAATGTAATCTAACCCAAGCAGTAGAGCAATCTTTGGCAGAGTTTAGCAAAAAGAAAAGAGTTCCCGTTAGAGAACAAGACCCTAATATCAGAAACAAAAATTTTGAAGAGGTTTGCTATGGTTACAACGACCAAGAGGCAAAATTGGAGGCCTCGCGTTGTTTGAATTGCAAAGTGCCTTTGTGTGTTAAGGCCTGTCCCGTAAACATCAATATACCTGCTTTTATTCAACAAATAAAAGGGGGTAATAACGAAGAGGCTATAAAAATCATCCACGAAAGTTCTACTTTGCCTGCCATTTGCGGTAGAGTTTGTCCGCAAGAAAGCCAATGCGAAGGCTCTTGTATAATGGGCAAGAAAAACGACCCTGTGGCAATAGGAAAATTGGAAAGATATGTTGCCGATTGGGCAAGAGAAAACAATGTAACCGAAAAGGTAGATATAAAGAAAAACGGAATAAAAATAGCCATTGTGGGTTCGGGTCCGTCTTCTTTGGCTTGTGCAAGTGATTTGGCAAAAATGGGATATGAGATTACTATCTTTGAGGCTTTGCACAGGAGCGGAGGAGTGTTGTCTTACGGTATTCCGGAGTTTCGTCTGCCAAAATCAAAAGTTGTAGAAAAAGAAATAGAAGAGGTTACAAAACTTGGAGTAGAAATCAAATGTGACGTACTTATAGGCAAAAGTGTAACCGTAGACGATTTGTTTGATATGGGATACAAAGCTGTTTATATTGCCTCCGGAGCCGGAACTCCTAAATTTATGAATATAAAAGGTATAAACCTTAACGGAGTAGTTTCTGCCAACGAATTTCTTACAAGGGTTAATCTTATGAAGGCTTATCGCTCGGATTATCAGACACCTGTCTTTGTCGGTAAAAAAACCGTAGTAGTGGGTGGCGGAAACGTTGCTATGGATGGAGCCAGAAGTGCCAAGCGTTTGGGTTCGGATGTAACAGTGGTTTATAGACGTACTTTGGAGGAAATGCCTGCCCGTAAAGAAGAGGTGCATCACGCCGTAGAAGAAGGAATATATTTTCAAACCCTTACCAATCCCGTTGAGGTTATAGCAGATGAAAAAGGTTGGGTAAAAGGTCTCAGATGTGTGGAAATGGAACTCGGAGAACCGGACGAAAGCGGAAGAAGAAGACCGGTTGAAAAGAAGGGTTCTGAGTTCGAAATAGAATGCGATTGCGTTATAATGGCATTGGGAACGGATGCCAACAAACTTATTACTTCCACAACGGATAACCTTGAGATAAATAAACGCGGTAATATAGTTGCCGATGAAAAACAAGCAACCTCTCGCCCCGGTGTTTTTGCCGGCGGAGATATAGTAAGTGGTGCCGCGACGGTTATTCTTGCTATGGGAGCAGGTAAAGTTGCCGCAAAGAGTATGGACGAATACATCAAATCTTTATAATAGATTGTTTCTTTTTTAATTGATAATTGAAAAGGCTTTAATCCTTGCCGATAGAAGCCTTTTTTCTACAATTGCTCCCATAAATTAACAATAATAAGGCATAAAACATTGTATATAAATAAAATTACTAATTTTGCAATTTCATTTGCTACCTATTTTTATGGTGGTAGGATAAAATAAAAACACGTTTTTATATAATGACAACAAAAGAATTTATAAAGAAAAAAGATGCTGTCGTAAGATTTGCCGGAGACAGCGGAGATGGAATGCAACTTTCCGGAACTCTGTTTTCCGACACTTCGGCATTGGACGGCAACGATATTGCTACGTTTCCCGATTATCCTGCGGAAATTAGGGCACCACACAACACCATAGCGGGAGTATCCGGTTTTCAGGTTCATATAGGAAAAAACATTTACTCCTCAGGAGATAAGGCGGATGTCTTGGTTTGTATGAATCCCGCTTCATTGAAATCCAATTTAAAATGGGCAGTAAAAGGAGCAACAATAATAATAGACTTGGACACCTTTACTCCGGAGGCCATACAAAAAGCAGGATACGAACAAAGTCCTTTGGAAACCGATGAACTCTCCTCTTACAATATAGTTAAGGCGCCTATAACCCAACTTACCGTAGAAGCCGTTAAGAATGTTGTTTCCGACCGTAAAAGTGCTTTGAAATGCAGAAATATGTTTGCCTTGGGTATGATATTTTTCATATTCGGAAAACAGACCACACACGCAGACGAATATTTGCAAACAAAATTCAAAAATAAACCGGAGGTAATAAAGGCTAATGAAAAAGTAATACAAGCTGGTTATAATTATTGTGAAAACATAGATATACAAGAAATTCCTTTGCAGAGGTTGGAAGTTGATACCTCTGATATGCCAAAGGGAAAGTATCGTAATATTACCGGCAATGTAGCAACAGCATGGGGATTGCTTGCCGCAGCTGAAAAAGCTCGTCTAAATCTCTTTCTTGGCTCTTACCCTATCACTCCGGCAACGGATATTATGGTTGAGTTTGCTAAACGCAAATCTTTGGGAGCAAGAGTCTTTCAAGCAGAAGACGAGATAGCGGGAATTTGTTCTGCCATAGGAGCATCCTTTGCGGGTGCTTTGGCTTGTACTTCAACCTCAGGACCCGGTCTGTCTCTAAAAAGTGAAGCCTTGGGTTTGGCTGTTATGACAGAGTTACCTTTGGTAGTAATAGACGTACAAAGAGGCGGACCTTCTACCGGCTTGCCTACAAAAACCGAACAAGCCGACCTCAATCAAGCCTTGTTTGGCAGAAACGGAGAGGCTCCTTGTATAATTGTTGCTCCAAGTACTTCGGCAAACTGTTTTTATTGGGCTTTTGAGGCAGCCAAACTTTCTTTAGAAACAATGACACCGGTTATATTTTTGTCTGATGCCTATCTTGGCAACGGCTCTCAGTTGTTTAGAATTCCGCGTATGAGCGAATTTCCGGAAATACATCCTCCTTTTGCCAAACCCAATGACCCGGACTTTCAACCCTATAGAAGAGACCCAAAAACATTTGTTCGTCAGTGGGCTATTCCTGGTATGGACGGACTTAGACACAGAATAGGAGGCTTGGAAAAAACGGACGGCAAAGGGGAGGTTTCTACCGATAATCTTAATCATGAAAAAATGGTATATTATCGTCAAGAGAAAATAAACAAATTAGCTGAAAAACTTCCTTTGCAAGAGGTATACGGAGACAAAGAAGCAGAAGTTTTGGTTGTCGGTTGGGGAGGCACGCACGGTGCTTTGAAAACCGCAGTAAACGAACTCATAGGGGAGGGTAAAAAAATAGCATATACTCATTTCAATTATATATGTCCTCTACCTAAGAATACGGAGAATATTCTAAGAAAGTATAAAAAAATCATTGTATGCGAGTTGAATATGGGGCAATTCGTCAATTATCTAAGAATGAATTTCCAAGGCATTTTATTCTATCAATACAATAAAGTGCAGGGATTACCTTTTGAGGTTACCGAATTAAAAGAAGAGTTTAACAAATTAATTAACGGAGAAAAATAAGAAATGGAATATTCAAATATAGCATTAACTAAGGCGGATTTTGCTTCAAATCAAATGGTAAAATGGTGTCCCGGTTGCGGAGACCACGCCATACTTGCGGCTGTTCATAATGTTTTTCCAAAAATTAATTATAGAAAAGAGGATTACTGTGTAGTCTCGGGTATAGGTTGCTCTTCCCGATTTCCGTATTATGTGAATACTTACGGATTTCATGGCATACACGGACGTCCTGCCGCAATAGCCACGGGGGTAAAAATAGCAAATCCCGAGTTATCGGTTTGGATAACCTCGGGCGACGGAGACTCTACTGCAATAGGAGGAAATCATTTTATGCATCTTATTCGTAGAAATATGGATGTAAATTTGATAATGTTCAACAACCGTATTTACGGTTTGACCAAAGGACAATACTCTCCTACCACCAAACAAGGACAGGTAACCAAAACCTCTCCCTTCGGAGTTATAGACTATCAACTAAATCCGGGTGAGCTTGTGTTGGGGGTAAGAGGTACTTTTTTTGCTCGCGCAATAGATTCTCAAAGTGCTTCTTTGCAAAAGGTTTGCGAACGCATGGCTGCGCATGATGGTACGGCTGTTGTGGAAGTCTTGCAAAACTGTGTAATATTCAATAACGGCACGCACGCCGATGTTACAGACAAAGAAACAAGAGAGGACAGACAATTATGGGTAGAGCACGGCAAACCTATGATATTTGGTAAAAACAGAGACAAGGGTTTGGTTATGATAAACAGAAGTCTTAAGGTCGTAAAAATAGGGGAAGGAATAACTGAAAAAGACATTATGATTCATGACGAAACAACCGAAGACACAGGTATTCATCATATGTTGGCACGTATGCGTCCGCCGGAATTTCCTATGGTTTTTGGTGTTATTCGTGCGGTAAAGAAACCTACTTACAATCAAATGTTCCAAGACCAAGAAGAAGAACAAAAACAGCACGGCGCAGTTCACAATATGGACGAGTTGTTAAACTCAGGTGAAACTTGGGAAATAAAATAAATTCATATCCATACTTTTAACCAATAGGCGATTGTTTTGCTTTATACTAAAACAAAACAGTTGCCTATTTTTTTTATCCGCATTTTTGCATCATTCTTGCAAGAGAATCAATAAATACTCTCCATCGTCAAACCTTACCTACTTTTCATTAACAAGACTTTGCTTTAAGTCGCAACAAACCGCGCCTTGTAATCCATATTATTCTTTTCCGTCATTACGAGCCATAAGGCGTGGCAATCCGTAAAAATAAATAGATAGGAATAGATTGCTTTGCTTTTCGCTTGCAATGACGGACGCGGACTATATAATAAGGTGAGTATTGTCTCATCATAGTGGGCTTGTAAGGACAAAAATAGAGAGTTTGTGATAACAGGTTTTTTGTTCTTCGGGTGGCTACTAAGTCGTTAGTATGAGTTTTAAGTGTGGCAATTATGGAGGAAATTATGCAAATTCAGTCTTGGGCTATTATGGATTTATCTTTACAGGCAACCCCCTCCGTCTCAAATTCCAGTGTTATATGTGTTATTCCTTCCGTGGAAAGTTGATTTTTTATCTCTTTTTTTATTTGTTCCATATTATTTAAGTCGTCTGCTACAATATGAGCCGTTAGCGCATTTTCCCTTGTACTTATTGCCCAAAGATGTAGATGATGTAGGTTTTGCACACCTTTCGTTTTTTCTATTACGGAAATTATTTTCTCGGTATTAATGCCATGTGGTACGCCGTCAAGGGTCAAACGAAAACTTTTTGCCAATAAACTCCATGTGGAAACGAGTATAACAATACTTATCAATAACCCAACAATTCCGTCTATGAAATACCATTGGGTAAATTTCATAATAAGACCGGAGACCACAACACCAAGGCCAACCAAAGTATCTGCTAACATATGAAGATAAACTCCTTTTATATTCAAGTCCCTTTCCTTATCTCTATGGAAAAGAAAGGTACTAATACCTTTTATTGCAACCCCTATTGCAGCCGTTATGGAAATTATTTCTCCCTCAACTTTTACCGGGTTTACTATCTTTACTACGCTTTCGTAAAAGATGAATATAATGACCATCATAAGCAATAGGGCGTTAATCAAAGAGGCTAAAACGGTTGTTTTTTTGTATCCGTATGTATAGCGAGTATTGGGTCGTAATTTGGACAAACCTATTGCCAACATGGCTAATATCAAAGAAATAATATCCGATAAATTGTGTCCGGCATCGGAAATAAGCCCTATGGAACCCACAAAAAAACCGACCAAAAACTCCAAAACAACAAAAAGCCCGTTAAGTATTATACCAAAGATAAAAGCGGAATTAATACTTTCTACAACGTGATTGTGCATATGCGTGTGTTTCTCAAATTTGTGTTCAACGTTAGAGGTTATAGATTTTACTGAGTTTGGTTGTGTTTATAACGATTTTATGTTTGCGAGTTTTCAAAACCAAGGAAAACATCCAAGTATTCTTTAGGCAATGGTTCCGAAATTTGTTTTTGCCTGTTAAAACCGGAAAGAACGGAAAAACAAGTAGATTTTACCTCCATAGTATTTTTATCTATGATACGTTGAAACATTCTCATACTTTTTTGTCCGAAACCTATAGTCTTTGTCTGTACGTATATGTCCATACTCATTTCTATGGGGGTAAGAAAATCTATTTCCAAATGCACAAGAACCAAGAAATCCTTTGTCCAATCTATTTCTCTTTGCAATATGTCCGAAAAATATTGAATCCTTCCTACATCAAAATAATGCATTTGAAAACCGTTATTAACATGATTTAGAGCATCGAGGTCGGAAAACCTCATTTGTATGTGAGTTTGATGCAAAAATTTTTGTGTATCAAAGTCGTATTGTTTCATAAAAGCTATAGTTTTAATCGTGGTAAATCAAATATTTGTTACGTATAAGAGTATAATTTTCCAGCTCTTTTTGCCAAGAATTTCTTATATCCTTTTCGCTTAAACCTTCCGTAATCTGTTGTCTCAAGAGGGAGTTACCGATAAGTTTGTCAAAAAAAGAATTAAAAAATTTTTTATCTCCTCTGTAATTTTCATAGACATTTAAGATAAATGCAATATCTATTTTTTTTGTTTGAATATTCGGAAAAATCCAAGTAGTATCTTTGTCGGCGGAATTTTTATAACCCACTTTTTCAAAAGGTAAGTCCGTATTTCTACCGACTGAAAGCGTTGTTCCCTCAAACAAACAAAGTGTCGGGTAGTTTCTTATTGCCTTTTGTGTTTTTAGATTGAGAGAAGGAGCAATGGGAAGTTTTACCTCATCGCTTCTCTTATAATTAAGTAACGGTATTACGCTAAGGGTTGCCTTCAAAGTATCGCATACCCAATTTTCCTCATTAATCATAGTAGCATATTCTCCTATGGTCAATCCGTAACATATGGGTATCGGTTGCATACCCACAAAACTTTTGTATTCTCTTTGCAAAACAGGACCATCTACGTAATTATTGGGATTCGGTCTATCCAAAACTACTATGGGAATATTGTTTTCAATACAAGAAAGCATTACATACTCCAAAGTGCTTATATAAGTATAAAATCTGCAACCTACATCCTGAATATCAAACAATATTATTTCAATATCTTTTACTTGCTCTTTGGTAGGTTTTTTGTTTCTGCCGTAAAGAGAAATAATTTTTATTGTTCTATTCTCTATCTTTATAGTACTGTCGCTTACAAACTCGCCTGCTTGTCTCAAACCGGTAAGACCATGCTCGGGAGTAAATACTTTAACAATATTTATTTGTCTGTCCAACAGTATATTTAAAAGATGTTTATTGCCTATTTGTGAAGTATGATTGCAAACCAAAGCAACCTTTTTATTTCGGATTAAAGGCAGATAATCATCCAATCTTTCATCTCCGTTGATTATTTGAGAATGAGAATTAAACACATGAACAATAAGGAGTAGGAACAAAAACAATTTTTTCATCTATTCCCCGTATTATTTTATAATGGCCTCAACATCCTCTTCTGTCATATCCGTAAAATCCGTTCCTTTTGGAATACGGAAATTTTTACCCTTATATTTTATGTATTCCCCAAATCTTCCTTTTAATATCTCCGCTCCCGAGGCAAATGTTTTCAAAACCTTTTGTGTTGTTACTTTCTTTGTTCCGTCTATTATTGCCAAAGCCTCTTCTTGCGTTATCGTATCCCAATTAATATCCTTTGGCAATCTAAAATTTTTACCCTCAAAAGACAGATACAAACCAAACCGCCCGTATTTTACCTCGATGGCTTTGTCATCTTTGTATCCGACCGTCTTTGGTAAATTTTTCTTTATTTCTTCGGTCTTTAATTTTCTTTCTATCAAAGGTACACATTCTTCTAAGGTAACCGTATAAGGACTTTTATCTTTGGGTAGAGAAACATTTATATCCTTCCACTTTATGTATGCGCCGAATCTTCCTGTGGAGGCAATAACTTTATGTTTTTCGTAACTACCCACTTCCCTTGGGAGAGCAAAAAGATTTAGGGCTTCTTCCAAAGTTATTGTAGAAATGGATTGATTGGAAGGCAAAGAAGCAAACAAGGGTTTTCCCTCTTCCGTATTTTCTCCTATCTGTATCATAGCTCCGTAACGACCTATCTTTGCATAAACATTTCGTTTTGTTTTGGTGTCTATGCCCAACAAACGCTCACCCTTTTGTTTTTCGGAGTGTTCCTTTGTATAGGCTACCTCTTTTTCAAAAGGTATGTAGAAATCTTTCAACATCTTGTGCCAATCTTTTTTGCCTTGTGCTATTAGGTCAAATTGTTGTTCTATTTCGGCAGTAAAATTATAATCCAAAATATCCTTAAAGTTTTCCACAAGAAATTTATTTACAACAATTCCTATATCGGTAGGAGCAAGTTTGTCAGTTTGTTTGCCAAAGTTTTCTTTCTCCGTTTGTTTTTCAATATCATTTCCCCGCAAAGTCAATACCTTTATATCTCTACTCCGGACGGGTGTGTTGTATCTTTCCACATAATCGCGTTTTTGTATTGTGGAAATTGTAGGTGCATAGGTAGAAGGTCTTCCTATACCCAAATCCTCCAACTTTTTCACCAAAGTTGCCTCGTTATATCGTGGCAAAGGTGAGCTAAAACTTTGCTTTGCCGAACAGGAATTTAAAGTAAGAGCTTCTCCTTGTCTTATAGCAGGAATAATATTTATCTCTTCTTTTTGTTCGTCTTCCTCGTCTATTGATACGGAATAAAGTTTTAAAAAACCGTCAAACAAAAGCACTTCTGCGTTGGCAACAAAATAGTTTTCGGAATTGCTTACGGAAATTTTTATATCGGTTTTTTCCAATTTGGCCTCAGACATTTGAGAGGCAACCATACGTTTCCAAATAAGTAAATATAGTCGCGATTTGTAACGGTCGGATGTAGAAAGTTCTTTTATTTGCAATTGTGTCGGACGTATTGCTTCGTGCGCTTCTTGCGCTCCTTTTGTCTTGGTTGTAAAATTTCTTATTTTAAGGTACTGTTCTCCATATTCCTTGGTTATCTCGTCTTTTGCCATAGACAAAGCCAAAGAAGAAAGATTAACGGAATCCGTTCTCATATAGGTTATAAGTCCTTCTTCGTATAGTTGTTGTGCAACGGTCATGGTCTGTTGTACCGAAAAGCCTAGTTTTCTGCTTGCTTCCTGTTGGAGAGTAGAGGTGGTAAACGGTGGCGGCGGTGCTTGTTTGGTAGGTTTTTTTTCTATGGAAGACACGGTAAATGTTGCTTTCTTACAAAGTTCCAAAAAGTCCGTTGCCTCTTTTTCGGTTGAAAATTTGTTGTTAAGGTTGGCTCTTAGAATGCTTTTGCCGTCCGAAGTAAGAAACAGGGCAGAGACTTTAAAACTTTCCGTCGTTTCAAAATTTCGTATCTGCTCTTCTCTTTCCACTATAAGTCTAACCGCCACACTCTGCACCCTACCTGCCGAAAGAGCCGGTTTGATTTTTCTCCAAAGTATGGGTGAAATTTCATAACCGACTATTCTATCCAATACTCTACGTGCTTGCTGAGCATTAACGAGGTTAAGGTCTATATCCCTAGGATTTTCTACGGCATTTAGTATGGCTGTTTTGGTAATTTCGTTGAATACTATACGTTTGGTATCCTTATTTTTCAGATTCAAAGCCTCTTTTAAATGCCATGCTATAGCCTCTCCTTCTCTATCCTCATCACTTGCCAACCAAACGACTTTTGCCGACTTTACCTCTTTTTTCAAATCTTTAACTACCTTTTGTTTATCCTCCGGAACTACATAGTTTGGTATAAATCCGTTTTCCAAATCTATACCCAATTTGTTTTTTTCCAAATCTCTTATGTGTCCGAACGAGGATTTTACAGTAAAGTTTTTTCCTAAGTATTTTTCTATGGTTTTAGCCTTGGAAGGCGACTCCACTATTACTAAATTATCTGCCATACCATTGTATACATTGCCAGCTCAACGGCTTGTTGTTTTTATAAATCTCTACCTACAACATTTAACAATCTTAGACAAAAATCAAATCTACAAATCGTTATGAGAGTGTGCAAAATTACAACAATAAATTAAATTGCAAATTCATACTCTCTTTTTGTTTTCAAATTCTATCTAAGGCAACTATATTCTCTATATGGTGCGTGTGAGGAAACATATCCACCGGTTGAATCTTTGTTACCTTGTATTTGGAGGAAAGAAGTTTTAAATCTCTTGCTTGAGTTGCCGGGTTACAAGATATATACACTATTCGCCTTGCCGAAGTATTCAATATTTGCTTTATTACCTGTTCTGCCATTCCGTTTCTCGGCGGGTCGGTTATAATAATATCAGGAGGAGTATTATCTTTAATAAAATCCTCATTAAGCACCTTTGCCATATCTCCGGCGTAAAAAACCGTATTGTTTATATTATTCTCCGCACTATTGATTTTAGCATCCTCCACGGCGTCTTCCACATATTCTATACCTACGACTTTTTGTGCTTTATCGGCTATAAAATTTGCTATTGTTCCTGTTCCCGTATACAAGTCATAAATAATATCACTTGCCCGTATTTCTGCAAATTGTGCCGCAAAGGTGTATAGTTTTAGGGCCTGAGGGGCGTTTGTTTGATAAAAAGTTTTTGGTCGTATTTTGAATTTCAAAACTTCTTTTTGATTTGTATTGAAACGAGGCATATACTCGGTTATGTGATCTTTTCCTTTAAAGACTATAAACTCTTGGTCTGCCAAAGAATCATTCAACTTGGTATTCACACAATATTGCAGAGAAGTTATTTGCGGGAATTCTTTTTCCAAAGCAGACATAACATTATTTATTACGTTTTTTTCCTCACGGGCAAAAACCGCTACAACCATTAAGTCCTCTTTTTGTGTGGTCCTAATAATAAGGTTACGCATTACTCCCGTATGTTCTTTTATGTTGTAATAAGGTATGTTGTGTTCCAAGGTATAGCTTCGCAGAAAATTGCGTATCTTATCAGAAATATCAACCTGCAAAATACAATGTTCTATATTCAATACTTTATCATAAAAACCGCTTATATGAAAGCCCAATGCCGGTTCATCTAACTCTGTTTTTACAAAGTCTTTTTTCCATGCACGAGAAGAAAAGGTAAATTCCAACTTATTCCTATAATAATATATTTCGTCAGAACCCTCTATAAACGAAATATCTTTGCAAGATATTCCGCCTATGCGTTCCAAATTATCTATAACCTGTTGATGTTTGTATTTTTTTTGCCACTCATAGTCCAACATTTGCCAAGAACAACCTCCGCAATTTTCAAAATGAGGACACTTTAAACTTACTCTTTTATCCGAAAAAGATTTTATTTGCAACGGTTTTGCCAAACAAAAGCTATGTTTTTGTTTGTATACTTCTGCGTCTATGATGTCTCCCGGTGCGACTTTGGGTACAAAAATAATTTTATCCTCTTGTTTTATAATAGCGTTGCCCTCGGCGGCAAATCCCTCCACAACGGCATTTTCTATTATATGTTTTACTTTCTTTTTTCTCATAACATACAAACAAATAGTTTTTTAGACAAAACAAAAAGCGAACAGTAATATATTTATTACTGCTCACCATAACTCTTAATAAACTACAAAGCATCTACTATCTTTCGTCAGACACGGAAAGTTTTTTTCTTCCTTGTCTGCGTCTTGCATTCAATATTTTTCTTCCGCTTGCAGTAGACATTCTTAATCTAAAACCATGTTTATTAATTCTTTTTCTTCTCGAAGGTTGGAATGTTCTTTTCATCTCTATATATGTTTCTTTTAATTTCTACAATAAAATATCACAAAATATCACGCTGAATTCAGTTTGCAAAGTTAGTACTTTTTTGACAAAGCGCAATACTTTTTATATTTTTTTATTTTTTTTTGTATGTTTCTTTGTATTTGTAAATAAAAAATATATAACTTTGCAAATTGAATTATGGTTTGTTGATTTTTTCAACAATTAAAAGGGAAATAGGTGCAAATCCTATACAGTCCCGCTGCTGTAAGTCCGGTAAAAGTTTGAGATACAATGTGTGCCACTGTTTTTACGGGAAGGCGTCTCAAATAAGACGAGTCAGAAGACCTGCCATAATAGTACCGAAATTTGTTGAATCTTCGAGGGTTAGGATAAGACAAAAAAAATGTTTGTTATTTTTTTTACTTACTTTTCTTCAAAAGTATTTGTCATTTTTTCGGTATGCATTTTTTTTTGTTAATTGTATAACTTAAAATAAGGATTAAAACAATGAAGAAAAGTATTTTTTTTGCATTCCTACTTTTATGTGGGATAATTGCCAAGGCTCAATATGACGGAGAGGTTGGAACAGAGGGTTGCAAGGCTATCAGTCAAAACGATGAGCGTATAATTTCTTGGGCAACGGGAGTAGAGGTTAATCGTGGTTTTTGGGATTATGGTGACGAAAGAGTAGTTACCTATGGAGAGTCCTACATGGCTATTGGCAAGCCCGATTCTACTACAACTACGGCTATTTCTTTGGGCGAAGGCGGTTCGGCTTTGATAACTTTTGACAGACCTATCATTAACGGAGAAGGTAAGGATTTTGTAGTTTTTGAAAATGCTTTCAGTCCCTCTTTTTTGGAATTGGCTTTTGTTGAAATAAGCTCCGATGGTATTAATTTTTTCAGATTCCCAAATCATAGCACAGCCTATTACTCCGATAGTAGTATGAGTGAAGGTAGAACGGCAGAGCATTACAACAATCTTGCAGGCAAATACGAACTAGGCTGGGGGGTAGGTTTTGATATTACCGATATTGCTGACAATGATTTATTGGACAAAAACAATATTCGCTTTGTTCGTTTGATAGATGTCGTTAATGGTGTAAGTACGGATAGTCAAGGCAATATTATATATGACGGAGTTTCTTGGCCTAGTTATTCTCAGGGTTTTGACCTTACCGGAGTGGGAGTTATTAACGGAGGAAATCCGTACTTTGTTGCGGATTTTGAAAATCTTGTCTTAAATAACAATTCTTTTGAAATCATAGATTTGAATAATTATACTTCTATGCAAGATAGTGTTTATAGCAAGGACTACATTAGCGGGGGTTTAAACTTTTTGGGAACTCTTTATTATTCTTGGGGATATCCTATGTCTGTGGGATTTGGTCTAAGCAACGTTTCGGATACTCTTTCCGCCATAAACGGAAATAGTGAATATCGTTCCGCTTATTATATTTCCGCGCCCATGTATGCAGTGGAAGGAAAGGATAAAAATTATGCCGTTGCTTATTATGACGCCTGGACGGAGAATAAACACAACATTGTTAAAATGGCAAACAATCAAACATTTTCTCCTAAGGGAGTTTATGTTTCAAAATCTTTGGCCGCGTATCAGGATTTGGAAGCCTCTGTAATAGAAAATCTTTATTTTAAAGTAGTTGCAAAGGGTTACGATGCCGTGCAGAATCAAATCTCTTCTACCGAAATATATCTTTATGACTTTACTAATGGTATTGCAAATTTAAAAGATTGGAGATATTTTGATTTGACACCACTCGGAGAAGTCAGCCAAATAACATTTTCGGTAGAATGTGCCGAAAGTTATGTTTCCAATTATTTTTGTTTGGACAACTTCACATATACTTCTTTGCATAGTACCGCAATAGAAAGAGTATTGGTAGAGGATATAAGAGTTGATGTTTATCCCAATCCGGTCTCAGAATTTGTAACAATTGAAGCAGGGCAAAATTGCAAATTGCAAATGTTTGACACTCAAGGCAGAGAGATAAAAACAATGAATCTGGCTTTGGGACACAACCAAATAAATGTTTCCGAGTTGCAAGGAACTTACATTCTTAAATTTATTACCTCAACAAGTACCTATACGAAAAAACTTGTGGTCAAATAGAATATTTATTGTTTTCTCATAATAAATAGTGTTTTTATTTTTTTATTTAAGTAATTCTGCGTTGTCGCAGGATTACTTTTTTTGTATTTTTTCCACTAATCGACACACTAACGTTCGCAAAGACAAAACTTATCTTGAAGGTTATACGTATTGAATGGATTATGCCCCAAGCGTCCTTGTGAGCAACTTTGCATCAGTCCGTATCTTAATTACCCATATTATCCCCGTCTGTCCTTGCGAGCAACTTTGTTGCATGGTAATCCATACCGTTTTATCTATTGCCATACCTTATAAGAATTTTGCCTTTCTTTGTTTGCTTTCTGCCAAACAGCGATTCGTTGTCAAAAAAACATAGTTTTTTGAGTCAAAAAACTATGTTTTTTCGCCGGAAAAACTATGTTTTTTCATTATTGAAACGGCCTTTGGCAGAAACCAAAAGCCATTTGGCAGAATTATAATAAGAAACGGATTGCTTCGCCTTACGGCTCGCAATGATGATTTATAACATTTTTTTGTGGATTGTCACAACTTCTACGAAGTATCGCAATGACGGACGCGGACGGCATGGATAACAGAGGTTTGTGGTTTGGATTGCTTTACTACGTTCGCAATGACACACTTATTTAGGTTGCCATGCAACAAAGTTACTCGCGATGACGACTACGTGTAAATAAAAAAAGCGTTGGGTTTTGTAGAGTCCAACGCTAATCCTATTAAAAAAATTAAAGTATTTATTTTTATTCCTTTATCAACTTTTGAGTAGTTTCATTTATACGCAAGTAATAAACATCTGCGTTTAAATTACTTATATAGTTTTTCGTTTATTCTCTCTTGTTTAACAAGTCTGCCCACATAGTCATAAATCTTTACTGTTTGGTTTTTAGCACCCTTAACAAAAATTTCATTTATTGCAGGATATGGGTAAAGTAACAAATCTTCATTCTCGGCATCTGTTAAAGAGCACAGGCTTGTGCAAACGCATTTGCACCAAAAATTATAGCAAAAAATAATGCCACAAAAAAATGTAATTCCCTTCTTCATCATCTATATTTTTTAATAATTTATACGTTGCAGAGGTAATAAAAATCCGCAAAAAGAGATTAAAATTTTGTTTCACTTCCAATAACAAAAGAAGGACGCTATAAATTCGGCGTCCTTCCTCCTTCAATAAAAATTTAAACTCAATGAAAAATCCGTTATTTTAACTCATGAATAACCAAGCCCGAACGAAGTTTAGGTTCAAACCATGTGGACTTCGGAGGCATGATATTGCCTGTGTCTGCTATTTCCATAAGTTGTTGCATACTAACGGGATAAAGAGCAAAAGCAACTTTCATTTCGCCACTATCAACTCTGCGTTTTAGCTCGCCCAAGCCTCTGATTCCTCCTACAAAATCTATTCTTTTGTCTCTTCTTAGGTCTGTAATACCAAGCACTTTGTCCAAAACATTGGTGGAAAGAATACTAACATCCAAGACTCCTATAGGGTCATTAGGGTTATAAGTACCTTCTTTTGCGGAAAGTTTGTACCAATTGCCTCCAAGGTACATAGAGAAAGTATGCAACCCTTCCGGTTTGTAAATTTCAGTGCCTATTTTTTCTACCTCAAAGGTTTGTTTTACCTTATCCATAAACTCTTGTTCGCTCAAACCGTTAAGGTCTTTAACCACGCGATTGTAGTCTATAATTGTAAGTTGATTTGCAGGGAAAATAACAGCCATAAAATAGTTGTATTCCTCATTACCCGTATGATTTGGATTGTTTGCTCTGCGTTCTTGTCCCACTCTTGCTGCGGCGGCAGTGCGGTGATGTCCGTCTGCTACATAAAGATAAGGAATATCGTTGTTGAAAATATCCTCTATGCGTTTGATTGTGTCTTTGTCGTTTATTACCCAAAAAGTATGACCAAAACCGTCATCACTCCCCACAAAGTCATAAACCGGCTTTTCGTTCTTTACTATATTTGCAACTATTTCGTTTATGTCTTTGTTGTCCGGGTATGCGAAGAAAACAGGCTCTACATTGGCATTGGTTATATTTACATGAACCATACGACCGTCTTCTTTGTCTTTGCGGGTAAGCTCGTGTTTTTTGATAATACCGTTAAAATAGTCGTCAACATGAGTACAGCCTACTATACCGTATTGAGTTTTGCCATTCATTGTTTGGGCGTAGATATAAAGTTTTTCTTCGTTATCTTGCACCAACCAACCGTTTTGTTTGAATTTGTTGTAATTCTCTACAACCTTTTCAAATACCTCTGGGGCATCGTCAGCCGTACCTGACGCCAAATCTATTTCGGCCTTTGTTACGTGAAGTAAGGAATAAGGATTATCCTTTGCTCTTTCTCTTGCTTCTTCGGAGTCCATTACATCGTAAGGCAAAGAAGAAAGTTTGGTTACTATATTCTGAGGTGGGCGAAAGCCCTTAAATGCTTTAACTCTTGCCATAATTTTATCTTTGTTTTATTTCTTATTAGTTTGTTTGCAAAAATACGTATTTTTACAATTCTGACAAACATTTGCCCGTTTTTGTGTTGGGACAAGGTTTTTGAAAAACAAAAAACATATTAACTTTGCGAAAAAAGAAATAATATGATAGACACAATATTTAAAAGAAGTTCTGTAAGGAGATACTCCGATAAAGAAATAAACAAGGAGGATTTGGATACAGTAATAAAGGCCGGTTTTGCCGCACCTACTTCACACAATTCACGTCCGTGGCATTTTATAATTTTGGACGATAAGGAGCTGATGAAAAATATAGGGCAGAATATGGAATACGCACATATGATAGAGTTTGCCGACAAAGCAATAATTGTGTGTGGGGATACGAACGTTGCCCCGGAGTGTTGGATGTTGGATTGTTCGGCTGCAAGTGAAAACATACTTTTGGCGGCGGAAAGTCTTGGTATAGGTGCGTGTTGGACGGCAGTATTCCCTTATAAACACAGGGAGGAAGTCGTAAAGCGTTTCATACCCTCTTTGCCGGAAAACATAAAAGCACTGTGCATAATACCGCTTGGCTATCCGACAAAACAAGCAAATATAAAAGACAAGTACGATAATACAAGAATACACCATAATAGGTTTTAAAAAATCTTTTCAAAAAATAACCCTACCGAACTTTTTTAATAATGTTCGGTATGGTATTTTATTGTTTAAATTCTATTCTAATCCAATTGTCTAAGGGCTTGATTGAGTGAAGTTTTTTTGTCTGTGCTTTCTTTTCTTTTTCCTATAATCAAGGCACAATTTACATTATACTCGCCGGCAGGAAATTTCTTTGTAATACTACCGGGAATTACAACGGAATTCGGAGGAACTAACCCTCTATATTCTTTTTTCTCCGTAGAGCTAACGTCTATTATTCTTGTCGAAGCCGTAACTGTAGTACCGGCTCCCAAGACAGCACCCTCGCAAATTCTTGCTCCTTCCACAACTATACATCTCGAACCTATAAAACAATCATCTTCTATTATAACGGGTTTTGCTCCTATGGGCTCCAAAACACCTCCTATGCCCACACCTCCTGCCAAATGCACATTCTTACCTATTTGTGCGCAAGAACCCACAGTTGCCCACGTATCTATCATAGTGCCACTATCCACGTATGCTCCTATATTTACATAAGAAGGCATAAGAATAACACCTTGTGCGATAAAGGCACCGTATCTTGCCACGGCAGAAGGCACAGCCCTTACCCCCCATTCCAAATAGTCTTTTTTCGTTGGTATTTTATCTGCAAATTCCAAATCTCCGGCAACAATCTTTTTTGTCTTGCTTATGGGAAAATAAAGCACAATGGCTTTTTGTATCCACTGATTAACCTGCCAATCATTATCTCGTTTTTCACAAACTCTTATTTCTCCGCGATTTAGTAAGGCTATGGTATCGTTTATTGCATTTTGAGTTTGTCTGTCCTTTAATAACTCTCTGTTTTCCCAAGCTTGCAAAATAATTTCTTTGTCTGTCATAAGGCTTCTATTTTTTGCAAAGATAATAAAAAACACTCTTTTTTTTGAGTTAATTGACTTTTTGTCAGTTATGGTAATAAGAAAATAGACTTTTTGACATTGAAAGGCTATTTGCACGTTTTTTGACCTTTGCGTTTTTTATAAATAACAAGCAAAAAATATGGTACTATGGAAAATATGAATAATAACACGGCAAACAATAAATATCCGAATTTGGAACGTTTTGCCATTAATCTTATAGATAAGGCTAAAAATAATAAATTGGACCCTGTTATAGGTAGGGACGAAGAAATACGAAGGGTTTTGCAAATTCTTTCGCGTAGAACAAAAAATAATCCTGTTCTTGTAGGAGAACCCGGTGTAGGTAAAACCGCAATAGCCGAGGGTTTGGCACAAAGAATATATCACAATGACGTGCCCGAGAATCTTAAAAACAAAAAAATATACTCCTTGGATATGGGCGCTTTGGTTGCAGGTGCCAAATACAAGGGAGAATTTGAGGAAAGATTGAAGGGTGTGGTAAATGATGTTATAAAATCTAATGGGGATGTAATACTCTTTATAGACGAAATACATACCCTTGTCGGAGCAGGAGGAGGAGAAGGAGCAATGGATGCGGCAAATATTCTAAAACCTGCCCTCGCACGCGGAGATTTGAGAGCCATAGGGGCAACTACTTTGGACGAGTATCAAAAATACTTTGAGAAAGACAAAGCTTTGGAAAGAAGATTTCAAATGGTTATGATAGACGAGCCCTCCGTAGAGGATACTATTTCCATACTTAGAGGTTTGAAAGAAAAATATGAAATACATCATCATGTAAGAATAAAGGATTCTGCCATTGTTGCCGCTGCCGAAATGTCCAACAGATACATAACCAACAGATTCTTGCCCGATAAAGCCATAGACTTGATAGACGAGGCTGCGGCAAAACTTAGAATGGAAATAGATTCTTCCCCGGAGGAGTTGGATGAGACGGACAGAAAACTTCGCCAGTTGGAAATAGAACGTGTGGCTATCAAAAAAGAAAAAGACGAACAAAAAGTCGCACAGCTAAGCAAGGAAATAGAGAATTTGAAAAAAGAAAAAGAAACCTTATCTACACAGTGGAAAAACGAGAAAGTACTTGTGGACGCTATTTCGGAAGAGGTAAAAAAAATAGAATCCTATAAAATTACGGCGGAAAGGGCGGAAAGAGACGGAGATTATGCCAAAGTCGCAGAGTTAAGGTATTCAAAAATTCCCATTGCCGAAAAAGATTTGAAAGATTATCAGGACAAATTGAAAAATCTTCAGAATGGAAACGCAATGATAACCGAAGAGGTGGACGAAAATCATATAGCAGAGGTTGTTTCGCGATGGACAGGCATTCCCGTAACGCGTATGATGACCTCGGAAAAGGAAAAATTACTACGGCTTGAAGATGAATTAAAAAAACGAGTTGTAGGACAAGACGAAGCTATAGAGGCTATTTCCAACGCAATAAGACGTTCACGTTCCGGGCTAAACGACCCTAAAAAGCCTATAGGTTCTTTTGCGTTCTTGGGTTCTACCGGTGTGGGTAAGACGGAATTGGCAAGGGCTTTGGCAGAATTGTTGTTTGATGACGAAAATCTAATGATACGAATAGATATGTCTGAATACCAGGAGAGATATTCCGTATCTCGTTTGATAGGAGCGCCTCCGGGATATGTAGGATACGAAGAGGGCGGACAATTAACCGAAGCGGTAAGAAGAAAACCCTATTCCATAGTTCTTTTGGACGAAATAGAAAAAGCCCATCCCGATGTATTCAATATATTGTTGCAAGTTTTGGAAGACGGCAGACTTACGGACGGTAAGGGTAGAGTAGTGGATTTCAAAAATACCATAATAATAATGACCTCTAACCTTGGCAGTGAGTATTTGCAAGAGGCTATTGGCAAGGGTAAGAAAGATTTTGACTCCTATTGGTCGGAAGCCGAAAAACAAGTTAGAGAATTGTTAAAAAAGAGTATAAGACCCGAATTTCTAAACCGTATAGATGAGATAGTTGTTTTCCGTCCTTTGTTTGCTGAACAAGTAAGAGAGATAGTTAAATTGCAAATGCAAAGATTACTTGACACTCTTAAAGAGAAGAAAATAAATTTGGAATATACCGCTGAGGCTTTGGACTATTTGGCTAACGAGGGTTATGACCCGCTTTTGGGAGCAAGACCGGTAAAAAGAGCAATTCAAAAACTTGTAACAAACAAATTGAGTATGCTTTTGATAGACGGCAGACTTACGGAAAACACTACCATTGTAATGGACTGTGCGGACAATCAATTAATATTCAAATTAAAATAAAATTTGTATTACAAATTTAATTTAACAAAGAGGAGAGAGTATATTCTCTTCTCTTTGTGTTTGTTATTTCAAAGATATTCCCAAGTTTGCAAATATTTTGTACTTTTGCCGTATTAAAATCAACTTATGAGAGCAAGTGAAGCCCAAGTAGTTTTTTTATTCTTTTTGCTATTAATATTTAATTTTGTCGTCTTGGGGCAAAAACAAATAGATTATAGTTCCAAAGTCGGTTATATTCGTCCCGAAAATCCGGACGATATGACTCTTGTCGGCAATGTGATATTTGTCCATGATAGTATAACAATGTATTGTGATTCCGCTATTTATAATCAAAAAGAGAACTATTTTTCCGCTTTTAATAATATAGTTATGGTACAAAATACCACTCGTCTTACGGGGGAAGAGTTGCATTATTACGGAAATGAAAGAATGGGGCATTTGACTGGTAAGGAAGTTATTTTGGAGGATAAACAAGTTACTATGCAAACCGATTATTTGCTTTTGGATAGAAACGATAATACCGTTCGTTATATAACCGGTGCCGATATTTGGGACGAAGAAAATACTTTGAAAAGCAAGGAGGGTATATATTACATAGACGATAATACTTTTGATTTCTATTATTCTGTGGTAGTAACCTCACCCGATGCAACAATATATACGGATTCGCTTCATTATAATAGCAAGACGGATGAAGCCGATTTTATGGGACCAACGGAAATTATTACTGAGGACAGCACAAGGGTTCTACTCTCTAAGGGAACGTACAATACGGAGACACAGGAGGTTTTTTCTACCAATCGTCCTCAAATTTTTGACAAAGACCGATTTTTTACGGCAGACACCGTTTATTATCACAAACAAAACAAGGAAGGTTATGCCTATGGTAATCTTTTTATGCAGGATACTACCAATGAAATGATAGTTACATGCGATAGTGCCGTTTTAAATACCGTTGATACCTTATCTGTTGCAATTCTTACGGGTAAAGTGCTTTGTAAACAGATAGACAAACAGGATACGCTTTATTTTCATTCCGATACTATAAGAATGGAAATGGATACCAACTATAAGGTTTATGACCTTTACGGTTATCCTTATTGCAAATTTTTCAGAGAAGATTTTCAAGGAGCGAGTCAATGGTGTCACTACAAGGTAGAGGATTCTATTCTAACAATGCTTTATTATCCGATGATTTGGGCAGAAAATTCTCAACTTTCCGCCGATACGATAATAATGGAGACAAACTCCAAGGGTATTAAAAAAATATATATGTTTCCCAATCCGATGATAGTACAAAACTCAGACACCCTTTCTTCAGAGTTTTTTAATCAGGTGATAGGTAAACATCTTACCGGTTGGTTCGAAAAAAATAGTATAAAATACGCTGAAATTGTCGGTAATACGGAAATAGTCTATTACTTGTGGGAAGAGAAAAAAGCAAAACAAAACGATTCCTCTCACGCTGATAGCAACGACACGCTAAACAAAAATATAACCGATAGAACAAAAAAACTCTTGGGAGTAAACATAGGTAAGGCACGTCAGTTGAATCTCTATTTTTCAAAAGGCGAAATAAACAAAATGACCGCCTTGGATAACCCTTCTTTTTATATGGACGATGAGGAAAAACTTTCTTTGGAAATCAAAAGGTTAAAAGGTTTTGTATGGAAAATAGAAGACAAACCTTTGAAACCTACGGATGTTTTTATAAAAAGAAAAATATAATCATAACTACCTAAACAAGAGAATACACATTTGTTATATGTGACATTTTGTCAGTAAAAATATAAAGGAATAAATTTTGTATATGATGTTTAAACTAAAAAAACGCGATAAAATGGAAGAGAAAGAGGTAAAAGAGCAGGAAGAACAGATGCAAAAACAAGAACAAGATACTCAAGAACAAGATACTCAAGAACAAATCAATGATATTTTAGAGAAGGAAGAACAAGAGGAGGAAAAGGAATTAAATTCTTTGGGAGAGAAGCTTGTGGAGATAAACGATAGGTATTTGAGATTGTATTCGGAGTTTGAAAATTATAGAAAACGTACCAATAAAGAGCGTTTGGAAATTATTGAAAATGCCTCCGAAGGTCTTATTAAGGAGATACTTCCCATTATAGACGATTTTGAAAGGGCTTTGCAAAATATGGAGAATCAGACGGAGGAAACAATAAAAAATACACAAGAGGGTATGA
Source organism: uncultured Bacteroidales bacterium (assembly GCA_963540815.1). Classification (GTDB taxonomy): domain Bacteria; phylum Bacteroidota; class Bacteroidia; order Bacteroidales; family P3; genus Scybalousia_A. Next base: position 102,183 of record CAUTQY010000003.1, read on the forward strand.
ATCTCATTTACAAAAAACTTGTTTCCGCTTTGGAGAAAAAAGGACTTAAGCCTATAAATGCCAAGGGTGAAAAGTTTGACGAAAATCTACACGAAGCCGTTTCTCAAATTCCTGCTCAAAATCAAGAGGATAAAGGCAAAGTTTTTGAAGAGGTACAAAAGGGTTATTATTTGAATAATAAGGTAATACGATATTCAAAGGTGGTGGTAAGCGTATAATTATTTAGGAGGTTGTTATGGCAAAAAGAGATTATTATGAGGTTTTGGGGGTAAATAAGACTGCAAACGAAGAAGAGATAAAGAAAGCCTATAGAAAACTTGCATTGAAATACCATCCGGATAGAAATCCCGGAGATAAGGACGCCGAGGAAAAATTCAAAGAAGCCGCAGAAGCTTATAGTGTACTTTCAGACAAGGATAAGAGGGCAAGATACGACCAATTCGGAGAAGCCGGCTTGGGTGACGGTGCAGGTTTCGGCGCGGGAGGAATAAACATGGATGATATTTTCTCTATGTTTGGCGATGTTTTCAGAGATAGTGGTTTCGGAGGTTTTAGTGGCTTTGGAGGTTTCGGCGGTTTCGGAGATAGACAAAGAACGGGGGCAAACAGAAGAACAAACAGAGGCTCTTCCCTTAGGGTAAAAATGAAACTTACTTTGGAGGAAATAGATAAAGGAGTCAAAAAGAAAATCAAAGTAAACAAATACATTCCGTGTGAGGATTGCGAAGGTTCGGGCGCCAAACCCGGCAGCAAAATGGAAAACTGCTCGCGTTGTCATGGTACGGGAATTATTACCCAAATTCGTAATACTATGCTTGGGCAAATTCAGACGCAGAGTGTTTGTCCGGACTGCGGAGGAGAGGGAAGGGTAATAAAAGACAAATGCCCTCATTGTCACGGAGAAGGGATAGTAAGAGGCGAAGAGGTAATAGAGGTAAATATTCCTGCGGGGGTAAGTGACGGAATGCAAATATCTTTCTCCGGCAAAGGTAACGCCGGTATGAGAAGAGGAATAGCCGGCGATTTGATAGTATCAATAGAAGAGTTGCCTCACGAAAGTTTTGAAAGAGACGGTAATAATCTCTGTTTGCAAACCTACATTACCTTTTCCCAAGCTGTTTTGGGTACGAGTGTGGAAGTACCTACTCTTAACGGAAAGGTAAAATTTAAGATAGAGCAAGGCATGCAGAGTGGCAAGATTTACAGACTTAGAGGTAAGGGTTTGCCGGAGGTTAACAACCCTTATTCAAGGGGTGATTTGTTGGTAAGAGTTGATGTTTGGGTACCGAAAGTCACAGATAAGGAACAAAAAGCCTTGTTGGAAAAATTGGAAGCAATAGATAGTTTTAAACCAAATCCGTCCAAGAAGGAAAAAAGTTTTTTTGATAAAATGAAGGATATGTTTTCCTAATTTTTTGTAAAAATAAACGTATAAAGGTTTAATTTTACGGGAAGTATGACGCAAAAGTTTGCGTCATACTTCCCGTTTTTTATTTCTTATTGACACACAAAAAATAAGAAGTTTTTTGATGTTTGAATAATAACTTATAATTTTGCATACCTATACAAATATAAAATAATATGTCTAAAATAATGATCATGTATAAAATACTTTCCGTCCTTATAATTTTTTTTGTGCAAAACGCCTTTTCCCAAAACTATGATGCGGGTTTTTCCAAACCTATAGTTACCGAAGAGGGTAAATTTGTTTATTATGAAACGGAGCAATTGCAGACAACACAAGGAGTTATCATTTTTTTGGATAGAAACCTTGGTGCCTTAAGCAATGATGTCTCCTCCTTAGACTCTTGGGGAGATTTATATCAGTGGGGTAGGGCAACGGACGGACACGAAAAACGTTTGTCTGATACAATAATGGTCTTATCTCCCAACTTTGTTACTACCACAAAGAGATTTATTATAGACTATAAGCATGCCAATGATTGGACACTCTCTGTCAAGGATGATTTATGGAATGGAAATGAAAAAATAAACAACCCTTGTCCTTGCGGTTATAGATTGCCAACAGAGAAAGAGTGGAGGGCTGTTTTGGAGCTGGGAGCAGAAATAAAATCAACTAATGAAGGTGGTTATTATCTTAGTATAGCAGACGGAAAACTTAAACTTCCTTGCGCAGGTTTGAGAAATGCTTATTCGGGCGATATACAATATCAAGGAATGCGAGGTTATTATTGGGGAGAGGATGCCAAAGCACATAGTCTTTCTTCTTGTATGGATTTCAATAAAACGGAAATAACAACCAATGTAACCATATACGGATACCGAGCCTTTGGTCGTAGCGTTAGATGTATCAAAGACAAATAATAGTTTGTTCTATTTTTTACGTTATTCTAACATAATTTTCATAAATATTTAACTCCGTTATAAATAGCACTCTGGCAATTAACCCCGTTCGTCATTGCGAGCGAAAAGCAAAGCAATCCATTCTTTATAGAAAAATTGCCAAAGGGCTTGTGGATTCTGCCAAAGGCCGTTTCAATGATGAAAAAACATAGTTTTTCCGGCAAAAAAACATAGTTTTTTGACTCAAAAAACTATGTTTTTTTGATAACGAATCGCCGTTTGGCAGAATCCAAACAAAGAAAGGCAATTTTTTTACACGGTATGGCAATATATAAGGTGGTATGGACTGACACGTTTTTTACAAAGTCTCGCAATGACACATTATTTTATGGATTGCTTTGCCTTTCGCTCGCAATGACGGTAATGTATAATACTTGCTACATAGACTGACTACTAAGTATAAATTTGTGATATTTATGTGTCAAAATAGAATAACTTTCTTGCGAAAATCCATATTCCGATTTATGTGATAAAACGAGAGGTTATAAGTAAAAAAAATACTAAACTTTAAGGATTACAAGATTAAGGTTTATGGGAAATAGTTATGCTTGAAACAAAAAAAACTCACCCTCCCAGGCAAGTTAAATTTATTAACCAAAAACATAAATTAGGTCACGAGAACCTAATTGTAGCGGAGACGAGAATTGAACTCGTGACCTCCGGGTTATGAATCCGACGCTCTAACCAACTGAGCTACCCCGCCAAAAATCAAACAATAACCAAACCCATACGGAACTATACCCTGTATTTTTCGGTTTTGCAAAATTATAAAAACTTTCCTGCTGTGCAAAAAAGTTTTTATAATTTTTTGATGTTTTTTTAATTATATTCTATAATATATTTATTATTAGAGTATTAGAAGGAATGTCTTAGTACTTCGGATTTGTTTATTCTCAACAAAGCCTGTTGTAAAATAGACTGAGAGCTTGCAAGATTTATTCTGACAAATCCCTCCGTACCATACATTGTTCCGGGGTTCAGTCTTACTTTTGCTTTTTGTTTCAGTTGGTCGCAAAGCACTCGACTCGTTATATTTAACCTTGAAATATCTACCCATGCCAAGTAAGTACCCTCCATATCTATTACCGTCAGTTGTGGAAATTGTTGTTTGAAAAAAGCACACAACAACTCATAATTACTTTTTATATAAACATTAAGTTCGTCTATCCACTTGGCTCCCTGTGTATAGGCTGCAATCAAAGCCTCTATCGCAAAAGGATTTATATCGCATATTTCATTTATATTTATAGCCTTGTTGATTCTATCCGATAAAATCTTGTCCGAACAAATAATATTCGCTACCTGCAAACCTGCTATATTGAAAGATTTGCTCGGAGAGGTGAGAATAACACTATTTTTTTCGTAAGGTTTGCCCAAAGAGGCATAAGGAGTGTATGTATAACCGGGTAAAACCAACTCGCAATGTATCTCATCGGAAATAACCAATACATTGTGTTTGTTACAAATTTCTCCCATTTTAATTAATTCTTGCTTTGTCCATACTCTACCCGCGGGGTTGTGTGGGTTGCACAAAACAAAAGCCTTTACTTTGTTGTCAATAATCTGATTTTCGAAATCTTCAAAATTGATTTCGTATTTATTATTTACCAAAACAAGAGGAGAATCTACAATTATACAATCGTTGTTTCTTATGGAAGAAAAAAAACAATTATAGACGGGAGTTTGTATTAATATTCTATCTTCCTTGTTGCAATGGGCTTTGATAACAGCAGACAAGGCCGGCACAACTCCTGTCGTATAAATTATGTCGGAAGAATTAATTTTCCAATTATGACGTTTGGAAAACCAATTAATTGTAGCCTCATAATAAGATTGTGGTACACAAGCGTAACCGAAAACTCCGTGTTTTACTCTCTTTTCCAAGGCCTGTTGTATGCAAGGAGCAGCCTTGAAATCCATGTCAGCCACCCATAGTGGTATTATATCTTCTTCTTTATCGGAGTCCCACTTTACGGAGTTTGTGTGTTTCCTTCTTATTATAGAATCAAAATCGTACATTTTTTTTATGCGTCTATGTTTGCGTATGAAGCGTTGGCTTCTATAAATTCTCTTCTCGGAGCAACCTCGTCTCCCATAAGCATTGAGAATATTCTATCCGCTTCTGCGGCATCATTAATGGTAACATGCCTCAATATTCTTTGCTCCGGGTCCATTGTTGTAGACCACAGTTGGTCTTCGTTCATTTCTCCCAAACCTTTGTATCGCTGTATGTCTACTCCGTTGCTTCCACCCAATTCCTCTATTACTGCAAGTCTTTGCTCATCTGTCCAGCAATAACGTTTGAAAGTTTTACCCTTTTGTATGAGATACAAAGGAGGAGTTGCTATATAAACATGTCCGGCGTCTATCAATTCCTTCATATAACGGAAAAAGAATGTAAGTATAAGGGTTGCAATATGAGAACCGTCAACATCGGCATCCGTCATAATTATCACTTTGTGATAGCGCAACTTATCCATATTTAACGCCTTACTGTCCTCTGACGTACCTATTGAAACCCCCAAAGCAGTATAAATATTTTTAATTGATTCGGAGTCTAACACCTTGTGCGTCATAGCCTTTTCTACGTTTAGAATTTTACCTCGGAGAGGAAGTATGGCTTGATGCTCTCTGTCTCTACCTTGTTTTGCAGTACCACCTGCAGAATCACCTTCTACCAAAAACAATTCGCATAACTCAGGGTCATTGCTGGAACAATCGGCCAATTTACCGGGAAGTCCTGCCACTCCAAGTATGGTTTGCCTTTGTACCAACTCCCTTGCCTTACGCGCTGCGTGTCTTGCCGTTGCGGCGAGTATTACCTTATCTACTATTTGTTTGGCTTCTTTGGGATGTTCGTCCAGGTATATATTGAGTTTGTCCGTTATCATTTGAGATACGGCACTAACCACTTCACTGTTTCCCAATTTGGTTTTTGTCTGTCCTTCAAATTGAGGCTCGGAAACTTTTACGGAAATAACGGCAGTCAAACCCTCTCGGAAGTCATCACCCGATATTTCGAATTTAAGTTTTTCCAACATGCCTTCTTTTTCGGCATAATTTTTAAGGGTACGTGTCAGTCCTTGACGAAAACCTTGCAAATGAGTACCCCCCTCGTGTGTGTTGATATTATTTACGTATGAATGCAAATTTTCGGTAAAGGAGGTGTTGTATTCCATTGCTATCTCAATAGGAATGCCGTTTTTTTCTCCTTCCATGTATATTGGCTCGGAAGTAAGTTTTTCCTTGTTACCGTCTATATAGTCAATAAAATCTTTTAACCCTTGTGCGGAATAAAAAACTTCGGATTTAAAATTGCCTTCTTGGTCTTTTTCTCTTTCGTCCGTTAATTTCAAAGTCAAACCTTTATTCAAAAAAGCCAACTCTCTTAATCTGACAGAAAGGGTATCATAGTCGTATATGGTAGTGGTAAATATTTCGTCATCCGGCAAAAACTCAACGGTTGTGCCTCGTTTTGAACTCGTGCCTATTTCCCTAACGGAATATAAAGGTTTTCCTCTTTCATACTCTTGCTCGTATACTTTTCCATCCCTATAAACAGTTACATGAGTGTGTTTGGAAAGAGCGTTTACACAACTTACCCCCACTCCGTGCAAGCCACCTGAAACCTTATAACTTCCCTTGTCAAATTTACCGCCGGCGTGCAAGACCGTCATTACTACCTCTAATGCAGAACGATTCTCTTTTTCGTGCATATCAATAGGGATTCCTCTACCGTTGTCTTCAACCCTTATTGCATTGTTTTCCAAAATTCTAACGTCTATACTATCACAATACCTTGCCAAGGCTTCGTCTATGGAATTATCCACAACCTCATAAACCAAATGGTGAAGTCCGTTTGTGTTAACATCCCCTATATACATTGCCGGCCTTTTTCTTACTGCCTCCAACCCTTCCAAAACGTTGATATTCGCCGCCGTGTAATTATTAGTACTACTCATGTTATCACTCCTTATTTAAAAATGAGTGGCAAAATTATAAAAAAAACACAAAACAGCAAAGAAAATATTGCGTCTTGTGTTTACTCTACAGAGTTATCGTATATGTAAAAGTGTCTATTTTCCCAAAAGAAAAACGGTATTATTCTTTCCTATAACGAAGTCCTTGATTTTTTGCCAATCAGTTACGGATTTTGTCTTAATACTTTGATTTTCGTCCGTAATGTTAGAGGCCACGCAAAGCATGGTATTTTTGTTTAGAGTTTTCAATAAAAATTGAAATAATTTGTCGTTGCGATAAGGCGTCTCTATAAAAATTTGAGTTTGATTTTCTTTATATACTCTTTCTTCCAAAAGTTTTAAACGCTTGCGTTTTTCCTCTTCTTTTACAGGTAGATAACCTACAAAAGCAAAATTTTGTCCGTTAAAACCGGAAGCCATCAAGGACATATATATGCAAGAAGGACCAACTAAGGGGACAACCTCCAAATTTTTTGCCTGAGCCAAAGAGACTATGTTTGCTCCCGGGTCAGCCACGCAAGGTAAGCCCGCTTCAGAGAGAAGAAAAATATCCTTGTTGTCTTTTTCTATAGGAGACAATAGCAAAGAAAAATCTTCCTTTTTGCTATGTTCGTTAAGTACGGAAAAATTTACATCTTCAAAGTTTTTCTTATATCCTATTTTTCTAAGGAATCGTCTTGCCGTTCTGAGTTCTTCCACAATGAAATATTCGCACAAAAGTATTTTCTCTACATTTTCTGAGGGAATACTTTCCTGCCATGATATCTCGGACAACAAAGTCGGAAAAAGGTATAATTTTGCCATAGTTTCTTTTAATACCAAATATGTTGCAAATTTAACAAATGTTTCAGAAAAAATATAATATCTTTGCACTTGTGCTTGTTATTAAAAATAAGTATTGATGATACCATAAAACACAAAACGAACCTTTTAATAATTTTTCGGTATGAAAATTAAATTTCTGCTAACATGTCTTTCTGTTGTGTGTCTGTTGTTTGCTTGCACAAAAAAACAAAATGTAACTTCTATTGTAGGTAATACGGATTATGAAAACGTGAAAATACCGGATTTTTCTGCTGATTCTGCTTATAGTTATGTAAAAAAACAATGCGACTTCGGACCGAGAACCCCCATGTCAAAGGCTGCAAAAGATTGTTCCGATTGGATGATAGAATTTTTGACAAGTAAGGCAGATACGGTTTATATACAGGATTTTACCTCAGAACTTTGGAACTCGGAAAAAGTACAGGGTAGAAATATTATAGCCTCATTTAACTTAAAGGCTACCGATAGGGTTCTTTTGTGCGCCCATTGGGATTCCAGATTATGGGCAGACCAGGACAAAGATACCTCCATGCATCACAAACCCATTATAGGCGCCAATGACGGAGCAAGCGGTGTGGGAGTTCTTTTGGAAATAGCCCGACTGCTCAAAGGTAAGGATATAAAGCAAGGTTTGGATATAGTTCTTTTTGATTTGGAAGACCAAGGAAGTCCCGAATGGGCAGAAGCTGATAACGAAGAGCAAACCGATTGGTGCTTGGGTTCGCAATATTGGGCAAAAAATCCGCATATGCTTTATTATACGGCGCAATATGGCATCTTACTTGATATGGTAGGTGCCGATAATCCGCGATTTACCAAAGAATACGTATCTATGAGTTTTGCTCCCATTATTATGAATAAAGTCTGGAATATTGCAAAGGATTTGGGGTATGGAAACGTATTTATAGACAGACAAGAAGGCAGTGTAATGGATGACCATGTTCTTGTCAACAGATATGCAAGAATACCTACCATAGATATAGTGCATAATTCCTCGCACGGTTCTTTTTTTCCTCATTGGCACACAACCGGCGATGATATAAATTGTATAAACAAGGAATCTCTTTTAAAGGTGGGTAGAGTTTTGCTGACTACATTTTTTGCGGCAGAGCAATAAAAAAAATGATGTTAATAAAAATTAAGTATCTTATATTAATAAGTATTTTCTGTCTTTGTTTGTCTTGTGGTGATGATTTCGACGAATGGGGATATGTGAATATGTATATAGACCCCGAGAGTACGGAGTATTTCGATTTGAATACGGGACGTAGAGGATGGATATATTTACACGGAGGCAATAGAGGTATTTTGGTAGTTAGAAACTCAGGGTATGAAAACACAAGTGAGGCTTTTTTTGCTTTTGAGCGTTCCTGTGTCGTAAAAGGTTGCAAAGGTACGGTAGAAATGGAGGACAATAACCTTTTGATAGTTTGTCCGAAATGCAAAAGTACTTATATGTCATACGAAGGCTTGCCGGTGAGTGGCAAAGCCAAAAGAGCTTTGTTTGAGTATAGGGCATATTATGACGGTATCTATCTTTACATAAGAAATTAAGGACAAAAATGTATTGGTTAATAACTTGCATAAGAAACTTTTTGTTTGATTACAATATAATAAAGAGTAAATCATTCAAAAATGTTTTTATTCTTTGTGTTGGTAATCTTAGAGTTGGCGGAACGGGAAAAACTCCAATGGTGGAATATTTGGTAAAGAACTTAAAAGAGGACTTTAATGTCGCGGTGTTGAGTCTTGGATACAAACGAAAAACCAAAGGTATAAGAGAGATAACTACGGAGGATGATTTTTTGACTGTGGGAGACGAGCCAAAGCAAATGTCTGAGAAATTTAAGGATGTAAGATTTTTTGTAAACAAAAACCGAAATAAAGCAATAACATTTATAAAACAAAAATACCCGCAAACACAGGTAATAATATTGGATGACGCCTATCAATACAGAAAAACCAAAGCGGAAAAAACTATTTTACTAACAGAATATGCCAGACCTTTTTATAAGGATTTTCTCCTTCCTTTGGGAAGACTGCGGGAAAGAAGGAAAGAAAAAAAACGCTCGGACTACATTGTAGTAACAAAATCCCCTAAGCTTCTAACGAAAGAAGAGAAAAATAATATTATTTCCAAAATAAGACCAAAAGAAAAACAACAAGTTTTTTTTGCAAGTTTGAAGTATGATGAAAATATAAAACAAGAATTATCAGATAAAAATGTTGTGTTGCTTACGGGAATAGACAACCCTCTACCTCTGCAAGAATATTTGCGGAGTTTTTGCAAGGTAACGAAAACAATGAAATTTGCTGACCATCATATTTTTAGTAAGGAAGAAATAAAGGAAATTTCGAAGATAACTCTACCTATTGTTACCACAAGAAAAGATGCTACAAGACTAAAAACAACAACGGCAAAAATTTTTATACAAGATGTAGAAACGGAAATAGAGAAAACTTTTATGGAAAATATAAAACGAGATATAAAAACTTTTCTATCCGAAAAAGAAAAGTGAAAAAAGGTTACCAATACGTGCTTGTAATGTATTGGCAACCCTTGAAACGATACTAATTTTTAATAAATAATACTCATCATTAATTTTAACACTAAGAACACCATAATTGGTTCTACTCAAAACGATAGCGTCATTGTCGGTAGTTTTTATAAACAAATCATCTTTTTCTTTTACAACATTTTTGAAAACATATTCCTTTGTTTTATCACCTTGGGTAAGAATCAATTTGTCTGTTGATATGTTTATTTTTTCGTTCGCAACCGGAGCCAAAGAGTTTACCAAATCCTTTAAACTTATGCTAAATGTAGAAGATGTACTTTTTAATTCATTTGTATCAACACTATTATCTAACACTTTAATTGTCGTTTTAACGGTTTGATATTCTCCGACAAAATCCTTTATGTCCTGTGCATTAACACAAAACCCCATAAGGATAAATACTGCAATTAATGGAAATTTTAAACTTTTTCGTTTCATTTCGTCTCTCTTTTTAATTTTGCCTACTCTTTAAAGGATTTTCGGCTTTCTCCGAGTTATATTATTAATACGGTACTGCTCGGATAACAGAAATAAAAGAACAAAACCGTTTCTTAACACGGCAAGTGTATATATTTATTTTCACACCACCAAAAATTTAATTATTTTTTTTGTAATTATATAAAAAGAACACAAAACCACCGAAGATTTATAATAATGGAGAAGTACGGAAGTCTATTTTATGCCCAACTTATCCATTTGCATAACAATGGAGGTGTAACTTCTTCCCATCTTTTTTGAAATTTGTTTTACGGACTTGCCTTCTTTTCTTAGAGTGATAAGGAAGTTATTTGCTTGCTTTGTCCAGCGTTTATTGGCATTTATATGTTTGGTATAACAGGAGGCCTCTACAGAGTCCGGAAAGATAAACTCTTTGACAAAACGAGAAGGAAATCTTTTATCGTACATTACTATTGTTTTTAGTTTTGCCCGTGTTATTGCCACGTAAAACAATCTTCTTTCTTCCGCAAAAGGAAAATTATCCGATTTGTTGAGTAGATAATTTAGAATACTGTCTCCTTCTATTTTTGAAGGAAAACCGTAAACATCGTCATTACATTGCAAGAGAATGACATAATCGGCTTCCAATCCTTTGGATTTATGTACGGACATAAATTCCAAATGTCTACTGCCTATGATGTAATAATATTTTTCAGCCTTTTTGTAGCCTTCGAACATAAAAGATAGATAATAATCGTCAAAATTATATCTACCCAATAAAAAAACGGATTTGTCTTTCGGCAAACTGTTTACTATTTGCAAAACAGTCTCGCAATAAGCCTTTCGTTCATAGTCTACGAATTCTATTTCCGTATTTATTTGTTTGAAAGGGTGTATGTCTTTTTGTATTTGAGAGGAGTTTTTTTGTATGAAATCGGAGGAAAGTTTAACCAAAGGATTACCGAATCTGTATGTAGTTTCTATTTTGTTAACGTCAGTATATCCGAAATAATAGGCAAAATCTTTGAATAAGGACATGTCACTACCGGAAAATTTGTATATGGATTGCCAATCATCTCCCACACAATAAAGTTGAGCGGGAGGATTACCATACCGTAATGCCAAAAGAAAATTGTACCTATCAATGGAAATATCTTGAAATTCATCAACTATAATAAGGTCATACAAATTTTCTTGCTTATGTTTTAAAATATCCGTTGCCCAAAGGATTGCGTCCGTAAAATCTATTTGATTTTTTTCCTTTAATAAAGAATTATAATAGACATAAACTTGTGAGAATATATTTTTTATTGCTTTATGATTTCTGTAATCTTTGTTTGCTCGACTTTTTTGCAAAACCTCATCCAAATTTTTACAATTTGATTTCAAAAGAGTACAGAACGTAGATAGCAAGCGAATAAAAGTTTTTTCTTGCTTGGAATTTTGAGGGACAATCACTTGAAAAATATCCTGCTCGTTTTTTTCTTCAAAAGGTATGTCATAATTCTGCAACAACTCTTTTATTTTATCTTTTATGTCCTCATAGGTTTGAAAATCTGACGAACGGGTATGAATCAATAGAGTATTATATTTTTGATGTGTCTCTGCTTTCCAAGCAATAGATTTTTTATATCGTTCATTTGCTTGACTATATGGTATGTTATTTTGCTGTGCGAACCAAGGAGGCACATTGTCGTCTTTGTCTAAGGCATAGTGCTCCAAATACAATCTATGTGTCTTGCCGTTTTTGTTATAGTATATGGAAAAATCCGGCTTATATTGAGCATGTGTTTCATCTGCCACATCGTGCTGATATGCCTCTTCGTACCTAAACCTAATACCCAGACAAGAAAGAGCAAAGCAAATTTGTTTTTCCTCCGAACTCTTTACGTATATATCATTTCCGTCCATGTCCGGCAAAAAAGCTTTTATTTCTTGTTTTTTCAAATTGGAAAGAGCCTCTCGTCTCATTTTTTTGTTCTCTTCCCATAAGGCTGTCTCCTCATCATAGTAAACAAAGAAATCTACAACCGACTTTTGGAAATTTTTGTCTTTTATTAAGTTTCTATAAACGGAAATAAACAAAGCATCGGTGTTTTCACATATGGAAGGTTTTATTTTGGTATTTTTTGCTATAATATCCAAAGCAAGTTTGTGAAAGGTATAACCTTGCAAATCTTTTATGTTTGCCCTTTCGGTTAATTCATTAGCGGCCTTGTGAGTATAACTTATAAGAAGAATTTTATTTGGGTCTGTGTTTTTTATTTGTGTTGCATATTTTATTTTACCTACGACGGATGAGGTTTTACCGCTACCTGCCGAGGCAACCACCAAACTATTTTCCTCTTCCGATATCACGGAAAGTCTTTGCTGATAATCCAAAGGGTACGATAAACAATTATCAAAGAAATTTTTGTTTTCCTCCAAGATGTACTTTTTTACCCTGTTATTGTGTTCCAAAACTACGCTTTCCGTACTTTCAAAACCTTTAACAAAATCAAATAAAATGGGATTAATGTTTATTTTATGAGAATTTGCGCGTTTTATAAAATGTTTTATCTGCTCGTACATGTTACAAAAACAATCTGTTAACTCCTTTTTCTGACGCTGAATTATTATTTCATTAGAATATTTATTTTCTATCAATAAGGAAATATCAAAAATGTTCTCTTGACGTGTCTTATCCGCAAAAAAATATGATGAAATCCGATTTGTAAGTTTTGTTACTATATTTTCTTGCTCGGACAATAATTTATTCCTTATTCTTTTTCGTAGAAATAGGAATAACAAACAAGCCAAAAATATAATGGAAATAATAAGAATAAACGGCAACATGGAATTATGATTTATATCGTCTAATTATCAAAAACATATTGCAAAATGTTTGCTCCCATACGTAAAGCGTCCCTGTGTTTTTCTTCCGTATCATTGTGCACGGAGGTGTCTTCCCAGCCGTCACCCAAATCACATTCGTACGTATAGAAACAAATCAATCTACCCTCCCAAAACAAACCGTAACCGGCAGGAGTTTTATCGTCGTGTTCGTGTATTTTAGGTAAGCCGTTGGGAAAACCGAATTTTTGATGATATATATCATGAGAGGTAGGTAATAAAATAAAATCCAATTCGGGAAAAACTTTTTTCATTTCTCTACGGACGAATATATCCATTCCATAATTGTCGTCTATGTGCAGAAATCCACCGCCCAAAAGATATGTCCTGAGATTCTTTATTTCAGAATCCGAGAATACGACATTACCATGCCCTGTCATATGAACAAAAGGATAAAAAAACAATTCACTACTTCCCACCTCCACTGTTGCGTAATTTTCGGAAAGCTCCGTGTTGAGTTCTCTATTACAGAAAGTTATAAGGTTTTTTAAAGAAGTGGGGTTGGCATACCAATCTCCTCCGCCTCCGTATTTTAAAAGTGCTATGGTATTATAATTTTGTGCGTTAACAAACAACGCTGATGCTATACAAAACAAATATAATAAACCTCTTTTAAACATAAATACTTATAGGTTTTATTGATTGAGATAATGTAAATTACAAATAGCATACAGTCCGGCCGTCTCTGCTCTTAGCCGTTGAGAGCCCAAGGTTATAAAAGAAAAATCGTATTGTTTTGCCAAATTTATCTCTTTATCGGAAAAATCACCTTCGGGTCCTATAAGGATAAGGTAAGAGGATTCTGGTAAGCAGACGTCTTTTATTAGTCTTTTTTCCTCCTCACCGCAATATGCCAATAGTTTGTAATTTGCTTGAGAATTTTTTATAAAGGTTTCAAATCTTGTGAGAGTGTTTAGTATGGGAATATAGGGCTTGAGTGATTGTTTGACGGCAGATACCAATATTTTTTCCAAACGTTGGGAATTTATGACTTTTCTTTCCGAATGTTCGCAAAGCAAAGGAGTTATTTCATCAACTCCTATTTCCGTTACCTTTTCCAAAAGCCATTCTATTCTATCAATATTTTTAGTCGGAGCGAAGGCAAGGTGTATTCTAAAATTTCTTTTGTTTTTGTCGGATATTTTGGATATTACTCTTATTGTGCAGTGAGAACTATCGGCTTGTATTATTTTCGATTCAAAAAAATAACCTTTGCCGTTGGTGAGGAAAACTCTTTCTCCTTCACGCATACGCATAACCTTTACGATATGAAAAGATTCCTCTTTGTTAAGGGTAAATATCTCCTCATTATAATACTTGGAATCAAAAACCACTTGCATGGGGAAAACCGTAAATCTACAGGGAATAACCCAGACCTATGGAAAGAAACGGTGCTAAGTTCGCTTTGGAAGTACCCTCGTGATACTGCTCTATATAACCTTTATCTAAATAATAACCTGAATATTTATCGTCATATTGCATTTGATATTCTGCTCCCGCTTGTACTCTCAGCCTCCAATCCTCCGAAAGTTCTGTCATATATCCCAAAACCACTCTTGCTGTGGGTCTCACGTGGGTTAGAGACACATTGTTTTCATCCTTTTGTACTGAGGCTGAATAATTAATAAACTCCTCGTTGTCCGTACTTATACCGAAATGCTCATTAATGTAAATGTAATCAAGGGTCAAATCTCTTTGCCCTATCATAAAGTTAACTCCGGCCGACAGACCTAAGGAAATACTACTACGATTGAAATTATAATACCAATTGAAATTCAATAGAAAAGGTATTTCAGTATATGATTTGTAAGCATCTCTTTTTATCAAATCGTGACTGCCCAAAGCCTCTACTTTTATGTCCTTACCAAAATATCTGCTTACACCAAGCTGCAGTCCGTAACCTATTGTAAAACGAGAAGATATCGAACTCGGACGCATCTTATGCTCAAAACCTATTCTAAAGCCTGCTCCCCAAGGGTTGGTATTCTCAAAATTAGACAACATATTCATATTTGCCTCCGCATCCAAGGTTATGATATTCTCGGAAACTCTCCTTCTGTAATCGCCTGTCCTCCAATCATTCATTTTGGAAAAAACGGACACAGCGTTATTGTCCGCATTACTTTTGTTTTCTTTTTCCGCATAAGATTGCAAAACGAGGGAGAGTGCCGTAAATAGTAAAAATATTTTTTTCATATCCGTATTTCTTTGTAGTTTACAAGTTGATAATTTCAGATTTCAAAATTATAAACATTTACCTTATCGTACAAATAATTTTTTGATTTTTTTTGTTTAAGGTAAAAGTGTAAATAAAAAAAAACAAATACAATCAAAAAATATTAACTTTGCAAAATATGAAAGCGGAAGTAAAAAATTATATATATCAAGGTATTTTATTTTGGTTGTGTTGCTCGGTGTCTCTGTGCATGGTGTTTCTTTTGTATATGCTTGGTAGCGGAGACACATCATTTATGGACTTTGTCGGATGGACTTATTTTTTCTTTTCTTGCCTTTGCCACGCAGGATTAATTATGCTATTACCATTACTTATATTTTTTGTTCCTTTGACTTTTATGAAAGTAAGATACGGTTTTTCTTTTTTCATACTTTCTCTTTTATACACTTTGATTATCCTAATTTTTGTTATCAATCGTTATGTTTTTCAAATTTATCACTTTCATATAAACGGTTTTATAGTAGATATGCTATTTTCTGAAGGTGCGGGGGAAATATTTGTTTTTTCTTTTGCTTTATACATAAAGGCAATAATAATATTGCTTTGTGTGATATTGCTTGTGTTTGCCCTTTTTAAATTATCCTCATTTTTAAACACAAAAATAAACAAACAAAAACGTCTTTTTTCGGTTATTTTTTCTCTGTTTTTTGTCGCATTGTTTATTAGTCAAGGTTTTCATATATATGCCTCAGCCAAAATAAAAACTTCCGTTTTGGAGAGTACTTCTTTTATTCCTTATTATTTTCCTCTTAGCATGAATTCCGTTTTGGATAAATTGGGTATTATAGACAAAAAGAATATTACAAACATAAGATTCAGAGACGGGGCGTCAAATCTCAATTATCCAATCAAAAAAATTGAGAGTAATAAAATAGAAAAACCCTTAAATATCATAATAATAGCAATAGATTCCTGGAATTTTAGAACTTTGAGTCAAGAATGCATGCCAAACACACACAAATTTAAAGATAAATCTGCTTTTTTTTCACATCATCTCAGTAGTAGCAACGGAACACGCGGCGGACTTTTCGGCTTGTTTACTGGTCTCTCTTCATACTATTGGAATAGCTTCGAATATTCTTCTTTGCGTCCCGTATTTTTTGAAGAGTTGAAAAAAAATAATTATACCATACAACTTTACCCTTCAGCTACTTTAAAGTACCCTCCTTTTGATAGGGTGTTATTCAAAGATTTAAAAGGAGTAAATACTTCCACTCATGGCAACACTCCCTACGAAAGAGACTGCAATATAACAAGTAATTTTATAAAAGATTTGCCTAACTATGCCGAACAAAAGCAACCTTTCTTTGCGTTTCTTTTCTATGATTTACCACATGCAATTTCTTTACCGAAGGAAAAAAATAGTCGTTTTTTGCCCGCTTGGGCTTATGCCGATTACTCCAAATTAAATAATAATATCAATCCTTTACCTTTTTATAATCTGTACAGAAATTGCGTATATCAAACAGATAGTCTTATAGGTATGGTTATGGAAAATATGGAAAAATATAATCTTTTGGATAATACCTTAATAATTATTACCGGAGACCATGGGCAGGAGTTTAACGAAAATCATAAAAACTATTGGGGACACTCGGGCAACTATTCCAAATACCAAATACAAGTACCTCTCATTGTCTATTATCCTAACATAGAAAATAAAACTTATACGCATATAACAACTCATTACGACGTAGTACCGACTGTTATGAATATATTTTTGGGAGTAAAGAATAAGCCGAATGAATATTCTATGGGAACATTTCTGTATGACACCAATAGGAAAGATTGGCATATTGTGGGTAACGATATTAACTATGCCTTTATAACTGCCGACGGGTATATAATAGAAAAAAGCGGAGCCGGTTATATAAAGGTCTATGACCAAAACCTTAATCTGCAAAAAGACTATCCTCTGCCGGCAAAACAAATCAACAAAAGTTTACAGAACTTAAACAGATTTTTTAAGTAAAATAAAAATATTAATATCTCGATGCAAATAAAAAAAACTTTGCTTTATTAGACCTTCGGTTAAATAGGAGAATACTGTAGTCAATTTCCGTACTTACTAATAAAATAAATTCGCATCAATCTGACCTCTTCTTTTGTGTATTCATCATAGCCCAACTCTTCCAATATTGCATATATATTATCCGTCTGCATATTTTTCAGACATTCCAAAATTTCCTCTTGATGATAGGTATCTACTTTTTCGTTTATGTAATATGAGATATCCAATTTGGTGCCTGAGGAAATGATGCTTTCTATTTCTGCGAGCAACTCATCCATAGTTAAGCCTCTACCCTGAGCTATGTCTTCCAAATCGAGTTTTTTATCTATGGCTTTTATTATATACACTTTAAGTCCGCTTTTGTTGATAATACTTTTGACCACTATCTCATTAGGTTTTTCTATTTCGTTTTCCTCTACATATCGTTTGATTACCTCACAAAATTCTTGTCCGTATTTTTTAGCCTTTGCTTCCCCAACGCCAACTATATTCTTCATCTCTTCTATCGTTGTAGGGTATTGTATAGTCATATCATTCAAGGACCTTTCTTCAAAAATAACATAAGGAGGTAGTTTTTCTTTTTGTGCAATGGAATTTCGTATATCTTTCAGAATAGCAAACAATACATTGTCTGCGGCGGCACTTTCTCCCGAAGAAGATACTAGATTTTCTCCTTCAACGCTGTCTAAGTTATAATCATGGTCCTCGGGTACCAAAATATCATAAGGTTTCTTTAAAAAGTTGTACCCCTCCTTTTGTATTTTCAAAAGACCGTAACTTTCTATATCTTTTCTTAGGAAACCCTCCAAAACACATTGTCTTATTACTGCTTTCCAATGTAATTCATTGTCATTCTTGCCCATGGCAAACCATTCCAATTTATCGTGTTTGCATGTTTTGACGGCAGAGGTTTTTCTTCCCATAATAATATCCAACAAGTGAGAGGCTTTGAACATTTGTTTTACTCCATAAACAAGTTCTATTACCGCTATAATATCTTGTTTGGAATTAATTCTTTTTTTAGGATTAATACAATTATCGCAATTATTGCAGCTTGTCTCGTGGTATTCTTCACCAAAATATTTCAAAAGATTAACCCTTCTGCACACAGAACTTTCGGCGTAGGATATTGTTGATTCTATCAAAGCCGTGGCTGCTTCTCTTTCGGGTACGGTTTTGTCAACCAAAAATCTTTCCAATTTGCTAATGTCTTTTTCGGCGTAAAATGCTATACATTTACCCTCACCTCCGTCTCTGCCCGCACGTCCGGTTTCTTGATAATACCCTTCTAAACTCCTTGGCATATCATAATGTATCACATATCTTACATCAGGTTTGTCTATACCCATGCCAAAGGCTATAGTAGCAACTATTACGTCTATTTCTTCCAAAATAAACTTATCCTGATTATCCACTCTCGTATGAGCATCCAAACCGGCATGATAAGGCAAAGCCTTTACTTGATTTAGATTTAATATTTCTGCAACTTCCTCTACTTTTTTTCTACTAAAACAATAAATAATACCGCTTTTGCCCGTATTGTCCTTTATAAATTTGAGAATTTGCCTTATCAAATCTTTTTCCTCAACCGGCTTTGGTCTTATTTCATAATATAAGTTAGGTCTATTGAAAGACGCAATATAAATACTTGCCGTACGTATTTCCAGATTTTTTATTATGTCTTGTCTTACCTTATCGGTAGCTGTTGCTGTAAGGGCAATAATGGGAACATCCTGTCCTATTGTGTTGGCTATCTCGCGTATTCTTCTGTATTCCGATCTAAAATCGTGTCCCCATTCACTTATGCAATGAGCCTCATCTATTGCGTAAAAAGAAATTTTCACCTTGGAGAGAAAATCAATGTTTTCTTGTTTTGTCAAAGATTCGGGAGCAACGTATAAAAGTTTGGTCTTTTGGGTACGTACATCATTTTTCACTTTGCGTATTTCTCTTTTGGATAAAGAAGAGTTAAGAAAATGAGCAACGGAATTATCATTAAGCATTTGCCTTATGGCATCCACTTGGTTCTTCATTAAAGAGATAAGCGGAGAAATTACTATGGCCGTACCCTGCATAAGTATGGCCGGCAACTGATAACACAAACTTTTACCACCTCCCGTTGGCATAATAACCATGACGTTTCTACCTTGTAAAACATCCTTAATAACCTTTTGCTGATAACCCTTAAACTGATTAAAACCGAATATCCTTTTCAATTCGGCATGCAAATCTATGTTATCGTATTTTTCCGTAAAGTTGCCCATCTATTTCTTATTTAAAATAAGTTGTATCTTTGCAAATGTTTTTATAGAAAACAAAATTAACAAAAAAAATGAAATGAAAGAAAGATTTGATATAAAAAAAAAGGTTATCCAAATCATAAAACAAGAATCAGAAGCCATTGCCAATCTTACAAATCTTATTACGGACGATTTTACCAAGGCAGTAGAGCTTATTTATTATTCCAAAGGTAGAGTTATTATTACAGGTATTGGTAAAAGTGCAAATATTGCCACAAAAATAGTTTCTACTCTTAACTCCACCGGCACCCCTGCTATTTTTATGCATGCTGCAGACGCCATACATGGAGACCTTGGCATGATACAAAAAGATGATGTTGTAATATGTATCTCCAAAAGTGGGAACACGCCCGAGATAAAAATTTTAACTCCTTTGATTAAAGCAACAAAGTGCCCTTTGATAGCCGTAGTCGGCGATACGGATTCTGCTCTTGCCAAAAACTCCGATTACGTGCTTAATTGCCACGTTTCACAAGAAGCTGACCCCAACAATTTGGCACCGACATGTTCTACTACCGCACAACTCGTTATAGGAGACGCTCTGGCTGTGACTCTTTTGAAAATGAGAGGTTTTTCAAAAGAGGATTTTGCCAAATATCACCCCGGAGGTTCTTTGGGCAAACGACTATATTTAAGAGTATCCGACATATATGTAAATAACGAGAAACCCCAAGTCTGTCCTAACTCTTCTTTGAATGAAGTTATAATGGAAATAACCTCCAAACGTTTGGGGTGCAGCGCCGTAGTTTCAAACAAAAAGGTAGAAGGCATAATAACGGACGGAGATTTGAGAAGGATGTTAGCCAAACAAAACGGCACTGTTTCACTGAATATATTGGCAGAAGATATTATGACAACCAAACCGAAATGTATTTTGTTTGACGCTTTTGCCGTAAGAGCGTTGGAATTAATGCGAGAAAATCAAATCACCTCTCTTTTGGTTGTGGATAGAGATAATAATTATTTGGGAGTTATACACTTACACGATTTAATAAGAGAAGGTATAATATAAATATTAGTTTTTTTGTAGGTTTTAAAATATTAATTGGCACAGTTTTTGAAACAGTAACTTTGTTGTTCTTAAAAACAGCGAAAACGTGAAGCATAATGGCTCAAAAGATTTCTCCCATTTACTTCAATGTTTAATTAAGTAAGAAATCTTAAAAAACTAAAAAATAATAATACAATGAAAAAATTAACAGTTTTGTTTGCAAGCCTTATGTTATTGGCTTCAACAAGTGTATTCGCTCAAGAAAAAGGCAGAGTTTGGTTTGATGGCGGAGTTAACTTCTCTTCTTATAGCGGAGAGTTAGATAACGCAGATAAGTTGGGAAATTCAAACTTTGGTATCAATCTATCCGGTAATTATATGCTTACGGACAATTGGTCATTAGGTTTGGGTTTGGGATATAATATGAGTTCGGCTGACCAAATTATTGTAGGTTCAAAAACGTATGTCAACAAAACAAATATGTTTAATGTTGCTCTTCAAGGATACTATTTTATGAAACTTAACAATTTGTTTACTTGGACCCCAAGAGCATACGTTTATTTCGGATTCGGTAGCGGTACTAATGAAACAGTTGCCGCGGATATAGACAGAGACCTTTCTCAAATGGGAGTTATGGTTGAGCCTTTGAATTTCCAAGCAAACTTCAACGACCATTTTGCAGTTACGTTTGCTTGCGACCTTGCAACATTCGGATACTCCACAACCAAAACAACAACAAAGCCTACAACTGGCGATGTTGATGACAAGGACAATAATTTTTCCGTAAAATTGGGTCAATACAATAATTTGTTGGGAAATCTTGGTATTAGATTAGGATTTAGATACTTCTTCTAATAGAGAGATGTTAAAAATATGATAGTTAAGGGTGAAAACCTTATAAGGTTTTCACCCTATTTTTTTATTTTTTTATATTTTTGCACTCCGTAAAAGCACAATCTAATTAAAAATATATGATAGGGAAATCTAATATGCTCCTTGTTTATTTTATGGCACTGATTTTGCTGTCCTCGTTTGGTTATGCTCAAAGTAAAGACAGTCATAAAGATTCTATGGAGAGTAACATAAAGGAAGTGATTGCAAAATTTGATAAAAATTATCATGATTTTGGTCAAGTGTATCAAGGGGGGAATGGAGAAGCGGTTTTTGAAATAGAAAATCAAGGCGGGGGATTGTTGCAAATCAATAGTGTAAAAACTTCATGCGGTTGTCTTGTGGTAGATTATTCTCATCAAGGATTGATGCATAAAGAAAAAGGATTTGTACGAGTGAGTTATAACACAAACATAATAGGAGAAATAAAAAGAAGTGTGGTTGTGAATACTAATGACAAAGAAAATCCGAAAATAATTTTAAGACTTGTGGGCGAGGTAATATCAAAGCAATAGAATATTTTAATAATAAAATAAAAACAACAAAAAATGAAAAAATTGATTTTAACAATATTGCTTTCTATGGCAATAGTTTTGGGAGTTAATGCTCAAAACAAAAAAGAAGTTAAACCCAATGGCACTCAGGCCGAAATCACTTTTACCGAAATGGTTCATGACTACGGCACTATCAAAAAAGGAGGTGATGGCATGTGCGAGTTCGAATACAAGAATACGGGCAAAGCGCCTTTGATGCTTACCAATGTTAGAAGTTCTTGCGGTTGTACTATTCCTTTTTGGTCAAAGGAACCGCTTATGCCGGGTAAATCCGCCAAACTAAAAGTAAAATACAACACAAATAACATTGGGACTATAAATAAATCCGTCACGGTAGAAAGTAATGCTGCAAACGGTAGTGTAGTGTTAAAAATAAGTGGCAAAGTAGAAAAATAAAGAAAACAAATAATGAGAGATTAGGTGTAGTATTACTACTCTGAATCTTTTTTTGTATAAAAATCATCTAAAAAAATCAAAAAACAAAGACATGCCTAAGATTTCAGAAATGGGAGCGACATTGCAAGCTTCTGCTATAAGAAAATTAGTACCTTTTGCCGATGCCGCAAAAGAAAAAGGAATAAAAATACATCACCTAAACATAGGGCAACCCGATATACTTACTGCTCCGGAGGCAGTAGAAGTTCTTAGAAAAGCAAAAATGGATATAGTTGCCTATACTCCTTCCAACGGAAACCTCTCCTATAGAAAAAAACTCTGTGAATACTACAAAAGATACAATATCAATGTAGAACCCAACGAAATTATAGTAACTTGCGGAGGTAGCGAGGCCCTGCAATTTGCTTTTAGCGTATGCGTTAATCCCGGTGAAGAAGTATTGGTGGCAGAGCCGTATTATGCAAACTACAACTCTTTTGCCAAAATATCCGGCGCAACAATCAGAACTATTTCTTCTACCATAGATACGGGTTTCGCTTTACCTTCAATGGAAGAGTTCGAAAAAGCTATAACTCCAAAAACACGTGCTATTATTATCTGCAATCCTAACAACCCAACAGGGTATCTTTATACCGAACAAGAGCTTAGACAATTAGCCGAGATAGCAAGGAAGCACGACCTATTTATTTTTGCAGACGAAGTTTATAGAGAATTTGTTTACGAGGGCAAAAAACACTTCTCCATTATGCAAATAGAAGGAATAGAACAGAATGCTATTCTTTTGGATTCCGTCTCAAAACGTTATTCCGCATGCGGAGCCAGAGAAGGTATGATAATTTCCAAAAATAAAGAGGTTATGGCTGCCGCAATGAAAATGGCGCAGGCACGTTTGTGTCCTCCTTACTTCGGACAAATATTTGCCGAAGCGGCTGTGGATACTCCTGCTTCCTATTTCAAAGAAGTTAACGACGAATACGACAAAAGAAGAAAAGCCTTGGTAAAAGCTATAAACGAAATACCGGGTTGCAAATGTCCTAATCCTACCGGTGCATTCTATACCGTGATAGAAATGCCTATTGACGACAGTGATAAATTCTGTAAATGGTTACTTACGGATTTCAACCTTAACGGTCAAACGGTTATGTTGGCTCCTGCTACCGGTTTTTATGCCGACCCGGAAAAGGGTAGAAAACAAGCTCGTATTACTTATTGCTTGAAAATAGAGGATTTGTTGGCAGGTATCAATTGTTTGAAAGAAGCTCTCAAAATCTACCCCGGCAGAACTTTATAGTAAGGAATATATATTTGAATATCTTTATTTAAGGGTTGTTAAAGACCGGAATGTCTTTAACAACCTTATTTTGTAGTAGGGTTATCATTGATTTTGTATATTTTCACTAACTTTGCAGAAAAATATAAATTATGAAAAAGATTTTGTTCGCCGTTTTGCTGTGCTTTTCTTCTTTACTCTATTCTCAAAGGCAGTCTTCCTACTGGGAGATGGGCATTGTGGGGGGGATTTCAAATTATGTGGGAGACATTAACAATATGTTCAAAAACGGAGAAGATAATACCAAGGAATGGAACCAATTCGAGAGTAGTTTTAATTTTTATAACGCACATTTTGTTGGCGGATTGATGGCAAGGTATAATTTTAATCCGAGATGGGTGTTGAGAACAAGTTTATTGTTTGGTAAACTATCGGGAGATGACAAACACTTTAAAAATACGAGAAACCTAAATTTTCATTCAGCCCTGCAAGAATTATCTTTGTTAGCAGAGTTTAATTTTATGGATTATCGTACGGGTAGCAGACAACATAGATTTACCCCTTATATTTTTGGAGGTTTGGCACTTTTTCATTTCAACCCCAAAACTGAGATTACCGACCCCATAAGTAGGGAAACCGTAACGGTAAGCCTTCATGATTTAAATACCGAGGGACAAGGACTTATAAAGAATAGAGACAATTACAAACGAATATCCGTTGCCGTTCCTTTTGGGGTTGGAATAAAATTTTCTCTTTCTTCTCATACCTGTATAGGTTTGGAATGGGGATTTAGAAAAACTTTTACGGACTACATAGATGATATATCAACAACATATATGGACAGAAACGAGTTGATTTCGTACGCCGGAGAACAAGCAGCCTATGCAGCGGACAGAACAAACGAATTGGAAGGCTATTCGGGAGTTTATCACCAAAAAGGAGAAATGCGAGGCAATAGAACTACAAAAGATTGGTATAATTTTTTGACACTATCCCTAACTACAAAGATATTTACAACAAGAAGTAAATGCCTGCATCAAAATAGGAGATAATTACAAATGAAAATAATACCTACCAAGTATAAAAAAAACAATATATTATTATGACAGATAGAGTTAGAACAAGATTTGCACCCTCACCGACAGGTCCCCTACACATAGGAGGAGTTAGAACGGCTTTATATAATTATCTTTTTGCCAAACAAAAAGGTGGCGATTTTATTTTAAGAATAGAGGATACCGATCAAACTCGTTTTGTACCCGGCGCCGAAAAATACATTATAGAATCTTTTAATTGGTTGGGACTTAAATTTGACGAAGGGGTACAAGTCGGAGGGGAATACGGACCTTATAGACAATCGGAAAGAAAAAACCTCTACAAAGATTACGCCATGTTTCTTGTAGAGAAAGGCAAAGCTTATTATGCTTTTGACTCTGCACAGGAACTTTCTAACAAGCGATTGGAGGCAGAGAAACAAAAAAAAACATTTCAATATGACTGCCACACGAGACAAGACCTAAAGAATTCTCTTTCTCTTTCCAAACAAGAAACTCAAAGACTGATAGAATCAGGAGAACCTTTTGTTATTCGTTTCAAATTTGAAGAAAACGAACAAATAGAATTTGACGACCTTATAAGAGGGTATATTTCCGTGAATGCCTCGTTGTTGGACGATAAAGTTTTGTATAAAAGTGACGGAATGCCTACATATCATCTGGCAAATATAGTAGACGACCATTTGATGAAAATTTCTCATGTTATACGAGGAGAAGAATGGCTACCAAGTTGTCCTTTACATATCAGTCTTTATAAAGCTTTTGATTGGCAGGCGCCACAATTTGCCCATCTACCTTTGATACTTAAACCGGACGGGAAAGGAAAACTCTCCAAACGAGATGGAGACAGATTGGGTTTTCCTGTTTTTCCTTTGCAATGGCACGACCCAAAATCCGATGAAATTTCTTCCGGGTATAGAGAAAGCGGTTACCTACCGCAAGCAGTGGTAAATATGTTGGCTCTTTTGGGTTGGAATGACGGCACGGAACAAGAAATTTTTTCTTTGGAGGAGTTGGTGAAAAAATTTTCCATTGAAAGAATATCCAAACACGGAGCAAAATTTGATGTGGAAAAAGCCAAATGGTTCAACCATCAGTATTTGCAAAAAGTACCAAACTCCATTTTGGCCAAGCAATATCGGGAGGAATTGAAACAAAAAGGTTTCGAAGTAGCCCCTGACTTTACGGAAAAGGTTGTGGGATTAATTAAGGAAAGATGTTCTTTTGCAAAAGAATTATGGCAGAATAGTAATTATTTCTTTGTTCGTCCGGACAATTACGAACAAAAGGCATTGCAGAAACGATGGAAAGAAGGTACAAGCAAAATAATGAACGATATAGCTGAACAATTAAACAAAATAGAAGACAATAAAGATTGGGGAGAAAAAGCCGAGACCTTCCTTATGGATTATATTCCAAAAAACAATTTAAACATGGGGCAAATAATGAATTCCATTCGTTTGGCTATCGTCGGAGATACAAAAGGGGTAAATATGGTAGAGATTTTTAAGCTTTTGGGCAAACGCGAATGTTTGGGAAGAATACAAATTGCAAGTAACAAAATCAATCTGTAAAAATAAATCTCGTACACAAAAAGACGTACACAAGGTGTACGTCTTTTTGTTCATATTTTTATTATTCTACCGTTACCGATTTGGCAAGGTTGCGCGGACGGTCTACGTCTCTTCTTTTTGCAATTGCAATGTAGTAAGACAACAATTGCAATGGTATAACAGATACAAGAGGAGACAAGCATTCCTCCGTCTTCGGTATTTCAATACAGTAATCCGCTTGTTTTCTTATTTCCGTATCTCCCTCGTTTACTATTGCAATTATTCTGCCGTTTCTTGCCTTTACCTCCTGAACATTGGACAAAATTTTGTTATACAAGTTGTAATGAGGTGCAATTACCACGATAGGCATTTCTTCATCTATCAAAGCAATAGGTCCGTGCTTCATCTCGGCGGCAGGATAGCCTTCGGCATGTATATAAGATATTTCTTTGAGTTTCAGTGCGCCTTCCATCGCAACAGGATAGTTGTAACCTCTTCCCAAGTAAAGGAAATTTTTTGCGTATGTAAAAATCTTTGATATTTCTTTTATATCATCTTTCTTTTTAAGAATTTGCTCTATTTTATTTTCTATATTGCAAAGTTCCGTTACTATCTTGTTGTATTCTTCGTGAGTTATGGTTTTCATTTGTTTTGCCAAAGCCAAAGATATCATTGTTAGCACACAAACTTGTGTGGTAAAAGCTTTTGTAGAGGCTACACCTATCTCCGGTCCTGCGTGTGTATATGTGCCCGAATTCGTAAGACGAGCGACGGAAGAACCTACAACATTGCAAATTCCGTAAATAAAGGCACCTTGTTTTTTTGCCAATTCCATGGCAGCCAAAGTATCTGCTGTCTCTCCCGATTGTGAAATGGCAATAAGAATATCGTCCGGATAAATGACCGGGTTTCTATAACGAAACTCCGAAGCAACCTCCACTTCAACGGGTATTCTGCAAAAAGCCTCTATTAAATATTTACCTATCAAACCTGCATGCCAAGAGGTTCCGCAAGCAGTTATAAGGATTCTTCTTGCCTTAGCAAAAACCTCTCCGTATTCTCTTATACCGTTCAAAATTATTTCTTTGCGTTCTCTTTGTAATCTACCGTTCATACAAAGACCTATGCTTTTGGGTTGCTCAAATATTTCTTTGAGCATAAAATGGTCGAACCCTCCTTTTTCTA
Source organism: uncultured Bacteroidales bacterium (assembly GCA_963540815.1). GTDB lineage: Bacteria > Bacteroidota > Bacteroidia > Bacteroidales > P3 > Scybalousia_A. The sequence goes on from CAUTQY010000003.1 coordinate 129,682, forward strand.
TATCCTCCAAAGAAAGTTGTATTTGTTGTATTTCCGGTTTGATTTTTTTTTCTCTATTTTCCAGACTGCAAATTTCCAGCTCTTTTCCTCTTTCTATTTTTATAACCTGACCATCCTCGGGATAGATAACGTTTTTTGTAAATTCTATAACGGCAGAAGCATCCGAACCAAGCAAAAATTCGTTTTTGCCAACTCCTATTATTAAAGGTGAGGACATTTTTGCCGCAATAATGGTATTGGGGTTATTTTTTTCTATCACTCCAATGGAATACGCACCTATTACCTGTGATAAAGCTTGATAGACAGCATCGTACAGGGTTGCTTTGTGCTCTTGCATCATGTACTCTATCAACTGAACCAAAACTTCCGTATCCGTATCGGATTGGAATTTATAACCCTTGGAAATCAAAAACTTTTTTATCGCAAGATAGTTTTCTATAATACCATTGTGTATTAGCGCAATGTTTTTGCTTTGAGAATAGTGAGGGTGAGCATTTTTATCACTCGGCTCTCCGTGTGTAGCCCAGCGAGTATGGGCAATACCTATTGTTCCGCTAATATCCTTATCACCGCAGAAATTTTCCAACTCCGCAACCTTTCCTTTGGTTTTATAAACGTTAAGATTGCCGTTTTGATTCACAAGAGCAACACCTGCAGAGTCGTAACCCCTATATTCCAATCTATGCAAACCTTTAATTAGGATGGGAAAAGCCTCCTTTGTTCCCATATAACCTACTATTCCACACATATCAAAAATGTATTTTTTATTTTTTTTCTCATTTTATACGTTCCCTGTCCTCGAACAAAGTAGGTACAAAATTATAAAAAAACAAGATACTTACACTTTTCTTTAAACTCAAAATTTGATTTCAAGGTAAATATCTTATAGTTTATTGTTTGTGTATGAGAAAACAAGACGGAATTTAATATTTGCAGAGTATTTTTTTATACCTTTGCAAACTGTAACGACAAAGAGGTTAATGAAAAAATTTTTTCTTGTAAATCTGTTATTTTTACTTACACCTAATATAATAATAAAGTCTTTTTGGATTTTGGGCATAGATAAGAGTGTTCAAAATGCCCTGCCGAGCGGAGAATACGGACTTTACTTTGCTTTATTGAATTTTACTTATATTTTCAATATCATATTGGATTGTGGCATTACCAACTTCAACAATAAAACCATAGCACAAAATACTTTTTTGTTAAAAAAATATTTTGCAAGAATACTATCTCTAAAACTTGTTTTGTCTTTGGTATATATATGTATTGTATTTGTAGTTGCCATTTGTAGCGGATACAATAGTAGGGTTTTTGGCATGTTGTTTTGGCTGTCTTTATTTCAAGTATTTACTTATTTGTTGTCGTATTTTAGAAGCAATATTTTGGCACTTTTGCTTTTTAAAACGGATTCCGTTCTGTCAGTCTTGGATAAGAGTCTTACAATAATATTTTGTTCAATTCTTTTGTGGACAGATTTTTTAAAAACGGATTTCAGAGTAGAGTATTTTGTCTACGCTCAAGTACTCAGTTTGTTTATCTCTTGTTTAACGGCTTTGTTTATTGTCCTTAGAAAAACGGGATTCATACCTTTGGTTTGGAATACCTCCTTTAATATAGTTATTCTAAAATACGGACTGCCTTTTGCCTTGTTAAGTTTGTTGATGGCTTTTTATAATAAGATAGACAGTGTGCTTTTGGAACGATTGCTTAACGACAAAGGCTTTGCCGCAGGTATTTATGCCGCAGGATTTAGAATGGTAGACTCTGCCAATATGATTTCCTATTTGTTTTCCGTTATCCTCCTACCCTTATTTGCAAAACTCATAAAAGAGAAGGCCGATATTAAAGGAATAATAAAAATTTCCTCTCATCTATTGTTGTTTATGAGTATGGGTTTTGCCATTCTTTCTTTTTTGTACGCTCAAGAAATAATGTCCTTGCTATATAACAAAAACATAACTCAAAGTGCCGATGTTTATGGCATATTATGTTTTTGTTTCATACCCATTTCCGCTACCTATATTTTTGGTACACTTCTTACTGCCAACGGCTCTTTGAAATATCTAAACATTGTTGCAGGCTTGGGAATGATTATTAACATAGTATTAAACCTTATTCTAATACCTTCTTACAAAGAAAACGGAGCCGCTTTTACCTCTCTTGTAGCACAAACAATAACGGCAGTCTTGCAAATAATAATAGCATTGAGAATATTTCGGATAAAATTTAATATTAAATATACTCTGAGACTTTTATCTTTTGCTATCTGTATGTGTATATGTTGCATATTAATACATAATGTAAATCTTTTTTGGATAAACAAAATAATAATAAGTGTGGTTGTTTGCACGGGATTGTCTTTTGTGTTCGACATATTCAACATAAAAGAGATAATATCATTTGTAACCCAAACCGTTAAGGAAGGAAAATAAAAAGGAAAAGAAAATATATTTTTCTTTCTTGCGTTTTTTTATGTAATTGCAAAAGAATAATAAATAATGAGAATAGGAGTCAATACGCGTTTGCTTTTGGATAACAAATTGGAGGGTATAGGTTACTTTACCTTTCAAATACTCAAAAGAATAACAACTTGGCATAAGGATATCGAATTTTATTTTTTCTTTGACAGACCCTATAGTAAAAAATTTATTTTTAGTAGTAACGTAAAACCCATTGTTATACCCTTACCGACAAGACATCCTTTGCTTTGGAAAATGTATTTTGATTGGCTGTTGCCTCTTTATTGCAGAATATATAAAATAGATTTGTTTTTTTCACCCGAAAATTACTTGCCAAAAGTTTACGGTATTCCTACCGTTTGTACGGTGCACGACCTTAATTTTTTACACGATAATTCTTTTGTCGGTAATACTTTACATCAAAAATATTTTCAAAAATATTTTCCTCTCAATGCAAAAAGGGCAAATGACATTGCTACCGTTTCCGAGTTTAGCAAACAGGATATAATAAACACATTGGGCGTAGACGAACAAAAAATTACCGTAGTATATGCCGCTGCCAATGCCTGCCAAAAGGAAATTGAAAATTTTAATACCCAAGAAATTAAAAACAAATATACGGAGAGTGAGGATTATTTTTATTTTGTAGGTGCCATATCAAAACGAAAAAACCTTGTAGGTATATTTCGGGCTTTTGATATGTTTAAAGAAAATGTTCCCAACAATAAGATAAAACTTGTAATTATAGGTAACAAGAAATGGTGGCAAGGAGAAATAGAAGAAACCTTCAATAAAATGACCTACAAAAACGATGTCGTTTTTACGGGAAGAATAACAAGTCGGGAAATTTCGGAGATTTCACACGGAGCATTGGCATTAGTATTTCCTTCTTTTTGGGAGGGTTTTGGAGTGCCTGTGGTTGAGGCCTTTGAGAATGGTGCAGCGGTCATAACCTCCAATACGACCTCTTTGTCGGAGATTGCCTCAGAGGCTGCTTTGACAATAGACCCATATAATTATAAGGATATTGCTAAGGCTATGCAAACCATATACAAAGATAGAAATTTGCGGCAAACTCTTATAGAAAAAGGTAAAAAGCGAGCCTTGTTTTTTACTTGGGACAAAACAGCACAACAGACATGGAAAATAATGGAGAAATACATAAAATAACGGAAGACTTATTAGATAAGGTTTTCAAAGTTTTCGAAAATTCATTTGACTTGACAACCGACTCTCGCAAAGTAAAAAGAGGAAGTATTTTTGTTGCTTTAAGGGGAGAGAATTTTAACGGCAATGTATTTGCCACGCAAGCCCTTAAACAAGGTGCAAGTTCGGTAATAATAGACGATAAGGATTATTTTATAGATGAAAGAACTATTTTGGTAACGGATAGTCTTATTTTTCTTCAACGGTTTGCAAACTATTACAGAAAAAGTTTTTCCATTCCTTTTTTGGCTATCAGCGGTACCAACGGCAAAACTACTACAAAGGAACTTATTAATGCCGTATTGGAAAAAAAATATAAAGTTTGCTCCACACAAGGGAATTTAAATAATCAAATAGGTGTAGCTCTCACTCTCCTGAGTATAAAAAAAGACTGTCAAGTTGCAATAATAGAAATGGGAGCATCTCACATAGGAGATATTGAAGAGTTGTGCCAAATAGCAGAACCGACTTGTTGTTTGCTTACCAATGTGGGAACAGCACATATTGAAGGCTTTGGCTCAAAAGAAGGTGTTTTGCAGGCAAAAACGGAATTGTATAAGTATGTAGACGAAAAGAAGGGAAAGATTTTTGTTAATTATGATGATGAAAACCTGAGAAAACAAACCATTTACAATAAAATCACGTATTCTTTGAAAGATAAGTCCGTAAATGTTTTTGCCGATATTAGAGGAGAAGACAGCGTTTTTGCCTCTATAAGATATAGGGACTCGGAAATACATTCCCAATTAGTGGGAGAATACAACGCTTATAATATCTTGTCTGCTCTTGCCGTCGGTCTGTTTTTTGAGATTCCTCTATCCAGAATTAAGGAGGCAATAGAAAATTACACCCCTACAAATAATCGTTCCCAAATAAACAAAACAAAAAAAAATACTCTTATTTTGGATTGCTACAATGCCAACCCATCTTCTTGCTTACTTGCTTTGGAGACTTTTGATAGAGTAAAATCAAAAGATAAAAGGGTATTTTTCGGTGCTATGAAAGAATTGGGAGATGTGAGTTGTAAGGAACATTGTGATATTGTCAAAAAACTACTTGAAATGTCCTTGCAAGAAATTATACTTGTAGGAGAAGAATACAAGGACTTTGCTTGCCAAGATAAGAAAATAAAATATTTTGATACATCTTTGGAAGCAAAAGAATATTTGAGAAAAGAAAACGTAAAGGATTCTTTGATACTTATAAAGGGTTCCAGAAGTACAAAAATGGAGATTCTCTTAGATGTTTTATAAGGTTTTGGGAATGATGTCGGGTACGTCTTTGGACGGCTTGGATTTGGCATATTGCGAGTTTGAAATAAAAAACAAGCAATGGAGTTATTCCATAGAAAAAGCCCAAACAATAGATTATGATAATACTTTAAGAAAAAAGATTTTGGCTTGTGAAAACTCATCAGCAGAGTATCTCTCTTATACGGATTTCTATTTGGGCAAGTTTTTCGGCAAACAGGCTTTTAAATTTTTGAAAGAAAACAATCTACAAGTGGATTTTGTGGTCTCCCACGGACAAACAATATTTCATCAGCCGGACAAAGGATATACTACACAAATAGGTAATATAAACAGTTTGTGTGCCGAGGTAAAACAAACCGTTATAGGGGATTTTCGTTCCTTGGATGTTGCCCTCGGCGGTCAGGGAGCTCCTTTGGTTTCCATAGGAGACAAAATTTTATTCAAAGAGTACGATTCTTGTTTAAACCTTGGGGGCTTTTCCAACATATCTTTTGAGAGTAATGGCAAAAGAATAGCCTATGATATATGCCCCGTTAATATGGTACTAAACCATTTGGCAAACAGTGTGGATTTGCCTTTTGACAACAAGGGAATTTTGGCAAGTCAAGGAAATATTGATTTGAATTTATTAAATAGTTTAAATTCCATACTTTATTACAAAAATGAGGAAAAAAAATCTTTGGGTAAGGAATGGGTAAAAAGCAATATTTTTCCGATTTTGGAATATTATACTTTGGACGTTAAAGATATATTGGCTACATATACGGAACATATTACCCTACAAATAGCAAAGCACATAAAAGGTAAATGTTTGCTAAGCGGAGGCGGAGCTTATAATGACTTTTTGGTCAAAAAACTGCAAGAAAAAACAGGCAATAGTATATATCTACCGGACAAACTGACCATAGATTTCAAGGAAGCGTTAATTTTTTCTTTTCTTGGAGTGAAAAGATGGAGGAAAGAAATAAATTGTTTGTCTTCCGTTACAGGAGCAAGGCAAGATTCTTGTACGGGAAACATAGTTTATTGGATAAAATGATAAATAAAAAGCCATAACGGATTTGACCCTTGCGGCAATAATAATATTGGTTCTTTCCGGCGTCCTTGTCGGCTTTATCAATACTCTTTCGGCAGGAGGTACCATAGTGAGTATAGCCCTGTATTTGGCTATGGGTATGCCCTCGCAAGGAGCAAATGCAGTGAACAGAGTAGGAGTGTTGTTGCAAGATGCTTTCGGTTCGGCGTTGTTTCTCAAACAAAAGATTTTCAAAATCAAGGAGGTGTTGCCGTACGCTTTCCCCGTTATGTTAGGGGCTTTGTTTGGCTCTTTGGTAGCAATAACCATAAGCGAAAAAGTTTTTTCCTATTGCTTGGGTGCTATTCTGCTTGTAATGATAATATTCCTTTTCATACAAGAAAAACAGGCCAAAAGAGTAGAGAATAAATTAAGCTTAAAAGAGTATGTCATGTACTTTCCTTTGTTTGTCGGTATAGGTTTTTACGGAGGGTTTGTACAAGCCGGTACGGGATTTCTTATCATAGCGGCGCTAAGTATGATTTTAGGCTATGATATGATAAAGACGGCAGCAGTCAAACTTTTCATAATGTTTTTATATACCATGGTTGCCATTGTTGTTTTTTTTGTCAAAGGTTCTGTGGATATGAATTATTGGGTTTACGGTTTAATACACTCCGTAGGGATGATAATAGGAACTTACATAGCCGACAAATATGCCTTAAAGAAAGGGGAAAGTTTTATTCGTATTGTTATAATTGTCGTTATAATTATAACTGCCTTGAATTTATTTGGCATTCTCAATTTGCAAAATTTATTCAAACACTTGCTATAATTGCCAACCTTACAAATAACAAAGAGGGAAGCAAACAAAAATGTTTGCCTCCCTCTAAGATGTGGACCTGCAGGGATTCGAACCCTGGTCCAAACAAGAAACACCCAAGTTTTCTACATGCTTATTTTGTCTTTGATTGTAGGGAAAAGACAAGCAACAAACAACTTTTTCTTTTCCTTAGTCTTTCAAAAATTCATCAAAGTTTAAAGACCTCCCTTTGACCAAACCTTTTAACCGATGCGCCCCGATAATAGAAAACGCAAAAGGTTATATACATTTTCTCGGAGCGTCTTGCTCCAATACCTTGTATCGGATAAAGAGTAATCTACTAAAACTTCGACTACGCAGCAAGAGCGTAATTATTTTCGCCAATTAATTTTATGTAACTATGGATTATAGTTAGTTGTTACCCCTAACTGCATGCTTGCCTGACCATTTACCTTGCTGTCAAAACCAACCCAAGCCCATAATTTTATTTTGCAAAATTATAAAAATATTTTTATAAAATTACATATCTCACATTATTTTTTATCTTAATACCTCAGAAACGATTTGTCATGTCTTTTAGTCCAAACGCGAAAAATAATATGACTTTCTTTCATAACTCTATTTTATGACAATTCTCAAGAAGTACATCCTTACAAACCCTCCGTTTCCGTCCTTGCTAGCAATTTTGTTACGTGTCAATCTCAAAAATTTCGTCATTGCGAGCGGAAAGTGAAGCAATCCGAGAAAAAATCTATGTGTCTGGATTGCCACCACGCCTTACGGCTCGCAATGACGATATATGAGGACTTGTAATGACGACTTTTAACATTCTTTTTTTCTGTTGGATTTTTCTGTGAAGTCTTGCAAATATATAGGTTTGTTTCCCTATGATTTATTCAATAAAAAAAACTTACTTTACAATAGATATTATTGATAAATGCCTGAATAATTCAATAGAAAGCACATTTGAAAGTATAGTATCAGTCTGTATAATATTTTGATTTCTAATTTATTATATTTATAACACGGTATTTTATTATGTTTTTTCTTTGTCATTTCATTTAAAATGTTTTTCTTTGCACTCCAAATTATAAACTTTTTAAAAATTTATTAAGATTATGTCTGAAGAAATTGCAAAGAAAGTAATAGCTATTGTAGTAGACAAACTCGGAGTAGAAGAAAATCAAGTAAAACCTGAAGCAAACTTTACTAACGACTTGGGTGCTGATTCTTTGGATACGGTTGAGTTGATAATGGAATTGGAAAAAGAATTCAATATTTCCATTCCGGATGACCAAGCAGAAAAGATAGCAACAGTTGGTGACGCTATTACTTACATTGAAAACGCAACAAAATAAATTTCCTTAACGCTTATGGGAATGAAACGCGTTGTAATTACAGGCTTAGGTGCCCTTACTCCGATAGGCAACTCTCTCAAAGAATATTGGGAGAGCTTGGTTGACGGAGTAAGTGGTGGAGCGCCTATAACTCATTTTGATGCTTCACAAGCAAGAACAACTTTTGCTTGCGAGGTTAAGAATTTTGATGGCGGACAATATTTTGACAGAAAAGAAATAAGAAAATATGACCTTTTTTCTCAATATGGTATAGTTACTGCCGACCAAGCTGTGGCAGATAGCGGTCTTGACATGGAGAAATTAAACAAAGAAATGGCAGGCGTTATTTGGTCTTCTGGTATAGGTGGTATTCAAACATTTGAGGACGAAATAACCGATTTTGTTAAGGGAGACGGTAGTTTAAGATTTTCTCCGTTTTTTATTCCTAAAATGATTGCTGATATTTGCGCCGGTCATATTTCCATAAAGTACGGTTTGGAAGGGCCGAATTTTGCTACTGTTTCCGCTTGTGCTTCTTCTGCTCATGCCATAGCACAGGCCTTTTTGTTTGTCAAGTTGGGCAAAGCAAATATGATGATATGTGGAGGTAGCGAAGCTGCTATCACACATGCAGGACTCGGAGGTTTTTCTTCCATGAAGGCTATCAGTCAAAGAAATGACGACCCAAAAACTGCTTCGCGTCCTTTTGACAAAGACAGAGACGGTTTTGTATTGGGAGAAGGTGCAGGTGCCTTGGTTTTGGAAGAATACGAACATGCCAAACAAAGAGGAGCGAGGATTTACGCCGAGATGGTGGGTGCCGGTCTTACTGCCGATGCATACCATATGACGGCTCCGCACCCTGAGGGCAAATGTACTATGAGAGCCATGCGTTTGGCCGTAGAAGAAGGTGGTTTGAATCTTGAGGATGTGGCACATATCAACACTCACGGAACTTCTACCCCTTTGGGAGACACAGCAGAGATAAAGGCTATTACCGGTTTGTTCGGAGACCACGCAAGGAATATAAACATAAATTCCACAAAGTCTATGACCGGTCACCTATTGGGTGCTGCGGGAGCAATAGAAGCGATAGCAACCGTTTTGGCTATAAAGAACGGCGTTGTTCCTCCTACCATCAATCACTTTACGGACGATGAACAACTGCCAAAACTTAACTATACTTTTAATCAGCCTCAAGAAAGAAAAATCAAGGCTGCCATAAGTAATACTTTCGGTTTTGGCGGACATAATGCTTCATTGGTGTTTAAAAAAATTGACGAATAAAGTCCATGTTCTTGTTTGCAAAAAATAGAGACGAACAAGAGAAAGCTATGATAAGATTCTTAAAAAATATTCTTGGGTGTTCTCCCAAGAATATTTTTCTGTATAAAACGGCTTTAATACACAAATCTTGCTCACATATAGACTCTAAGGGTAACAAAATAAATAACGAACGTTTGGAATATCTGGGAGATACGGTTTTGAGTACTATTGTGGGAGATTATCTTTTTAAGAAATACCCTCTGCAAGGGGAAGGATTTCTTACCGAGATGCGAGCAAAAATAGTTTCACGCTCTTCCCTTAACTCTTTGGCACGCAAGATAGGACTTGTAGATTTGATAGAATACAATAAAACTTTGAATCTTGGCTTTGCCTCCATATACGGTGACGCTTTTGAGGCCTTGACCGGTGCTTTGTATTTGGACAAAGGCTATAAAAAGACTTACGAAATATTGATAGGTAGAGTATTCACGGTTTATATGGATGTAGCCGAAGTGGAGAAAAAACAGTGGAATTATAAAAGTAAAATAATAGACTGGGCGCAAAAAAATAAAAAACAAATATCTTTTCAGGTACTTGGCGTTGTGGATGTAGGTTATAGAAAGCAATATAATACTGCCGTGTTTTTGGATAATATTCAACAAGAAAATGCAATTGATTTTTCAATAAAGGCAGCCGAACAACTTGCCTCGGAAAAGACTTATAAAAAAATGGTGGATCAAGGAATAATTGTTTGATACCTATTTTGTTTTATAGACAAAGGCGTTGAATAATTACTTACTTATTCAACGCCTTTGTGTATCATATAAAAGACAATGTTTATTTGGTAGTTGGAAGTATTTGTCTTGCAGCAGACTTTGGAAGATTTATTGTATCGCAACCATTAACACAACCTCCCTGACAAGCCATAACCTCTACAAAATTTCCGGGAGCCTCACCTTTCTTGGCCCACTGTTTCAAGTCTTTTATAGTCTGTTTGGTTAAGCCGTCTATTACTACGTCATTTATTATTTCCGGATTCTTTGCCGTAGCCTTTACCGAAGCGGTAACGCCGGCTATCATAGCAAAACCCCTACCGTGTCCAAGTATGGTAGAGTCTAAAACTGTTTCCTCCATAGTGGCAATGTCTATTTCTGCCGCTTTAAACAGAGCGTCTAATTCCTCGTAAGATAAAACATAGTTTACATCAGGATTTCTGTGACACTCCGAACGTTTGCCAACGCAGGGAGCCACAAAAACCAAAATAGCATCCTTCTTTGTCTCTCTTATCCATTTTGCGGTATAACCCATAGGTGTCAGAGCGTCGGATACAAAAGGCTGTATTTCCGGTATATGTTTGATGTATAATTCTCGCCAAGCGGCACAACAAGAAGTTGTCATAAATTTTACCCCTTTCTCCATGCGTTCTTCAAACTCTCGTGTCTCATTTTCCGTGGTCATATTTGCCCCCTTGGCTACTTCTACAACATCTGTAAAACCTATTTTTTTTATGGCCGAAAGCACTTTGCCGTACGGTTGATTAAACTGACCTCCCAAAGATGGGGCGACCATAGCAACAACTTCTTTACCTTGTTTTATGGCACTAACTATTTCGAACATAAAACTTTTTTCAAAAATAGCACCAAACGGACAGGCTACCATGCATTTTCCGCAATAAATACATTTTTCGGGGTCTATGTGTTCCACTCCGTCCTCACGTTTGGAAATTGCGCCCACAGGGCAAGCTTCCTCGCAAGGTACGGGTTGAAAAATAATGGCATGATAAGGGCAAGCCTGCATACACAAACCACAGTTGATACATTTGGCAGGGTCTATGTGTGCCTGTGAGTTTTCGTGTTTGGTTATGGCTTGCTTTTTGCAGGCATAAGTACAGGGGTGAGCTATACACGACCTACAAAGATTTGTAACTATATAAGAGGCCTTAACACAAGAAGAACATGCCTCGTCTACAACGGTAAGCATTACCTCGGTGTTGTTTTCCGTTTGTTTTTTTATATTCACATAGTGCGAAAGATTGTCAAACTCGTCTTTTTCGTCATCCGTATTAAAGCCCAAAATAGCCATGGTTTTATATTTGGCCTCTGCTCTTGACTTGTGTATACAACAACGTGTATGTTCCGTTTTTTTTGTATACATATCAAAAGGAAGACGGTCTATTTTCTCTTCCACATTACCGTCATAAATCATTTTAGCTAACATTTGAAGTATATACCGACGTATTGCTACTACATTATTATATGCTGCCATTCTTTAATAAATCTTTTTTTGAAATTATTATTGTTTATTTCTCGTATACGGATAGTTGTTTTTCTATTTCCTCTACTATTTTTTCCGTTGTTGCTTTTTCTATAACAACATCTCCCACCTTGGCGTAGGGCGGATTGGAAGTGTCTTCATGACAACCCAAACAAGACACATTAACCACGGATACCCTATCTTTCAAAGATTGAGGTATATAATTCTTCCATAGAGCCAACTGCCTTCCTGCCATAAGGTAACAATGGGTTCCAACGCAAATTTTCACTGTGAGCATAATTTTATTTTTTAAGGTCAAAATACTTTGACTATATAACGCACTTTTTTTTAATATATTTCCATAAAGGGTGATAATTATTGATTTTAGCAATCGTATAATTTTTGTACTTTTGCAAAAAAGAATAGACTATGGAAGAAAGAGGACTATACCCATTGAAATTTATGCCTCTTTTTAAGGATAAAATTTGGGGAGGTAATAAGATAAAAGATATTGTAGGAGTGGATTATTCGCCTTTGAGTCGTTGCGGCGAGTTGTGGCTTCTCTCTGGCTTGGAGGGTAATGAGAGCGTGGTGGAAAACGGTTTTCTGTCCGAGTGTACTCTACCGGAAGTGATAGAAATGTATGCAGACGAGCTTGTCGGAGAAGATAATTTTAATAGATTTTATACGGATTTTCCTTTGCTAATAAAAATTATAGATGCAAATGATAACCTTTCCGTTCAAGTTCACCCTGACGATAATTATGCTTATAAACATGGGTTAGAAAGCGGTAAAACGGAAATGTGGTATGTTTTGCAAGCCGATAAGGATTCGGACATATACGTGGGCTTTAATCAAAAAGAGACAAAAGCCGATATAATCAATAGACTGAGAAACAAGACTTTTAAAGAAATATTGCACAAAGACAAAGTAGAACAAGGAGATTTGTTTTTTATTCCTGCCGGCACAATACATGCCATAGGCAAAGGTGTACTTTTAGCGGAAATACAACAAAGCAGCGATTCTACTTTCAGACTTTATGATTGGGATAGAACGGATAAAGAAGGCAACGCAAGAGAGTTGCATGTGGAGCAAAGTTTGGAGGTCTTAGACCTTTCCCAACAAGAGGGTACGGCAAAGGTACATTATCACTATCATTTGAATGAAACCGATAATTTGATACAATGTCCTTATTTTGTTACCAACATAATGCCACTAAGTCAAGCATTGAAAAAAGATTATTCTCAATCGGATACTTTTTATCTGTATATGTGCGTGGCAGGCAAGGGGTTTGTAACTTCTATGGGACACAGAATACCTCTTAATACGGGCGAAATATTGATGATACCGGCTTTGGCAAAAGACGCTATTATAGAGCCTCAACCTATTATGGAAATTTTGGAAATAACCATACTGTAACAAAATATGAACTCGCAAGAAAGAATCACTCCGTTGATGAGGCAATACAACGAATTTAAGGCCAAATACCCCGATTCCATATTGTTGTTTAGGGTAGGAGACTTTTATGAAACATTCGGACAAGATGCCATAGATACTTCAAAAATACTTAATATTGTTCTTACAAGCAGAAACAAGAACAATCAAGACCGTTTGGCAGGATTTCCTTACCATGCTTTGGAGACCTATTTGCCGCGTCTCATTCAAGCCGGTAAACGTGTTGCAATATGTGAGCAGATAGAGGACCCAAAACTTGCAAAGGGTATAGTAAAACGCAATGTTGAAGAGGTAATAACTCCCGGCATTTCTTATCAGGGAGACGGACAAAAGGAAAATTCTTTTCTGTGTGCCATACATAAGGAAAAAGATGAATACGGAATTGCTTTCATAGATATAAACACCGGAGATTTTTTTGTCAGTGAAGGAAAAGAGTCCGATATGGACAAATTGTTGCAAAATTTCACTCCCAAAGAAATAGTACTGCAAAGACAGAAAGAAAGAGAATATCAAAACATATTACCCAAAAATATTTTAACAAAAACTTATGATGATTGGGTATTTTCTTGGGATTTTGCAAAGGGAGTATTGGAGGATACTTTCGGGGTAAATTCCGTAAAGGGTTTTGGTATAAATCATATGCCACTATCTGCAATAGCAGCCGGCTCGGCATTATACTATATAAAAGAAACAAATCATAAGGAGTTGTCTCATATTTGCAACATTGCACGTATAGATAATAACGATTTTGTATGGATGGACAAATTCACAATAAAAAATTTGGAACTTGTACAATCTACAAACTCCGAACAAAGTACTTTATATTATATACTTAACAAAACTCAAACTAACATGGGGGCAAGGCTTTTGCAACGCTGGATAGTTTTGCCACTGAAAGACAAAGAAAATATAGAAAAAAGACAAAAAGTAGTTACCTCTCTAATATACAACGATGATTTACGAGAAAGTATCCAAAAAGATTTGCAAGAAATAGGTGATATGGAGAGAATTATTTCTCGTCTTTCCGTTCATAAGATAACTCCTTTGGAATTATACCACTTTACCGATATATTAACAAGCATACAAAACATAAAAAATAATATTGCCTTATCAAAGGATAAAGATTTGTACCCTATTTTGGAAGAATGTTTATCAATGAAAGATTACATAAAGAGGAGTATAAACTCTGAGGCGCCGAATAATGTAAACAAAGGTAATGTTATAAAACAAGGTTATAATGAGGAGTTGGATAAGTACAGGGATATAATATATAATTCTCAGACAATATTAGATAAGATTTGTGCACAGCAAACCGACATAACAAATATTCCTTCTTTAAAAATAGGCTTTAATAATGTTTTCGGATATTATTTGGAGGTAACAAATACTCACAAGGACAAAGTACCTTCTTATTGGGAAAGAAAGCAAACCCTTACTAACGCGGAAAGATATATAATACCGGAGCTCAAAAAGATGGAAGGTCAAATAATCAATGCACAAGAAAATATTTCCGCCTTAGAAACAAGACTTTACCACGAGGTTATAGAGGAGTGTAAAACATACATGGAACAATTACACAAATCTGCAAGAGAACTTGCCAAATTAGACGTTTTGTTGTCCTTTGCTTTGGTTACTTTGGAAAACAATTATACGAAACCCGACCTTGTAGAAAACGACATTCTTTATATATCCATGGGCAGACACCCCGTTATAGAAAAACTACTTCCACAAGGGGAAGAATACATAGCAAACGATGTTTATTTGGATACGACAACTCAGCAAATAATGATAATAACAGGACCCAATATGAGTGGAAAAAGTGCCTATTTGAGACAAACAGCTCTTATTGTTATTATGGCACAAATGGGTTGTTACGTACCGGCAAAGCGTGCTAAAATAGGTATGGTTGATAAAATATTTACTCGTGTGGGAGCTTCGGATAATATAGCCTCGGGTGAGAGTACTTTTATGGTAGAAATGAACGAAACAGCCTCCATTCTTAATAATTTATCTTCTCATTCCCTTGTATTGTTGGACGAAATAGGACGAGGAACCTCTACATACGACGGTGTATCAATAGCTTGGGGAATAGCCTCTTTTTTGCATGAAAATAAATATAGGGCAAAGGTTTTATTTGCTACACACTACCATGAATTGATAGTAATGGAAAAAAACTTTGAAAGAATAAAAAATTATCACATAACGGTAAAAGAAGTAGGCTCAAAAATATTGTTCATACGCAAAATAGCACAAGGCGGCTCGTCTCAAAGTTTCGGTATTCACGTTGCTCGTTTGGCAGGTATGCCAAAACAAGTTTTGGAAATAGCCAACGATATGCTTTCACGCTTGGAAAAAGATAGGTCAAAAAGTCTCCAATTGGATATTCGGCAAGCTGACAAGTCTGCCAAAAATACTTCAAAAGAAAAAGCAATCGAAAGTACGAACTCTTTTAATGGTTTTCAAACAAGTTTTATTCAACTAAATGACCCCGTATTGGAACAAGTGAAAGCTGAAATAGTAAATGTTGATATTGAAAATCTTACACCCATACAAGCCCTTAATAAATTAAATGAAATAAAAAATATATTGCAAAAGAATAAAAAAAGATAAAAAAAAATTGGTCAGTATTATTTTTCATACTATCTTTGCAAAGTCAAATTTGAGGGGAGGCTGACAAGGAGGAGAAGCATTGGAAGGAGCGGAGGTCTTTTTTTGAAGATGATATTTATGCGGGCATAGCTCAGTTGGTAGAGCGCAACCTTGCCAAGGTTGAGGTCGCGAGTCCGAGTCTCGTTGCCCGCTCTTTTTTGTTTTATATAGGATAGAAAAAGTTCTTTAACAAAGAAGGGTAGAGCGCAACCTTGTCAAGGTTAAGCTCGCGAGTAAAGAGTCTCGCCCCCCGCTCTTTTTTGTTTTATATAGGATAGAAAAAGTTCTTTAACAAAGAAGGGTA
>CAUTQY010000004.1:0-136577 GCA_963540815.1 uncultured Bacteroidales bacterium
GCGTTACGGATTACTTCACTGCGCTTGCAATGACGGCTTGTAACATTCTATTTTTGTGGCTTGTCACGCATTATGGCTCGCAATAACACACTTATTATTCTCGCAATGACGGAAAGGAGGGTTTGCGATGACTTTACTTTTTGTTCTTTGGCAGCGGGCCAAGCCGTCATTGCGAGCAAAAAGCGAAGCAATCCAGACCTCATTATCAACACCATCCACCCAAGCCGTCATTGTGAGGCTTTGCTTTAAATAATGGCAATTCGTATCTTATTACATTTTTGTTACAAGATAAGTTTATTTTTGTTTTTATTCGTAAATTTGCAAATCGTATTTACTCCCCAAATTAAAAGAAGAAAGATAATAAGAAAATGTTAGACAAGTTAGAGGCTATAAACAAAAAATATTTGGAGATAGAAAAAAAGATTCAAGACCCGGAGGTTGTGAATGATATGAAAAATTATGTCAAACTCAACAAAGAATACAAAGACCTTGAACCTATAATAAATGCTTATCATCAGTACAAATATGTGATATCCAACATAGATAACGCAAAAAACGTACTTGCAAGGGAAAAGGACGAAGATTTCAAAGAAATGGCCAAAGAGGAACTAAACGATTTGGGAGTGAAAAAGGAAGAAATGGAGGAAGAAATTCGTTTGATGCTTTTACCAAAAGACCCTCAGGATGCAAAGAATGCTATTTTTGAAATACGCGCAGGAACAGGCGGAGACGAGGCAAGTATTTTTGCGGGCGACTTGTATAGGATGTACATGAAATATTTTGAAAAACGAGGTTGGAAAACGGAGATAGTTGATTATACACCGGGCACTTCCGGAGGTTATAAGGAGATAGTGTTAAACGTTACCGGCAAAGACGGAGTTTATGGGCAAATGAAATATGAAAGCGGAGTGCATAGAGTACAAAGAGTTCCGCAAACAGAGACACAAGGTAGAGTGCATACCTCGGCGGCAAGTGTTGTAGTGTTGCCTGAGGCCGAAGAATTTGATGTGGATTTAAAAATGAGTGATATTCGTAAGGATATTTTTTGTGCCTCGGGTCCCGGCGGACAAAGTGTAAATACAACATATTCCGCCATACGTTTAACTCATATTCCCACGGGAATAGTTGTGTCTTGTCAAGACCAAAAATCTCAGGTAAAAAATTTGGAAAAGGCTATGATGGTTTTACGTACGCGTTTGTTTGAAAGAGAGTATTCCAAATACTTGGACAGCATTTCGGCAAAAAGAAAAACTATGGTGTCTACAGGTGACAGAAGTGCCAAAATACGTACCTACAACTACCCTCAATCGCGTATAACCGACCATAGAATCAATTATACAAGCTATAATCTTCAATCTTTTATGGACGGAGACATTCAGGATTTGCTTGACGCTTTACAGTTGGCTGAAAATGCAGAGAGGTTGAAAGAGAGTGTGGAATAAAATCTTATTTCCAATGAAAAACAGGGTTCTTATAGTTATTTGTTTGTTGTTGTCCATTGGTACTTGGTCGCAAAATCGTTCAAAAAATATAGACATTGGTACTTGGCGAGAACATTTGTCTTATTATTATACTCACAATGTGGTAAAAGTGGGGAATGAGATTTTGGTTTCTTGCGCCTCTTCCCTATTCTATTATAATCCGCAAACAAATACTTCAAAAACTTTTTCCAAAGTTCAAGGGTTGAGTGACGCCGGAGTTGGCATTGCCGCCGTTGATTCGGTGACCGAAGCGACTGTAATAACTTATGAAAACTCCAATATAGATATATATCATAATAACAAAGTTTATAACATACCCGATATAAAAAACAGATTTATTGAAGGAAGCAAAGCCATTAACAGTATATATTTTGCGGATAATAAAGCTTTTTTGGCTTGTGGTTTCGGGGTGGTTGTAATAGATTTGGACAGATACGAAATTTTTGACACTTGGTATGTAGGAGAAAATTCCTCAACACTGGGGGTAAATGCCATATATAGCAATGATACGGCATTTTTTGTAGGTACTGAAAAGGGGGTACTTTATGCAAAAAAGGATTATACCACTATGGCTTCAAGCCAATCTTGGAAAAAACTACTCATAAATCAAAACAACTCCGATAACGCAATACAATATATAGGCAATCTTGGAAAAAGCAACATTCTCATAAGTGCTTACACCGAACAAGGCAATGAGGTTAGTCTTCTAAGATACAACGGCTTTGGTATGGATACGCTCATAAGTTCTATGTATGTTCCCTATGTGAGAAGTTTTGAGGACAAACTGGTTGTAGGCACGTGGGAGGGTTTTTTGGTTTATGACACAAATTTTAATCAAATTTTTTACGTTGCTCAAAGTTCTCATCCGATAAAAAACTCAGTTGTAGACTATAAAGACGTACTTGTGGAAGGAAATAACATTTGGATTGCTCACAAACACCAAGGTTTGATATTTATCAAAGACTATATGAATTTTGCAAATACGGATACTATATATAGCCAAGCAATAACTTTTCCGGATGGTCCTGCTTCTACGGATGTTTACAACATTGCAATAACCCCAAAAGGTAAAGTATACATAGCGCCGGGAGGCAGGGATGCTATTTTGTCAAATAGATTTATTGATGGCAATATATATTATTACGACAAAGATAAATGGGCATGGGTTAATACTGAGTGGATAGAAAAAAACAGAGATGGAAAATTTCTTGATTTGATAGATATTGCCATAGACCCAAAGGATGAAAATCATTTGATGTGTGCTAGCTGGTGGAACGGAGTAATAGAGGTAAAAGATGATAGTATAATAAACGTATATGATAGCAGTAATACCTATAATTACATATCGCCTTATTACGGTTCTTATCGCGTGGCGGGGGTAAGTTATGACAATTCCGGCAATCTGTTGATAGCAAATTCTTTAACGGATTATAATTTCGCCTTTCTTAATTATAGGGGTGAATGGGGCGGGTTTAATACTACCAACTTTTTTACCGCAAACGACCAAATAAAAGGTATATTGGAGGATAGGGTACATCATTATCGTTTGATATACTCCCTATACGGCAAATGTATCATAGTTAATAATGACAGTCTATCCATAAGGCGAATAGACCCAAACAAAGGTTCCCTTTTGACAACCGACAGAATAAATTGTATGGTACAAGACAACGAGGGAGAAATTTGGATGGGAACGGATAAGGGTATAAAAGTTATTTATTCTTTGGACAATGCTTTTAACGGAGCCGGGACTACTGCTCAAGTAGAATGTAATAATATCATTTATACCGAGGGAATAGAGGCTCAATATTTGCTCAGTTTCGAAAACGTTCAGTGTATTATGGCAGACGGGGCAAATAGAAAATGGGTAGGAACAGAAAGAAGTGGCATGTATGTACTTAGTGAAAACGGAGATAAAGAATTGTTTCATTTTACGGCAGAAAATTCTCCTTTGCTTTCAAATAAGATTATTTGCGTGGCTCAACATCCTCAGACGGGCGAAGTTTTCATAGGTACGGACAGGGGGTTGATTTCTTATCGTCCGGAGAGTTTACCCGCTTATGAGGAAAAACAAAAACTTGTAGTTTTCCCCAATCCTATAAGAGAAAATTATTATGGAAGCATTGCAATAAAAGGGTTTGTAAAGGACTCCGATGTTAGAATAACTGACGCACAAGGAAGAATGGTTGCACACTTGAAATCTTTGGGAGGTCAAGCAGTTTGGGACGGCAAGAATTTCAACGGTCAAAAAGTGGGTAGCGGAGTTTATTATATTTTTTCGTACGCAAACAATGAGGATAAAGTAACAAAGGCAGACGGTAAATTTATTATCATAAAATAACATACCGATGGCAATAGAAAAGACATACGGTATTGTTCTCAAAACTTTTCCGTATCGTGAGAGTAGTAGTATTGTTTGCCTGTATACGGAGAAATGGGGGCTAAAATCTTTTATAATCAAGGGGGGAAGAAAAAAAAACGCAAAAGTAAAAAGTCTTATCTTTCAACCCTTGCAAATTGTTAATATAGAGGCATATCTAAATCACAGGCATGCTTTGTCTCTTATAAAAGAGGCCGGTATAAAAGAAAATTTGAATAGAATTTATTGCGAAATAATACGTACCTCTTTGGCTTTTTTTATAACGGAGATTATACTATTGTCTCTGCAAGAAGGTGCGCCGGAGGAAAAACTTTTCCGTTTTCTTTACGAATCCGTGCTTAAATTAAATTGTTTGGAAAAACAAGACTTGAAAGATTTTCATCTGTATTTCTTATATCATTTTGCCAAAATACTTGGCTTTGAAGCTCCTTTTCTTTCTACAAACACTCAAAACAAACAAGAGAGAATGAACAAACTCTCTTTGTTTATAGAATTTTACCAAGAAAATATTACAAATCACAAAAAAATAATTTCACAAGAAATTCTAAGGCAAATACTTTCTTAACATTATTTGACCTTTGATTACCTTATTTTTAAATTGTTTTTGTAATTTTGCACTTGTCGGAAGTCCAAACGTTCTTTATCTTTTTGTAACTTCCTCTTATAATTAAATTTTATCAATATAACTTGTTTTGTATATGGAGTATAATACTCAGAGAGAAAAATTAATAATACCCGAATACGGCAGACATGTCCAAAAAATGATTGAATATTGTTTAACCATTCCGGATAGAGATGCGCGCAATGCTTACGCCCACATTATTATAGTAGCAATGGGACAAGTAAATCCTTCCGGCAATCAAACACCGAATTATCAACAAAAACTTTGGGACCATCTTTTTATTATTTCTGACTACAAATTGGATGTTGATTCTCCTTTTGAAAAACCCACAAAGGAGCAAAAAGACGAAAAACCCATACCTCTAAAATACAAAAACAGTAACATAACTTATAGAACCTACGGTCTTTTGTTGGAATGCCTGATAAAAAAAATCGCACAACTTCCCGAGGGAGAACAAAAACAGAACCTCATACATGATTTGGCTCAACAAATGAAAAAATTATATCTGCAATACAATATTAATACGTGCGACGAACAAGTACTTAGAAATCATATCAAAGTATTGTCTGAGGGTAAAATTGTTTTACCGGAAGATTTTCAATTTAAATCAAACAAAGAACTTCTCGGTCTAAAAAAGATTGTCAATAAAAACGTAAAGCAAAAAAACAATCAAAAAAAATAAAGAAGTTTCCAATTTGTAAAAACAAGTTTTATGTCTTCATTTGTAATAACGGGGGGAAAACATCTTAACGGAGAAATACAAGTACAAGGTGCAAAAAACGAAGCCTTGCAGGTTATTTGTGCAACATTGCTCACCAAAGAAAAGGTAACAATACATAATATTCCCAACATTAGAGACGTAAATAACCTTATAAACCTGATGTCTTTTATGGGTTGCAAGGTAAAACAGGAAGGGGAAGGTTCTTATAGTTTTCAGTGCGACGATATTGATTTGGAAAAAATTCATACGGAGGAATACAGAGAAAAATCCACACGTCTGCGAGGAAGTGTTATGCTTGTAGGACCAATGTTGGCAAGGTTTGGCAAGGCTCATATTCCTACACCCGGCGGAGACAAGATAGGTAGAAGACGATTGGACACACATTTTAACAGTTTTGAAAAACTTGGCGCAAGAATATCCTACAATTTTGAAACAACTTCATACGATGTAGAGGGGAAAAATCTAAAAGGAGTATATATGCTTTTGGACGAAGCGTCCATTACCGGAACTGCCAACATTGTTATGGCAAGTGTTTTTGCACAAGGTATTACGCGAATATTCAACGCTGCCTGCGAGCCCTATCTTTATCAACTCTGTTCCATGCTCAATAATATGGGGGCAAAGATAACCGGAGTTGGGAGCAATCTTTTGACCATAGAGGGAGTTGATTCTCTACACGGGGACGAACATACGTTATTGCCCGATATGATAGAGGTGGGTAGTTTTATAGGTATGGCAGCCATGACAAGAAGTAACATAAAACTTAAAAACGTGTGTTGGAAACACTTGGGAATAATCCCTGAGGTATTCGGACGACTCGGCATTAAAATAGAAAAAGAAAAGGACGATATGTTTATTCCTTCACAAGACATCTATGAAATAGAAAAGTTTATGGATGGCTCTATTATGACAATATACGATGCGCCTTGGCCGGGTTTTACTCCCGACCTTATAAGTATAGCACTCGCTTGCTCCACAATGGCAAAAGGGAGTATACTAATACATCAAAAAATGTTTGAGAGTAGACTGTTCTTTGTTGACAAACTTATAGATATGGGGGCTCAAATAATACTTTGCGACCCTCATAGAGCAACCGTTATAGGTAATGAGAGAAAATATAATCTTAGGGCAATCAATATGTCTTCACCGGATATTCGCGCTGGCGTTGCTCTTTTGATTGCGGCAATGAGTGCCGAGGGTACGTCTGTAATAGACAATATTGAACAAATAGACAGAGGATATCAAAATATAGACACAAGACTAAACAGTATAGGTGCGGAAATAGAGAGAACGGAATAATTTTTTGTAATGTTCTATAATAAATTATAATAATATTATGTCGGAAATAATCAAATACTTGGACCCAATAGATTTGGCAAATGTAGGTTTTGAGTTGGATGTAGACAGATTTGAAACTTGGGGTGACAGAATAGATATGTATTTGGAGGACAAACCCTTCCCAAAGATAGATAAAGATGTAAATATTGCAATACTTGGAGTAGAAGAAGACCGGGCAAGTATTGATAATAAGGGATGTGCTTTGGCTCCGGATAGGATACGTGCCTGTTTCTACCCTCTTATGCCACAGGACAAAAACATAAAAATAATAGATATAGGCAATATTCGTAAGGGAGAGAGTGTTGAGGATACGTATTTTGCAATGGGAGAGGTTATTGGCGAATTGTTATTGCACGGTATTATACCTTTGGTTTTGGGTGGCAGTAATGATATAGCCTTAGGAGTTTATAGGGCTTATATAAACAATGCTCAAATTATTAACGTATTGAATTTGGACCCTGCCTTTGACCTTATAGACGAACAAGTAAAAATTTCCGATAAAAATTTTATACATAAGTTGTTGTGCAACGAACCTAATTATCTTTTTGATTATACCCATATTGCTTATCAATCGTATTTTGTAGATAAACAAGCCTTAGAACTTATGGACAATCTTAGATTTGAGTATAAAAGATTGGGAGAGGTTCAAAACAAATTGGATGCCGTAGAGCCGTTGGTTAGAGATGCCGATATGGTAATTGTCGATATAGACGCAATAAGAGCTTCCGACTCGCCTGCATCATATTCTCCTCACGGACTTTACGGAGAGGAGTTTTGCAAGATAATAAACTATGCCGGAATGAGTGATAAACTTACCTCGATTTGCTTTACCGGACTAGATCCCGAAAAAGATACTAACGATAGGTCTGCACAACTTTTGGCTCATGCTATGTATTACTTTATAGAAGGGTATATATGGAGAAAACAGGATTTTCCTTATAAGGATAAAGAAAATTATTACAAATTCAATGTTCAAACGGAACAAGAAAACGGAGAGTTGGTTTTTTATAAGAGTAAGAAAAGTTCGCGTTGGTGGGTGGAAATACCTTGCTCGCAAGATTCTATGTACAAATATATAAGACATTATATAGTACCTTGTCTTTATGAGGATTATCTTTTGGCAATGGAGGGCAAAGTTCCCATACGTTGGTTGATAGCTTACAATAAAATGAATCTTTAATTTTTGTGTATTTATAGCAAGGTTTTTATGAATACTATTTTAATCGTTGATGACGAAAAGGCCATAAGATTTTCTTTGAGGGAAATTTTGGAGTTTGAAAATTATGAGGTTGTAGAGGCGTCTGATGGCAAGCAAGCCTTGGAAAGAATAAAGCAAAGAGTTTTTGATTTGATATTTTGCGATATAAAAATGCCAAAAATGGATGGAATAGAGTTTTTGTATAAAGCAAAAGAAATAACAAACACCCCCATAGTTATGATTTCCGGTCATGGAACAGTTAGTACTGCCATAGAGTGCTTGAAAAACGGTGCTACGGATTACATAGAAAAACCTTTGGATTTGAATAAAATACTCTCCACTATAAAAGAAATTATAAAGCAAAAGCAATCAATACCTTTATCTCAAAAACCGGCTGTCAAAAAAAACAAACCTATTGTCAATACGGAAAGCAAAACCGTAATTGTAGGACAATCCGCAAAGGTAAAGCAGATGTTGGCCCTTATAGAAAAAGTTGCTCCAACGGATGCCAAAGTCTTGATAACCGGAGATAATGGAACGGGCAAAGAACTTGTGGCAAAAATGTTGCACGAAAAAAGTTTAAGAAACAAAAATCCTTTTGTGGAACTGAATTGTGCCGCCATTCCAAACGAACTTATAGAAAGCGAATTGTTCGGACACGAAAAAGGTTCTTTTACCTCGGCTATTGCCAAACAAAAAGGGAAGTTTCAACTTGCAGATACGGGAACTCTATTTTTGGATGAAATAGGCGATATGTCTTTGAATACGCAGAGTAAAGTTTTGCAAGCCATACAAGAGAAAAAAATACTACCTGTCGGAAGTGAAAAAGAAATTTTGGTAGATGTTAGGATTATTTCTGCGACAAATAAAAAACTCAGACAAGAAATAGATAAAGGTTTTTTTAGAGAGGATTTATACCACAGAATCAATGTTATAGAAATAAAGGTTCCGTCACTGAACGAAAGAAGAGAAGACATACCCCTGCTAAGCGATTATTTTCTTGATTGTATATCACAAGAAAACCATACGGAAAAATCCATAATAGAAACGGAGGCTATGAGATATTTAACGGATTTTGATTATAAGGGAAATATCAGACAACTCAGAAACATTATAGAAAGACTTACCATTCTCTGCGATGGAGTTATTACAAAAAATGATGTAAAAAAATATCTGTGATAATTAATATTTCTTCCAATTTCTGAATTTTAAGGAGAATATACCACAGAAGGCTTCTTTGAATATTTTCATACTCATTTTGCTTTCCCCTAATACTCTATCGGTAAAAACAATGGGAACCTCTTTGATTTTGTATCCGAGTTTGAAGGTCGTATATTTCATTTCTATCTGAAAAGCATAGCCAACAAACTTAATTTTATCAAATTTGATATTTTCCAACAAATTTCGTCTGTAACAAACAAAACCCGCCGTTGTATCATAGACATTTATACTTAACATTTTCCTTACATAAACAGAAGCAAAATAAGACATTAACAATCTGCTCATAGGCCAGTTAACAATAGAAATCTTACCATCCACATACCTTGAACCTATACTCAAATCCGCTCCTTGTTTGCAAGCGTTGTACAAATCCGTTAAAGATTTGGGAGGATGAGAAAAATCGGCGTCCATTTCAAAAATAAAATCATATCCGTGTTTTAATGCCCATTTAAATCCATGAATATAAGCCGTACCAAGCCCCAGTTTTCCTTTTCTTTGTTCCAAAAACAATCTATTGGGAAATTCCTCAATTAATGTCCGTACTATCTTTGCCGTATTGTCGGGAGAGTTATCATCTATTATAAGAATATCAAACTCTTTATCCAATTTTGTTAGGATATAACGAATGATATTTTCTATATTTTCTTCTTCTTTGTAGGTAGGAATTATTACTAAACTATCGGAATTCGGAAAAACAACTTTTGCTTTATTCTCTGTATTCATATACGTTTTCGTTTTACTTTTTTATGTCGGATTGAGCAAATCTCATCAAAGAACCGGTTTGGGGGGATTCAAACGGATTTTCTTTTATCTTACCCTCTTTATCCAAAAGAATAAAGGAAGGAAACATTCTCAAATGAAAATCGGAGGTCATTTCATAATTATTGTTAAAATAGACAAAAGGCCAACGATATTTATTTCCTACCTTATTGTTATTTATGAAATTATACATTTTTTCAAAACTATTGTCCACACATATAGTCAAAAGGTTCAGGTTTTCTTTTACACTATCGTAACAAAAATGCATACTCTCCAACTCTTTCAAGCAAGCAATATCGTCCAAACGTACAAAAGCGACCAAAGTGGGTTTGTCATTAAACAGAGATTTCAACTCTATGATTTGTTCGTTAATATCTTTTACCTTGTAACTTCCCACATTGGTATTCGTGGCATTGATGTTCAAAAAATAATTTATCATATTGTCTGCTATCAATACGTGCTTTTCAAACTTCGTAGAGTTTTTAAACTTATTTAAAATATTTATTATCATTTTTTTATCAAAATATCCATCGAGATAAGCATCTTTCATTCCTTGAAGAAAAACCAACTCTCTGAATACTTCATTCTTAAGAATTTCGTCTCTGCCGAGGGCATCATTGAAAGCGGAGTAATTGCCGTTTATAAGCCAAGTCTCCATGTCTTTTCTTGAAATATACTTATATCCCAAAGAAAAATATTTTTCAAAAACGGTTTGAAAACAATCCGCGTAACCTATATTGTCGTAAAGAATTGGAGAATGAGCAAAAAGATTTTGTTTTATTGCCTTGCGAGATTTTAGATAGAAGGTATATAACACACTTTCAAATTCGTAAGTAATATAATTTTCTATGTATTCATTACCTTTGTACTTTGTTAGCAAACTGTCTTTTAAAGACAAAAGCGAAGCAACGGACAAAGAATCTTTAACGGATAACATACGTCTGTTTTGATAAACATAGGAGCCGAGAATACTATCTATATCCGTAACCGGTATATTAATAGCATCGTATTTCTCACTTTGCAACTCTACCGGCAAAGCCATACCATACATAAAGGCTTTAACGGAATCTCTGCTTGTAAACTCAAATTTGTTTATTTTAAGATGGTATTTCATGCCCGGTTGGGCTATAAAACCATAATACATTAAATCTGTTTGAATCAAGAGTTCTTTTGTTTCATCTATAACAAAAGAAGTGGAAAAATTTGTATCTCCTTTTACCAAATCAACAGAGGCTAGCTTTTGTTTATAGCCAGAAAATCTATCGGCAATTGCATAAATATCTATTTTTTTCCCGTCTATATCCGTGCCCGAACCGGATATAAACACATTCTGAGCATGGGAATTGATAAAAAAGACTATGAATAATATTGTTATAAATACGCTTTTCATACTACAAAGTTAATATTTTTTTGAAAACAATAAATATTCAACTAAAAAATTTGTACGGACACGGGTATTCGTACCGTTTTTTTCTTACTTATAAAACCGTAAGCCTCTTGGAAGGCGTCCTGTATGATTATGGGATTCATCATCTGTCCGTATCCGTCCAAGGTATTACCCAATGTTCGCAAATAATTATAGGCTTGTGCATCTATTTTGCTAACTTCAAAACTCGTTTGTGTTCCTTCGTATGAATAGTATCTATCGCGCAAGTATGCCAATTTTATTGTATACTTTTGTCCTTTAAAATTACTGTTGGAAAACACTCCGAAATGATTATACTTGTCCTCATTCTCATAAAAATCTATATTAATAGAGTTTGCCATGTATGTGTCAGGGTGCGATTCATAGAGAATTTTCGGACATGTTACGTAATATCTGTCCACAGGTAGAATGGGGTTGAATCTATAATAATTTTCATCGCCGTCGTCTGTCAATTCCAGATGAACTACAATATAATTCTCTCCGCCTATGGTTTGAGTATAAGCAAAAAAACTGTCTATTCTAACAGGCAAAATATCCAAAACAAGTTTGTGTTCTACGCTAGGGTAATTCTTGTTTTCTACCCTTAGGGTTATCTCATCGTTATGTTGAGGCAGATAATCAAAAACTACGGACGGACAATCTCTTTGTATTTTCTTTTCTTTAAAAATTCCGTTTACCCAAAGACTAACCTCAGTATTATGAGCAAAAACAGACCATATGTCAAAGTCTTTATCATCCCTTGTAAAATCTACATAAATACCGGGTTTTGCCGAATGCATAATAGTCATTCTAATACTGTCGCTTTCTTCTATAAAGGAAGAGAAAACAAACTTATCCTGTGGCAACGTTTCATTATAATCTATTTCGTATTCGCAAGAAGACAAAAGAAACACAATAAACAGTAAAGTAAAGATTATATTTATTTTTGTTTTCATAATACTATTGGAATTTATATGTATAGGACAGAGTCGGAATTATTGGCATAATACTAAACGCACGGAGTTTATTTGGTTTGTTGGACGAGAATACAAAAAAGGCATTTTTGTGATTCATGGCATTGTACACATTGAAAGACCAAACTATTTGCCTTTTTTTAGTATTCTTTTTATAATTTATACCCAAATCCAAACGATGATACACAGGCATTTTAAAATTATTTCTCTCTCCGTAAACATTTATCAAATCCGGCTGGAAATACATGTATTCCGGAATAAGACCCACCAAATTATAATACTGTGCAATAGGAACATTGCTTCTTTGCCCGGAGTTGATAACAAAGGCAAGAGTTACATCCCATTTATCGCTTAAATCGGCAGAGGCAACTATGTTAAATTGATGTCTGGCATCAAAACGGTCGTAAAACCATTTTCCGTTGTTTATCTCACCGTTAGGATATTTTCTTTTTGACCAAGAAAGAGTATAGGATACCCAACCGGTAAATCTTCCCGTTTTTTTTTGCAAGCTAAACTCCATTCCGTAAGCCTCTCCTCTACCCTGTGCGACTTTTTCTTCCCAATTCTCGCTATTATTAAAAGATGAAATACCATCTTTGTAATCTATAACATTATTAAGTTTTTTGTAATAGAATTCCAAACCCGCATCCATTCCTTCTTTTATTTGATAGAAGGCTCCGAAGGAAACTATATTGGAAGTTATGGGTTTTATCTTTTGGGTAACGGGTAACCATAAATCCGTAGGCAAAGCAAACATACCGTTTGATAAAAGGTGAATGTTTTGATTCATTGAGGCATATCCCATTTTTAATGATAAATTCTCCAAAATGGAATATCTTAAAGACAAACGAGGTTGCACGGAGAGATAGGATTTTTTTCCTGCCTTGTAAAAATCGGTATGCAAACCTATACGAGACGAAAAATTTTCCTTCCAAGTTATAACATCCTCCCAATAAAATACTATTTCGTTGGCATTTTTGTTGTTTTTTAGCATATAAGGAGCAGTGGTATATTGTCCGTTTTCCCAAGAAACCGCCCTTGTAATCTCCGGAGTGTAATGATGAAAAGTATAATTTATACCAAAATTAAACGCGTTGATATTGTTTAAATAATAAGTAAAATTTTTCTTCAAGGTATAGTCCTCCACACCGGAATTAAAATTAAACTCCGTATGATAAACATTTTTTTTGACGGCGGAAGTATTATTTTTTTCCTCCGCATCGTAGGTATTGGTTATATTACTCGAATATTTATTAAAAGAAAAAGACAAATTGCCAAATAATTTGGAACCGTATTGATGCATCCAATCTATGGTAGTAATCATGTTACCCCAAGATATTTTTGCCTCAGTGTTTTGAAAATCCTCATACTTATATTCGTCAGCAAACTTGTATGCATCTTGTCCTTTGTAGAAAGATAGTGTAAGAGAGTTTTTGTTATCAAATCTGTGCTTGATTTTGGCATTCAAATCATAGAAATGATAAGTAAAAGAGTATTTATCATCCTCATCTTTTTTAGCCAACCAAAACAAAGGTTTTAAAAGTAAATCAAGATAGGTACGACGAAAAGAAAAATTAAAAGTAGTCTTATCTTTCCAAATAGGTCCCTCTATATTGAGTTTGCCCGAAATAAGTCCTATGGAAATATCTCCTTTTATTTTTTCGTTGTTGCCGTCTTTGTTTCTTATATCTACGACAGAGGACACCCTTCCTCCGAATTGAGAGGGAAAACCTCCCTTATAAAAATCTATATTTTTTATTGCCTCAGTATTAAAGGCAGATATAAACCCCATTAAATGATTGGGGTTATATACCTCTATACCATCTATAAGATAGAGATTTTGGTCTGAGTTGCCGCCTCTGACATACAAGCCCGTTGTGCCTTCGGTACCCGATTTTACTCCCGACAACATTTGTACGGCTTTCAACAAATCACTTTCCCCCGTAAGAGTTGGCATTTTGGTTATAATCTGCGGATTTATTTCTATCTTACCGGGTATAGCCTCGTTTATAAATCTTTTTTGCTTGTCGGTAACGACAAATTCTTGCAAAACAGAGGAGGGTTTAAGATAAATGTTTATCGTCGTATCTTTTGATTGAGTAAGATTTAATATTTGTTTCTCATAGCCCACAAAAGAAACTTCCATTCTTTTACTTTGTGTAGCAAAAGAATAGAAGCCATAAACATTGGTAACACAACCGGTTTTTGTTTGTGCATCAAAAATTGTCGCACCTATAAGCGTTTCTTTACTCACAGAGTCATATACGTAACCGCTTATGGTATATTTCTGAGCATAAATACAAGCAGAACATACCAAGAAAAGAAACGACAATAAGGTATTTCTCATTATTTTTTATACCCTATGGTCTGAAATAAGAAAATGTGCTCTTTCTCACTCAAAGGCAAAACTCCTCTGACTTTTTTTTCGGCATTAGCGGCGTATCGAGTAACCGTACCCAAATTTCCCTCCATTCCGGCACAAGCCAAATACATATTTTCGCTGACATATGCCGAAGACATGGAAGCGAAAACAAATTTTGTATGATGTTCCTTTATTCTATCATATTTGGCAAAATCTGAAACAATTGCAATATTTGTTACCTTTGAGGCAAAACCTCCTTCTCTATCGGTTATTTTTCTATAATCACCTTCTTTTATAAGTATAAGTTCATTGTTCTTTTCGTCATAACGATATATACCGCTTTCCAAAAAAACATACAGAATAATATCCTGAGAGTTCATGGCCGTAGGAGCAGTGCGTTTGCCGTGTGATTCTCCCCAAGCTGCCCACAAGATTGTTGAAAGGTCTTGCAAGGAAATATCTCCTTCGCTAAAACTTCTGTCCGATTGTCTCAAATCAATGGTCTTTAATATACTTTCTCCTCCCTCTTTTTGCGGTTGCGGTAATTTAATGTTCTGTGCGTACGTACCGACCAAGATTAAAACGGCAGGCAAGAATAACAATATTTTTTTCATCTTTTTGTATTATTTATTTGATTGATAATGTATTATAACGCAAATAGGTCTTCAAAATTATATTCGAAGACCTATAAAACATTATGTGTTCAAAATTTAAAAAATTACTTACCCATTCGTCTTGCCAACTCCTCCGCTATGAAAGAGGCGACATCGTCAGCGTATGTATTTGCACCAAAACCGGCATCATAACCCAACTCTTTGGCCAATTCGTGAGTAATTCTTGCTCCGCCGCAACAAAGAATAACTTTGTCTCTCAAACCTTCGGCTTCCAACATCTCCACCAATTCCGTAAGATTTTTTATATGAACATCTTTCTGAGTAACCGTTTGAGACACCAACAGAGCATCTGCTTTCATTTCTATGGCCTTTGCAATAAACTCCTCATTCGGAACTTGCGAACCCATATTCAGTGCCTCTATCATATCATATCTCTCCAAACCGTAGTGCCCGGCGTATCCTTTCATATTCATTATTGCATCTATCCCTACTGTATGAGCGTCCGTACCCGTTGATGCCCCTACAACAACAATATTTCTGCCTATATGTTCCCTTATATATTCGTCCGTCTCGTGCATATCCATGACATTACTTTCCACCTTAGGCACGTGAATAACGGTATAGTCTACGGTATGAGAACAAGAACCATAACAATTAAAGAAAGTAAAACCCTTTGTAAGTTCTTTGTAAAAAACAACCATAGGATTTTCAAATCCCATTTTCTTCATTAATTGTTTGGCTGCCTCCACACCTTCTTCTCCTGCCGGCACAGGAAGGGTAAAACTCAATTGGGTTTTACCGTCATTCATTGTATCACCGTAGGGTTTTACTTTGGTAAGGTCAAGATTGGTGTCAAAATCTTTGGCCTCCATTGAATACAATCCTGCACTCATTATTCTTTTCCTCCTTTTCCTTTCATTAAATCTATAAACGGATTGTAATAGTTTGTGCTTTTTTCAAACACTCCCGTCAATCCTTTACCTCCGTCCCTCGGACGTTTGATATCTGCAAAAATTCCTTTTTCCAAAGCGGAAAACAATCCCGCGATCTGCATTCTTTCCAACAAAGCAACTGCATCGTCCAAAACCTTTTTTGCACGAGTTTGCATAATACCGTCTTTTTTAAACTCTATATCATCACCCAAATCGTGCATATTGTTAAAGATGTATCTTGCATTTTCTATGGAAACATATCTATCAGACATAAAAGGTGTGTGAATTGCCTCTGTCATCATTCCCAAAAGTTGCAAACCTTGATGAGTCATAATACCCACTTGATTAAACAAAGCATCCTGTATTTGTCCTTTAAAAATATTTCCTGTCATAAATTTGGTAGGAGGCATATATTTGATTGGAGCCTTGGGAAATATCTCTCTAATGAGTTGTGCCTGCGCAAGTTCGTACAGAAAACCGTTCTTTAGCTCAGGGTCCATTTCAAAGGCGTGCCCAAGTCCCATTTGTTCTTCCGGCATACCTGCCGCAAAAGCAAGTTGTTCGTTAATGAAATCCGAGGCCAAAACCGTATGTGCTTCGTCAAAGGCATCGGCAGTAGTCAAATAATTATCCTCTCCCGTGTTTATGATAATACCTGCATAGCCGTTGATTATACGAGAAAAGAACTGGTCTATAAGGGTACGCTTCATATTAATATCCCTAAACAATATACCATACAAAGCGTCGTTAAGCATAACATCCAAACCCTCTAAGGCGCCCATAACGGCTATTTCCGGCATACAAAGACCGGAGCAATAGTTACATAGTCGTATATATCTGCCTACTTCTTCGCCTACCTCATCCAAGGCTTTGCGCATTATACGAAAGTTTTCTTGTGTTGCAAAAGTGCCTCCGAAACCCTCAGTTGTTGCTCCGTACGGCACATAATCCAAAAGACTCTGTCCCGTGGTACGAATAACTGCTATAATATCCGCTCCTTGTCTTGCACCTGCCTGAGCCTGAATAACATCCTCGTATATGTTACCTGTTGCTACTATAATATATAGGTATGGTTTTTCTCCCTCTCCGATAGTTTCAATATATTTTTCTCTCTTGCGTCTGCGATTTATGATTTGTTGCAAAGAAGCCTCCATATAGGGTTGCAAACTTTCTCTTGCCTGCTTTTGCTCTACTATCGGTAAGGTAGTAATATCAAGTTTTCCTTCTGCTATTTGTTGTGCTATTTCGTTGGGAGAAAGCTTCAGTTGTGCGACCGCATTACCCATAATATACATAATACCGTCGTTTAACCTGCCTTTGTCTTTTACAAAGTCCACCACTACATTGGGCAAAGGGACTTCATTTTCGTCCACACCGTCTATACCCAACAACCTGCAAATTGTCCTCTCACATGTTACCGTAGAATAATCTTTGGCAAAATTTTCTACCTCATCGGAAATGTTTTTTGCTAATTGCTTACCGCGAGCAACTTTGTTAAAATCAATTCCTAATTTACTCTTATTCATCTTGAAAAAATACGTGTTTTTATTTTTATCTGGTTCCTTATTATACCTATCCGTGGAAGTCCGTAAAAGTTCCTTTTCTACTTGCAAAGTTAGTTCTTTTTGCTCATATCACAAAATACCTATTATTTTTGTACTTTCAAAAAAAAGTGTCTGTAAAAAAGTTGTAATTTTGCATTCGACTTTAAAAATATATTGCATTATGAATACCGCCAATCGCAATAAAAATTTTATTGATAGAGATAAATTATACTCTCTGTTGGACGAGAAGACTCCCACGGAATCGGAATTAAATAATGTACTCAACAAGGCCTTGAAACTCAAAGGTCTTTCTTTGCAAGACGTGGCTTTGTTGCTGAAAATAGAGAAAAAAAATGATATTCAAAAAATAATGGACGTTGCCCATAGAGTTAAGGAGGAAATTTACGGGAAACGTCTTGTTTTGTTTGCTCCCATTTATACGGGGAATGTCTGCTGCAACAACTGTACTTATTGTTCTTTCCGCAAGGACAATCGTTTGATTAAAAGAAAAATTCTTTCCATGGAGGAAATAGAACACGAAACCTCTTATCTTTTAAAACAAGGACACAAAAGAGTATTGCTTATTTGCGGAGAAAACCGCAAAAACGATACCGAGTATATGTGTGAGGCCATACACAGAGTTTATAATGTAAGAGAAAACAATAACCGAGATTATGTAAGACGTATAAACATAGAACTTGCACCTATGGAAGTGGAGGACTTTCAAAAACTTCATAAACAAAAAATAGGCACATATGTCTGTTTTCAAGAGACGTACGACGACGAACTTTACAAACGTTTTCACCCGGCAGGCACTCCAAAGGCAGATTATGAATACAGACTAACCGTAATGGACAGAGCCCAAGAAGGCGGAGTTAATGACGTAGGTATCGGTGCTTTATTCGGACTTGGAGATTACAGATTTGAAGTGCTTGCTATGATAGAGCATGCAAATCATTTGGAAGAATGTTACGGAGTAGGACCTCATACGGTAAGTGTTCCGAGAATGGAGCCGGCTTTGGGTGCTCCGGATAGTGAAAACATACCTAACAAAGTGAGTGATGAGGAATTTAAAAAGCTTGTAGCCATCATTAGAATAGCCTTGCCTTATACGGGTATGATACTTTCCACAAGGGAGGGTTCCAAAATGCGTAACGAACTTATAAATTACGGTATCAGTCAAATAAGTGCGGGAAGTAGAACCAATCCGGGTGCTTATTCCGAAGAAGAGGAGCATACGGGTTCTCAGTTTTCTCTTAGCGACGAAAGAGATATGGAAGAGGTGATAAACTCTTTTATAGACGAGGGTTATATTCCTTCTTTCTGCACGGGATGTTATCGCAAAGGCAGAGTTGGAGAGGATTTTATGGATTTGGCAAAACCGGGTCTGATAAAACAATATTGCTTACCAAACGCAATATTTACTTTTCAGGAGTATCTAAACGACTTTGCAAGCGAGAAAACCAAACAAAAGGGAATGAAACTTATCAAACAAATGTTGAAAGAATACGACCAAAAACAACTAATTCCCAAAATACAAGAGAATATCAATCAAATAAACCAAGGACAACGGGATATTTATTTTTAAACAGTACTGTTGTTTTGTCACTTTCCGTCATTGCGAGCAACCTTGTTGCGTGGCAATCCAAGAAACATAAAGCGGTCTGGATTGCTTCGCCTCTCGCTCGCAATGACGTATGTAGACGATGTTGATAATAAGGTAAGGATTGTATGTCGCGACTTAAGGCAAAGTCCTGTTTTTGACAAAAAGGAAGGAGGATAAAAGGATGGCTTGGTACAATATCAAAATAGTCCGCTAAAAATAACGGACTACTGAAGTAAATTAAATATATGTAACATTAACCAACAACCTAAGCATAAAGTTCTTCGAATATTTTTCTAAGTTTGGGGCATTCTCTCAACTCCTGCAAGGTAAATTCGGCGTGACCTTTGGTATAACCGTTACCCATTATCATATTAACGTCCGAACCTATACCCTCTGCTCCCAAAGAAGCCTTAGTGAAGCTTGTTGCCATAGAGAAGAAATAAACAATACCGTCGTCTTTTGTACAAAGAATAGCAGTCATTTCTTGGTCGGGAACGTTTACGCAGTTAATGGTAACATCTGCCATTTTTCCGTTTGTAAGAGAACTAACCAATTCATAAACTTCCACAGGAGTTTTACCCGCTATGGAAACAACCTCATCACAAAATTCAAGGTCTTTTATTCTATTGGTAGATTTTGCACTATTGGTTAAACCTATAACTTTACCTGTAACTCCAACACGTTTTTTTGCCTCATAGCAACAAAGCATACCACTCTTGCCACCTGCTCCTATGATAACAACATCTTGTCCGTATTGGCAAAGTTTGGCAGTCTGTGCGGGAGCACCCGCAACGTCCAAAGCGGATAAAGCAAGTTTTTCGGGCATATCGTTAGGTATTTTTGCATAAATACCACTCTCAAACAAAATAGCCTTACCCTTTATGTCCACTTGGTCAACGCCTGCCTTTATTTTTATAATTTCGTCTATTCTAAGAGGAGTAAGAGACAAGGAAACCAAAGTTGCTATACGGTCACCTTCTTTTAGGTCTATTTTACCTTTAAGAGCGTCTCCTATTTTTTCCACTTTACCCAAAAGCATACCACCCGAGCCCGTCCTTCTGTTTCTGTGCTTGCCTTGAAGTTCCACATTCAAAAGCATTTCTTTTTTTATCTCCTCCATAACCTTTTCTTCACTGGCACCTTCGCCGGCCTGTTGTTTGGCATACTCGTGAATATCGGTAAAAGAAGCGGAATCTATGTTAAGAGTTTGTACATCAATAAGAATCTCATTATCATAGATTTCGTCCATATTATTATCAATCTTATTTGCCGGTTGAGGAAGAACTCCCTTTGGCTCAATGACACGGTGAGTACCGTATTTATTTCCTTTTTTCTGCATTGTTTTAAAAGATTTTTTTTGATTATATCATATATTTTGTTTTGCAAAGTTAGTATTTTTTGGCATACCTGCAAAATATAATTTATTTTCGTATGACAAATTATAAACTGTTTTATGTCGCAATATTTATCAAAAAACTTAACTTTGCAAAGAAATTACATATTATTTGGTGGTATATGACACTATCGGAAGCAATAGAAAACAGGCATTCCGTGAGGGCTTACACGGACAGGGAAATAGAGGAGGAGAAACTACTGGTTATAGGAGAAGAAACGGAAAGATGCAACAAAGAGAGCGGTTTAAATCTTCAACTTGTATTAAACGAACCTAAGGCTTTTGATTCTACTCTTGCGCATTATGGAAAATTTTCCGGAGTAAGAAATTATATTGCTTGCGTTGGCAAAAAAGATAAAAGCCTTGCTGAAAAAGTCGGTTACTACGGTGAAAGGCTGGTTTTGCTTATCCAAACCTTAGGGCTTAATTCTTGTTGGGTGGCTCTTACTTTTAGAAAAATACCCGGAAGTTTTACTATCAATAAAGAGGAAAAACTTGTTTGTCTTATTGCTTTCGGATACGGAAGAGATAACGGTAAGTCTCACAAGATAAAAAAATATTCCGACGTGTGTGATGTCAAAAATCCTCCTCTTTGGTTGGAAAACGGAGTAAAAGCTTCTCTTTTGGCTCCGACCTCCGTTAATCAACAAAAGTTTTTTATTTCTTCGGACAAAGAAGGCAAAGTAACTATTAGGCGTAAAGGCTTGGGTATTTATACAAAAATAGATTTGGGCATAGTTAAGTATCATTTTGAAGTAGGCAGTCAAACTACTATATAAAAATATTAAGAACATATAAAATATTATATATTATGAAGCAGTATTTGGAATTGTTGGATACCGTGTTGAAAAAAGGAGTATTCAAGGTGGACAGAACAGGTACGGGTACAAAAAGTATTTTCGGTTATCAAATGAGATTTGACCTGCAGGAAGGTTTCCCTGTGTTGACCACAAAAAAACTGCACATTAGAAGTATAATATACGAACTGCTTTGGTTTTTAAAAGGTGATACAAACATAAAATACCTAAACGATAACAAGGTTAGTATTTGGGACGAGTGGGCAGATGAGAACGGAGATTTGGGCCCTATATACGGACACCAGTGGAGACATTGGGATAAAAACGAAAAAGAAAGTATAGACCAAATAAAACAAGTTGCAGACCAAATAAAAAATAATCCTAATTCTCGGCGCTTGATGGTATCTGCGTGGAATGTTGCACAAATAGACCAAATGGCTTTGCCTCCTTGTCATTGTTTGTTTCAGTTTTATGTGGCGGAGGGCAAACTTTCCTTGCAACTCTATCAAAGAAGTGCGGATATTTTTCTTGGAGTACCTTTTAATATTGCCTCTTATAGTTTGCTTTTGGCTATGATGGCACAGGTTACTGGTTTGAAATGCGGAGAGTTTGTGCATAGTTTCGGCGATGCTCATTTGTATGCCAATCATTTGGAACAAGCCAAATTGCAATTATCCAGAAAACCACTACCCCTTCCTAGTCTAAAACTAAATCCTGCGGTGAAAGATATTTTTGATTTCGAATTTGAGGATGTTCAAATAGCAAATTATGAATCTCATCCTCATATAAAGGCTTCCGTATCCGTATAAAGAAAAATATATTTTACGAAAAATTACTCTGTTATTGTTTCAAGTGCTTTGGCTAATTGGTCGGGGCAACTTGTCCCTTTACCCTTGCAGTCTATTCCTTTAAGTCTTTTGATAACTTGCTTTATTTCCATTCCTCTAACCAAAGAGGCAACACCTTGTGTATTGCCGGGGCATCCGCCGACAAAATTTACCTTTTGTATTATACTGTTTTCAATCTCTACTTCTATTAACTTTGAACAAGTACCTGAGGTTTCGTAAGTTATGTTTGTCATATTTTTTTAGATTATGATATTATGTTGCTTATCAAATCCGAAATATTTGCAAGATATACGGGTTTGATTTTTGTATCGGTTTCCGAAACGTCTTTGTTGTATTTACTGATATATATTTTTTTAAAACCTAAGTTTTCGGCTTCTTTTACGCGTCTGTCCATGTAGGAAACAGGACGAATCTCGCCCGATAGACCTACCTCTGCCGCAAAACAGGAATGTTTGTCCACATACACGTCTTGATGAGAGGAAAGTATGGAGGCAATTACGGAAATATCTATTGCAGGGTCGCTAACTTTTATACCTCCCGCTATGTTCAAAAAAACGTCTTTGTTGCTAACCCTTACCCCCGCTTTTTTTTCCAAAACAGCCAAAAGCATATTCAGTCTCCTTATATCAAAACCGTTGGAAACTCTTTGAGGTGAAGAATAGTAAGAGGGAGAAACCAAGGCTTGGGTTTCTATTAAGAGCGACCTCCTTCCCTCCATAGTAGCACAAATAGAAATTCCGCTAAGATTTTCATCTCTTTGTGTCATAAGAATTTGAGAAGGGTTTTCCACTACCTTTAAACCCAAAGAAGTCATTTCGTATATACCTATTTCGTTGGTAGAGCCAAAACGATTTTTAACGGAACGCAAAATGCGATAACCGTAATTTTTGTCTCCTTCAAATTGCAAGACCGTATCTACCATATGTTCCAATATCTTAGGACCGGCAATAGAACCCTCCTTTGTTATATGTCCGACAAGAATAAGGGGAGTATTTGTTATTTTGGCATAATCTATCAATTTGTCCGCACATATACGGATTTGGGTTATACTGCCTGCAAAACTCTCAACCTCCGTGCTTGTTAGCGTTTGTATGGAATCCACTATAATTAGAGACGGATTTACATTTTTTGCCGACTCTAAAATATTCTCCACACCGGTCTCAGACAAAAGCAGACAATGTTCGGAATTGATATTCATGCGGACTTGTCTTAGTTTGATTTGCTCGGGACTTTCCTCTCCAGAAACATATAAAACCGTGGAATTATTAAGAGAAAGAGCGGTTTGCAAAAGTAAGGTACTTTTTCCTATGCCGGGTTCTCCGCCTATCAATACCACGGAACCGAAAACCAAACCTCCGCCCAAAACCCTATTGAGTTCCTTGTCCAAAGTATCTATTCTGTTTTCTTGCTTGTATACGACTTGATGTATGGGAATGGGCTGGAAAGTTAAGACGTTTTTTCTATGGGATTTTGTTGCAGGGTTATTACTTAACGACACCTGTTCAAAACTGCCCCAACCATCACACTCCGGACACTTACCCAAATACGAAGAGGACTGATAACCGCAATGATTACAGACATATACATTTTTTTCTTTTGCCATTTTCGGAAAAGGTTTTTTAACTCGGTTTTATGGAAACCTTATACTTTACTTCTTGATTCTGTGCCTTGCGATTTTTGTCATACTCATAATCTTTGTGATAAGGTCCATGAGGCAAATCCCAAAATACATATCTTTGCATGTACTCAAACAATCCCAGATATAGTATTTGCTCAGGCTCTTTCAACAATTTTTTATTGTTTTTCTCCTTTACGGGCATGGGACTGTCATAATTAAAGTCCGCATGTTTGACAAATAAGGTATCCAAACTCTTGGTTGAAATCAAATCATAATGCGCCACCACATTTATATTGGTAGACCACCAAGGTTTTTCCACTCTGTATATTGTCATCAAAAGCACGGCGTCTGCGTTATATTTTTCTTTAAAAGACTTTATTTGTTCGCCGGTTATATATCGGGTATTTATAGTGGTATCTTTTTTTAGTATGTCCATAAAAGACATGGCAGGCAAGACATAATAACCCTTTTCGCATAATTCTTTTACGGCGGCAGTGTAAGCCATTTCGTTTGCTTGTTTGTAGTTGGAACGATTCCATACGGAGGCTATCATAACGGTAAGAGGTTTTTCTTTGTATAGTTTGGCATAAGCCGTTTGCATAAGTTCTTTTTTGGGAAATAGTTTTTGGTAGGTGCATTTGAAAACATTGCCCTTTTGATTCTCCTTTGAGGCTATTATTTTTTTCTTTTCCTTATCCGATAATGTAGTAACTTGTTCGGAGGATGGTACATCGTTTTTATTTTGCAAAGTATTTTCCTCTTCTTCCGTTTGTTGCATACGATAAATAATTTGGTCCATAGTACTCATGGACTCAACCTCCTTTTTTCTTTGCTCTTCTTTTTCTTTATTCTCTTGTTCTATCCTTCTTTTTTCCTGCTCTGCCAACTCCTGTTCTTCCTTTTGAATCTGTTTTTCCAATTCTTTCTCTTGTTTGGCAGAAATTTCTTCGTTCTTTTTCTCGTCCTCCAAAAGTTGTTTTTTTTGTTTTTCCAACTCTTGCTGCATTTTCTTTTGCATTTCAATTTCTTGTTGCTCAAGTTTTTGAGAGGAAAGCAAGGATTCTTTTTCTCTTTTTCTTTCTTCTTTCATTCTTTGCCTTTCGGCTATTGCGGCATTCTTTATTATTTTGTCCTGCTCTTTTTCCTTTCTTTTTTTCTCCTTTTCTTCTTGTTTTTTCTTTTTGGCAAATTCTTTGTCTCTACGTTTGTTTTCTTCCAA
This sequence comes from uncultured Bacteroidales bacterium, assembly GCA_963540815.1. Classification (GTDB taxonomy): domain Bacteria; phylum Bacteroidota; class Bacteroidia; order Bacteroidales; family P3; genus Scybalousia_A. The sequence continues at coordinate 25,033 of CAUTQY010000004.1, forward strand.
TTGTTTTTTACGATTTTCTTTTATTTGCTTTTCTTTCTGTTTCTGCTTTTGTTTTTCGGTTAGAGGTTTTTCGGTCTTTTGTGCGGAAACACTCGTTTCTTGTCCATTCTTTGTCTCATCCGTATTCTTCTTTAAAACAGAGCAAGAACAAAACAACATTATAAAGGAAAGTGTTAGTATTATATATTTTCTCATAGCCCCAATTCTTGTTTTAGATTATTGATATAGATTTTACTTTCCGGGTATAGGTCAATTTCCATATCAAACCATTTATTTGCGCCCGTGGTATCATTTTGTTGAAAAAGCAGATAAGCATAATCGGCACATGCTCCGGGAGGAATAGTGTAAGGGTCAAACTCGCTATTCTTTTTTTTCATTTCTTTTTCACCTACTATTGTTTGATAACTTTTGATAATATTTTTTACTTCGGATTTGTTTTCCGAACTAATGTAGGTATATATGGCATCGTCATAATCTTTGTACTTGTATAATTGTTTGCCACAAGAAAAACACAAAAACGAAACCAATAGCAATAAAAGAGATGTCTTTTTCATAAACCATGTTTATTATTTATTGCAAATTTACACAAAAATCTTTGCAATAAAGACTTTATTGCAAAGATTTTCGGGGAGTCTGTGTGTACTTGCTTTATTTCCTAATAGTAAAAATTTTGCTATTAGGAAAGCATTTTAAGAATATCGTTTTCCATTTCTTGCGGTGAAACCATTGATTCAAAACGTTTTATGGTTTGTCCGTCTTTGGAAACAAGAAACTTGGTGAAATTCCATCTTATATTGTTTCCCTTTTCAAAACCCGTTTTTTGTTCTTTATGAATGACGTCCAATTTTTTCCCTATTTCCTTAATGGGATAACCTTCAAAAGGTGCTTTTTCTTTTAAAAAGGTAAACAAAGGCGCCTCTTCTTTGCCATTAACATCTATTTTTGCAAACATTTGAAATGTCACTCCGTAATTGACAAGGCAGGTTTCTTTTATTTCTTTTGCGTCACCCGGCTCTTGAGCCAAAAACTGATTGCAAGGGAAACCCAAAACAACCAAACCCTTGTCTTTGTACTTCTTATAAAGAGACTCCAAACCCTCGTATTGAGGGGTAAAACCGCATTTGCTGGCCGTATTTACAATGAGCATTACTTTACCTTTATAGTCTTCAAAGTTAATATCCTTGTCTGAAAGACTTTTCATTGTAAAATTATAGATACTTTTCATAACTTTAATTTGTTTTTAGAATTTATAACTCAATGTAATATAATTCGGACTGCCGTAATTGTGATATTCGTTGCGCGCAAAACTTACGGTATATTTTTTGTAAAAAACATTAAATCCGTACGATAGTCCGGTAAGAGAAAAAGCATCGTTTACCGACATCTCTTTTCTTTGTCTGTGGGAATAACCCAAGGAAAAACTAAAATACTTGCTTGGAAGTATGTCCACGGCAAATCTCAAATGCCTAAAACCCTTGTCCACAAAAGCAGAAAAAGAATTTTCTTTTTTTTTACTGCCGTCCAAATCCTTACTCGTTCGCTGATTCAAAGGGTCGTTTTCTCTAATGTCCCATCTGTTAAGATTGTCCGCCACAACATATAGTACAACAGGAGCATGTTCAAACTTTCCGGAAAAACCTATTTGCAAATCCAAAGGTAGTGTATCTCTTTGATTGGCAAAAGAATGTACTTGTCTGCCTATATTTTTGAGTGCTGCCCCTACCTGCCATTTTTTTGTAGGAGATACCCACATTGCAGAAACATCCACGGCTATTGTTGCAGAGGAATAAGACTCGTATTTGGAAAACACAGGTTTGAGATTAACCCCCAAATAAATATCTTTTTCTATCTGTCTTCCCCAAGCTATGTTGAACATATAATCACTTGCAGAGAAAGTTCCCAAAACATCACCATTGCTTTCCGTCAATAGAAACTCTCCGTAATTTATGTATTGTAGGGCAAAGCCAAAGTTACCGAATTTTTCAAACGTATGTGTGTAATGTATGGCGCCTTGATAAGAGCCTGCAAATATATCGGTATAAGTTACCGAAATTCCGTTGTTGAGTTTGGACGTTAGAGTTGACGGGTTGGCAATGGAAGTCGGAACTTCGTCTATAAAACGTGGGACAAAATTTAGCCCTCTTGCTGTCATTTGTGCCGAGTTATAAAGATTGAGAATAGCAAAACCTTCTTGTCCGGCTCCGGATTGCGCAAAAGAAACCTTATTTATAAAGAAAAGACAGACTATAATTGATATTGTTATTATTCGTCCAAACATTATTTTAACGCTTTGCATTTATATAAACTCAAAAGAGTTGTTTTTATTATTTTCGGCATTTTTAAAAAACAGAGTGCAAACCCAAGTGTTGTTATCCTATTATATCCTTCCCCAATATTTTCTAAAAAACCACTCCGAACCCAAGCACAATACTATAATCAACCAATACCACCAAAGTGAAACAAATTTTTTGTTTTCCGTATTTTCGTATATAATGGGTTTTATTTCTTCGTTCCGTTCTATGTAATCTTTTATCTTATGTAATTGTTGAGTATAAACCATTTTTCCTCCCGTTTTGCTTGAAAGAGTAAATAAATCGCTATGCTTTGCTACCAAATCGTTGTATTCCGCGCTGATATTATTAACTACAAAAGAGGACTTGTCCGTTAGGGTTTTGCCGTTAAAGTTTGTTTTTGCCTCTATTTGATATTCTCCTGACGGCAATTTGGAAAGATTTGTATAATAGGCGTTATTCGTTTTGCCGAAAGTATAGGTTTTATCGGAAAATACGTTTTGTTTGTCGTAAGCGGTTTTCTGTTTCAGTGTAAAACTTATCTCCGGAGTGTTTATTAACTCATAATTGTCGTTATAAAGTTGAGCTCGAACAACAATATTTTCATTTGAATGATAGATGTCCTTATTATCCAAAATAAAACGTTTCTTGTTATCTTTGTTGGAAAGTATTTGCAAAGTTTTACCTATCAATTCATTGGTTTGGTTATGCGAAGTATTTATTAAGTAGTTGTGCAATCGCCATCTCCAAATATTTTCACCCAAAATATATCCTATGTTTTGCTCTTCTTGCAAACAAAAAGCAATTAAAGGATAGTCCGTTGAGATAGACCCTATACGTTGATAGGCAAGAATATTAAGACTTGGAGAATATGTGTAGCGAGCCGAAACCGATAAAAGAGGAGGAAAATCCTTAAACAAATTTGTTGTTTCCTTGTCTAAGGTAAAAGCGGAAAAATTATTGTTATAGCTTGCTACAACCTGCACGGCATTGAACGACAAAGGATTTATTTTGATATTTTTTTGCACAGCGTTAAAATAAGATACATTTGTTTGTTGTCCGACTATGAAAAGAAGAGGAATTGTTTTTTTTTGCAATTGTTTTATCATATTTACCGAAAAAGGACTATTCGGTAGATTATGCAAAACTGCAAGGTCGTAATTTTCGTTCAAATTTGCTTTTTCTATTTCGGTAAATACTTCACAATCATAGTTATTGTTTTTTGCCACATTTTTTATGGCAGAAATATCGGGATGCGCAGACACTGCAAGTACAATTATTTTTTTCTTGGTGTCCAAGACTTCAATAAAAATATCCTTAGTGTTGTTTGCCTTATTGCTTTCGTTATAGAGTTTGGTTATTGAAAAGGAAAGTTTGTTTATTCCGGCTTTTGAAGCTGTTTCCTTATAAGGTATGGTAAGAAAAAAATCCTCTCCGTTTATGGTAAAGGTTTTTATGACAGAGGTTTTGCCGTTATAACTCATAGTCAAAGCAACTTTTTCGCCTTTGCATTTGTTTGCTTTTATGTTTATTTCCAAAGGGAAAGATTCGTTTAAGAAACAGATTTTGTTATAACGCACATCACTTATTTGTATATCCTTTCTTTGTGTAGTATCTCCCAGGGCAACGCTATAAACGGGACAAGTAAAATATTCCTCGTTATTCAAAAGACTGTGACCTTGTGTTGCAATGGCATCCGTGCAAAGCACAAGGGCGGAAAGATTTTCCTTGTTAAAATTTTGTGCAACATAATTATAAAGTTCCGAAAAATCCGTTGTATAATCCTCATAAACAATATTATTGTCGTCTGTTTTGTCGAAATCAAAATTTCTTGTTTCTTGTCCGAATTTGAGCAAAACGACATTATGGTTTTTCCGTAAATCGTTATATAGTTTTTCCAAATTTCGCAAATAGGTTTGATTTGTTTGCTTGTTTGTTTGCCAATGATTTCGTATTGACAGCGAAACATCCTGCGCCATTACTATAATAGGTTTTTCTATATGCTTATGTGTTATACGTTTAACAGGTGAAAGCAGCAAAAACAAAATTAAAAACAAAGCAATGAATTTAAACAAAAATAATATCAGTCTTTGTTGCTTTGAGTACGGTGACGTTTTTTTGTTTTTGAAAGTAACTAACAGATTGTATTGCCAACCGGCCAAAAGCAAGGCAACCAAAATTATGGCAGGTAAAAACCAAACGGAATATTCCAAAAACATTAGTTAAAATTCCTTTCCTTCTTAATAGTCTCGTAAGCCTCGTTTATTTGTTTAAATTTCTTTTCTGCGTCTTTTTGAGCTTTTTCTCCAAGGTGAGCAACCTTATCCGGATGATATTTTATACAAAGTTTTCTATAAGACCTTCTGATTTCTTCATTGTCGGACTCTCTGGTAACTTGCAGTATGGTGTAGGCAGAGTCCGTATTTTTGAAGTACATATTTTCTATTGTCCTATAGTCGTTATTTGAAATCAACAACAGATTGGCAATTTGTGCCATACTATTTTTTTCCGAGTTGGAAATTTCTCCGTCCGCCAAGGCAATACCAAACAAAAGATGCAACAATTCCAAACGCGAAGCGTAGGCAATATTATGATTTATTTCCCTGCAAGCACGATTTATGTCTATGTTTTGTTTTAGTAATTCCCTAAGAATGAGAAGCCTATTCTGAGCGTCAGCTTCTCCCAAAGTATCTCTCAGCCATTTTTTTACAACCTCAAGTTCTCCTCTTTTTACAACACCGTCCGACTTCATTACATGGGCAAAAAGCACCAACAAACTCATAACAAAATCTCCTTGCCGTTTGCCGTTGTTCTCATACTCTTTTTTAACGCCGGAGTCTATCAAAGAACCTATGCCATAACCAATCAATGCTCCCAAAAATCCGCCACCGAACAAAAAACCGAGTATTGCGCCCGTCCATTTCATACCCATAAAAAATATTTATATTTTATTTTGCAAAGGTATAAAATAACTAACACAAAAATACCTTAGAGCCAAAGAAATAAATTAACTTATCCGGTTATAGACTTCAGAGGGTTGAATTTATTTTATCAAAAAACACTAATTTTGCAAAGAACTTTATAGACGGGTAGTATAGAAATGAATTTAAAAGAAAAGATAGAGGACGATATTTTTCACTTAGTCGGTAATGTAGCGGATGAACTCAGTGTTGATGCCTATGTTGTGGGGGGATATGTAAGAGATATTATACTAAAATGTCATAGTACGGATATAGATATTGTTTGTGTGGGTAGCGGAATAGAGTTGGCAAATGCCGTAGCCTCGCACATAACTTGTTTGAAAAAAGTTTCCGTGTTCAAATCATTCGGTACGGCAATGATACATTATAGGACTCAAAACAAGGATTGGCAGGTGGAATTCGTAGGAGCAAGAAAAGAGTCCTATAGAGCAAACAGTCGCAAACCCATTGTAGAGGACGGCACTTTGCAAGATGACCAAAACCGCAGGGACTTTACCATTAATGCCATGGCAATATCCCTTAACGAAAAAAACTATGGCGAATTGCTTGACCCTTTTAACGGTTTGTTTGATTTGGAAAGGCAAATAATTCGTACGCCTTTGGACCCCGATATTACTTTTTCGGATGACCCCTTGAGAATGCTTCGCTGTATTAGATTTGCAACTCAGTTGGATTTTTCCATTCTACCGGAAACTTTTGAGGCGATAAAAAGAAACGCTTCGCGTATAAAAATCATTTCTCAAGAAAGAATTACCGAAGAGTTAAATAAGATGATACTTGCTCGTTTTCCTTCCATGGCTTTTAAATTGTTAGACAGGTCGGGCTTGCTGAAAATAATTTTTCCCGAATTGGTTGCTCTCAAAGGAGTGGAAAGTATAGGAGAAAAATCGCACAAGGACAACTTCCGACACACATTGGAGGTTTTGGACAACGTAGCCAAACAATCAAACAAACTTTTTTTGCGTTGGGCTGCTTTGTTACACGATATAGCAAAACCTCTGTGTAAAAGATACGATGAAAAAACCGGTTTTTCTTTTCACGGGCATGAGGTTAAAGGTTCTTATATGGTAGAAAAAATATTTCGCCGTATGAAATTGCCACTAAATGAAAATATGAAATATGTCCAAAAACTTGTCTTATTACATTTGCGACCAATTGCTTTGGTAGAAGACGAGGTAACGGATTCCGCAATAAGACGATGTTTGTTTGAAGCCTCAGATGACATAGAAGACCTTATGATACTGTGTTATAGCGATATTACCTCAAAGAACCTTGCAAAAAAATCCAAATACATATCCAATCTTAACTCTGTTAAACAAAAAATGCGGAAAATAGAAGAAAAAGATAAAATAAGAAACTTCAAAGTTCCTATAACCGGTGAGGAAATTATGCAAATCTATAATCTAAAACCCGGTAGGACGGTTGGCTTACTTAAAGATAAGATAAAAGAGGCCATTTTGGAAGGAAATATACATAACGACAGACAAGAGGCTTTGGAATTGTTATATTCGGAGGCTAAAAGACTGAATCTGCAAGTACAAAACAGCCAGTAAACGATTTTAAGTTTTATTCACACATTACAAAAAGGTCGTCTCTTCTATTTAGAAACAATACGGGCACGAGTCTAATGTTATTAATAATTTTTCGTTCCGTCAATCCAAAGAAAAACTCCAAAAAACTTTTGTTTGCAGTGGTTTGAAAAATACACAAATCTTTTCTTTCTCTTTGAGCGAAATCCAAAGCCTGAATGTCTGTTTGTATTCTCCTATTCAAAGAGTGTTGATTAAGGGTTTGTATTCCAAAATTTTTAAACATCTTTCTTGCAAAACCTATGTTTAGATTAAGTTGTTTTTGCAAATATTCGTCTTTGTATCTGTGATAAAAAATATTTATAACAGACTGAGCAAACCTTCCAAAATAAGAAGCCCAAAGTACTTTTTCCTTACTTTCTTTCAGTGAATCCATGCTGAGTACGATTTGTTTAAAATCATTGTCTTTTAGGGTCTGCTTTGCAAATAAAAAATAGGCTATACGAGAGGAATAAAAATTTTTTATAATATTGTTTGTTGTTATGGGATTGTTTTTTTTCTTACTTTTATTATCCACCTCGGCAACTATCATTACTCCGTTTAGAATTTCTCCCAAGGAATGAATAATTTCTTTGGTTCTCCCTTTTAGTGCTACAAAAGAATGGGTATAAGGAATGTCTATTTCTTTATTTATTTTCTCTAAATCTTTAGAGGCTTGAGAGGTGGAAATATTCGTATATCTTTCGTCTGATATATGCAGGAGTACGATACCCTTTTGCAACATCAAAGCAAATTTCTCCGCCCAAAAAATCGTATCCGCATAATTGCTGAAATCGGTAATATAGGCAATAACAAATTGGTCTCTATATTCTCCTTTTCTATACTTAGCCATGTATGTTAATACCTATAACTCTGTCTTTTACGCCAGTAGATAACCAAAAACAAACCTGCCAACGCTCCTCCGAGGTGTGCAAAATGTGCAACGCCGTCAGAGGTTGCCCAAACTCCGTTAAATAACTCCAAAAGCATGTATCCGATAACAAAATATTTACACTTTATGGGCACAAAAAAATAGAGGTATATGTAATTGTTTGGAAACATCATACCGAAGGCTAGCAACAAGCCGAAGCATATGCCCGATGCACCTATGGTATTTATTTGATTGAGATAAGCCTCGTTGCTTATCACTTTTTCCATTCCTCCTCCGACAAGTCTTACGCCATTATACACTCCGTCCAAAATATCTTTGTACATAAAATAATATGTTATTTCTTGCATAATGGCTGCTCCTAAGGCAGTAACCGTACAATAAATCAGAAATCTTTTGCTTCCCCAAACATTTTCCAGCACTGCACCAAACATCCAAACGGCAAACATATTAAAAAACAAGTGTGAGAAACTGCCGTGAAACAAAGAATATGTAATTAGTTGCCAAGGATAAAAACTTTCGGTAGGAAAAAAATGAAGTCCGAAAACTTTATTCAAACTTATACCTCTTGTCTCTAAAACCACACTCAAAAGATAAAGTAGAGTATTTATAATGAGTAAATGTTTGCAAACAGTAGGAAGAATACTAAAACCTTGGGGTTTATATTCATAATTATTATTTCCCGTGTACATAAAAGTGTTGTTCTCTTTAAATGACTGAATATTTAAGTATTTGCAAAAATACAATAAAAAATTGTTTTAGGTATGTCGGTTATAAATTAAAAGATTCAAACTTCTTTATCTTTTACAACCGTTCAAAGGTGTAAAATTGCCTTTCTTTGTTTGCTTTCTGCCACTCTTTGTTTCAATGTGGAAAAAACATAGTTTTTCCGGCAAAAAAACATAGTTTTTTGACTCAAAAAACTATGTTTTTTTGATAACGAATCGCCGTTTGGCAGAAACAAAACAAAGAAAGGCAGAATCCTTTCCGTCTTTGGCTGTATCGTGCCGTTTTACGAGTAACTTTGCTGCGTGGCAATCCACAAAAACATAAAATGGAATGGATTGCCATGCAACAAGATTAATCGAAATGAAAGGCGGGGTTAGTTGTCAGAGGAAGGAATCCAAAGAAAAATGTATTTATCGTATATGTTATTGTTGATTAAAACAAACGAGCTTGTTCTCCCTCGTCCGTATCGGAAATATCTCCATCGGGAAAATCCATCACTTTATTTTCCTCTTCAAATAAAGTATTTTCCTCCTCTCCGTTTGTCGTATCCGAAGAGATAGTATTGTTTTCTTCTCTTTGCGGCTCAGTATAAGGCAAAGACTCCAAAATCTTTATCTTTACCTTTCCCTCTTTACTAATCTTTTTACCTTTTGCCCTGTATTTTACGGTATCTATGGAATCTGCAATATTTATAGTCTCCCCGTTTACCTCCATCATTGGCAACCAATCACTCAAACAATGCAATATTTCCGTTTTTTTCTCTTCCGTAAAAGGTATTCTGCTTTGAGTAACCGGCTCGGGAATAAAACGTTTTATATATGTTATCTTTGTTTCCAAATCGTTATATATTATAGTAATGGGCTTATTGGGGTTATACTTTTCTATTATCAAAGTATTGTCTTCAAAATGCAAAGAAAGGTTAGCTTCCGCTATTTGATACCAGCCGGCAGCATTAACCATTAATATTTTATCATTTGTTCCAAACTCTCCCAACAAAATACCTCTTTCCTCCGAGTTGAGTTTCATAACCGAATCGTCCAACCAAATTTTGCGAGCGGCAAGAGTGGATACCCCACCCGATTTTAGCCCAACGCTTCTTACCGGGTTGTTATTAACGATGTTGCCTCTTGCTCCTCTGTTTTTGATGTCCAAATCCGCAAAATCATAAACAAAACTTGTTTTTCGCATTCTCGGACTTACTTTTAAATGAACGGTTACCTTTTCGGCCTCTCCGTTGGAGTTTGCGGAAAAATAAAGAATACTCGAACCGCTAACCCCTTGTGTAAAATCGTATTCCTTATCGCGTATAACACCCGTTACGGCACAACGTTTGGCAAAGCAACGTCCGAAAGGTCCGTTGTTGTACATTATATTATATATGGTCCTTTCATCGTTGCGTCTAAACAAAGATATATAAAGAATATTTTTGCCCACAAAATCTTTTTCGGCAACTTTCTTTACAAAATATTTTCCGTCTTTGTGAACTACTATTATTTCGTCCAAAGTAGAACACTCGCAAACAAATTTTGCATTTCCGTCGTTTTTTAACTTATAACCGGCAAAACCCTCCTTGTAATTGCAATACAATTTTTCGGTAGCAACTGCAACGGAAGCCACTTCTATTTTGTCAAAATCTCTTATTTCGGTTTTTCTTACTTTGTTTTTTCCGTACTTATCTTTAAGATGCCTAAACCAACGGATAGCATACTCTATAATATGTTCCAGATTATTTTTTACCTCCTCCATTTCAGCCTCTATGGACTCAAGGTCTTTATTTGCCTTGTCGGCATTATATTTTGAAATTCTATCAATAGGTATTTTTCTCAAATGCAAAACATCCTCCAAAGTCACTTCTCTAATCAAATGTTTTACAAAAGGTTTCAGTCCCTTAAAAATAGTTTCGTTTATTTGTTCATCCGTTGTACAGGGTTTGATATTTTCATAAATCTCGTTTTCTATAAAAATACGCTCCAAAGAAATCCATTGCCATTTTTCTTTCAATTCGTTTAGTTGCAATTCCAACTCCGTTTTCAACAAATCAACCGTACGTTGCGTATTCTTTTTTAGAATCTCACTTATCGGCATGAAAGCAGGTTTCTTGTTTTCGTCTATCACGCAAGAATTCGGAGAAATACTTATTTGACAATCCGTAAAAGCATACAAAGCGTCTATTGTTTGGTCTATGGAAGCATCATTCGGAAGGTGTATTCTTATTTCTACATTACTTGCCGTATTGTTTTCTATTTTCTTTATTTTCAGTTGACCTTTTTCTGTAGCCTTTGCGATAGAATCTATCAAAGAGTCGCTTGTTGTAGAGTAAGGTATTTCGGTTATAACGAGAGTTTTTTTATCTTCCTGGGTCATTTTTGCCCTTACAAGAATTTTTCCTCCCCTTACTCCGTCATTATATTTGCTTATGTCTATAAGCCCCCCTGTTTGAAAATCGGGATATAGGGCAAAGGGTTTGTTTTGCAAAATAGAAATGGAAGCCCCTAACAATTCATTAAAATTATGCGGAAGTATTTCGCAAGCCAACCCTACTGCTATACCCTTGGCTCCTTGTGCCAAAAGCAAGGGAAATTTTATGGGAAGAGTATCCGGTTCTTGATTTCTGCCATCATAAGAAGGGTGAAAAGTGGTAGTTTTATAATTAAAAGCAACCTCAAGGGCAAACTTACTCAAGCGGGCTTCTATGTAACGAGGTGCGGCAGCAGAGTCTCCCGTTATAATATTACCCCAGTTACCCTGTGTCTCTATCATTGTCTCCTTTTGTCCGAGTTGTACCGTTGCGCCGTAAATGGAAGAATCTCCGTGCGGGTGATATTTCATTGTGTTACCTACTATGTTGGCCACTTTGTTGAATCTGCCGTCCTCCAATTCTCTCATGGAATGAAGGATACGGCGTTGCACGGGTTTTAATCCGTCGTAAAGATGAGGCACGGCTCTTTCCAAAATAACATAACTTGCATAGTCTAAGAACCAATTTTCGTACATACCTCTAATGGAGGTCATTTGTCTGTATGAGTTGTGTGATTCTTCTACGGGTAGGTTTTCCGTATTCTCTTTATTGTTAAGATTGGCGTTTGTCTCTTCCATAATTTCTCTTTTGATACAATGAAAAGTGTTGCAAAAGTACAAAAAAAGTTTTACTTACCTCTCTGCCCCGTCCTCCTTGTCCGGTCCAAACCATAACAAGACAAGCTAATTATCACAAGATATTGCAAAAGCCTTGGCGAATCGTCAATATGTCATCGTGCTTGTTTTTTGTAGAAAAAACAAACCAAGACCTTAAAAAAAACGTACCTTTGCATTCGGAATAAATGGAAATAAACAAAGGTAATGAAGATAAAGGTCGGACTTGTGCAAATGTCGTGCACAAAGGATAGAGAAGTCAATATAAAAAAAGCCATAAGAAGTGTGGAAGAACTTGCAAAACAAGGAGCAAATATTGTTTGTTTGCAAGAGTTGTTTTCTTCCTTATATTTTTGTGAAACGGAAAACCATGACAGTTTTGCCTTAGCAGAGCAAATACCGGGTAAGACTACGGAAATGTTTGGCAATTTGGCAAAAGAGAACGGTGTTGTTATAGTCTCTTCGTTGTTTGAAAGGCAAATGGCAGGAGTTTATTATAATACCACAGCTGTTTTGGATGCAGACGGAAAATACTTGGGAAAATATCGCAAAATGCACATTCCGGACGACCCTGGTTATTACGAAAAGTTTTATTTTACTCCCGGCGATTTGGGTTATCAAGTTTTTGAAACAAAATTCGGTAAGATTGGAGTTTTGATTTGTTGGGACCAATGGTACCCTGAGGCTTCGCGTCTTACGGCTTTAAAGGGAGCGGATATTATTTTCTACCCTACTGCTATTGGTTGGGCAAGCTCACAAGACGAGACAACAAACAAAGAGCAATACTATGCTTGGCAAACCATACAAAGAAGCCATGCCATAGCAAACGGAGTACATACCGTTTCGGTAAATCGCACGGGCAAAGAGGGAGAAATGCAATTTTGGGGAGGAAGTTTTGTTTGCAATCCTTTTGGTACTATACTTTACGAGGCTTCTCACTTTGAAGAAGAAAATATAATAGTGGAAATAGATACCAATCTTACGGAGCATTATCGTACACATTGGCCTTTTTACAGGGACAGAAGAATAGATTCCTATTCGGATATAACCAAAAAGTATATTAAATAATGTATCAATCGGAGTCTCAAACACCCAAACAATTAGGCTTTCGTTTTCCTGCCGAATGGGAAAAACATAAAGCAACCTGGCTATCCTATCCGCACAAAGAGGCCTCTTGGCCGGGCAAAATAGAAAGTATTTTTCCTGCTTATAATTTGTTTATCAAAGAGTTGGCAGAAACGGAGAAAGTACACATAAATGTTAATGACACAAAAAAACAACTCCTTATTGAAGAACAATTAAGACTAGATAACACAAAAACGGAAAATATTCGTTTCCATTTGTTTGAAACCAATGATGCTTGGATTAGAGACCATGGTCCTAGTTTTCTTATCAACCAAAAAGGAGAAAAAGCCTTGGTTAATTGGGAGTATAATGCTTGGGGAGGAAAGTACGAGTCGGATTTGGACAATTTGATTCCCCAAAAAATAGGAGACCTCTTGGGTTTGCCTGTTTTCAATACCGGTATTGTTATGGAGGGCGGAAGTATAGACGTAAACGGCAAAGGCGACCTTATTACCTCCAAATCTTGTTTGCTAAACCCAAATAGAAATCCGCAACTTTCTCAAAAAGAAATAGAAAACAAACTATGCAACTATTATGGCGTTGAAAATATTATTTGGTTGCAAGACGGTATTGTAGGAGATGATACCGACGGACATATCGATGATATGACCCGTTTTGTAAATAAAGATACCCTTATAACCATGGTAGAAGAGGACAGAAATGACGATAATTACGAAATTTTGCAAAACAATCTCAAACTGTTAAAAACATTCAGACTATCCGACGGCAAACAACCTAACATTGTTGAAATTAAAATGCCAAAAGCGGTTTATTATCAAGGAGAGCGTTTGCCGGCCTCGTATGCCAATTTTTATATTTGCAACAAAAAAGTAATAGTGCCTACATACAGATGTTCTCAAGACGATAAGGCAATATATACATTTGAAGAGGTTTTCAAAGACAGACAAATAATAGGAATAGACTCTAGCGATATTATTTGGGGATTGGGTTCGTTCCATTGTCTTAGTCAACAGGAGCCGGAATAACAAACGTATTTACAAAAACATAATCGATATGAAAAAAAGAATATTTACATTCTTGTTATTTGCTATCGGGGTAGTGTTCGTTACCAATGCACAAGTAGAGGAACAATTAAAGAAACATGTTTATTATCTTGCCTCCAAGGAATTAAAAGGACGAAAGGCACAAACACCGTATGCGGAAAAGGCTTTTGATTATATAAAAACAGACCTTGAAGCGTACGGACTTGTATGCAAAGATTTTTTTATTGATGCCGATAGTATGAAAACAATATCTGAGGAGATTGATTATTCGGGCAAATATCACACTCTTTATACGGTGATAGAATCAAATAAGGAAAACAAAACAGATGAGTATTTGATAATTACGGCTGACTATTCCGGTAAGGGAGTAGATACCGTACAAGGTTATGAATTAATAAAATATTCTGCCAATAGTACTGCCTCCTCCGTTGCTATTGCTATGGAGTTGGCAAAGATTTTCAAAACAGAAAGTCAAAATCTTAAACGCGGAATAATAGTCCTTTTTTGTGAAAATGATAATACAACACCTTTTGCCGATTATCTCAATAAGGAATATAATAATATAATATTAGGGTTTGATTTGGCTAATTTGGGCTACCAAGAAAAAGATTCCTTAGGCAATTATGACGAAGAAGCTTATAATATAGATTACCAATTATCTACAAGGGTAAAGAAAGCCACTCAAATAGTTAATGCTTTGGTTTTAAATAATTTGGAGATAAACTCCGAGGTATATTTGAATTATTCCGACCCAAATTCAAAAATACCCTTTAACTTCATTTCAAACAACAATTACCTTTACCAATACGAGGATGTTGCAGATAGTTTGGATTATGTCATGATGGATAAACTAACTACTCAGATTCAACAAGTTATAACAGCCTTTGACAATGCAAATTTGAAGATAGAAGACTATCAAGAAAAAATGGAAACTTCTGAAAATGAACAACCGTGGTTAGTCTCTGCTTTCAACAACCAATATAAACACAAGAGTTATTTCGGTATCCATCTTATGCCTTGTGGAAGTAACCAACACAAATACAGTGAAGGAACTATGACAGGTAAAAACTCCTTCGCTTTTTCTGCCGGTGTGTTTTATCGTTGGCAATTTGCGGGGTGTTGGGCTTTGCAGTTGGATGCAAATTATGAGTATTTGACTGCAAAAAGACACGAGGGTAACTACTCGGCAAATGTGCTTTCCTTTCCGCTATCTCTTGTTTTAACCACAGGAGGTAGAGCGGCTATGGGTTTGGATATTTCAGTGGGGGCTCATTACGATTACATGCTCAGTGGCGAGCTTGAGGGAAAAGAAATATCTTTCGATTATTTTAAAAGAAAAAAATGGGGCTGGCATTTCGGTTTCAGTTTTAGATTTGCTCGTCTTATTTTTGGTGCTTATTACAAGATGCCGTTAGGCAGTGTAAATACCGAAGAATATAGATTATCAAAATATATGAATAACATAAAAGAGTCAACCTCTTATTTTAAACTTGGTTGGAGATTCTAAAAATAAGAAAGGACAAAAAAAATGAAAACCAAATTTAATATAGTTGCCGTAGAACCAATAGGTATTGATAGGGAAAAAGCTGAAGAAATAAAACTTTTGTTTGAAAAATACGAATGCTCTTTTTCTGTGTATAATGACAGGAAAGAAGATTCACAAAGTTTGACAGAAAGGATAGCGGATAACGATGTTGCAATTGTTTCCAACATCCCTTTGAAAAAGGAAGTTTTGGAAAAATGCCACAATCTCAAACTATTGGCAATTGCTTTTACAGGTATAGACCATGTGGATACCGATTATTGCAAACAAAAAGGTATTGAAATTATTAATGCCTCCGGCTATGCTACCGAAGCAGTAAGCGAGCTTACAATAGGTTTGATTTTGGACGTTTTTAGAAAAATCTCCGAATTTAATAACAACATTAGAATCGGTGGAACAAGAAATAATTTCTTGGGAAGAGAGTTGTACGGCAAAACAGTCGGCATTATAGGTATGGGGGCAATAGGCAAGAGAACGGCATTGCTGTTAAAAGCCTTTGGTTGCAATGTTTTGGCTTATTCCCACAGTAGCAATCTTGTTATGGAAAGGGAGGGCGTAAAGTATGTTGATTTTAATACTCTAATGTCTCAAAGCGATGTTATTTCTTTGCACATACCTCTAACTTCTCAAACGGAAAACCTTATAAATAAAGAAAATCTAAAACTTTGCAAACCTTCCACTATTTTGATAAATACCTCACGCGGTAAAGTGGTCAATAGTGAAGATTTGGCTTATTGCCTCAATAACGGACTTTTGGCAGGAGCAGCCATAGATGTTTATGAAAATGAGCCTCCTTTAAAAGAAAATCATCCGCTTTTGCGGGCAAAAAATTGTATCTGTGTGCCTCATATAGCATACGCAACGAGGGAGAGTTTTGACAAACGAATAAATATTATAATAGAAAAAATAGAGAAGTGGTTGAATCATCAATAAAGCCGTTAAAAAATTAATATCATAATCTCCGTTATTACAAACCTTCGCTTTGAGGTCTGACAATCTCAAACCATACATTATTGCCCACACTTCCCTTTTCGTCATTGCGAGACTTTGCAAAACTCGTGGCAATCTCACAAATTACGTCCTTGCGAGCGAAAAGCGAAGCAATCCATAACGATTTTTATATTGCCATACCTTATAAAAATTCTGCCTTCCTTTGTTTGCTTTCTGCCAAACAGCGATTCGTTATCAAAAAAACATAGTTTTTTGAGTCAAAAAACTACCTTTTTTTGCCGAAAAAACTACGTTTTTTCATCATCGAATCAAGGAATGGCAGAAAGCAAACAAAGAAAGGCAAAATTATAATAAGAAATAGATTGCTTCGCTTTTCGCTCGCAAGGACAGACGCTGAGGGTTCGCAATGAGGGCTTGTAACATTTTTTGTGGATTGTCACGCGACAAAGTTGCTCGCAATGACGGAAAAGGAGAACAAGGTTAATAAAAAACATATAGGTGGTGTTACCTACCGTCAATAAAAATTAGTTGTTTTTATTTTCTGAGTGGAATAAAGAATCTCTTTTTGACTAATAATTTTCTTAGTCTTTCTCTCTCTGCTTTGCGTTCTTGTCTGACTTTTCTTGTAAGTCTCAAACGATAGGCTGCAAAAGTGCTTATAAAGTAAACTGCAACTTGTATCCAAAGAGCAAAATGTTCTGTACTTATATTCACAAGAGAGGCTCCCAGGGTGTTCATTCTTATAAAACTGTTTGAGGCAAGAGTGGAAGGAAAAACAAAAGAAAAAATTTTCCAAAACTCAGGCATAGCCTCACGAGGCCAAGAAAAACCACTCATCAGAAGTATGGGTATGGACATAAAGATATAAACGGGAATTGCGTTTTCTCTATGATAAAACAAGGTGGAGATTGTCATACCCAAAAATATGCTCGCAAACAAGAAAGGAATAATAAACCAAAACAATTCCAAAGGTGAAGACATTAAGGCAGGTAGATTAAAGATATGAGGAATCATTATAAGTAAGTATATGCTTATAGGTATGTAAACTATAAACACTGCCAAAGCACGACCAAAAATAACACGAAACAAACCTCTATAATGTACATTGTTTGGCGTTAAATCCCTCCATTTGCTACGCTCGGTAGTTTTTCCCGCCATCATTCCTATACCCATCAAGATAGTTTGTTGAATAAGAATAATCAAAACAATGGGCGTTATAAATGAAGGGTAACCTCCCGGGTTGTACAAAATAGTCTCTTGAGGAATAAATTTTCTTATACCCCGCACTGCATCATCGTATGTAGAACCTTGCGATATAAGTCCTGTTGCCTCAATCTCATATCCCATAGTCCTGCTAACATATGAACTTGCAACAGAGAGATTCCTATACCAGAAAAAGGACGATACGTCGGCAAAAATATTTACATGTGTTTGTTTTCCGCTATTAATATCTTTTGAAAATGTTTTTGGTATGTTGATTATTCCATGAACTTTTCCGTGTCTTTGCAAATCCTTAGCCTCCTCTACGGAAGCACATTCATAGGCAACCTTTACTTCGGGAGTAGCATCTATCATACGAACGTATTTTCTACTCATAGAAGATTTTGAATTATCCACTATGGCTATAGGGGCATCTCGCAAAGCCTCCTTATTGTAGATAAAACAAACAGCCAAAGGATAAACCAAAGTAGCAATAAAAAATATTATTATAACTCCGGCGTCCGTAAATATACCGTACAACTCTTTGCGAAGAATATAAAACATATCCAACCAAGCCATACGATTTTCTTTAAAAGCCTTTTTTATATTACCGAAATTTAAATTTACTTTCATCCTTCTTATAAATCTATTTTATTGTACTTTAATACATAGTGTTTTTTAGTCTCTTTCGTAGTCAAGTTTTATGGCAACAGTCTTTATTCTTTTTATAACAAGGAAAGGAACAAGCCAAAATACCATCAAAAAAGCAAAAGGTAGCAAATTTTCCGAAAAAGGCAATCCGTTTATTTGCACGTTGCAATAGAGTTGGTAGTATTGTCTGAGTGGATAAATAAAAGTGAAAGGTTGGACAGCAGGCAACATTGCTTCGTTCGGATAGGTAAAGCCGGTAAGAGTGAAAGACATAACACCATAAAAAGCCGATAAGCTCAAAGCCGTACGCATGGAGGGAAATATTCCCAAAATCAAAAGTCCCATAGCCTGATAGGAAATAACGGTAAACATTGCACCAAGGTACATTATTACAGAGTTGCCTTCGCTGGGAAATCCCATAAATTTTTCCATTACAATCTCGCTAAGTATTATCATAATCGTGTATAACAAAGTATAAGGCAATAATTTGGCACTCATAGCATTGAATATATTCCTGTTTGAAACTGCAAGCCATCTGCGTGACGAACCGTTTTTTAATTCTATACCTACAACATAAATGGCACAAATCATAGCCATAACGCAGATGATACCCGGCATAATTATAGGGGTAAGATACAGGGCATAGTTCAGCAATGGGTTTGCAATAATGTGATTATCGTTGGAAATAGGGTTAACTTGCGCAGTAGCACGTATGGAGTTTTCTCCTTTCATTAGTCGCATTTTGAGGTCTATACCTAAGGCGATAGTTGTTAGAGTTGTGTTTAATTCTTTCATTATAAGAGAAGAACCCAAATAATGCGCATACTCGGTATAAAAATTAATGTATGGTGTCCTACCCTTATAAACATCTTTTGAAAAATTGCGAGGAATAACCACAAAAGCATATATCTCTCCTTCCTGCATCTTGATTTTGGCACTTTCGTAAGAGGAGAGTTTATATTTTATTTTACACATCTGCCCCGCCGACATGCTTCGTGTTATTGTCCTGGACAGCGAAGAATTATCAAAATCAACAACAGCAATGGGCATTTGGTTTGGCACTCCTTGATTGAAAAAAGTTGCAAAGAATACTATTACCAAAGCGGGAATGACCACGGTCATCATAAGATAGATAGGACGAGAAATCATTCTGTTTAACTCTCTTTTGATGACTTGTAAAAATCCTGTTTTCATTTGATTTTGAAGTTGTTATTCGTAGTATTTTTGATAAAATACTACAAAATTATTTCATCTTTGTCCAATTGACAATAATACTCATACCCGGACGCAAACCGTTTATTTTCTCTATCGGAACTGCTCTTACTTCAAATGTTTTGGTATCATATTCGTCGGTTATTTTTGTAGCCTTCCAAGTAGCGTAAGAAGCCATAGCCTTTATATAATTAACTTTCAGTTTAATTTCTTTGTTATTCATGGCAGGTATTTTAGCCGTAAGAACCGTACCCATCTTTATCTTGCTTAACAAATCTTCTCTAATATTGAAAGTTACCCAAACATCATTTAAATCTACAATGCTCATAATAGGAGAGCCTGTACCTACGAGTTCTCCCACCTTAGGATAAATTTCAACCACTTCGCCCGTTATTGGCGCCCACAAACGAGTTTCGTCCTTGTAGGAATTTACCTCCATCAAAGCTCCTTTTGCTCTGTTTACCTGGGCAGATGCGGCATTTTTGTCTTCTTGTTGAGCACCGTTTAAAGCCATATTATACTGACTTAGAGCGGCTTTTTCCTGAGCAAGAGCGGCTTTGTATTTTGCCTCTACCTCATCAAATTGCTGCGAGGCAATAACACCTTTTTCGTGCAAATTTTTTACTCTCCGATAACTCTTTTGAGTAACCTCAGCCATAGCCTTGGCTGCTTCGTATTGTTGTTTGGCTGCCTCTATGGTCTCCTTTCGTGTGCCTTTGTTAGCCTTGTCACTCAAAGCCTTAGCGGCATTTTCGGCTGCCATGGCTTGTACCGTTTTGGCGTCTATTTCCGGAGAATCTATAAAAACCAATAATTGTCCTTTTTCTACCTTATCCCCTTCTCTAACCTTTAATTCCAATACTCTACCGGGAACTTTTCCCGAAACTCTAACCTCTGTTGCCTCTACCTCTCCTTGCAAAATCAACTCATCGGGTGCAAGTATAAAATACCCTATCACAGCCACAACGGCAACACAGGCAAGCAATATAATAAAAGACGTTACCAGGGTTTTGTTTTCCCTTGTTTTTATAATTCTGTTTCTTTTGATTTCTACATCATTATTATTTAAGTTTTCCATATCCGCTTATTCTATTTTGTTTGTTATCTGTTAATTATAGGACTTTGTATTTTACCCAAACTTTGATTTAGATAAAGGTCTGTGAGCATCAAATTTATATCTGCGTCTATCAATTCGCTTTTGGCAGAAACCCAAGAGGTTTGCGCAGCCATAAGGTCGGAAGTGGAAATAACGCCTTCTTCAAAACCTAACTGAGCCTGACGCAAATTTTCCTCAGCATGTTCCATATTGTTTTTTGCAATAAGATTTTGTTTAACGGCTTCGTTTCTTGAGTTTCGCTTCATATTGGCTTGCAGTTCCATTTTTTCCATGGCCTCTTCTTGTGTAAGTTGCGCAATTCTCAATTTGTGCTTTGCAGCGTTAAGAGTGTGTATTCTTTCGCCAAAATGAAAAATAGGTATGCTAACTCCTACCCCGACAACAAAACTTCCCTTAAAACTTTTGTCAAAACCGTTAAATAAACTTGGGTTTGAAACAATGTAATTTGCTTGCGCTACAATATTTGGCATAAAACGCGAACGTGCAATATTCAACTCACTTTTGGCTATCTTTACACTTTGTTCCAAAATCATAGCCTCCGGTCTTTGTGCAATGTCTTGTTTTATGGAATCGTTGCGAACAATGTCAAAAAAAGAATTATTTTCATTATATGTTAGTGTGTAATCATAGTTGAAATCCAAACCGCAAATTTGATTCAAATACATTTTTGCAAGTCTTAACCCGTTTTCGGCCTTTGTCAGAGTCATATCGCTTTCGTTTAGCTTAACCCTAACCTTCAACAACTCCGCATTGGTAACCATACCCTCATTAAACAACTGTTCCATATCGCTATATGTTTTTTGCAAAAGATTGTTGTATTCTTGGGCAAGTTCTTGTTTTTTTTGCAAGGAAACCACTCTCCAAAAGGCTTCGTCTACCTGTATCAAAACATTAATATTATCGTTATCATATTTTATTTTGGCGATATTTTCGGCATACCGGCTCATTTTGTAAAGTTCCAATATTTTGCCTCCCATAAAAATAGGCTGAGTAAAACCTATACCGGCAACAAAAATATGTGTCATATCAAAAGTTAAGGCATCTTTGGGAAGATAGGCTACATGCTTGGGAACAAATTCTTTGGGGTTTGTTGTAGGCTGCCCGGAGGAATTTATAGGAACGGTCACACCGCCGTAATCCATTGTTTTGATATCCTCTATTGTGTATGTAAATTTGCCGTCTGCTCCCAAACTTCCTACCGGCAAAGCAGCGTCCTCCGATAATACCGACATTTCATCTCCGCGTGTATTATACATATAAGTACCCGTTGCGTTGAAGTTTGGCAAAAATTGAGTAAACGCAGCCTTGCGCATACTGATTGCGGCGTTAAGTGTTTGCTCGGAAATAAGACTTGATTTGTTATGTCTCAAAGCCATATTTCTGCAAGAATCCAATGTAAATTCTTGAGCCATAATATTAAAAGAGTTCAGCCCCAACAAAACAATCAACCGCAATGCCTTAAATATACTTTTCATACATATAATTTTTATAGTTGAAAAACATATCAAAAATTGTGCCAACATAACAATAACAATAAAACGTCATACGTTTCCGTTTTTCTCATAAGAATGAAAAATAAAACACTATACATAATAATAGGTCCTACGGCAAGCGGAAAAACTTCATTTGCAATAGAGATGGCAGAATATCTTAAAACGGAAATAATTTCTGCAGATTCGAGGCAAATTTTCAGAGAAATGAATATAGGAGTTGCCCGTCCTACTCTATCCGAGTTGCAAAGAGTTAAGCATCATTTAATTGCAAGTTGGTCGGTAAGAGAAAAATATAGTGTTGCGCGTTATGAAACAGAGGCTTTGCAAATAATAAACTCTTTGTTTGAAAAACGCAAAACTCTTGTAACGGTTGGTGGTAGCGGTCTGTACATAGACGCAATAGTGAAAGGAATTGACAATATGCCCGACATATCCGACAAAACAAGAGAAAAAGTGTCTCAACTATTGAAAACAGAGGGCTTAATTGCCTTGCAAAGAGAGTTAAAAAAATGTGACCCGGATTATTACAAAGAAGTTGATATACAAAATCCTCGCCGTTTGCAGAGAGCCTTGGAGGTGTGTTGGGAAAGTTCTCAAACCTTTTCCTTTTTCAGAAAAAATAACAAGGTAGAAAGAGATTTTGACATAAAAATAATCGGACTTAGGCGCAATAAAGAAGATTTGCAGAATAGAATCAATAAGCGTGTTGATATTATGATTGAGGAGGGCCTGGTATCGGAAGTTAAAGTTTTACAAGAGTATAGGGATTTAATTGCTTTAAACACTGTCGGATACAAAGAAATATTCAAATACTTGGATAATAGAATATCTTTTAACGAGGCAATAGAGCAAATAAAAATACATACGCGACAATATGCCAAACGGCAAATGACTTGGTTTAATAAAATGTCTAATGTTTTTTGGTTGGATATTGACGGAAAACAGGAAGCAAAAATAGACTTTGATAATATTTTATAAAGATGAGAATTATAATAATATTTGCTTTAAGTGTTGTTTGTTTGTGTTCCATTGCACAAAATCCGTATTTTGATAATGATAGCAACCTTATTTACAACCCATCTTTTGAAGAGCATTCCTCTTGTCCCAAACGCATAGACCCTTATGGCTATATGGATGAGCCTAAGGCTTGGTGGCAACCCTCTTCCGGTTCATCGGATTATTACAATAATTGCGGTGGTAAGCAATGCCACGTACCCAATAACAAACTTGGCATACAAATGCCGCGTACGGGGGGAAGTATGGTGGGAATTTATTGTTCCTTAACGGATTATAGGGAGTATATAGAAACGGAATTAAAAGAAAAGTTGCAAAAAGGAGAGCAATATCATTTGAGTTTTTGGGTAAGTCTCAGCGAATATTCTCCGCAAGCAGTAGCCACAATAGGAGGACTTTTTACCAAACAAATGCTTAGTGACACAACAAGAGGAATGCTTGTTAATAATTCTACAAAACATGAGACCAATGGTATAAAACGTAACATCTCCACTTTTTATAAACCTCAAGTAGTTAACCCTTTTTTTCGTCCGCTAACCGATACGGTTAATTGGATACTTATAGAGGGAGATTTTATAGCCGAAGGCGGAGAAAAGTTTCTAACAATAGGTAATTTCTACCCCGCAGAACAAAGTAATGTGGTTTACCCTTTTGGTCTTAGAAACATATTGCCCGGCGCTTATTATTATATAGACGATGTGGAATTGTATTGTGTAACTTGTGGCAAAGCAAAACAAAAAGGCGGAGTAAGTATTACCCAAACCCAAGATACTCTCTCCTATTCTGTCGGTAGTGTAATTGTGCTGGAAAATATATTTTTTGAATTTGACAAAAGCATACTCCTACCACAAAGTTACGCAGAATTGCATAATCTGATAAATCTATTGAATAAAAAACCGAATATGAAAATAGAATTATCCGGACATACGGATAATAAGGGTAAAGATAAATACAATATGGAACTTTCTTTGAATAGGGCAAAGGCTGTGTATGATTATTTGATACTTGCCGGTGTTGATAAAAAACGTTTAAAATATAAAGGATACGGAGCAAAACAACCAATAGCCGACAACAAAACCGAAGAAGGAAGAGCCAAAAATCGTAGGGTGGAATTCAAAATAACGGACATGTAAATTATTAATAATATTTTCACAAATGAAAAAAGGACGCAAACTCGTTTGTGTCCTTTTGGTTTAAACATTAATTATCGTCTATTTTTCTATTATAAGTTTTTTAATCTCATTGTCTATTCTCACAAAGTAAACTCCGCTTTCAAAGTCTTTAAGATTTATTTCAACAAGATTTTCTTTAATACCGGTATTTTGGTAAACCGGAACTCCGTTTATGTTTGTAATAGTTACAACCTTTCTATTATCCGCATTATGCAGATTAACATACAACTTTTCTTTTGCAGGGTTAGGGTATATTTCAAAAACCAAATTGTTGGCAACTTCCGCTAAGGAAGAATTTATGTTAAGATTTAGAGTTATCGTACTATCGCAACCGTTTATTGTTTGAAGCGTAAGAGTATAAGTACCTGCTTGATTTTCGTTAAATCCGTTTTCCGTATATGTTTGTCCTTCGTTAATGGTAGTATCTATGGTTAGAGAATATGAAGGATTGACGGACAGATTAAGGGTAATCGTGCTATCACAACCGTTCCAAGTTTGCAAATGAGTGTAATATGTCCCGGCTTGAGCATACGAGGTATCATTAAAAGCAAAATTTTCTCCCTCACAGATACTTGCCTGAATAACGGTATCTCTATCTACACAAGGAACAGACTCTACGTTAAGATTTAATGTTACCGTACTATCGCAACCGTTTATTGTTTGAAGAGTAAGAGTATAAATACCTGCCTGATTTTCGTTAAATCCGTTTTCCGTATATGTTTGTCCTTCGTTAATGGTAGTATCTATTGTTATGGAATAAGTAGGATTTACCGTAAGAATAAGTACTTGTATCTGCAAACTATCTCCTACCTGGCTTAGAGTATCAAAATAAACTCCCGCCTCCGTTCTATCTTCTCCAGCAAAAGAATAAGTATCTCCTCGGCAAATACTCTCCGTTACGGTATCATAAACGGCATTATTATTCAGAGCATAGTCCAAAATAAGATTGTCCACTCCCATAAAAACCTGACCGGTAGAGTAAGGGTTTCCCGCACGCAAAGATATATATCTGCCCGTACCCGTGTATTGAGAAAAATTGACCTCAACACTATCCCATGTATGTGTTGTCGCCGGAGCGATGGTATCTACGGCTATAAAAGTATTTATATCCTCGGCATTAGTCATAACCCCAACGACAAGTTTCCCCCCTTCGTAAAGGGAAGTTACATCCATATTCAATTTTAAAGCGTTGATATTAATATTATCGGCAAGTTTTGGCAAAGATACCACCATGTTTTCCGTTCCTTCCACGCCCAAAAAGGCAAGCCAATTTGTTCCGTCCACATCACTATTGACTAAGGTGCAAGGATAGTACATGCCTTGATAGAAATCGTAACCTATCCATTTCCAGCATTCTGCTATGGTAGCCCATTCCCAATTGTTGAAGTTTTCACTGAAAGGCAAAGAAGATAATTTTGTACAACCGTCATCCTCTTCTACCAATTCGGGACCCGTTACATCATCTATAAAAAAGTACGTGTATGCGTCAGGGTCGGCAAAGACCAAAGCAATGTAAATTTCCTGTCCTTGATATGCGGACAAATCTATTTCATACTCCTCAAAGCCACTGAGCATCTCCGCCGTTTCCATGGATAATACGGACGTGGTGTTAAAATCTTCTTTGGCATTCCCGCCCGTAGAAACATAAACATTAAACGTACCCATGTTTGTCAAATGGTTATCCACATACATATTAAAAACAAAAGAACTTGTATCCGAGGTTACTCTAAGTTTTGGAGTTATCAACCATATTTTTGCATTTTCGTCCGCACATTCTTGGAAAAATATCCACGCAGAATTGTTTAAACTCAACGCTTTACCGGAATGATAACCCTCATCAAAATCATCTATCCAAATTTCTACCCCCAATTCATTCTCCGTCGCTTGTTGTCCGTCCAAAATAAAACTCCAATTGCTTGGCAAAGTATTGGAGGCATCAAAGTTTTCATTTAGGGTATTTTGCCCGTATCCGCCCACAAAAACAAAGGACAAAAACAGGGTTAGTAAAATAAATTTTCTTTTCATTATTTGCTATTTATTATTGGTTATTAACTACTAAAAATTTTGATTTGCAAAGGTAGATACTTAGAAAAACACACACAATACCAAAAAATGGGTATTTTGTTCCTTTATATTCATTTTTTGAGTATGGATGTCTTTTTCCTAAAAACAAATCAAAATCCGTCCCCCCCCTACTTTATTTATTGTATATTCTCAACAAAACTTTTGCCAAACTCTACCTCATAACCCTCTTGCTACAAGATATAATTTTGTTTCTCTATTTCCCTCTTGCTTTCATTATAACCAATATCCAACAAGTTTTTACTTCTATCATTCCGCGCACCAAAATGATATTCGTCCAAAATAGTCAAATCCCAAAAAGTTTTGTATACCCATTCATTTTTGGACTTAATACCTCCTGTAGCATCAATACCCAAATAATTCTGAAAAGAGCCGAAGCAAACAATGGGAAGTTTCTTGTCATATTCTTTGATATTATCGTTATTGCTATGAGTATAAAATGCTACCCTTCAAAATCCTTACGACTTACCTAACAAGCCGTGCCGTTATCCATAAAACGCCGTTCGGAAAAAATAATGGGTTTAGGTTTATTTTCCACCATTTGATAAGTCAAAGCGTCACCCCAAACTATATTCTTTTTCCAAAAGCTAGTGTGTTGATTCAAGAAAATCTTTATGAATGGAGGAGTTGTTGTTTTCTATGTTTGAGATTTCTTTTTTGAATTCGGCAGTGTATATCCGTTCTACAAAATCGGACAACCTTTGCCGACATGCCTCAAGGTTATCTTTTAATATTTCAATACTATACAACGAGGCTACGGCTTGCATTGTATAGCGTAAGATAATGTATAGTTGTGTTTTGTTTGTTTTCTTACAATCTCCACCTTTCTACGCAAAATTTCTATAAGGAAATCACCTGCTCCGCATGCCGGTTCCCCAAAAGTAGCCTTCATACGCTCCGTCTCATCTTCAACGAGATATAACATTGCATTAACCTCCTTTTGAGCAGTGAAAACTTCACCGTAATCTGACACTCTCTTTTTGGATTTTACATGTTTGTAAATCTCCTCCGTTTTTTCAATATTTTTCTTTACTCCTCTCCCAATCATGAATGATTAGAAAATCGCTTTGCGAAGGTAAGCAATTTTGCTAAAAACAAGGGTAAGTCCCCCCGATGGAAAAACTTACCCTCTATCTATTTCATTAAACAGAACTCTAATTATAAACGATATACATTTGAAGAAGTCTTTGGATTGTCTCCACGAACACGTCCCAAATAAGATTGAACGCAGCGGAATCCTATGTAACTCTTACCGGAATCTTGATATTCGTAACTACGAGTTGCTGTTTGTATAAAGTGCTTGCCATCCTTCCAAGAACCTCCGCGAACAACTTTTCTTTTCATTATTTGGTCTTCATCGTCCGCTGCACGATATACGTTGTACTGATTAAGGTCATGAGCAAAGTTATACGTAGATTCATCAAAAGCATCCTCACACCACTCGGCAACATTACCTGCCATATCATACAAACCAAAATCGTTTGGAGCATAGTGTGCCACAACAACCGTGGTTGCGCCTCCGTCGCCGTCATAGGAGCCTCTAAGAGGTTTGTAGTTGGCAAGAAAACAACCTCTTCCGTTATTCACATACGGACCGCCCCAAGGGTAAGGAGAACCGTCTACTCCGCCTCTTGCTGCATATTCCCACTCTGCCTCGGTAGGCAAACGAAAATCTTCGTAGCGAGCATAGTCGGAATTTTCCAAATAGTTATTCATTTGCAAGGTTCTCCATACGGAAAAGGCCTTAGCTTGAACATAACTTACACCTACAACAGGGTAATGGTCATAACGTGGGTGGTCAAAATACGAACGAGTTGCGGCATCGTTATAGGAATAAGCAAAATCGTGTATCCAGCAGAGAGTATCCGGATAGATGTTTATTCTTTCCGTTGTAGTCAGACGTTTTCTACCACCTGCCAAAGACTCTGGACGATTATTGAACTGAGAGCCTCTAAACTCTACATTTGCCTGTTCGGCAGAAAAATCTTTCTGAGCAGCGGCGTGGTAATCTATCCATGAATATTGGTATATCATCTTTGCAGCGTCCAACTGAGACTTACCGTAAAAACGTTCATCTTGTTTTATGTACAATTCAGACAAAGCCTCTCTCTCGTCCTCGTTTTTACTATTCCAATTTATTTTTGCCTTCCAATTTATCATAGGTGTCTCCAAATCCTGCCCCCATTGGTCGGCTTCTATCAAATACGTTTCGGGAGAGACCTCACCCAATAACCTATAAGCAATGGAATCCCTCACCCAATAAACAAATTGTCTGTATTCGTTGTTTGTTATCTCTGTCTCGTCCATCCAAAACGACTGAACCTGAACGGTTTTAGGTTCATATTTGTATGAATGATAGACATCCTCGTCCGCACTTCCCATTGTAAAACTTCCCTGAGGAACATCCACCATGCCATACGGTTGCATATCCAAAACGGTCGGTCTGTCTTGTACTCCTATAAGTTCTCCCTTATCCGAACTACCACAGCCAAACATCACAATAGCGGTCAATAATAACAGAACTAACTTTTTCATTTTATGTTTATTTTTAAAAATTCTTCAGTGTTGTTTTACGTTAAATTTATGTTTTTGTTTCATTTTTTATCATTATTTGAAATAAAACACAATTTTTTATTGTCTTTGAATCACTACATTTTTATGGTATTTCTATAAATGGTAGGCGGATTCGGAGGATTCTCTATCTTGAAGCAATACCTTGCAAAAACCTCAAAAGAACCGGAAGCCTGAGTTGAGATTCTCGAGGTCGGAATATCGTAAGACATACCCACTTTAAAGTCTTTGAAAGAAAAACCTGCGAGTATCATAATAGCATCCTGCACCCTATAAGAGAGACCTCCCCAAAATCTGTGCTCGTATTCTGCCAAAAGAGTAGCATCCACTTGATAAGCATTTGCCGAAGAAAAATCTGTTTTAACCAAAGTGGAGGGCAAAATTCTTATGGAAGGATAACTTGGTAATGTCCATTCATAACCTGCCAATATGTAGTAGAATCTTCTGTTGTTCCAATGTAGTTTATCACTTGGGGTTTGCATTAATTTACTTGCGGCAAAACCCAAATATAATTTACCGGGAATTTGATAGTAGATACCGGCACCCAAATCAAAAAGCATATCGTCAGTTTTGGATTGCTGTATTAACGGGTCATTGGTTTGTCCTACATTATCATTCTCATCAAATTGGTCGGCACCTATGAGTTTGCCTGCATCCAAACTTGAATTGAATAATTGAGCCTCTACGCCTATAGACAAATTACCCGTAGGTAATTGTATTCTAAACGCATAATCTATTTTGGCATGAATATTGTTCCAAAAGCCTATTTTGTCCGAAATAATAGTTGCCCCTATTCCTCCATGCAAAAAACGAACAGGCATATCAAAAGATATGTTCATAGTTTCTCCGGCAGATGCCCCCGTACCCTGTCCGTTTGGGTCGGTAAGAGAAAGCCCCATCCATTGATTACGATAAAAAGCGGTAACACACATAGCGCCATTACTTCCGGCGTATGCGGGATTATAGGAAAGCCTATTAAACATATATTGCGTAAACTGAGGCTCCTGTTGTGCATAAACACTACTAAAACCTATTAAGAAAAATACAATAAAAAAATATATTATTATATATGCATTATTTACTCTATTCATAAACTAAAAATGGTCCCATGTTTTTCCGTCATAAAACTTTATAAGTATAACAGAAACAAATGCAAAAGTATATTTTTTTTTCTAACAAAGAAAATTTATTTATCAGTTTTTTGTATTTTTTTTACATATAGTATTTCATTGTCTTTATTACAATCTATTTTTCAATAAGTTATGTATTATTATTGTTTTTATTTTTTATTATATGTGCAGAATTGTACCGTCTTCTTAATTTTATTAAATTTAACGTTGCAACTTCTTTACTAGCAAACGGACCTATCAAAATATTATAGAATGTTTCATTATATACTTTTTCACATTTGCTTTGTTGTTTGTATTCTTCCGTCAGAGAGGAAAGTATTTTCATTGCCTCTTTTTCGCTATCTACGGTTAGCAATTTTATATAATACACCGTATCTAATATGACTTTATTTCCCAAACTCTTATACAAAGAATCCATGTAATGCGTCCTATACTCTTCGTTCATATTTGTAGCATCAAACATGGCAAACAACTCCTCTTGTTGTGCCCATAGTTGTAGGTATTCCTCCGTTAGAATCTCCATTTTTACGGTAGCTACGCCTGCGGCAAGCAAGTCTATTTTTCTTGCGGCATTTTTGGACAAGTCTATAACACCGTCACGTGCACACCTGTCATTGATTCTCACAAGTATGGAGCGAGAAGTTTTAGGATTGGTAACTCTTACTACTGTATTAAAAGGCAAGGCTCTGTGTGCGGCGGTGTAAAGTTTTTGAGAAAATTTTTCTCCGCTGGAGGTATATTTGTTTTCAAATCTATCGTGATAGTAAGTTGCCTTAATGCTAAGCGTTTTCTTTGTCTGAGCAAACAAGGAAATACAGACAAATAAAGAAATTATTATTGCTAAGATTTTAATATTAAATGATTTTACCACTCTCTTGCTTTTTCGTTAAACCATTGTCCCTGTAATCTTAGGACTTGTTCTATGACATCTCTCACACAGCCCTCTCCGCCTTTCTTGTCCGAGATGTAATCCGCAACTTGTTTGATTTCTTCTGCTGCATTGGAGGGGCAAGTTGCCACGCCGGAGTTCAACATAATATCATAATCCGGTATGTCATCCCCCATATAGAGTACGTTTTTTTGTGTTAAACGGTTACATTCCAAATAGTTTTTGTATACAGACAACTTCCCTTTTGCTCCCAAGAAAACATCCTCTATTCCCAACATTCTTAACCTTTGCTCAATACTTATGCCGTTGCCACCGGAAATAACCGCTATTTTATATCCGGATTTTAGTGCATGTTGTATTGCATACCCATCTTTTACATTTCCACTCCTTATCAAAAGATTATCTCCCGTAGCATATATCATACCGTCCGAAATAACTCCGTCATAATCAAAAATAAAAGCCTTTATATCGTGTAGTTTTACCTTATAATTCATAAATTAACATGTTTTTATTAAAAATAATTATGTTCTTTCAGATAGTTTAAAACATAATCTTTTACACCCTCTTCTATGCCGACAAAATCTTTCTTATAGCCAACGCTTCGCAATTTGTTTATATTTGCGCAAGTATAATATTGATATTTTTGTCTTATATCCTCAGGCATAGGAATAAAATTTATGCTAACTTCTTTATTGAGTGATATGAAAATATTTTTCACCAAATCGTAAAAACTTCTCGCCCTACCTGTTCCAACATTGTATATATCGCTTTGCGGTTTATTTGTCATAAGAAAATAAATAACCTCTACAACGTCTTTTACATAAACAAAATCTCTTAGTTGCTCCCCATCTTTTATTCCGTCTTTATGAGATTTAAACAAAGAGACCTCTCCCTTTTGCATTATTTGATAATAAGCGTGCATAACCACAGAAGCCATTCTTTGTTTATGGTATTCGTTCGGACCGTATACATTAAAAAATTTTAACCCTGCCCAAAACGGAGGTTTTTTTTCTTGTTTCAATTGCCAAAGGTCAAATTCTTGTTTGCTTTTGCCATAAAGATTCAGCGGTTTTAGCTGTGATATATTTTGTAAATCGTCCTCATAGCCACTTTCTCCGTTTCCATAAGTTGCAGCCGAAGAAGCGTAAATAAAAGGAATATTACCCGAGGTACAAATCCGCCAAAGAGATTTGGAATAATTTAAATTGAGTTCCAAAAACGTAGCCCAATCCTTTTCTGTAGTATCACTTCTTGCGCCAAGGTGTACAACAAAATCTACTTGCTCTGGGTGTTGCTCAAACCATTGCAAAAAATCCTTTCTGTCAATAGCTTGGGAATATTGTTTATTTTCATAATTTGCCTCTCTGTCTTGTCTGCCAAAATCGTCTACTATGATTACGTCCCTTATGCCCTCGTTGTTAAGTTTGGTAAGCATACAACTGCCTATAAAACCTGCAACTCCCGTCAATACTTTCATTTTATTTAGTGATTTAATTTTTTTATATACTCTATTTGTTTTTCATAAACTTTTCTCCAGCCCTTCCACTCCTTGTAATCGGACAAAGACTCATTGTGCCAAATACTAATTAATTCTCCGCCAACCCTATATACCTCATCTACTATCATTTTAATTTTTTCCGTAGCCTGAGTCGGAGACAGATGTAGAGAATTTTTTAGGGCCGTGTCCATAAAAACAAAAGGATGTATTCTGAGTTTGGTTTCGCAATCCCTTTCCAAATCATAAAATTGAAAAGAATGGCAAGTTCCGGCTCTAAAGCCCACTCTATCCGAATAGCCCATAGAATAATCTTCAATTATTCCGTTTTCTATTAAACAATTATAAGAATCGGGCAAGTGAAATCTTAAATAATGAAATCTTGAATCCGTTATATTCTTGTGTACTATGTTCTTCAACAGTTGTATTTGAAGGGGTAATCTTTCCAACTCATCACACACATAATAAGAAGGATGTATTCCTATATCAGTATAATCAGCCATATCTTTTATTGACAACTGAAATTTTGTACAGTAAGGAGAGATACCTTTATCATAATCGGAACAAGAAGCTATCAAATAAAATATCAATGTTTTTAATTCATTTTTGCTTATAGCGCATTGTAAGAAAGCAAAGCAATCGTAAGGGTCTTGTTTATGAAAAAAAACTACTTTTATTCTTTCCCAACAAGAATAAAAGTCACCTTTTACAACATCTCTAATAAAACCTCCCACACTCCTATATAAACCTTTACCTCTATAATAATAAGCCATATCTACGTCTATGGTATTTATAAAGGAAAATTTATTTTGCAAAAAAATCTCCTCAGGGTATTTTTCCAATATTTTGTCTTTGAATTTGTTTATCCAGATGTCTACCACAGGCTTTTCCAAAAAATTGTACTCAAAAGCCAAAGATTCTTCGGCAGAAAATCTCCCATGTTTATCGGCGATGAACGGCAGATATTCTTCATACCTTGAAATCATATAAAACACGGCGGCAAAAACATCAAAATCCAAAAAATCTTCTTTGCCGTAACTCTTAAATAAATAAGGAATACCTTCTTTTTCAAAATAATTTAAATCCCAATTTATAATATCGGTTTCAAATAAAAGATTTGTTCTTGTTATGTGTAATTCGTCATATATTGCCTGTTCGCTATATGATAATTTTATTCCTTTTTCGGCAATGAAGGTATCCTTGTTTAGGGTTACCATATAGTCTATTTTTAAAACGTCTTTAAAAATAAAACTAAGCGTATACCCCAATCTGTTGCTATGTTTATCCGTGTAAATAACGAGCATTGTTTATCTTAATTCAAAGTTGTCTCCCAAATATTTCCTTCTAACCTCAGGGTCCGAAGCCAACTCCCTTGGCGAGCCGGCCTTGAAAACCACCCCTTCTATTAACAAATAAGCTCTATCCGTGATACTCAGAGTCTCATGAACATTGTGGTCAGTTATCAGAACTCCTATATTTTTATTTTTTAGAGCGGACACTATTGTTTGTATATCTTGTACGGCTATGGGGTCTACACCCGCAAAAGGTTCGTCCAAAAGTATAAACTTTGGGTCGGAAGCCAAAGCTCTTGCTATCTCTGTTCGTCTCCTTTCACCTCCCGAAAGCTGATTACCTTTGTTTTTTCTTATTTTTTGTAAAGAAAATTCATTTAGGAGATTCTCCATTTTCTCTATCCTCTGTTTGGGTGCATAGGGTTGAAACTCCAAGGTGGCCATAATATTATCCTCAACACTAAGATTTCTAAAAACGGAGGCCTCTTGTGGCAAATATCCTATGCCATTCTGTGCCCGTTTATACATGGGCATATCCGTTAGGTCTGTTTGGTCCAAAAATACTTTGCCTGAAAAAGGTTGTATCATACCCACTATCATATAAAAAGTAGTGGTTTTACCTGCTCCGTTGGGACCCAAAAGCCCGACTATCTCCCCCTGATTTACCTCTATGGAAACATCATTAACTACAACTCTTTTTTTATATTTTTTTACTACCGATTGCGTATAGAGTTTCATACGGTTAAGTATTTTTTGCAAAGTTACAAAAAATATATAACAATAAAATAAGTAGTTATCTTATTACCTATAAAAACAATGACAGAAAGCCTCGGTTAGCTATTGCTCCAATCAAACGACAACAAAAAATGTCTCTTTTTTTTAGACTACTTGTATAAAAAACAAGGGAGTTTTGCAAGAAAACAAAACTCCCTTTTGTATGTTTTATTTATTTTTCTTCACAGGTGTTATTATCATCATCATCTTTTTGCCTTCCAATTTCGGCATCATTTCCGGTTTTCCATAATCCAAGAGCGCATCCGCAAACTTCAACAACTTTTCCTCTCCTTGCTCTTTGTACACTATAGTTCTTCCCTTAAAAAACACCTCAACCTTAACCTTACTTCCCTCAGACAAAAAGCGTTGAGCGTGTTTTAATTTAAAATCAAAGTCATGGTCATCCGTCTGTGGTCCGAGCCTTATCTCTTTTACAACCATCTTTGCAGACCTTGCTTTACGCTCCTTTTCTTTTTTCTTTTGTTCGTAAAGAAATTTTTGATAATCCATTACTTTGCAAACCGGCGGATTGACGGTTGGTGATATCTTTACCAAATCCAGTCCGTCATCGTAGGCTATCTTCAAGGCTTCTTTAATATTACATATCTTAGGTTCAAAACCCTCTCCCACTACTCTAACTATGGGGTCTTTAATAAATTCGTTTATTTGATGAGCGGGTTCTTCCCTCCTTGGCCCCCTTCTGTCAAATTGCCTACGTTGTTGATTTTGTGTTTCTATAATTCTGTCCTCCCTAAATTTTAATTATTAATAATTATTTATATGTCAATTGTATTATTCCGCAAGTTCTTTTCTTATTTCGTTATTAAGATATTCCGCAAAACTTTCCACACCCATTACTCCCTTATCTCCGATGTATTTCTCTCGCACGGACACTGTATTTTCCGTTTGCTCTTTTTCTCCGACAATAAGCATATACCTGATTTTTTTCAATTCGGCATCTCTTACCTTCCTGCCAGTCTTTTCATTTCTATTATCTATGTCTCCTCTAAGTCCGGCTTGTTCCAAAATACTTTTAACTTTTTGTGCATATTGTTCGTATTTTTCGCTAATAGGCAATATGATAAATTGGTCGGGGGCAAGCCAAAGGGGAAACTCTCCTGCCGTATGCTCCAACAAAACGGCTACGAATCTTTCCATGCTACCAAAAGGCGCCCTATGTATCATTACCGGACGATGTTTGAGATTGTCTGCTCCGGTATACTCCAATTGGAAACGCTCCGGTAAATTATAATCTACTTGTATGGTACCAAGTTGCCATTTTCTTCCCAAAGCATCCTTAACCATAAAATCCAACTTCGGTCCGTAGAAAGCGGCTTCACCTATTTCGGTAATGGTTTTTAATCCTTTCTCTTCCGTAGCCTCAATAATTGCCTTTTCAGCCCTTTCCCAAACTTCATCGGAACCTATATATTTTTCCTTATCCTCCGGGTCACTCAAAGAAATTTGGGCAATATAGTCCTCAAATTTCAGCGTCTTAAAAATGTAGAGTACTATATCTATGACTTTACAAAATTCTTCTTTTAGTTGTTCCGGAGTGCAGAAAATATGAGCGTCATCTTGAGTAAAGCACCTTACCCTTGTCAAACCGTGTAACTCTCCGCTCATTTCATACCTGTAAACCGTGCCGAATTCCGCTATTCTACAAGGTAAATCCTTATATGATTTCGGACTTAGTTTGTATATCTCACAATGATGAGGGCAGTTCATGGGTTTTAACATGTATTCTTCTCCCTCGTTTGGCGTTTTTATTATTTGAAAAGAATCTTTGCCATATTTCTGAAAGTGCCCGCTTGTCTTATATAAATTGACATTTCCTATATGCGGAGTAATGACTTGTTGATACCCGTATTGTTTTTGTACTTTCGTTAGAAAATCTTGAAGTCTGTTTCTCAAATCCGTACCCTTGGGCAACCACAAAGGCAAACCTGCTCCCACATTTTGAGAAAAAGCAAATAACTCCATTTCCTTACCAAGCTTTCTATGGTCTCGCTTTTTAGCCTCCTCCAATAAAGCAAGGTATTCATCAAGCTCTTTTTTC
Organism: uncultured Bacteroidales bacterium; assembly: GCA_963540815.1. Lineage (GTDB taxonomy): Bacteria > Bacteroidota > Bacteroidia > Bacteroidales > P3 > Scybalousia_A. The sequence continues at coordinate 61,397 of CAUTQY010000004.1, forward strand.
TTTGGGAAAGTAATGGCATACAAACGTGTAAGTTGCTCTCTGTGTTCGTCACCTCGCCAATAAGCACCAGCCAAAGAAGTTATCTTTATTGCCTTTATAGGAGAAAAATCTATTAAGTGGGGTCCTCTGCAAAGGTCAATAAAATCCCCGCTTTCGTAAAAAGTTATAGTGCCGTCTTGCAAAGCGTCAATTAATTCTACCTTATATTTTTCCCCTCTTTTGGTAAAGAAATCCAAGGCCTCTTGCTTGGAAACATTATGTCTGACAAGCTTAACACCCTGCTTTACCAACTCTTTCATTTTTTCCTCTATTCTGGTAAAATCCTCCGTAGAAAGCGTTTGATTGCCAAAATCTATATCGTAATAAAAACCGTTTTCTATAGCCGGCCCTATGCCGAATTTGGCATTTGGGTACAAAGCCTGCACAGCAGAAGCCAACAAATGGGCGGAAGAATGCCAAAAAGTTTTTTTGCCGTCTTCATCGTTCCAAGTATTCAATTTTAAATAACAATCCTTTTGTATCGGTCTGTTTAAATCGGTAATCTGTCCGTCTATAGTGGCAGAAAGTACATTACGTGCCAACCCTTCGCTAATACTCTTTGCAACTTCCAAAGAAGTTACATTTTCATTATATTGTCTTACACTACCATCAGGTAAGGTTATATTTATCATATATTTTTTCTTTTTATTTCTCTTATAAGGCTAAGTCAAAATAAAGCTTTTTTTTATTCACTCTCTATATTATATAGCACAAGAGTGGTTGCAAAATTACAATTTTTTTTCACAACTATATTTTTTTTTGTTATTTTTATAAAAATAAAATGTCACACAAGTGTTTTTCTTTCAATATAATATATTTGTATCTTTGCAAACGTATATTTGTAAAGATTTATGATTAACGAAATAAATACCGAAGAGTTATACGAAAACCATCGTATTATAGTGGAGAAAGGACAAAAACTTTTAAGAATGGATAAGTATCTTATGCTGAGAATAGAAAACACCTCACGCAATAAGATACAACAGGCAGCAAGAGCCAACTGCATAAAAGTCAATTCTCAAAGTGTAAAACCGAACTACAAGGTAAAGCCGGGCGATGTTATTCAAATTTTCTTAACAAGAGAACCACGCAATACTGAAATTATACCGCAAAACATTCCCTTGGATATTGTCTATGAGGATGACGATTTGATAATAATTAACAAACCTATGGGAATGGTAGTCCATCCTGCCTATGGGAATTATGATAAAACTTTGGTAAATGCTTTGGAATGGCATTTTCAACACTCCGAAAATAAAGATACCGATAAAGAAATACATCCTCTTTTGGTTCACAGAATAGATAAAGACACAACAGGATTGATTGTTGTTGCAAAGAACGAAGAGAGTCAAACTATATTGGCCAAACAATTTTATTATCATACAATAGAGAGAACTTATACTGCCTTGGTTTGGGGAAATTTTCCGGATAATGAGGGAACAATAGATAAAAATGTTGCACGCGATAGTAAGGACAGAAAAAAAATGGCAACATATATTGACCCCGAAAAAGGAAAAAGAGCAATAACACATTGGAAAGTTTTGGAAAGATTCGGATACGCAACTTTAATACAATGTAGTTTGGAGACCGGCAGAACACATCAAATACGCGTACACCTTATGAGCGAGGGACACCCTCTTTTCAATGATGCTACCTACGGAGGCGACAGGATATTAAAGGGAACTACTTTTTCAAAATACAAACAGTTTATTCTGAATTGCTTTGAAATTCTTCCCCGTCAGGCTCTCCATGCAACAACATTGGGCTTTAAACATCCCATAACAAACAAGGAGGTATTTTTTTCTTCGGCTTTGCCGAGTGATATGCAACAAGTCATAGAAAAATGGGAAAAATACACTCAAAACAAAAATTTTACCTGATTTTTTTTACCATTTCCTTAATTTTTATATAAAATATTTGGTTTATACAAAAAAATATACATACCCTTGCAACTAGCTCACGTCGATAAGTAAATTAATAGATAATAATGTTTAACTTTAAAATTCGTTTTTACAATGAAAAAAAATTATTAGTTACGTCCAGATTAGCTGTGACCATTTTAGCAATTATCACATTGTTTGTCGCTTGCAACAATGATGAAGACGGAAGAGACGTTGCCGAAAAATTAGAACTAAAAAGGTACAATAAATGCCAAAGGACCTATAATCGTTATAATGAGAGGTCGTCTTATGGGTAATCCTTTTACAGGATATTGTGTCGGAAATAGGGGAATTTGTGTTCTTCTTTTCCATAGAAACTACAGACCGTCTTCTGTTTTAGAAGATATTACATTTGCGACTTTGCAAAATAACTCAAAAAACAAATCTCTAACACTAAAAATAGATTACTCCATGAGTTCCGGTACAGAGAAAAGTTATTGGAGCAAAGACATAAATAATGGGTATGTAGAGCTCTTTTCCGATATCATTTTGTCCGATAATTCTCTATTAGAGGAAATTAATGCAAAAAATAATACTCTATTAAAACAGTATAAGGATAAACAACTTAAGCCTTATAGTTCTTGCGATGTATTACAAAAAAACCTTGATGATACGAATTTTAATAAACCTGTGGAGTTATGAAAAGAATTTTTACTTATATCTTACTCATTGCCACAATTGTTTTATTCGGTAGTTGTAATTATATTTGGCTGTGTAAAGAAACGGAGAAAACGATAAAAAACGCAAAAAAATATACCGAATATCAAGCTCTTTCCGTTGAAAATATTAAGTCTATTCTGCGTAAGGATACAACAAAATATAAAATTATAGATTTTTATTCCACATGTTGCGGACCTTGCATCTATCGTTTTCAATACGTATTTCCGGAAAAGCTAAAAAAATACTGTTCCAATAATACCGAAGTATATTTTATACAAAATAACACAAGCAGTTTAAAATATAGCGACACTTTTTTGAAAATGATATCGCAATATGATACCGATACCAACAAGTACAAATATTACTTGTTGGACACCAACTACAGATATTCCGATTTTAAGGCAAAAAATAAAATAGACGCACTTACAAACCTAACAAATGATATTTTTGACAACGAAGAGTTTATCGTCTCTCTAGGTTTGCCTCACAGTATGGTTGTAAACAAAACCGGAAATAAGATAATGGTAAGACCTTGTAAATTTTCAGACGGCAGTGTTGCTCATACGCCATTGTCTTTGGATTATATAGACCGTCCGTTAAACAAATTGGATTTTAATTCTATTTGGAAAGATACACTGTATTTGCCGTATGAAATGGATAAAAATCTAAAAATGTTTTGTACCCCAGATGGAAAATGTAGGTAGTTTATTACCGACATGTAAAGTATTCACGACTTACAACTCAATGTTAAAGTATATTTCTTTTACGTTGAGTTGTTTTTTTTGTTATTTTTGCAAAAAATATTGCATTAACTATGAAAAGTCTGATTCCAAGGTTAATAATACTGTGCCTGATAATGAGTTGTTTGTTTTTTTCTTGCAAAAGAAACAATACCGAGAATATAAAATTCTACAACAACGATAACGTGGAAGAGACTATAAAATTCAAACGATTTGATGTTGCCTTATTTGCCAGACCCAAAACGACATTACAAGAACATTTGCTTGCTTTACAAAAAGAATATCCGTATATGTTTCAGATGCCACTTTCCAATACGGAATATATGAATATGGTAATGTCTATGGTGAGTGACAAACAAATGCAAAACGCTCAAAACATTGTAGAAAGAGAATTTCCGAATTTGGATTTTTTGAGTAAAGATTTAACCTCTGCTTTTGCAAGACTAAAAAACATATATCACAATACATCTTTGCCAAAAAATGTTTATACTCTCATTCTTGGAGGAGCGGATTATTCATACGGTTACGCTAACAGAGTTTATATGAACGATACCCTTTATTATACAATAGCCTTGGATGTCTACGCCTTAAATAAACTTGCAAATCATCCCTACTATAAGCAATATCCCGAGTATATGAGAAAAAGTCTTGATAAACAATTTATTGCCCCGGATTTTATGCGTATGTATTTGTTGAATAAAACTTTTATGGCTACGCCTTTAAAAAGTTTTTCAAACAATGCTGCTTTGTTAGATTGTATAATAGAGGACGGAAAATTGTCTTGTTTTGTTAAGCATCTTTTGCCAAACTATCCTTTAAACACCATACTTAGATACGATAGCGACCAAATGCAGTGGGTAGAAAATAACGAGGCAAATACGTGGGCTTATATAATTCAAAATAAATTACTGTATGATACCGACCGTTCAAAATATCTTTCCCTTATATCCGACGGACCGGAAAGCAAAGGTTTGCATGGTTCTCCTGCTCGAGTGGGAAATTATATAGGTTACAAAATCGTAGAGAGTTTTATAAAAGAAAACAAAATAGGGTTAGACTCCCTTATGAATATAAAAGACAACTACCTTATCCTCCAACAATCAAAATACAAACCCAAGAAAAAAAATAAATGACAATGAAACCCATATATAAACAAATAATTTTTAGGTACGTTTTTGCCTTGTGCCTATTGCTGACAACACAGTTAATTTTCTATATTCTCAACCGTTCGCTTTTTGCCGTTAATTCATTTGGTGATTTTTTTAGGATTCTAATAGGCAACTTGCGTTTTTGTCTTGCTACTTTAAGTGTGTATTTGGCGCCATACTTATTTTTTTCTCTTCTACCTCTGAAAATAAGAGACAAAAAAGCATATAGGGTTGTGCTTTCGTTTTTTTTCTTTGCGGGAGTGGAAATAATGATGGTAAGCAATTTGATAGATTGCGGATATTTTCGTTTCACTTTTAAGAGATTGACATTTGATATTTTCAATTACTTGGGCGTAGGAGGAGATTTCAACTCTCTTATTCCTCAATTTGTTAGAGATTATTGGCATTTGTTTGTAATATTTTTGATACTAAACCTTCTACTATACTTTATTGATTGGCAAATGAGAAAAAAATTGCACAACGTAAAAAAACTTTCAACAACAAGTATAAAAAGTATCCTTAGGGAAAGTTTTGTTTTTGTTGTAGCAATATTACTATTGTTTGTCTTTCAACGAGGAGGTTTTCAGTATAGACCAATGGGGTTGTTACAGGCCACCGAATATGCAACAACACAAAACACAGCCTTAGTACTCAACACACCTTATACTCTATTTCGCACAATAGGTAAAGCCGGTTTGGAGCAAAAAAAATATTTTTCCGATACGGAGGTGGCAAAAATATTTTCTCCCGTTCATTCTCCTAACAAAGAAGTTTGGGCAGATACTCTCTTTAAAGAACCCTTACAAGTAGGAAAAACAAATGTTGTTCTTATAATAATAGAAAGTTATGCCGCAGAATATCTTTCGGTTTATAATAAACAAGGACCGAGTTATGCTCCTTTTATAGATTCTTTGGCAAAAAATTCTTTGGTTTTTAAAGGGTATTCCAATGGCAAACGCTCTATTGACGGGATTCCTGCCATTGTTTCTTCCTTGCCCTTACTTAATGAAGAAAGTTATATTACCTCTCCCTATTGCGAAAACAGGCTTGGTTCGATAGCCTCTACCCTAAGAAAAAAAGGATATAACACCGCTTTCTACCATGGAGGATATAACGGAACAATGAATTTCAACGTCTTTACAAATCACGTTGGGTTTGCAAAATATTACGGAAAAAACGAATATAGCAACGATAAAGATTATGACGGTAATTGGGGAATATTTGACGAACCTTTTTTGCAGTATATGGGTAAAAAAATAAGCGCAACAAAAGAACCTTTTTTATCCGCTGTGTTTACTCTATCCTCTCATCACCCTTATACCATACCTAAGCAACACATAGGACGTTTCCCCAAAGGCACACTTATTGTACACGAAACCGTAGGTTATACCGATTATGCCATAAAACGCTTTTTTGATTACGCAAAAACTCAATCTTGGTTTGATAACACTTTGTTTGTAATCACTGCCGATCATTCGGCTTTGACGGAAACAAAGGAATTTCAAACTGCCTTAGGGTTATATCGTATCCCTATTATTTTTTATTCTTCCAAGATGAAGCATGGAGAAATATCTCCCCTTGTTATGCAACAAACGGATATTTATCCTACGATTTGCGATATACTACACATTAAAGAAGATGTTTTTGCTTTCGGACAAAGTATTTTTTCCAAACAGCCTCATTTTTACATACACTATTCCAACGGAGAATATATTCTTATGCAGGACGAGTACGTAAGTATTTACAGGGAGGGTTATGCTACCAATTTGTTTAACGTTAAAACGGATGCGGATATGAAAAACAACATTGCTTCGCAACACCCGCAAATAACAAAAGAACATACCCGTCTAACCCAAGCAATAATTCAGCAATACAACAACAGATTAATAAAAAATCGAACCCTAATAAAATAGACAGCCTATCACTCTAATAATTCAATTATCAAAAAAAGTTTAATTTTGCAAAAAAAATAACATGACTACGATAAACATACCAATGCCCGTATCCAAAATTTATGAATACAAAGTAAAGTCGGAGGATACTTCCATACATCAACATAGCGGTGAGGTTAAAGTATTGGGCACCCCAAAATTGTTGGCAATAATGGAGGAGGCTACTTGCAAAATAGTGAAAGAATTTTTGCCGGAGGGTATAACAACCGTGGGTACGGAAATGCACTTATATCATAAAAAACCTTCCGTTGTGGGTGAAAAATTATTTATAGAATGTACATTATTGTCCAGACAGGAAAAGACACTAAACTATGAAATTAAAGTCTTTGACATAAGACAGGAGGTAGGCTATTGCTCTTGTAAAAGATTTCTCATTGTTAAAGAACAATTTGAACAAAAAGCAATGGAAGTATCTAAGAAAAAGCAATTATAAAAGACATGCAAAAAGAGTTCAAAATGATAGCCAAGACAATGTTTGGTTTGGAAGACGTTTTGGCAAAGGAAATAGAAAAATTGGGAGGAAAGGAGATAAAAAAATTTACCCGTGCTGTAGGTTTTACGGGAGACATAAAAACATTATATAGGGTAAATTATGCCTCTCGTACCGCTCTTTGTGTGTTGAGACCAATAATGAATTTTACGGCAAAAAATGAACAAGAATTATACAATAATATTTATAAATACGCTTGGGAAAAACTTTTCAACCCGGACGGTACTCTCCTTATAGATTCCTCCGTAAGTAGTAATATTTTCAGACACTCTTTGTATGTTTCTCAGAAAACCAAAGATGCTATTTGTGACAGATTCAAAAAAATGTTTCTCAGAAGACCAAGTGTAGACAAGATAGACCCGGACATAAGAATTGATATTCATATAAGCGACAAGGATGTTACCGTTTCTTTGAATTCTTCGGGTGACAGCCTTTTCAAACGGGGATACAGAAAACAAGCGGGACAGGCTCCGTTAAACGAAGTTACCGCCGCAGGGCTTATACAATTGAGCGGTTGGGAAAAAGATTGTTCTTTTTACGACCCAATGTGTGGTAGCGGCACTTTGGCAATAGAAGCGGCAATGTTTGCCAATAATATACCTGCCGGTTATTACAGAAAAGACTATGCTTTCAAAAAATGGGCAGATTTTAATTCTGTGGAATGGAAAATTATAAAAGAGGAACAAGACAGAAAGATTTCGGAATTTGAACATCAGATATGGGCAAGTGATATTTCGGGACAAGCAATAGAAATAGCAAGGGAAAATATTAACTACGCTCATCTGCAACACGATATTACATTGTTTAGAGCCGGTATTGAAGAAGGCAAGAAACCCGAAGGTAGGTGTATTGTGATAACAAATCCTCCTTACGGTGAGCGATTGGAAGTAGAGGATATCGTATCCTTATATGAAACAATAGGAGATACCTTTAAAGAAAAATATACGGATTGCGAAGCCTATGTATTATCCTCTGATGTATTCGCTTTGAAAAAGATAGGTCTAAAACCTTCAAAAAAGATACAGGTGTATAACGGCAAATTGGAATGTAGGTTATTCAAGTTTGAAATGTATGCCGGCAGTCACAAATCAAAGTACCAAAACAAAGAAAGAAATATAATACGGAAATAAAAAAAACTGAAAACGTACGATAAATAAGTTTCTTGTTGCAGGTAAAAATTTATGAAAAACATAGTAGAAGGTAATATACTAAGAGGAGTAAACACTCCTACGGACGTAAAAAAACTACCGCCATCCGAATTAAAGGAACTTTGTTCCGACCTTAGACAATATATCATAGATGTTTTGAGTGAGACTCCCGGACATCTTGCCTCTTCTCTGGGAACAATAGAACTCTCTGTAGCTCTTGTATACCTTTTTGATTTTCCGCAAGATACATTGGTTTGGGATGTAGGACATCAAGCCTATGCTTATAAAGTTTTAACGGAAAGAAAACAGGCTTTCAAAAACATAAGAAAGTTACACGGATTGAGCGGTTTTCCCAAAAGAACGGAAAGCAAATACGATTCTTTTGGTACCGGACATGCCTCTACTTCAATTTCTTCCTCACTTGGTATGGCCATAGCCGACAAACTGCAAAACAAAGACAACTCCTTTCACATAGCAGTTATAGGTGACGGCTCTATGACAGGAGGAGAAGCCTTTGAGGGTCTAAACCACGCAGGTAGCACCAACGCAAACATACTCGTAATTCTCAACGACAACGGAATATCCATTGACAAAGGTACGGGGGCGCTAAGTCAATACCTAACCTATATAAGTACCTCCAAAACCTACAACAGAATTAAAAATAAGATATGGAATCTTTTGGGAGGAAATAAGGAAACTTATAATCCGCATAAAACTTTTTTCAAAAAAATAATTTTTTCTTTAAAATCTTTGTTTTCGGGTAAAAGCAATTTTTTTGAGGCTCTAAATCTTAGGTATTTCGGTCCTATTGACGGCAATGATATAAATCAACTCATAAAAACCTTAGATAGTTTAAAAAAGATACAAGGACCGAAAATTCTACACATAATTACAAAAAAAGGAAAAGGATTGCAAGCTGCCGAGAACAACCCGACAACCTATCATGCACCCGGAATGTTTAACTCCAAGACCGGAGAACTAACAAACACAAAAGTACAAAAAACAAGTTTAAGGAAATTTCATCAAGTTTTTGGTGCTACAATGTCTGATTTGGCTACAAGATACGAAAACATCGTTTGTATTACTCCTGCCATGCTTACCGGTTCCGGATTAAAAACCATGAAAGAAAAATTCCCTACACGAACCTTCGACGTAGGTATAGCCGAAGAGCATGCCTTGACTTTTGCGGCAGGTATGTCGACCGGAGGAATTGTACCCTATTGTTGCGTATATTCTTCTTTTTTACAAAGGGCTTTTGACCAGATTATACACGACATTGCTTTGCAAAATCTACATGTAGTTATATGTATAGACAGAGCAGGTCTTGTCGGAGAAGACGGAGCAACTCATCACGGAGTGTTTGATTTGGCATATCTTAATTTGATACCAAACATTATTATCTCGGCCCCCAAAGACGAATTTGAATTACAAGATATGATGCTTACGGCCTATCAAACCGAAAAACCTTTTAGTATTAGATACCCGCGAGGCAAAGTATTTCATACCAATCAAACACATAATCAAACAATTATCGGTATCGGTAGGGCCGAACAAATTTTGGAAGGAAAAGATACCGCTGTTTTGTGCTTGGGTACCATTTTCAATAACGCTAAAATAGCAGTAGAAGACCTAAAAGAAGAAGGTTGGGAAGTAGGGCTTTATAATATGAGATTTTTAAAACCTTTGGATACCGACATTTTAGATTCTGTCTGCCAAAAGTACAAAAACATCGTTACCGTAGAAGACGGAGTATTAAGAGGTGGTTTTGGTTGTAGTGTTGAAAATTATCTACAAGAACATTCTCTGCAAAACAATATTGTATGTTTGGGTATAGGAGACAAGTTTATTGAGCAGGGTACGATAGAAGAATTGCAAAAAATGTGTGGCATAGATATTGAAGGAATAAAAACGAGTATAAGAGCAATAATTGAAAGTAATATATGAAGCGATTGTTGTTGATTTTAATTGTTGGTTTGTTTGGTCTGTTACAAAAAGATGTTTCGGCAAAACAAAACGGAGAGGAGCTTAATGTAGGTAATACCATAATGCAACATCTTGGTGACGAGCATTCATGGGAACTCTGCTCCGTAAAAGGATACGAAATTGCAATTCCCTTACCTGTAATTCTTATAGAGAAAAATAGCGTAAATGTCTTTATGTCCGACAAATTGAATGAAGGACAAATTTATAAAGGTTTTCGCTACGCTACAAAAAAGGATTTCGCCCAATTAAAAGGTAAAATAATAAGAGTTGATAAAAACAATAGATATTTGTCTGCCCCCGTAGATTTATCTATTACAAAAAATGTCTTTGGTATAACGATAGTCTGCGGGATCATTATCTTTGTCGTTTTTTATTGTGTAAAAAGGGCAAGACAAAGGGAGGGCAAAGAGCCAAAGGGAATACAAACGGTTATGGAATTTTTTATTGATTTTATCGGCAATGATATTGCCAAACCGAGCATAGGAGAAAAACATTACGAAAAATATATGAGTTATCTCTTATCCGTTTTTTTGTTCATATTTTTATGTAACTTGTTTGGTTTAATACCTTTCTTTCCCGGTGGAGCAAACATTACGGGAAATATTGCCATAACTATTGTTTTGGCTCTGTTTACTTTTTTTACCATGATGATTTCCACAACAAAAAAATATTGGCTTGGTATAGTTAACCCCCATGTTCCTACCTGGCTAAAAATCCCTGTTCCCTTAATGCCTGCCTTAGAGGCTATAGAAATATTTACCAAACCTTTTTCTCTTTGCGTACGATTATTTGCCAACATAACCGCAGGGCACGTCATAATGCTTGCTTTTGTTTGCATTATTTTTATTTTTGGAGCCAACTCTCCTATTTCGGGTTATGGCTTTAGTGTGGTTTCCGTATTCTTCGGAGTATTTATGTTTTTGGTCGAATGTTTGGTAGCCTTCATACAAGCGTACGTCTTTACCTTCCTTTCCGCTATCTATATTGGCATGGCACTCGGCAAAGAGTAGATTTTTATTATTCTTTCTCATTATTTCATTATTGCGCCCCCCTTTTACTTCCTTTAGAGTCCTTCATCTATTGTCATTGCGAGCAACTTTGTTGCGTAGCAACATCAAAAATTATGTCATTGCGAACGAAAGTGAAGCAATCCATTCCTATTTATTTTTGTGGATTGCCACGCCTTACAGCTCGCAATGACGGCTTGGCCCGCTGCCAAAGAACAATAATTTTGTTATTACGAACCCTCCTTTCCGTCATTGCAAGACTAATAAGTGTGTCATTGCGAGCCATAATGCGCGACAAGCCGTAAAAATAGAATGTTACAAGCCGTCATTGCAAGCGCAGTGAAGTAATCCGTAACGCTTTATATTGCCATACCGTATAAAAATTTTGCCTTTCTTGGTTTGCTTTCTGCCACTCTTTGTTTCGATGATGAAAAAACCACCTTTTTTCATCAAAAAAAGGTGGTTTTTTGACTCAAAAAAGGTGGTTTTTTTGATAACGAATCGCTGTTTGGCAGAAAGCAAACCAAGAAAGGCAAAATTCTTATAAGAAATGGATTGCTTTACTGCGCTTACAGTAACTATTTGTAAAGTACTTGTTTTATAGATTGCCACGCTTACGCTAGCAATGACTGATCAAGACAACATAATAACGAATAAAAAGGAATAAAAAGCGTTACGGATTGCTTCGCTTACGCTCACAATGACGAAAAGGAGGGCGTAATGACGGAAGGAGACGGGTGGTGTATTAGTTAATGGTTGTCAGTTAGATTTAGCGTAAAAAAAGCGCAATTTACTTGTATTAAATAAAGCAAAAGACGGATATAAAAAGACTTCAAGATTAGTTAATCAACACTTATAATCTTTATTCATCTAATCTTGAAGTAAGAAAATAATAAATCGGTGGTTTTCTATCTTTATTGCATTAAGAAATTTATATCATCCGTTAGGGAGTATTCTTGTGTTTGTCTATTATGATAAAAAACTTTCATTTTATTATCTCTTCCGACAAGAGACAATTTACCCTTATTAAGTCTTAGGGCAGTTGCTTCTCTTATGGCGGCAACATAGGTTGAAGTATTTGCGGCAATAAACTCGTTTATGCGATCGTCCCTTGTTTCCCCTCCGTGTTTTGGGTCTACAAAATCAGTATAATGAGGGTTGATTTGGAAAGGCACCAAAGCCATAGTTTCAAAACTTTTCGGTTCTACTATCGGCATATCGTTTGTAGTCTTTAGAGAAAGTCCTGCAACATTGCTTCCTGCCGACCAACCCATATAAGGCATACCCGCAAATGCCCTTTCTCTTATAGCCTGCATTACGGATTGTTCTTGCATTTGGTTTACAAGATAAAAGGTATTTCCTCCGCCAACTGCCACACACTCGGCTTGCATTACCTCCTTGATGGGTTGTAAAGAATGATGTATGGAATAGAGTTCCACTCCAAAAGTTTTGTATAGCTCAGCAACTTTTTTTTCATAGTTATCATAACCCTGAGCAAAGCCGGCATATGGAATAAACAAAACTTTTTTTATATTGCTCTCTTTGCAAAAATCGGCTATCATTTCCTTGCACCAATCCAAATATTTTTCACCTGCATTGGTGGAATTACTTATAAGTAAAAGATTTCTAAGTTCCATATTATTATATTATTACATTATTATACTTGTTATCAAAGTCGTTATTGCGGAAATAAGAGAAAAAAACACCCCTACTACGGACAGAATGGTAACTATTTGAACAAACAGTTTTATTCTATGTACACCTTTAAGATAATTTTCTTGAATATCGGAAACAAGGGCAATTTGCAAAGTTTTGCAACCTGTGAAAATCAAATAAGAAAAATAACACAAAACTATTGCCATTATAAAAATAAAAATTGCCCAAAACATGGTAACTCCTTTTGTGATACTGTTCGTAAAATATTCATCCTGCTCCATTACACTTGTGATATTATTGCTCATTACTATCATGCTTATTCCCATTAGAATCATAAGAAAAACAAAAATAAAGTTAATGATAGCAATAACCTTTCCCCATTTTAATGAAGAAAGAATTTCTTCTTTCAAACTTGGTGTCAGTAAAATGACTTGTTGAGAATTGTCTGAGTTTGAGGTATGATTTTGTACGTTATCCATTTTCCAATACTTTTTTGTGTTTGTACAAAATTATAAAAAATATTCCATATGAAAAAAGAAAGGAAGTCGTCCGTATCTTTTATTCAATTTATCAAAGCAAAGAAAAAACGGCAAGAAGTTTAAAAACTTCTTGCCGTTAAAATACAATGGAAAAAACTTTATTATTTGGTTATTATCATCTTTTTAACCTGTTTTTCATTATTGTATTCCATAGTATAGTAATATACTCCCTCGTCCAAATTACTTGCGTCAAAATTAATAGTATGTTTTCCCGCCGAATATTGTCCTTCCGTGCTATAAATAACTTGTCCCAAAGTGTTGCTTACATAGAGACTCACTTTGCCCGCCTTTGGAATAAAGAATCCTATGGAGGTCTCTCTATCGCAAGGATTAGGAATGTTTTGCTCCAAAACAAAACCCGCACTTTGAGACTCAACCTCTTGCAAACCTACATAGGATTTAACCTCATATATCTTTGTAGTGTCATTCCAATGATGATAATCGTTAGGATAATCTATCCATGCAACAAGGTCGTATTCTCCGTTTTCGGATTTTGGTATTCTGGCGGAGAAATTCATATATCGTCTCAAATTCGGATTAGGTTCGTCGTATTCCCATTGGAAAGTTTCGGTTATAACATTGTTCCAATCGCCATTGACTACCAAATGTGCTACGACCGGAGTAGTGTTGCCTCCCAAAGTCCCGCTGTTGTGTCCCACAAGTTGCACCAAACAATCCTCTGCCACAGTCTCCTCTACAAACAAGGTATCTGCTGCTCCATCCGTGTATCCTATCATAAGAGTACAAGTAGTGTCGTTTGAAAGATTGGTTTCATTTGGCACAACAACGTACGCACAAATACTTTGATAAACATTACGAGGTAGTTTTTGAGTAAAGTAGTGATGTCCGTAATCTCCGGCGGCAAGAGTAGAGCCTTGTCTATACTGCTCTTCTACTTTCGTATTCAGGTCTCCGTTATAGTAGTAACCTACGGTGATATTATTCAAACCTATTGAAGAGCGGTTAAGGAAGGTAAGTTGAATACCTATTTCACCGGATTCTCTATCGTCTATGGTTACATATCTTGCTTCTACATCTTGAGTATAGGAACTACCCTCCAAACGTTTGTAAAGAGTATCATTGTCGTGATAATAATCTCCGTCCAAAGAAGACCAAACCTGAAGATTAACCGAACCGTAAGAAGAATGATAACGTTGATTGAAATGATATATATACTCGTCTCCGTTGTACAAAGGAGGATTGAAAGTTATAATCTCATTAACCTGTGAAGCTCCCGTAATAACGTACGAAACAGGCAACTCGGATATAGGTTCCAGACCATAGTTACGCACACGAACCACTATTTCAACATCATCGTTGGCAACAATATTCGTAACCGGTTGCTCTATTGCTACAATTGCGGCATCTTTTTGCAAAGGTCCTATAACTATAGTAGCCCAGGCAGAATCGTTTTCGGCATATAGGTCAACAGGATTTAGACGAGTAAATGCCGTAATTGTGAATGGGTCGGGCATATCTACGTTTAGGTAGTGTCCGCTTTGGAAAGTATAAACGGTATCTCCACCCGGAAGTATTCCGTTTTCTCCGTAATTGACATCCTCACAGGTTTGTATATGCATATCCTCCGCCAAATAACAAACTTTGTAAGAAGAAATCATTTCTTTGCCGTAGTTGTGAACGGTAACAACAGGATAGAATTCCTGTCCGTAGTTAGGTAATAACAAAGGTGAAAGTTCTATACGAGTTACTCCCAAGTCTTGACCTCTAAGGCCTTTGGCAAGTCTGAAGTTATCTATGGCTACTCCGTCCGTAGGATTAGCAGTGCCAGAAACAAATTTAAATCTGAATTGAGCGGTAACACCCATATTGGTAACCAAATGGTCTAACGAATAGGATACTCTCTGCCAAGAATTACTATTGCCCTTGAAACCTTCTATACCTTTGTACCAATTGTAACCGCAAGGGACACCGTCAATAGTATCACCCGGAACAATTTGCCATTGTCCTTGATAATCCAGATATTCTACGGTCATACTTGCACCCGTTCCCATTGCTCTGTAAATCATAAATGAAATGGTATCGGGTTTGATAAGTTCTATATCAAAAACAGGAGAGTAAAGAATGCTTGTGTTATTTTTAGGATACTTACCCGTAAGGTTTGTTTTCCAACAATAAGGTATGGAATACGCTTCGGTTATTGCCGTGTTACTATCGGCATCAGGGATGCCAAACTGCCAACAATTTTCGGGTTTATTGGTATTAACTTCGAATGGGAAGAAGTCGTCATTTAATGTTACTTGGTCGTCAAAATCCTCCTCATACGTGATATCGTATATCCTAAACCTAAATATCGTATAAGACACGGTATCGTCGCCGGCATAGGTATCACCGACAAACTCCACATAAGCCGACAACTTTGTAACTCCGTAATCAATATTGATTGTACCCAAAGATACGTCTGCCACAGCCGAGCTTGGTAAATTACCCGTCCAAGGTACAACTTGTTGCTCTTGTCCGTTAACAAACCAATGTATATTGACAGAGGTTATATTGTTTCTGCCGGCGTTCTTTAAACGAACGGATATGTCTTGTTGAGCGTCTGCTTGGAATATATCATCGGGAGAAACAAATCTAAGCAACTGAGCGTTGTTGTCCTCCATAGGAAGTATGTTTATGAGATAATCCTCTACCTCTCCCTTGTTTATGGTCAAGTCGGAAGTTGCCGAAAAATTGTGTTTGTTATCTTCTTGAGAAAGGACTATACGCATACGAGTTTTACCGTTCTGTATATCTTCCGGCACTTTGATAGGTATGATGTTGGTTGTTGCATCTCTATATACCGTATCGGAATAAACACATTCCCAATTAGGATAATGGTTGTCGGAAAATACGGTATCGTCACCTCCGTCAAAGGCTCCGTTCCTATTCCAATCTATCCAAACTTTCATCCAACCGGAGTGTGCCAAACCAAAGTCCATAGAGGCAGCGTTCTGATGTTCTACAATAAGGGTATCTCTTATACCTTTGAATAATACTGCCGGTTCTATTGTTTGAGTAAAGTCCGAATAGGAGTCATCTGCCGTAACGGTCGTATTGTCTATATTTGCCAATCGTACCCTTGTTATATCCAACGAAGAGACATCGTTTACGGTAACATTAGGATAAATAGTGTTGCCGTTTATAGGTTTAACCAATCTGTAATCCGAAGTATCGTTCAAAGCAATGGTGTCACCTTGTGTGTCCGCCCAAGCACGTATTCTGTAAGTCTTTGTATTGTCGGAAAGGTCGGCAAGAGTATTGAAAGTATAAACGTACTCTTGGTCGGGTTGAACGGTTTGGTTACAAGTTTCGGTTACTACAATAGGCTCTGCGTTTGGTGCCGTAGCAATGGAGTATGTTAAATTGAAGTTTGTTGTCGGTTGAGTACCGTAATTTATTATTCTAAATTTAACGGTATCTTCCTCCATATATACACTTGCGTTTTGAGTTGCCGTTTCCGTGTTGGTATGAGAAATATTCGTACCCGAGGCAGTAAACGTCGTATTAATGGTATGCAATGGAGCGGTAACATCCAAGGCGGCCATATCCACAGGTCGTCTGTCCTTGACTATAACCTTAACCTCGGTATAGAAACTTTCACAAGGATAAGAACCCGAAAGATTTACCCTTACATAATAGGTTGAGTCGGCAAAAACTCTTCCGTCTGTGGAATACGGAGCATACTGTCCTTGTGTATTACTATAACTTGAGGTATAGAAAGGTTCTGTTTGTGTAGAGTCTCTAAACCATTTAATGGACAAATGTCCGTCCTGAGTTGCCGAAGGATGTCCTATTGTACCGTAAAATACGGTATCATTTATGGCAATAGGAGGATCTGGCGAGCGTCTGGAATTTACGGTTATGTAAGAAGAAGTATCATTGGTCTTTACATTATCTCCATTCAAAGAAACATAGGCCCTAATCTTCCATGTCGTATCACTATTACCCAAAGGATAGAGATTTACGGTTTGATTGAAAGTATATTCTATTTGTACATTCTTTTGTATGGAATCATAATTCAAACCTCCGTAGAAGAAAGGAAATACCAACTGTTCGGTAACCGTCATATCCGGTCTTCCTTGTACTTCATAAGTAATGGATACATTATCGGTATTTTTTATAACTCTTTCTCCCACATTCTTTATTTGAACGGTAATAGGTACCGAAAGCAACTTACATCTCTCTGTAACTTGTTCCACTTTTACCATTTGAAGATTGTAGGCAGGTATTACTTTTATAGTTGTTTTTGAAGTATCATTAAGTTGATAAGCGTCACCGTTAAGCACGGTATAAACTTCTACGTACAGAGGTTTGGTTATGGGAGTGTTCAAAACTGCATTAAACGTTCCGTTAAAAGTATAATCAACTTCTTGCATAGAGGTTATCATACCCGTATAATTCTCGGTTAGGGTTTGAATAGTAGTTGTATTGTATTCATCATATTTAAGATTCGCCACTAATTGCAAACCCGTAAGAGAATAGTTACCGAAATTCTTTATTCTTACGGTTAAAGGTATCTGGTCTCCTTCCACATAATCAACGGTAGAAATAGGCGATACTATGGCAATAACTCCCGCATCGTGGTCATTATGCATCAATTCGTATGCTCCAATGGTAGGTCCCGGAGAGACAGGACGTGCATAACCCGTAATATCCGCATCAATACCTTCTATACCTACTCCTCCGTTGGCAATATTGGTAGGATAAAGCAAAGAAAGAATGGAATCGTTGGTAAACGGATTTTCTACCGCGAAAGACGAGCCATCCATTCCGTTTGTCGTCTGCAAAGTAGCAAGGTCTGTTATATTATTACCCCAGTAAGCAAATCTATTGGCACCAACCGCATAGTTGTTATTATTGGAAATGGAGACATTTGTTGTTCTTTCTACATAGTAAGCGTAGCCCTTAGCCGAGTTATCCAAGTTGTTGTTTCTAACAATTATATTACTGGAACCTTTACCTACTTTCATTGAGTAGGAAGATGGACTATCGGTACTTGAGGCCATGTTTACGGTATTGAAATAGAAACTAACATTGGAGCAAGAATCCACATCAATACCTATGGAGTTAATACTGTTACTTGTCTCCGACTTAATGGAAACGGCATTGTTGAAGACCATAAGTTGATTATTGGCAGAAAAATCGGAAGCCTTGACTTCCAGACCGGTCTTAGCCTTGGTTGCATTCTTAAAATATATGTCGTTTGCCTCTATACGTGAGTTAGTTCCCGCTATTTTTCTCAAAGAAATTGCTTTACCCACTTCTGTGGAAGCATACGAACGGAATTTATTTTGCGCTATAACCACATTGTCTATTGAGGAAAAATTAATTGCAGTAGTAAATCCCGAGAACAACGATGAGGTAACACTTATATTGGAAGAGAGATTATTTGCCATTAGCTCGGAAGAAAGCAGTGTTTTGGCATTGGCAAAAGTACTATTGGTAAAATTCACATCGTTATTTGCTCCCAAAAGGGTTACGAGATTTGTAGAATTGTTTTCGGAAAGGAATTTCACACCTTCAAAAGTTATGTGTTTCGCATCTTTTATTTGCATAAGATTAGAGGAAGTTTTGGTAGAAAATACTACGTTTTTGAATTTTACGTATTCCGCTCCGTCAAAAACAAATCCCAAAGAGGATAAAGTATCCGTATATATAACGGGTTTATCGGTTGTATCGGCGGCTTGGAAGGTTATGGTGTTTTCTTGGGATATACCTTGAATATAAGGTATTGTGAAACTCTCATTATACGGAGTTGAGGATTGTATATTAAATACTATCGGACCGCAAACACCGGAGACATTAAGAGCATTCAACACTTCTGTTACGGAAGAATAATCTCCACCGGTTTTGGCAATGGTATAAGTGGTAGTGTTTTGAGAATTACCCACACAAATATTTATAGGTAGTCTAACGGTATCATTGGAACGTATGGTATCGCAATCCTTTTCAACTACGGCTATAAGAGTTAAAGCTCCGGGTGAAAAACTTTGTGTGGTAATGGTAACCAAAGCCGTATCTCCGCTTGCAAGAGTACCCGTCCAATTGTATACAGAAGTATCCGTATTCTCATCGGTATAAAGTTTTATTGTAGCCGAGGTTAGGTTATCCGCACCGTTATTCTTCAAAACAACAGTAATAGGTATCTGAATATTTGACTCAATAGTCGTTTCCGAAGGAGAGACAAACTCAACCAAAGAGGCATCGCAAGTAGGCGCCCCCCCTACTATAACTTCAATAGGGATTCTTGCACTTTCGCAACCGAAATCATCCATTCCTATTTTTATATTGGGTAACTTTCTAACTGTGGAGCTTACGGCACCCGTCCAAGAGCAAGCCTCGTTGTCGGCATTTCTGTAAGCTATGCAAGAATTATAAGTTTTGGTTGCGTACTTGGTCCTAACAATATTGGAAGTATTCTTTGCCTCAAAACATATCTCGACAACTATGTTTGACTCTCCGTCCCACTCAAATGAAGAAGAGAAAGGAAAAGCGTACCACCCCGTATTTGCAGAAGCCAAAGAAATGGAATCCGCAGCGTAGACACTTGTAAGATTGTTTTGCCAAGAAGAGAGAACCTCACTGTTGGTAGAACCGATTTTTACGTTATAATTTCTTAGTACAACGGCAGTCTGACCGCTCGTAGGAGTTACGGCACTAATATCAAAAGCAATGCTGTTTATGTTTCCGGCTTCCAAACCTGCATTCAACAAATCGGAAGCTTTGTAAAGATATTGCTCTTTTATGTATTTTTTTCTTCCGTTGAAAGGTCCCGGGTCTGTTGTACTAGCCCCCGTACCTGTCTGAGAGGTACCGGTGCCTACCTCCATATAGGTATCAAATCTTTGACGTGCGGAAACATAGTATGTGGTATTGGTATACAACACGGGAGTGGTATAACTGTCTCCGTAGGCAATAGGTTGCTCGGAGCTTGCATCGTCGTACCAAACTATAAGATTGCCTATGCTTTGAGCGTGAAGAATTGCTGCTGTTGCGTAATTTATATTAACATTAGGAGTTACGGTAGGGCTATTAGGCGTTTGTAAGGAAGTAATATTTATTTTTACGGTATCATTGTAGTTTATTGTGTCCGTTGACAGATTGGAATATATAACAACGGTAAAATGTCTGTTGCTATCATTTGCCGATAAATCAAAGGCACCGTTTAAGGTATATTCTACCGTATCTCTATGTAAGGACGGAACGTAATAATCGGTAAATGAGCTCAAAGAATCGCCGTTTTCGTATAAGGTTGCTATCAAAGGGATGGGATCCGTGGTAGCCGATGCACCTCTATTCAACATTTTTATTATGAAAGATACGCTATCCATGGCACAAGCTTGCACTTGCATACCATTGGCAAGTCTCACATCCGTTAGAACTATTTCATTAATCGGAGGATTATCGATTATTACCCTATAAATTGCCTTATCTCCATAGCATTCATTAACGTGGTGAACAGTTAGATTCTTGTTGTATGTGCCGAGTTTCATAGGGTTGTCTGCAGAGGCTACTTGCCATGCCGCAGCGGATTGAATGTTTGCGTTTGTTCTTACAAGACCTGCAAAATGAGTTGTTGGGTTAGAACCCGATAACTGAGCAGTTACCGTTGGAGTTACAACGGAGCCTGACCAAATACTGGAAGAAACCCCTGTATTTGCATTGAAGTTTGCGTAATTTATAGTTAGGGCGTCTATTACTTGATTTGAAGCATTTATTAGAATAAATCCCGCACCGTTGGTATCTATTACATTGGAACTACTTGCAGGTCCCATATACAAAACCTCTGTGGAAGTGTTACCCGAAGGAGCCGCTTTGTTTATTATCCATACAGAAGTGTTTGGCTGTAGTACAAAATTATTAGGGAATGTATATGTCTTGGACATACTATTGGAAAGGGTTACGGGAGTCGTGGTATTGCCGTGATTTGCTTGTCTGACGTAAGCAAATTTATAACCGGACATATTCAGAGCTCCGCTACCCAAATTGGATATTTCAAAAACATTATTGGTACTGCTTGCCCACTCAGGCATAGGGTCGGTAAGTCCCTCGGAAGCCGAAACAAATTGTATGGCAGTTATTTTAACCAAAGGTATTTCCGACTTGCGAGAAAAATAGAAAGCCGTGTCTTGATAAAGGGTAGTGGTGGTAAAGGTATGTGATTTTAAAAACGGTTCTTCGTCCGACATGGAATAGTACCAATATATGCTATCTTGAGAGGTAACCGAAAGTGTTGCTTGCCCTCCGTAGCCTATGTTAATACTCATATTAGCCGGGGCGGATAACTGAGCAAAGGAATTAACTATTGCAAAAGCGGTATCATTATTGTTTATCGTATCATCAACTACATCTGACCACGCAGTTATTGCATAAATAGCATCCGAATTCGTTGCTGAAAAGTTATAAGCTGTAGGAAATACTATTGTATATATACTATCCGGTTTTATTACACTGTCATAAGTATAAGTAACAGCATTGGAATTATCGACTTGATATTTAAATATGCCTGCATTTGCCGGTATGGTGTTGTTACTCAAATTAATGAAAGTAACAAATACATTTTCATTACCAAAAAAACAAGAGGAATAGGTTCTGTCTCCGTCAAAGTTACCCGAGCTTAAGCCTGTTGCCAAAACGTGAATATTACTTTGAGGAGCAATATACTCTCTTGCTCCTATACAAGGGTTGGAAGTAGGACGTTGATTTCCATAATAGTCGTCCGTAATATTATCTATGGCAACTCCTCGCATACAAGGATATACCACAGAGGTATATAAGTTGTTCCATTCCGCAAAAACAGGGTCTATAGTGTAAGAAGATAATGTATCCTTTGTGGATATTTTCCAAGATTCCGTTGAAGTATTTGTTGCTCCGTTATAGGACAATAACTGAGTAGCCAAAACGGAAGTTGTTTTATAATACATATTGTTTGATATAGAGAAACTTGCTTGAGAATTGTTTGTATTCGTAGGTCTTACAAGTACGGCATACCCGTGTCCGTCACTTACAATCATATTATTTTTTAAAATATTATTGACAGTTGTTTGTCCGGAACTTCCCAAACTCATTCCTACAACTCTTCTGTCGTTGGCATGCAAACTCCTTCCATACACATTATTGTACACAACGGTATCGTTGGAACCCGAAACCAAATTAACACCATAACTCAAATAGGAAGCTATCGGTCGTTGAGAAAAGTTGTATATACTTATTAAATTGTTTGCCACTCTTGAACTATCCACAGAGGAAAGAGACAAAGCACTCAAACCTTTTAAAACCAGTTTATTTCTTTCAAATCTCAATCGTTTTGAATTGAGGGCAGTGGTAGTATAATTTGCCTCTGAAAGAGATTCGTATTCCGAATCATCAAATCCGTTTACAAAGGTATTTCCTTTTATTATAGTATTTGTGTTGTATTCCAAATAAATGGCGTTTCTCGTTCCCAAATTGAAATAAGAATTTGTTATACTTATACCCGTATTCGGATTTACCGGGGAAAGTCCCTTGATATAAACGGCTCTCGGATGAGAAGAAGCTTGCATAAAATTAAAAGTACAACTATCTATACTTATGTTATTTGCCGCTCCAACGCTTATATAAGAAGAGGTTGCAACAGTGTTGTAGTCGGAGAGAGGAGAATCAAAATCCTTGAAATTCAATCCGTATATAACTATATCTTCCGTTAGATTGGAGAGGCTTATAAGACTTGTTGCCGTAGTGGGTTTGATGTCAAAGTTTTTGAACCTAAAATGCTTTACTCCATCCAAATTAAAAGTAGGAGTTGTAGTGGCTATAAGGTCTCCGTTTTGTGAAAAATCAACTGTGGCAAATTTCGTCGGATTATTTGGGTCGGCACTTTCAAACGTAACGGTATTTGTTGCGCTTACACCGTTAACACAAGTGGGAAAAACCAAAGGAGAACTATAAGCCGTATTCAAAGCAAGTACTTTAAAGGTTACGGGACCACTGACACCACTATTAATAAGCATCATAAAAGCATCGTCAAATGTGGCATATGTTCTGGTCTCGGGAATACCCGCAACCGTTCCTCCTATGGCATAGTCTCCACTCATTTGCCCCTGGCTTATGATTATGTTAAATTGGGCGGTGTCATTGCTTAAATTCCAATCTATTGTCTGTTCATCGCTCATAGCGGTCCATACCTTTAAAGTATGTTGTCCTGCCTGTAGATTGAAATTGCTTGTAGCCGTAAACCAAGTACTTTCTCCGGAGGCAAGGCTTCCTGTCCAAGTGGCATTTTGTACCTGAGTGTTATCCACTTGCCAGTTTACAATTATAGAGGTCAAATTTGCAGTACCTTGATTTTGTAGTTTAATTTTCAAAGGATAATTTTGATTTGCAAGACCAAAACCCGTCGTTGCAATGGTATCCGTACATGTTCTTGCGTTAGGTATGCCTTGCAAAGAGTCCTTTAATATACCGGCATCGTACTCAAAAAAGCAATTATTAACAAAGTTGAATTTAAAGTTTGGCCTTATGTTCATACTAGGGTTAGTAACATCCCAAACAGTAATACAAGCGTCCTGTGTGGAAGTTATACCCAATTCGGTTTTTAGAGTGGAACTATTGGGGGCGGAAATACACTCCACTTTCATTGTTGCGGAAGAAATAATATTCGGAGAGTCGTAACAAGTTGTTATGATTATATCCGATACACCGTCCCAAATAAAAGGATTGTTCTCGTAAAACGAGAAGTAGTACCAACCAAGACTCGGTAAAGAAAAATTAGGGTTGCTATAAACCTCCGTTACATTTACATATGGGTTGTAGGTGTCCAAGGCTGCGTCAGTAGCAATATGACCTATTCTTAGTTTGAAATTTTGTAATATTGCCCCTGCCGCTCCGGCTTGAGTTACCTTAATGGAGAGTCCTTTTAGAACACCGGGACCAAATCCGGCATCTAACAATTCCTGTGCCTTATATCTCATCTGGTATTTTGCTCTGCAAACGGAGGAACCCGTTTTGAAAACCATTTCACCGTTGGAGGTACCTGTTTGTTTAATAGTAGTATCTCCGTAATAAGGTACTATGGATTTGAATTTAAAAAAGGTGTTATAGGTAAAAGGATATGTTAATCTGTTGTTTTTATGGTCATTGATGACTGCACGCCAACAAATAACGGAATCCACTCCTGCGTATGGTATATAAGCGGTGTATTTTGTAGAAGCAGTGTTTTCGAAATTCACCCTATGTATCTCAGGATTACCTTCAACATAGTACTCCACATATATGGAGTCTGACACCGAGGAAAGGTTGCCGTTTCTGTCTTGCAGGTTAAAGGAAATTTCTATATCCGAGCAATTTGGGTATATGTACTGGTCGGGATAGGATATTTTTGAGGATATCTGAGGTACGCGTATATCTTCGTTTACCAGCTGAGACTGAAATAATCTGATATCATCCAAAAACCAACCTATATTAGTGGCATCACTTGGCACAGTTCCCGGAAGTTTTTTGGGTACAAGAAACCTTATTTGAAAACTATTATCTGAGGGTGTTAAAAAATTGGTTAAATAGAATATCGCATTTTTCCACGTAAATCTTTCGTAGTAATAATTTGTGGAGTCATGCAGATAAGTTTTGACATTTTCATAAGTTATCTTTGAAGAAAAAAGATTTTCCCAATAGTATTTAAAGGCAAACTTACCGGAGAAACTCTTTTCTCCTCCGCCGTATGTTCTATCAAAATCTCCGGGATTGTTGACATTTCCGCCATTGGACAAAGTCTCCCAATCAGACATTGAAGAGGTTTTAACCTGTACTTGTACACCATCCTGTACTCCATTGGTTAGAGTTATCAACGGCAGGTGAGAGAACTCTATTCTAACATTGTGTCCTGCCGTAATATTATAGACAGGGGAAGTAAGAATAATATCCGAAGAAGAGGAGGTTGGGAGTTTCAAACTCTTTCTGCCCGAAGAAGCCACCAAAGAATCTATAACATTACCGGAAGCTCCCGTGACCGTCCAGTTGGAAGGTAGACCGGATTCAAAACTTACATGCTCCAAAAGCGTGGGTTGAGCCCGCAAAGACAAACCCAACATAGCCACACCACACATAATGATTAATAATATTTTCTTCATGTCGTATATACGATTTTATTATTCTGTGATTATTTTTTCTTATTATTGACTGCAAATTTACAAATATTTTGTGTTACACCCTATAAAAATATCAAACAATGCGTCTTTCGGGTTTCACAATTATAGTATTAACAAGATTAGAATCTCACGGCAAAACCGTCATTAATGGAACCCACCAACGCAAAATCAACCACCTTTTTTAATCGTTTCTCTGCCGCTTTGCTCGCAATAACACTCATGGTATGTCCTCCCAATGCACCGATAGCATCTGCAAGAGCAACTATTGTACCCTTGTCCTTGCTTGACATTTGAACGTAACTATCCCAGTAGACAATGGAAGATTTCATTGTTGCCGTTACACTAAGTATTACGGATTTTTCTTCGTTAGGTATTGAATATTGATTTGTCATTATTCTGTTTTCCTCGTCCTTTATTACCGAAATAATACTATTGGAGGAATTATTTTGCGAACTTACCTGTCTCTCCAAAACAAAATTAAGTAATCTGCGCAATTCTTGTTTGGAATGAGAACTCAGAGATAGAGTATCTACAACAGACATGTAACAATTTTTGATATTTGCCAAAATATCAGAAGTATTTTTGCCAACACCTATTGTGTCAAAACCTTTATTGAACATATAATCCGAAGAAATTTTTATCAACAGAGCAATACTGTCGGACAAATCCGTCTGATGTAAAAGTTCATATTCATTTATATGTAAAGACAAAGAATCCAACCATACATTATGATTCTTTCCTACATAATTATAAGGATTTTCCAAAACATCGACATTTCCCTTCTTAGAATCGTCTTGCTTATCGTTCTCGCAAGCAACAAAACCAAACGCAAATAACAAGCAACAAAAAGCAATCAAAAAATAATTCGTTTTCATACCCTACCGATTATTTGTATAAACAGATTTTTTATCATTTTTAATACAGACCAATTTCTTATTATTCCCAAAACGGTTACCACTATCATTATCTCTATGTATAACACATTCCATCGCATATTTATCAAAAGAACAATAAATACCAACAAATCAAATATTGTTTGTAAGGTCTCCATTACAACCAAAAAATTACAAGTCTTTATAGTGGAAGATAGAGTCTTTTGCATTTGATTCAGTCTATATAATTTGTGCAAAAATACAATATTCCAAACAATTACACAAACCAAAAAGATTATCGCAAAATATATACCCAAATGAAATTCCGACTCATAATACATAAAATCCAAAGCAATATCAAATAACAAAAAGACGGACAAAAGAACGGCAAAACATTTGACAATAAAAATACAAATATGTTTTTTCTCCATTCTACTACGTAAAGAAGAATTAAAAACTCTTTTTTCTATTTCCCTTAACCTTTGCGAAGGTATGTCGTTATAATTATTTTCTTTATTGTAGTCTAACATAATATTTTTTACATTAATACATTCAACTTTTTGTAAATATTTTTCAAAACTTTTTTTATTCTATGTATTTTGGTTGTTACATTGGAGTAGTTATTATTTGTCATATGGGCTATTTCCTTTATGGAATAATTTTCCAGATACAACATCATTATATTCTTATCTTTCAAATTCAAACTATCCAAAAT
This sequence comes from uncultured Bacteroidales bacterium, assembly GCA_963540815.1. Classification (GTDB taxonomy): domain Bacteria; phylum Bacteroidota; class Bacteroidia; order Bacteroidales; family P3; genus Scybalousia_A. The sequence goes on from CAUTQY010000004.1 coordinate 88,408, forward strand.
CTCGTAGAATTTTTCTTTTTCGTCCTTATCATTCAACGGGTCATAGGTTATTGATTTTTCTTGATTTTTCATTGTATCAAAAAAGTTTATTCTTTTTTTCTCGTATCTGTAATATGTTATGGCAGTGTTAATAACTATCGTAGAAAACCATGAAAAAAATTTGCCTTGCTCTTTATATTTTTTAAATCCCTCAAAAACTCTGCACAAAATTTCTTGATACAAATCCTCAACCTCTACCCTACTCTTGTCCGTATATGTAAGACAAACAGCATACAAAAATCCTTCTTTTTTTTTAATGTACTCCCAAAGCTCTTCTTTGTTTCTTATTATAGGGTAATCCTCCATATCTGCGTCTTACTTCTTGTTTTTTTTAGACTCTCTATTATAATTAACGCAAAAAGACAAAAAAAGTCACAAACGAAAAAGCTTTTTTTATTAAAGTTTTATCTATCCTTATAAATTTCTCACCAAAGCAATGATTATTCGTATTTTTTAATAACTTTGCAAAAAAACAATTTCTGGTATGAAAAAAATATTTTTTATCTTCCTTATAATATCGTTATGCGTATTCGAAGGTGTTTGGGCTCAAGAAATACAAGAAAGTTGTAGCATAATAGAGACCTCCGTTAAAGACAATCTTTATTATAATTTTACTCTATCGGGCGATGGTTTCCTTTCATATAACTGGGGTGATAACGATGATAATCAAACCGTGATTTCCGTTGATTTAACCAAAGTTACGATATCCAAAGATTACTCTATGAACTCACCAAAGGTATGGATAAATTGCATAGATAACAATTCTTGTATAGACGAAATGGGTAGAATGGGGGCAAAGGACGGAATGTATTTTAATTATTCCAAAACATATCTGCCTGCCAATAATGAAGGAGATATGGAGGCCATGTATATGCATCTTAACTATTTGATAAAAATAGCTACGGGCAAATATTAAAAAAACAATATGTAATTAATGACAAAAAAACATTGCTACCTATTCTGGTAGCAATGTTTTTTTTTGCGTATTTATCCTAAAAAATAAATAAGGCTGTGTCTTTTTTTGACACAGCCCGCATAAATGAAATTAATTGCAATTTTTATTTACTTCTTATGAGTAGCATAGTAGTTCATTAGGCAACCGTCAGCCAAAATCTCTCTTTCATCGTTGGTAAGATTTTGGAAATATAGGTGAATGTCTTTAACCCCATCCTTACTGATAACCTTAGCATTTATTTCCTCCTTACCGCTAAGAATAGCCTCTCTGATACCTTCAACATAAACAAAATCTCCAACATTATAGTCGAAAGCAGTGTCCTTTGAAATAGTAAAAGGAACTATGCCCCAGTTGATACAATTTGAACGATAGCGTTTTGTCGCGTACTCATAGCAAATATTGGCATCACCGCCAAGTACCTTTTGACAAGAAGCCGCTTGCTCTCTTGCCGAACCGTCTCCCGGTTTGTTTGCAAATATACAAGAACCGAAAGAAGTATTTTCAGGTTTCGCGCCAACCTTATTCAAAGCTTCCAAAACATGCTGAGGAGTTTTACCGGCACGTCTTTCCAAGTCTTCGCTCTGAATACGTTTGGAAGTACCTACGTATTCAGGCACGCGTCTTGAAAGTGCAAACTCCGAAAGTTTCAACGGATTGGAACGATAGGAAGAGGTTTCACCCGAAGGTATCAACTCGTCTGTTGTAGTAACGGGGTCGTGGATAACTGCTGCAAGTTCAACCAACATATTATCTTGCATAGGATACATTTTTGGCCAGTCCTTAATATTTGGTCCGTAACGAAGCTCTTGGCTTGAATCTGCCTTGTCAAAACCTTGGTAAACTCGTTTTTCATAAACCTTAGAGTCATACTTGTATCCTTCGTAATCAACGGTGTAGTCTATATCCGTTGCAGCAGTAATAACTCCTCCGTTAGCAGCCGTTGCGGCAATACTTCTTGCATCCATTAGGGCAACAAGAGAAATCTGTCCTTGACCCGGTTTTGAACCCTCACGGTTAGGGAAGTTACGCGTCGTATGACGAATGGAAAAACCATTATTTGAAGGAACATCACCCGCACCAAAACAAGGACCGCAGAAAGCAGGTTTGATTGTAACACCGGCTTCAAGTAAGTCCTCTGCTATGTGAGAACGAGTAGCAGCCAAATAAACAGGTATGCTTTGCGGATATGCACTTGCTGTAAAATAACCGTTGCCAGTAGATTTATTTTTCAGAATAGCGGCAGCGGCAGCCAAATTATCATACGTACCTCCCGCACAGCCGGCTATAATACCTTGGTCTGCCCAAACTTTACCGTCTTTTATTTTGCTTACAAGGTCTATTTCTATTTTATCACCAAATCTTTTTTTGGAATCCTCTTCTACAGCTCTAAGGATTTCCTTAGGATTTTGTTGCAATTCATGAATAGTGTAAGCATTGGAAGGGTGATAAGGCAAAGCAATCATGGCCTCTTGTTTGGAAAGGTCTATTTTTATCATACCGTCGTAGTAAGCAACTTTTCCCGGACGAAGTTCTTTGTAATCCTCCGGACGATTGTGCATTTTGTAATAGTTATGTACCTCCTCATCGGTAATCCATATGGAAGACAGACAAGTCGTTTCCGTAGTCATAACCTCAATTCCGTTACGAAAATCTATAGGAAGATTCTTTACTCCGGGTCCTGCAAACTCCAAAACTTTGTTTTTTACAAAACCGTTTTCAAAAGTAGCCTTTACCAAAGAGATGGCCACATCATGAGGTCCTATACCTTTTTTCGGAGTGCCCTCCAGCCAAACAAGTACAACCTCAGGAGCATTGATATCCCAAGTGTTCTCCAATAATTGTTTAACCAATTCTCCGCCACCTTCGCCAACGCCCATGTTACCGAGCGAACCGTAACGAGTATGAGAATCCGAACCCAATATCATATTGCCACATTTAGCCATTGCCTCACGTGCATATTGATGGATAACGGCAAGGTTTGTCGGAACGAAAATACCACCGTATTTTTTGGCGGCAGAAAGACCAAAAACGTGGTCATCCTCATTAATTGTACCGCCGACAGCACACAAAGAGTTATGACAATTAGTCATTCCGTAAGGAATAGGAAATTTTTCCAAACCACTGGCTCTTGCTGTCTGAATGATGCCGACATAGGTAATATCGTGAGAAATCAAGGCATCAAACTTAATACGCATCTTTTTACCCTTACTGTGGTCTACGTCGTGCGAACGAAGTATTCCGTAAGTAATCGTATTTTCCCTAGCCTCATCAGCAGATATATTGGCTGAATCAACTACTTTTTCACCATCAAGGAGATAAACTCCTTTGTTGATAAGTTCTACCATTTCAATTGTATTTTTATGTTCTTATAAATATTCCTCAAATACCTCAATTTGAGAATGCAAAATTATATAAACTTTTCAAATCCAAACAAATTTTAACTAAAAATAACTATTTCAGACAATTAAATTTTGTTACCCTTAAATTAATGAAAACACGAAATGCTTTTGTCTGTATAAAAAGAGCAATTTTATGTGTTTTTATTTTTATGTTATTTAGACTTAATTTCCGTTAAAAATACTAACTTTGCCAAAACATTTTATAAAAAAGACCCCGAAAAATAATGAAGATATACTCCTATAATGTTAACGGTATACGTGCCGCAATGAAAAAAGGATTTTTAACTTGGTTGCAGGAAAGTAAGGCGGATGTTGTTTGCTTGCAAGAGACCAAAGCGCAAGCAAGCCAAATTCCCGTTTTGGAATTTGCCTCGGCGGGATACCTTTGTTATAGTTTGTCTGCTCAAAAAAAGGGTTATAGCGGCGTTGCCATATTAACAAAAAAAGAACCTCAAAGTAAAGTCTTGGGAATGGGTATGGAAAAATATGACGCTGAAGGTAGAATGATAAGAATAGATTTTTCATCCTTTTCGGTAGCGAGTATCTATCATCCGGCAGGAATATCGGGTGAGGTCAGACAAAACTTTAAGATGCAATGGCTAAGCGATTTTCAAATATACACCAAAGAATTGCAAAAACAAATACCAAATCTTATACTTTGCGGAGATTATAACATTGCCCACGAAGAAATAGATATACACGACCCAAAAGGCAATGCCAATCATTCCGGTTTTTTACCAGAGGAAAGAATGTGGATGACTGATTTTTTAGGATCCGGTTTTATAGATAGTTTTCGTTACACGCACCCGGAAGAAAAAGATGCTTATTCGTGGTGGTCGTATCGCACAAATTCCAGAAATAATAATAAAGGTTGGCGTTTGGATTACTGTATGGTATCCGATGCAATGAAAAATAAAATAATAGACGCAGGCATTGTACCCTCCGCTATGCAAAGTGACCATTGCCCTGTTTGGGTAGAAATAAACGAATAATATTTTATACAACAATACATCATGAGTAAAGGTAAAATTATAGGTCTGCTTATCATTATAGTTTTGATTATGACAGGTTGTGTAAGTTCAAAAAAATACAATGACTTACTAACTAATTACAACAACCAAAGAGAAAATTTTAATCAAACAAAATCCTTGTTGGAGCAAACTTCCAAGGATTTACAAAATACAAAGTCCGATTTGCAAGACTGTTTAAAAACTGGTTCTATTCTAAAAGAAGACAATAGGAATTTAAAAGAGGATAATACTCTTTCCAAACAAGAAATAAAAGAGTTGCAAAAACAATTAAAAACCTCTAATAGTAAAATAAACGAAGTGCTTAACGATAAAAGCCAACATTTGGCGGAAATGAGTGACAATTTGGCTATTAAAGAGCAGGAATTGATTCAAAAAGAAAGAAATTTGGATTCTTTACAAACAACTATACTTGTTTTTCAAGAGCAGATTAATAAAATGAAACAACAGTTGGAGGCTTCAAATAAAAAACTGGAGGATATACACAGCAAATTAAAGAATGCTTTATTGGGGTTTGAAAACAAAGGTCTTAGTATAGAAAATAAGAATGGAAAAATATATGTGTCAATGGACGAAAAACTTTTGTTTTCTTCCGGTTCTTGGCAGGTAAACAGCGAGGGGAAACAAGCCTTATTGGAAATGGCTACAATATTGAGCAACAATCCGGACATAGATATTATGGTAGAAGGACATACGGACAATGTGGAGCTAAAGGGTAAAAACCAAATAAAAGACAACTGGGATTTAAGTGTGATGCGAGCAACCTCCATAACCAAAATTTTATTGAATGATACGGGTATATCACCACAAAGAATTATACCCTGCGGACGAGGAGAGTACATGCCTATTGCCGATAATAAAACAACAGAGGGAAAAGCAAAAAATCGCAGAACGGAAATAATACTTTCTCCTAAAATAGGTGAGTTGTTGAATATTTTGGAATAACGGTTTTTATAAAATAATGAACTTCAAGGAGGCCATAAGCAAATATCCGTTATTGAGAAACATTTACGAACAACTTGTTATAAAAACAAGTATGGGAAGGCAAATGTTACTTTATTCCGAATTTTCGGATAATGAAGATTACTTGGAATATCAATACAAATCAACCCTTAACTGTCAAAGATACATAAAAAACCTAAGCAATAATGACAAAATGCTATTGGAGTGTGTTTTGTATGACATACACGATATTAGCGGGAGTGTGAAAATATTGCAAGGTGGAGAAAGTTTAGACGATATAGGTCTATTTGAAGTAAAAGCATTTTGTTTGTCTTGCAAAAAACTAAACAAAATGCTTTTGGGGTTGGAAGACAAAGAATTTATTTTTAATGATTTACAGGATGTAATTAATTTATTGGACCCGGAAGGAATAGAGGCAAATCAATTTTATATCTATCCGTCCTATCATCCGTTATTAAAAGAAAAAAGACAACTTTTTGAAAAATACAAAAAAGCGAACGATTCAAAGGCAAACGAGGTTTATGAAGAAATTTTAATAATGGAAAAAGAGGTTCGTGAGTATTTATCACAAAAGTTGGTCGGCTTTTGTAACGAAATACAGGAGAACATTAACCGAGTTGCTTTTTTGGATACTTGTATTGCAAAGGCAGAGTTGAATATAAAACTAAACCTTATCTACCCTACCCTATCAGAAAAAAATATTATCCGATACAAAAAGATTTTTAATCCCATTCTTAAACAAATCTTGCAATCAAAAGGCTCCGACTTTCAAGCCATAGATATGGATTTGGGAGAAGTTCCAACCTTGATAACCGGTGCCAACATGGCAGGTAAAACCGTTGTTCTGAAAACACTTGCTTTGTCTCAACTTATGTTGCAATTCGGTTTTTTTGTTCCTTGTGAAGAATGCGAATTGGGTTTGTTTAAAGATGTGCTTTGTTCTATCGGAGACAATCAGAATGAGAACGAAGGCTTATCTTCTTTTGCCTCGGAAATACTTTTATTGAATACAATAATACAAAAAGTTAAAACCGGAGAAAAGTATTTGGTTTTGGTAGATGAATTGGCTCGCACTACCAATCCTATAGAAGGAGTAAAACTATTGGAAGGCTTTATGCGTACCATAGTTAAGGGCAAGGCTATAAGTGTAATTACCACCCACTATTCCAACATAAAAGTTGAGTGCAGACGTCTAAGAGTTAGGGGATTTATCGGCAAAAATCTACAACCTCCCATTTCTATAAATAACCTTGCAAACAATATGGATTATTCTTTGATAGAGGACAACAGTAATCAGGCACCCAACGAAGCCATTAATCTTTGTAATCTACTAGGTATAGATAAAGATTGGATAAATAATATTACAAAAAATTAAAGTTTTTTTTATTCTTTTTCTTAAAATATTTGGTAGATTGAAAAATATTACATATCTTTGCCCGCATAAATACAAACCATGTATGTGTGCGGGCAATGTAATTTATGGTGTTGTTGTTTTTATAACAAAATTCTTGTTTTCTTGTTTGCCTATAAGAACAAGGAAGTATTGCGATATTATTATTGCCTCTAAGTACATAAACTTTATATGCAAAAATAAATTCATAGTCATTAGGGGGTGTTGTTAACGGAACTCAAGTTGTTTTTGTTTGAGTTTTTAGCCCCCACAAAACTATAACCTATACGATTATAGTTTTTTTATTTCCTTAATTGTATGGCAAAAACGCACAGAAATAAAAATAATATTGAATTTAATAACAAAAAATAATATACGATTATGAAGAACATGTTAATATTAGGCATAATAACTTTGAGTGTTGCCTCTATGGTTTTCGTCGCTTGTAATGACGAGCAAGAAGATAATAAGTCGCAGATAATAGTAACAAAAGCCAAAGAAAAGATGGGTAAATTCTATCTTGGAGGCTGTGGCAATTCCAATTGTCCGGAAAATAAAGATAAAACCACTTCAATGCATTGTCATTACAATGAACATGGCAATTGTTTTCCGGAAGTTGTTGTTTACGGTACCAGGTTAAATCATATTAATTCCTTACGGAGTGCCATAGACAATAACACTGCAATAAGATTTATACAAAGTAATATGAAGCAACTTGGTGAGTGTTTTGATTCCAATCTGTTACAAGAGGTTATAAATCGAAACGTAAACCTGTCTTACAATCTAACGGCTTCTTATGTTTATTTTCAATTTATGGATAATAAAACAAAAGAATATATTGCCGTATATCCATTTAGTTTGAAAAATGATTAATTAACTCTCTTAAGGTTTGGAGTAAGTTTTACTCCAAACCTTAATTTAATACCCAACAGACAATGAATCCCAAAACAGTAAAATATTTGCTTTTATCTTTTATGTTGTTATCTTTCTTCTCTTGTTCCGCTCAAAAAAGCGAAGATGTTACCTTTGAAAAAGAGGTGGTAATTTATAACCCAATAAATGCTCTAACGGAATACATTACAAAAGATTCCATATATTTTATAGGAAAAGATCTTGCCTCAAGAAAAGAAATAGTAGTTTATGATTTAAAAGGTGAACCACGTAAAACAATAAAGATAAAGAAAATGCCACATTTGGAATACTCAAACATACTTCATTTCATAAATTATGATTCTATGTTTATTTCCATAGCATCTCCTCTTCAGGTTATTTATTTAATAGATTCTTCCTCCAATATAAAATTTTATAAAGAGTTCCCATATCATCTCACAAGCGACAGTATCAACACATGCTTAGTTAATCGTATTCATTACCATAACGGCAATCTTTACACCCTATTAAACATGTATCCTGATGACATGGGGCCTTGCTCGGCAAGAATAATGCTTAACAGAGTGGCAAGAGAACTTCCTTTATACTGTAAAATACCAATAAAAGATTCTTCCGAGTTAGAATTCTACGGTCAAAATACGGTTCAGTATTTATATGATAATGATTCTGTTTTTTACGGACGAGAAAAAATATCTACACAATATGCTAACGGATATCTTTTTAGTAGGAGATACCCTTCCGTAGATGTGATTATTTTTGACTTGAATACAAACAAAATAGTTAAAACATTGAAAATTTCCAGCAAATTAATTGACACCACTCCGCCAAAAGAAATATTACTAGAATGTGACGACTATTCAAACTTCATTGATAGTATTAACGACGTGAATCAAAAAGGAATTTCCATAACAAATATTTGTTATGACACTACCAGGGAATTATATTATTTTTTCATAGAAAAATGGCGTCGAAATAACAAAACTGACATTGTAGTACAAATTTTTGACAAAGATTTTAATTTCAATAGGGAGTTTGATATCAAAAATAGAAAAAAAGGGAAAAAGAATATGATATTTGACGATATATTTTTATTTAAAAATCAAATAGTCTTGAAATATATTGAAAACCCTATACCTGAAAAAACACGTATAAATGTTATTTATGATTTCTATAATATTAATTTTTAGTTAAATACTATTGAAATATGAAAAAAATAAAGATACGAATAAATAGCATGTTTATAGTTTTCACAATATTGGCACTTGGTCTGATATTAATACACGGTTGTGTCTCGCAAAAACCGGAGGATGTTATTATGAATTATGTCCGCAAAAATTTTAAGAACATGGATAAAAACGCAGAAAATTGCGTATTTATAATAACGGAATACGGTTGTATTCCGTGCAATATGGAAATGTCACGTCTTGCAAGCAAGTTCGTTGATATGCAAGGTATTTATGTTGTTGTTAATGCAAACGCTAATGGTACAGTTATAGATATTTCTCCTTACTGGGAGGCAAAAAAGACCGAACAAATAAGTTATGACACCAATAGATATTTTGATAAACATGATTTAAAATCTTCTTATGCCATATTTATCAAAAACGATAGAATAGATACCATACTTGACGCTGATGCAAGAAGACTTATCAACAATAAAAAGTATATTCTAAAACGAATTACTTCCCAAACGGATAACTATAAAGCAGAATAATTTTTTTGTATAATTCAAATACAAAAAAATTGATGACCACAGTATTGTTGCCAATTTGTTCTAACGAAACGGCGATTCAATAAAACGTTTAGCCGTTTCGATTTTTCGAAACGGCTAAACGTTTTTCGTGATTTTCAATAAGTTATGAAAACTCTTTTTAAATAATAACTAAAAAGAAAAAGGTATGGATACACCGAATCTTTCCTTGAATTGCAAGGAAGTAGAAAAGTCCTTGTCCATTGCCACTTGCAAATTGAAAAATGTACTTAGATATTTGAATATTTTAATAGTTATAAAGACTTCTCCGTTAATATCAGTGTCCAAAAAAGGTTTTTCATAATCATAAAAAAAGTCCAATTTGCACAAAAGATTTATATTTTTAAAAATATCCCTTTTGTAAAAAATTTTAATATACGAACCCACAGAAAACTTAAAAGCATCGTCTATTTCGTTTGTATAACCGAAAGATGGTCCTCTCAAACGTTCGTCCATAACATAAGTTGTTTTGCCGGTAAGAACGGAAAAAAGAACGGAAAAATTTGTTTTTTTGTATTCCAAACCTATAGAGGAGGTTATAGTTGTAGGAGACAACCCCGTAGATATTAAAACCGTATCGTTTTTATAACCGTTATCAAACTGTGTCTTTATATTTACCAAGGCAGAATAGTTCCAATTGCCGACAGCCTTGTAACCGTATATGGAGTTTAACTCAACTTTATCATCACTTTTTATCCATCTGTTCGTCTTATTCCAAATACCTTCTCCCGTCACGTCCTGTCTTGTTCTACCATAAGAAAGCTCCAATGTATTGTCCAATTTATGATTTCCCTTAGCAAAATTGTAATATCCTTTAAGCAACGAGCCAAAGGCAAAGTTGCTATAACCTCCTGCTGACCAATTATCTATTTGAGATTGTTCCAAGGTTAGAATAACATCCGTTTTCTTTTTCCAATGCTTTTGCAGAGTTGAAGATTTGGTAGTATCCTCTGTTTGAGCAACAACAAATATGGTAACAAATAGAAAATTTACAAATAATGTCAGAGTTTTTTTCATTCCAAAGTGTTAATATACCGTTATTTCATTAATTATTTTTCATTTTACGTATAAGAAAAATTTCGCAAATAATACACAAAGACAGCATTGCAACTATCAATAGCGTAAAATCAAATTTTTTATTACTTTGGGCAAAATAAGTACTTATCATTTTTTTGCCATCAAAAATTTCAATGTTCTTAAAGTTGTTTTGTTTAATAATTTTATTTAGCAGAGAAGGAGTATTGAATATTAGTTTGGATTCTTCTCGCGGATAATTAAAAGCTATTGTTCCCAAGTTTTTTTCTCCGTCTTTTATAAAATACACACCTGCTTGTTTTATTTGCCCATTGACTCTAAAACATAATTTATTATCTATTCTTTGCAGTTGCGGAATAACAGAAAACGAAGAGTCTTCGGATACCATATTGATTATTTCGGAGTCTATACTATCGGCAAATACGGATATATCTACAAAAGAATTGTCATTTGTAAACAAAAATGGCTCAATCCTTTTTTCCGAATAAAGAACCATATTCCAAAGTGTAGGAACAAAAATACTTTGCAAACAAAAATCGGAAAAATCTTCGGAAAAAGGTACGGCAAACAAAAATGATTTACCGTTCTTGTCATTACTCTCCGAAAGAAAAGCATCGCCGTTTGCCAAAATCATTATATCTTGTTTGGCTATACCGACATTGTTGGCTATCCTATAGTATTGACTAACCTTTGGCAAAGGCATATTTTCGGTTATGGAGGAAAAAACCGACTTGTATAAAGAGTTTTTAACATCCAGACCATTGACCGACACATTTCTTTTTTCCAAAGAAATAATTTTTGGCATATTTAAACTTCTCAAACCTTCGTTAAAGACGGATATATTCATCTTTGACGGAGGAATAATCACTATGCTTCCACCGCCTGATTTAAAATTATTTAATTCTTGTGCCAAACCCGAGGAAATATTCTGCAACTCAGACAAAATAATAACATTATACAAGCCAAACTTTGAAAAATCTATTGTATTTGCTTCTACGTTATGCAATTCTATTTCTTGACTTTGTTCGAACAACCTGTTTATATAAACATTTTCCTTGCCATCATTTATAACAAGAATTTTTATTTTATCTTCTATATTTAAACTAAAATAAAAATCATCGTCGTATATTATCGGAGAATCCAATACATGTACCCTGCCTTTTAGCATTCCGCTTTGTTTTATAACAAAAGACATATTCAATAGCTCGGTAGAGTGTTCTGCAAGGGTAATATTAGCCATACTTTGTTGCACATTGTCTATAAACAGTTTCACCGGAATGTTTTCCGCTTTTTTATCGGAGGCATTATTTATGAATATTTTTATATCAATTTTTTGACCTTTTTGGTAAATATTTCTGTCAAAAAGAATGGAGTCTACATAAATGTTGTTTGTATTATTTGCTATTATAGGCAAAAAAACATCTTTTATTGTGCTGTCCTGTTTTATATTTTCCAAATCCGTTTGAGTGGTTTGAAAATCCGAAATAAAAAAAACTCTTTTATTTTTTTCGTTTCGCATTTGCAAAAGATGGTGTGCTGTGTTTATCAATTTGGAGTAAGGTATACAAACGGAGGATATTTCTGTTTCTTTCAAAAATTCCATAAAATATTTTTTGCCCACAAAGTGCCTATGCTTGCCTTGCATATCCGTTGTAAGCAAACAAAATACATCGTTATCGGAATACTCTTTTAATATTTCCTCCGCTTTGGATTTGGCATATTCCAAGTTAGAGCCTTTTGCAGAAGAGTTTTGCATGGAAAAACTATTATCCAGAATAACAACAACCGCATTGCTCTCGTCTCCTTTGAGTTTATTTTCTTGATTTTTTATGTAGGGTTGTGCAAACAAAAAAGAGAGCAAAATGATAACCAAACACCGTGTAAGTAAAAGCAAGCGCCTATAAACCTTGTTTTGTTTTTTATTAATAGAAACAAGATTTTTGAGCATGGCAACGTTGGTAAAAATTACTTTCTTATACCTATGAAAATTAAACAAATGTATTGCTATGGGAACAATAACAAACAATGATAACAATAAAAAGTATGGGTATAAGAAAGACATGTTTTTTATATTCTCTTCTGTTTACGTTTCACTCAAATACAACATTACAAATATACTGCAAAGTTAATATTTTTTTACTCACAAATATCAAAAGCGAACATGTAAAAACCTTTCGGCAAGTTATTAACAGATGGTTTGCAATACAATATTTGCACTATTTTTTAGTTTATTTATATACTGAAATCATTTAAGTATATTGGCAACATGAAAAGCATATTACATAAATCCGTACTATTATTTCTCTTTGCTGTGCCAACATTTTTTTTGTCTGCCCGGAATACCTTCTATCCTGACAACTCGGTATTGTCTTCGGGCAAATGGTACAGTATCAAAATTTCCTCAGACGGAGTATATAAACTAACCTATAATGATTTTCTTGCTATGGGATTTTCTGCCGAAGAAATCAAATGGGACTCTTTATCCGTATTTGGCAACGGAGGACTATCCATAGAAGAAACTACTGCCAAATACAAGCAATCCGACCTTAGAGAGAACGCTATTTATGTAGACAAACAAGGTAATTATGCACTTTTTTATGCAAGAGGTACTACAAAAATTGATTTCAACAAAAACACCTCTGCTTTTTCTTTCTCTGTTAATCCCTATACTGACTTTGCAACTTATTTTGTTACATTTGACGCCAATATAGGAGAAAAAAAACGTATAGAAAGCAAAGCCTCTCCGACAAACTACGATACAATCTTAAATACGTCAAAAGATTATTTTATTTACAAAAGAGAACTTATAAACCTGATAGAATCTGGCAATCTATGGGTGGGAGAACGAATGACTCCATCCTCGCCTTTGTTATCTATCCCTATTATATTGCAAAATATCTCCGGTAGTGAAAAAACCAAAGTGAGTATAGCCCTAAGTAGCGTTTCCAATATCTCCGCAACTTTTGGAATAAATATCAACGGTAGTAATATGAGAGATATATCTGTGAGTGCAACCTCAAGTAGTGACCCTGTGGCCTATCCTGCCTTTAGGACATACGATACCTTATTAAATGCACAAAACAATACCGTTAATATAACTTACAATTATAGCAATGCTTCGGACAGAGGGTATCTTAATTATATTTTTGCAAACTACACCAAAAATCTTATTTTCAATAACAACTATCTTAGGTTTTATTCAACAAAAACCAACTCCATAGTACGTTACAATGTGAGTAATGTTGTATTTCAAAACACTATGGTATGGGACGTAACGGACATTAACAATGTTTTTGCTTTGTCAGATACTCAAATGGAAAACGGAAATTTGTATTTCAATGTTGAGAATGACACCGTTAGAACATTGGTTGTTTTGTACGGGGCAAATTTTCCTACCCCAAGTTTCGGCTCAGAAATAACAAACCAAAATTTGCATGGCATGCAAGCAACGGATTTTGTTATCATTACACACAAAAATTTTATCAACCAGGCGAACAAACTTGCGGAATATCATAGGCTTTATGATAATATAAACGTTGAAGTTGCGGATATAGACCAAGTTTATAATGAGTTTTCCTCCGGTCAAAGAGATTTTCTTGCCATTAGGGAGTTTTTAAGAATGTTGTATAACAAATACAAGCAGGAGGGCAAAAACCCAAAAAATGTCCTATTATTCGGTGATGGTACTTTTGACAACAAAAACATATTGGAATATAACAATAATTTTATTCCCACATATCAATCCGTAGGCTATTACGAAAACCCAACAAGAACTTTTACAAGTGATGATGTTGTTGCATGTCTATCCGATTATACGACCAACAAAACCAACGATACTCTTTTGATAGGTGTAGGCAGAATTTGTGTCAATGACACCGTAGAAGCAGAGAATATTGTAGACAAATGCAGACGTTATATGTTGAAAAATGACCTCTTGGAAGGAGAAGACGGGGATTGGAGAAATTTTGTTATGCTTTCTTCCGACGATGCGGATAATTTGGGGGAGTTATATTTTATACGGAATGCCGAAAATATTTACAAGCAAATAGACGCAACTCAACCTTACATTAACATACAAAAAGTATACGAAGACGCCTACAAAGAATATACGTCTTCTTCCGGTGCAACTTACCCCGATGCCACTAATGCCATTGACGATAGAATGAACAAGGGCTGTTTGTTATTTAATTATTTGGGGCACGGTTCTTTGGACCATCTTTCCAGTGAAAGATTGATTACAAAAACGAATATTTCCTCTTGGAGCAATTATAACAAGTTACCTTTAATGATAACCTCTACTTGTGAATTTGCAAAATTTGATTTGCCGGATAAACAATCGGCAGGAGAGTATATAGTCTCATCCACCAATGGTGCAGGTATAGCAGTTATAGCAGCCTCAAGAAAAATAGCCTCAAATGACGGAATAAATAAAAATTTGCACAAATTTGCCCTCCTTAGAAAAGAAGACGGAACACCTTACACATTCGGAGAAGTAAAAATGCATGCCAAAAATAATACTTACTTGCAACAAGCCGAAAGAAGTATTGCTCTAATAGGTGACCCGGCCCTAAAAATATCTTTACCGGAATACAATGTCAAAACTTTACAAATAAACAATTCCTTGTACGAAGACAGTATAAGCGGTTTTGCAAGTATTGATACCTTACACGCCCTATCCAATATGTATCTAAAAGGGGAAGTTATGGATTTCAACGGAAACAAAATAACAGACTTTAACGGAAAATTAAAAATATATCTTTTTGATAAAAAGGCTTATTATTATACTTTGGATAATTCGGGTTTGGATACAAATTTACGTTTTGAACAACAAAACAACATTTTGCATAAAGGTTTTACCTATGTAAAAAACGGAGAATTCGAATATTCTTTTACCATTCCTAAAGATATAGCCTACAATTACGGAAAAGCAAAAATAAGTTATTACGCTCAGGACTCCAACAGAGATGCCTCAGGCTACACAAATGATTTCATACTCGGGGGTATAGATACCGGCGTTAATTTGAATGTATCTCGTCCTGAAGTTAATCTGTATATAAATGATAGTAACTTTGTTAACGGCGGTATAACAGACGAAAACCCAAATCTTTATGCCATAATATGGGATAGCGTACCCATAAATATGGCAGGAGCCGGACTGGGACATGACATAGTTGCACGATTGGATAATGCAGCAAATACTTTTATCCTAAACGATTATTACACTTACGACAATAATGATAT
The DNA here is from genome assembly GCA_963540815.1 of uncultured Bacteroidales bacterium. Classification (GTDB taxonomy): domain Bacteria; phylum Bacteroidota; class Bacteroidia; order Bacteroidales; family P3; genus Scybalousia_A. The sequence continues at coordinate 104,099 of CAUTQY010000004.1, forward strand.
AAATAAGGGTTATATAACCTACCCTCTTTCTCAACTGAGTGAAGGAGAACATACTCTTTCCATTAAAGTTTGGAATATATACAACCATTCTTCTCAGGCAACTATTACTTTTAGGGTAATAAATTCCAATCAAGAAGAATACGAAATTTATAATTATCCCAATCCGTTTGAAAAAACTACCAATATCCTAATAAAATTCAACCAACCCAATACCATAAAAAAAGCCAACGTAAAAATATTCAACACACAAGGAAGAATAGTTAAAACCATAAATGCCAATGAATACATAGGTAGTAACAACATTGGACCCATTATTTGGGACGGCACTTCGGACGGAGGAGGTAACATAGGTAATGGGATATATTATTATACGGCGGAATTAACCGATAGTGAGGGAAATGTAATTACCCGCACCAATAAAATGTTGGTAGTAAAATAATAAAACAAAACTTATCTCGTTTTGTACAAGATTAGCAAATAATACAAACTATGAGAAAAACAAAGATATTATTACTAATATGCAGTTTGGTCTTTTCCGAAACTCTTTTTGCTCAAAACGGAGGTATAGACAACGGTAACATACAAGGTACAATACTTAGGCAACAGGTAGAAGACGGAGCAAGACTCATTTCTACGGGGGTTCCGTTATTGCTTATAGCTCCGGATTCTCGTGCCGGTGCAATGGGGGATTTGGGTGTTGCCACTACTCCGGATGCAAACTCCAATCACTGGAATGCTGCAAAATTACCGTTTGCAAAAAAGCAATTTTTATTATCCCTTACTTATTCTCCATGGCTTAGAGATATAGCCGGAGATATAGATTTGGCATATCTTGCCGGCTACTACAAACTAAACGATAATAGTGCCATAGGTGCATCTCTTACTTATTTTTCTTTGGGTTCCATAGATTTCTTTTCCTCCGATGGAGTATCAACGGGTACATACAAACCAAATGAATTTGCCATAGATGTATCATATTCCTTGAAGTTGACCGACAATTTGGCTGCTTCCGTAACCGGGAGATACATTCGCTCGGATTTGACACAAGGGCAAAGTGTTAATAACAATTCCACTCACGCCGCTTCCGCTGTAGCTGCAGACATAGGTTTATATTATCAAAAAGACCTTGCAACAGACAAGCCCTCTCAATACGCATGGGGTGTACAAATTTCAAATTTAGGTAATAAAATTTCCTATTCCGATAACTTAGAATCCAGTTTTTTACCTTCCAATCTTAGAGTAGGAGGTAGATATACCTATTCTCTTGACCAATTCAATCAATTGTCTTTTATGATGGATTTAAACAAATTACTCGTTCCAACACCTCCTGTCAGGGATTCTTTGGGAGAAGTATATGAGGGTTATGAAGACAATGTGGGTGTGCTTAAAGGTATTTTTCAATCTTTTTATGATGCCCCAAACGGTTTAAAAGAAGAGTTGCAAGAAATAAATATTTCTGCCGGCGTGGAATACTGGTATAATAACATGATAGCGGCACGCGCCGGATACTTCTACGAAAATAAAAAGAAAGGTAACAGACAATATCTGACTCTTGGACTTGGTCTCAAATATAACTCCCTTGGCATAGACTTGTCTTATCTGATACCTACTTCGCAAACAAATAATCCATTAAAAAACACTGTTAGAGTTTCTCTTTCCTTTGATATGTAAAAACTATGAAACTAAAAGTCGGATTTGGTTTTGATGTTCATGCTCTAAAAAAAGGCGAAAAACTTATTCTTGGAGGTGTAGAAGTAGAAAACTCTCCATTAGGAACGGTGGGATATTCGGATGCGGATGTTTTGATACATGCTATTATAGATGCATTATTAGGTGCGGCAAACCTAAGAGATATCGGTTATCAATATCCGGATAATGATATACGATACAAGGGTATAAAAAGTACTTTACTTTTAGAAGATACTTTTAATAAAATCAAGGAGCAAGGATTTGGTATAGAAAATATAGATGCAACTATATGTTTGCAGTCTCCGAAAATCAGTTTTTATATTCCCAAAATGCAAAAATGTATATCTAGCATCCTACACTTGGATATGGAGGATGTAAATATAAAGGCAACAACTACGGAACATTTAGGGTTTGAGGGAAGAAAAGAAGGTATCTCGGCTTACGGGATCTGTCTTTTGAGCAAGAATAAGATAAAATAATATAACTTTTGTGAATTTCACAACTTATTTAATGCACAACGGCTGAAAATACGTCAATAGTCAAACGTCTTAATACACAATAGGTTAAAAGGTTAAAAATAAAAAAAAACTCTGCTTTTTCTTTTATGTGTTGTTTTTTTTGTAATATTGCCACCTGAAATTATGATATTAGTAACTATGTTTATATAAGAAATTTATATGAAAAAGAGTATACTTTGTTTGATCTTGGGAGGTATTATTGCATTGTCTTCACTGCAAGCGCAGGACCCTCATTTTTCTCAATTTTTTGCAAATCCCATATACACAAACCCTGCTTTCGCCGGCTCTGAGGTTTGCCCTCGATTATCTCTTTCTTACAGGGACCAGTGGCCTTCTTTGGGCGCTTTTAAAACTTTCTCGGCAAGTTATGACCAATATTTTGATTTTATCTCCGGCGGTATAGGTATATACGTAATGAGTGACAAACAAAGTGATTTTTACAGGGTTAATACGGCCGCTTTGATTTATTCTTTACATTTGCAACTAACACAAAATATTGCTTTAAATCTCGCAGCAAAAGCAAATGTTACCAACCACAGTTTGGATTGGGATAAGTTGGTTTTCGGAGATATGATAGACACTCGTTACGGACAAATTTATACAAGTACTATGGCAACTCGTCCGGATGAAACTTCCAAAACATACGTAGATTTCGGTGCCGGTGCTCTGTTGTACGGAGAAACATGGTATGCAGGTTTTTCTGCCGTAAACCTTACAAGACCTAAGAATGGTTTTATTTCTTACAACAGATTACCAATAAGACTTACAGCCAATGCCGGAATGAGATTCAATTTGAGAAGAGATATGAGGAGAACAAACGCTTTCTTCGGACAGCCTGTTATTTCTCCCAATATCATATATCAACATCAAGGAAAATTTAACGAATTAAATTACGGACTTTACTTGGATTGGTCGCCTTTCGTTTTCGGCACGTGGTACAGACAGTCCATGTCTTTTGGCAACTCGGATGCCGTTGTTCTATTGTTTGGTTTGCAATGGAGAGACTACAAGATAGGTTATAGTTATGATATTACCGTTTCTTCTCTCTCCAACGTTTCCGGCGGTGCCCACGAAATAAGTTTGGGTGCAAAACTACCTTGTCCGGAAAAAAAGAAGAAAGTTAGAAGCATAAAATGTCCTTCATTCTAAGTATGTGATGTAACAAAATATTTGTTTTTGTCGTATAAGACTGAGTAAAATAATATAAGAGATATGAAAACTATGTCATTTCTAAGCAAGTTATTGATGGTAATATCAGTGGTTACGTTGTTGTTTGCTTGTTCAGGCAAGAAAAAGTCCGCCACTACGGGATGGAATTATGACGACCCTAAGTGGGGAGGATTTGAATCTGCAAAAAATGTGGAGCAACAAACGCCTCCGGGTATGGTCTTTATAGAGGGCGGAGCTTTTATTATGGGAAGGACTACCGATAATGTTAAGTACGAATGGGATAACAATCCCAGAAAGGTTACCGTATCCTCTTTCTATATGGACGAGTGCGAAATAACCAATTTGGATTATAGAGAATTCTTGTATTGGATACAAAGAGTTTATACCGATTATCCGGAGTATTATCAAAGCAACTTACCCGATACATTAGTTTGGAGAAGCAAACTGACCTACAACGAACCAATGGTGGAATATTATTTTAGGTATCCTTCTTGGGCTAATTATCCGGTAGTAGGAGTTAGTTGGATACAAGCAAATAACTATTGCGATTGGAGAACTGACAGATTGAATGAAAAATCTCTTATAGATGCCGGTATTTTGGAGTTTGACCAAGACCAACAGGGTGATAATGTTTTTACTACCGATGCCTACCTTGCCGGTCAATATGAGGGATATGTAAAGAAAGACCTTGCCGACCTTAATCCTAATTCGGAAGGTGTTAGAAAAGTAAATATGACCGATGGTATTCTGTATCCTAAATTCAGACTTCCAACCGAAGCGGAATGGGAATATGCCGCTCTTGGTCTTATAGGCAACACTACCAAAGAAGGACGTATTTTGGAAAGACGTATCTACCCGTGGAACGGACATGTCGTACGTACTGACCAAAAGAAGTATTACGGAGAAATGCTTGCCAACTTCAAACGTTCAAGAGGTGATGCTATGGGGGTGGCAAGTGCCTTGAACGACCATTGGGAATATACTGCTCCCGTTGATTATTATTTCCCTAACGATTACGGTTTGTATAACATGGCAGGCAATGTAGCGGAATGGGTTATGGATGTTTATCGTCCGAACACTCCTGAGGACGCAGGCGATATAAATCCTTATAGAGGAAATGTTTATGTTACCAAAGTTTTGGACTCTGACGGAATGATAGCAGAAAAAGATTCTTTGGGAAGAATTACTTATAGAGAAGTTACCGTAGAGGATAATATAAACAGAAGGAATTATAGACAAGCTGACAATATAAACTATTTGGACGGAGATTTGGCTTCCCAGATAGCAACCAGCTGGAAAAGCGATGCCGAAGAGGAAGAAGAAGATGCTACAGCAACAGGCTCAGAAGATGAGCAAGAGGCAGAAATAGCCGGAGAAACCTCTGAAACCGGAGGCATGTATGACTTCGGAAAATCGTCTATGATTAACGACAAAGTGAGAGTTGTCAAAGGCGGTTCTTGGAGAGATAAGGCTTTGTATTTATCACCAGGGGAAAAACGTTTCTTGGCTCAGGACCAAAAAACAGAGTGGGTAGGTTTCCGTTGTGCTATGGATAGGATGGGCTCAAGAGAAATGCGTAAATAGACAACATTTGTTATAATATGACAAAAATCCTGTGTGTTTTTTAACTTAACGGCACAGGATTTTTATTATATGAATTATGACGACAACAACATTAAAACAAATCAAAGACAGTATATCACACAAAGATCTTGCACCTGTATATATACTTTACGGAGAAGAACCTTTTTATATGGATATGCTTATTGAAGAGTTTGAAACAAAAATAATAGAAGATAGTGCAAAAGATTTCAATTTTAGTGTAGTCTACGGAAAAGACACTTCGGCTTCCGTGCTCATAAGTCTATGCAGACAATATCCTCTAATGTCAGACAAAAAACTTGTTATTCTAAAAGAGGCACAAATGTTTGACAAGAATGAGTGGGAAAAGCTTGCCGTTTACTTTTCTCAACCTCAACCCTCCACATGTTTTGTTATATGCAATAAGAACAAAACCTTTGATACAAAAATCAAAAATCTTATTATCAAAAACAACGGTATTATATTTGAAAGCAATAGAATACCGGACTATAAACTTGCCGAATGGATAAAGTCTTATATAAAGGACATAGGATATAGTACAGAAGAAGGAGCCATAACATTGCTGGAAAACTATCTCGGAAATAATTTGCAAAAGATTAGCAATGAAATAAAAAAACTAATTCTCAACCTAAAAGACAGAAAACATATTTCCGTATCCGATATATCATCCTATATAGGCATAAGTAAAGATTATAATGTATTCGAATTACAGAAAGCTCTTGCTCAAAAGCAGGTGTTAAAGTGTAATCAAATAGTAAAATATTTTTCCAAAAATCCCAAGGAAAATCCGTTACCCATGATTCTTCCCGTAATTTTTTCTTTTTTTATAAACGTTCTGGCTTGTGCTACAATGAAAGGCAATACTACCCAGGTTATTGCCCAGGCTCTGCACTCAACTCCATTTAAAATAAAAGATTATATTGCGGCTACAAATTATTATAGTATGGAAAAACTATTCCATATCGTTTCACTTTTTGAAGATTATGACCTTAAAAACAAAGGTGTAAACACCTCTCCGCTAAGCGAGGATGCGGAAATATTAAAAGAGCTTGTTTTTAAAATTTTACATTAATATGAAAGGATTTGTTTTTACACTTTTTCTTATTCTTTTTTGCCTTGTTTCATACGCTCAACATGGAACCATAAAGGGGTTCGTGTACAATAAAGATAACGGAGAACCCATACTCTTTGCCAATATTGTTTTGGAAAATACTCAGATAGGGAGTTCAACTGACGACAACGGTTATTTTGTCATAAATAATATCAAACCGCAATCCTATAATCTCAAAGTTCAATGCTTGGGCTACAAAGACAGTACAATATCCGTAACGGTTCAAAGAGAAAGTTTGCTAAATCTCAAAATAGAACTAACGCCCGTTATCCAACAGCTGGAGGTAGTAGAAGTTATAGGCAATAAAGAGGCTGCAAGGACTGAGAGTCAAGTATCCATAAAAAAAATAACGGCAAATGATATTTATAAAGTACCTTCAATAGGAGGTCAGGCAGATATAGCACAATACCTCCAGGTATTACCCGGAGTTATATCCTCGGGTGACCAAGGCGGACAGTTATATATAAGAGGAGGCTCGGCCATACAAAACAAAGTATTATTGGACGGCATGGTTGTCTATAATCCTTTTCATTCCATAGGTATTTTTTCTGTTTTTGAAACGGATATTATCCGCAAGGCGGATGTTTATACCGGGGGGTTCGGAGCTCAGTATTCAGGCAGATTGTCCTCTGTTATAGACATATCCACTAGAGACGGAAACAAAAAACGCACGGAAGGAAAAATTTCGGCATCTTCTTTTGCCGCTTCGGCTCTTTTGGAAGGACCTATGATAAAAGACAAAGAGGACAAACCCTATTCTCTCTCATATATTCTCAGTGCAAAAAAATCCTATCTTTCCGCCACATCCGGATCCATATACGGTTATATGGATAATGATTTGCCGTATGAGTTTTTTGACCTATATGGCAAACTTTCTCTAACATCAAAAGAAGGAAGTAAAATAAATCTTTTCGGTTTTAATTTTACCGATGATGTTAAGGGTTATAAAAACGTAGCAGACTTTAATTGGAAGAATTTAGGCTTTGGAACACATTTTTTGCTTTTGCCTCCGGGCACCTCCTCGTTGGTAGAGGGCACTTTGGCTTATTCCAAATATAATATGGATATGTCTGCCACTACCACCGAAGGAAAACAATCAAGTGAAATAGGTTCTTTTTCCGGTATTTTATCAGCCACTTCTTTTTATAACAAAAATCAATTAAAATACGGTTTGGAAATGATAGCCAACAAAACCTCATCTTTGTTTTCCTCTATGAGCGAGCAAATTGTGGATAATTCCACAGAGATGGGAGCCTATATACTTTTTAAAGGTTTTTGGGGAAATCTTCTTTACGAACCAAGCGCAAGATTTTCTCATTATGCTTCTTTGGATGAAAGTTATTTTGAGCCTAAACTTTCCCTTAAATATAATATTAATGGAAACTTCAGATTAAAGGCGGCCTTGGGGCAGTATAGTCAGAGTTTTATAGATACCAAAAGTGATAGAGATATAGTTAATCTTTTTACAGGTTACCTTACCACAGGACCAGATTTGTACGGAGGAGTAGTTTCTTCTTTTCAAGGCAAAAAAATTAATCGTTATATAGAAAAATCCAATCATTTCATTGTTGGAGCGGAGTGGGACATTGTCAGACATCTAAGCCTAAACGCTGAAATATATTATAAAACCATGAGCAATCTCTTATCTGTTAATAGAGATAAACTTTATGACAATACGTCTTTAAATGCAAATATGCCGGAATATCAAACCAAAACATTTGCAATAGAAAAAGGAACAGCTTACGGTGCCGACATAAGTTTGCAATATTCGGATGGGAGATTCTACCTTTGGGCAATCTATTCTTATGGCAAGATTGAAAAAGAAAATGAAGTTCAAACCTATTTTCCACACTACGACAGAAGACACAATATAAACATATTGGTTTCTTATCAAATGGGTAGGGATAGAAGTTTTGAACTTTCGGCTCGTTGGAATTACGGCTCAGGTTTTCCTTTTACCGGCACTCAGGGATTTGTTGAATATTTACCAATATCATCTCTTGACTATGATTACACAACAGCAAACGGAACTTTGCATACTCTTTATGGCAGTCTCAACGGACAACGTCTGCCTGCTTATCATAGATTAGATATTTCGGCAAAAAAGAGATTTAATGTTTTTGCTCGTTCTATTTTGGAAATAGACATCTCTGTAACTAATCTATACAATAGAAACAACATATTCTATTACGACAGGGTAACTTCCGAAAGAGTAGACCAACTACCCATTATGCCCTCTTTGACAGTAAGTTTAACTTTCTAAAAGAATAATACTCTATGAATACTAAAAAACGACTGCTAATCTGTTTTTTCTGTCTTTTTATGTATCAATTTGCATGCGGTCAAATAGAGTATATGAAAATAGACGGGTACATACAAGCAGACTTCGAAATATCCGACAAAGATGGAACAACTTTTTTGGGTCCTGCCCACTCGGAGGCAAAAGATGGTAACTCGGATTATTATTTTCGCTATGGTTTATACAGAGGAGTAATAACTGCCAAGTTTGAAAAGGACAAAAGTTTTGGTATGTTAAGGGTTAATTTTACGGAAGCAGGAGTAATGCCTTTGGTTGCTTGTTTTCAATACAATATGTATGATTGGTTGGGCTTTCAGGCAGGTTTATCAAACATAGATTACGGTTTTGAGTTAATGTATCCTTCCATTTTCTTCGAAACAATAGAACGTTCCGCTTTTACACGACTTTTGTTTCCTAAGGAACATGATTTGGGGTTTAAATTTATTCTCTCCTACCCTTCCAAAGATAGAAAAAACAAACTTTCACTATCCTTAGGTATGACCTCCGGTAACGGCATAAATAAAATTGCCGACAAACACATGAATTTTCTATCTCATCTAAAATATAACTACACTGGGGAAGTTTGGTCTTTGGGAATGGGAGCCTCTTATTATGAAGGAAAGACTAACAACACTAGTGACTCTATTTATAAAGTGAAGAATCACGCCTGGCAGGTAGAAACTACGTCGGAAAATCAAAAAAACGCAAGGAGATATTTTAATTTTGAGTTCCAAGTAGGCTACAAATCCGACGTTGGTATTTCTACGCTGAGAGGGGAAACTTCCTTTGGTTTACAGCCCTCTCGGAAAAACAATTTTGCCTCACAAGATAACAATTCCTATAACCCATTGGATGCTTTTTCTTATCAACGACATTTTTTAGGTTATACATTTTACTTCATACAAAAATTTTATAAATTTCCTATTTCTCTTGTTGGCAAGTATTCTTACTTTGATAAGAACACTAAATTATCCGAAAATGAGATTACAAATATCCATGACATATGTATGCAAAACATTGGTTTTGGTCTTATATGGGATTTTAATCCCAATATGAGAGCTTATTTATTTTATGATATGAATAGCAATGAAACAAACAACATATTCAAACAATTAGATGATGATGTTTTGCATCTAAGATTACAATATGCGTTTTAATTTTTCACTATACTTATGTTATATAATACCATAAAGTTTAAGGGTAAACAAATAAATTACAGATGCCAAGGGCAAGAGGAAGAGACACTTGTACTCTTGCATGGTCTTATGAATAATTTATCTGTCTGGGATAATTTTTTTAAATTTTATAAAGGCAAAATAAAACTCGTTGCCATTGACTTGTTAGGACACGGAGAAAGCGAACTTGTAGAAGCGGTTTCCTCTATGGAATTACAAGCCGAGATGGTAAAAGAAGTATTAGACCGTTTGAAAATAACAAAGTGTGTTATGGTAGGACATTCCATGGGCGGAATGATAACCATGTGTTTTGCAGAAAAATATCCCGAGTATTTAAATGGCTATTGTCTCTTACACTCAAGTGCTTTGGCAGACAATCCCAAAGGGCAGGAAAATCGCAAACGAGCTTGCAAAATAGTAAATGAAGACAAATTAAAATATATTGTCGATTTTATTCCAAATCTTTTTGCACGTGAGAATGTAGATAAATTCTCCGAAGAAATACAACAATTAAAAGATATTGCCCTATCAACCTCCAAAGAAAGTATAATAGCCTCACAACTCGGAATGATAGAAAGAAAAGACAGACGAGATGTTTTGGAAAAAAGTAACGTACCTGTTCTGTTTATAGTAGGCAAGCAAGACGTGAGATCAGACGTGTTTAGTATTCTTGCTTTAAGTTCTCTACCGAATTTTGCAGAGACTTTATTATTAAATTGCGGACACATGTCCTTTATAGAGGAAGAAAAAGTTATAAAACTCAAATTGCTTTCCTTTGTTCATTTGTGTTTCGAGATACAATAAATAATTGCTAATTATACGACTTGCAATAAAATAACAAATTTTTCGTTAAAGTTAAATATTAAGTCTTAAAAGTATAAATTATGACGAATTATCCTGTTGGTTTTTTTGCAGGCAATTGGCATTATTGGGCTATATTTTTTGTAACTATTATTGCAAGCTACCTTGTAAATCATTTTTTGCAATCCGCTATTAAAAGATATTCCAAAATTCCTACTGTTGGTAATATTACAGGCAAGGAGGTTGCAGAAAAAATGTTAAAAGATAACGATATTTATGACGTAAAGGTTGTATGTATCCCCGGACGTCTAACGGATAATTATAATCCGACAGACAAAACTCTTAATCTTAGTTCTGAAATTTATAGAGGAGCTTCTATTGCCTCTGCGGCAGTAACTGCCCATGAGTGTGGTCATGCCATACAACATGCAACCTCTTATTCTTGGTTGCAAATGCGAAGCAAACTTGTTTCGGTAGTTAGTTTTACAAACAAATGGCTTTGTTGGCTTCTTTGCGCCGGCATGTTTTTTGTTGGAATTTTTCCACAATTGCTTTTGGCAGGCATTATTCTGTTCGCTATAACAGCTCTATTTTCCTTGATTACCTTACCCGTAGAGATTAACGCTTCGCAAAGAGCGTTGGTTTGGCTAAATCGTAATGAAATAACCACACCGGAAACTCATCCAAAGGCTCAAAAGGCATTAAGAATGGCAGCTTATACGTATGTGGTAGCAGCAGTGACCTCTACAGTAGATTTATTGTATTATATTCAATATTATCTTAGACGATTGTAGCATATAACACTTTTTGTCATGAGAAAAAGAGATTTTTTTAAAAGCAAACTTTTTTTCAAACATTTGATTCTAATAGTTTTGTCTTTTTTTGCATTACTTTTTACCGTAATGCAAGTGTTAAAAATCTATACTCGTCATGGCAAAGAATACGAGGTACCCAAGATAACAGACAAACTCCTGCAAGATGTAATTTCCTCCAAACAAATGTCCCTGTTTGAGATTGTCGTATTGGATTCTATTTATAGGGAAAATTTCCAACCGGGCACAATACTTACCCAGGACCCTAATCCGGGAAACATGGTAAAAAAAGGCAGAAAAATATACATAACCGTCGTTGCCATGTCAGGTGAAGTTGTTCCTATGCCCAATTGCATAAATTCTTCTTTAAAAACAGCAATACAAAATCTCGTAGACAAGGGTTTGAGAGTTGGAACACTAATGTTTAGAAATACCGATTTAGACGGGGAAGCTCTTGTTGTAGAACAAAGATTTGGAGGACAAATAATACGCAAAGACGCCGAGATACAAAGTGGCGAATCTGTGGATTTGGTTGTAGAGGTACCCTCCACAACGGCTATTATAAATATACCGGACATTTTGGGTAAGACGGAAAAACAGGTAGAAATCATGTTATGGAAATCGGGTCTCAATGTGGGTTTTAAACAATATGACGGAGAAAAAGATTCTAAAAAAATGAGACTTGTTTCCTATTCCCCTTTGGTTAATTCGGCAACTCTCGGTACTAGTATTTCCCTTAATTTTATGAACGAGGATAAACGAAAATTTAACAAAGAACTCTCTAAGTTCAAACAAGAACAAACTCGTATGGAAGAACAAGAACAACTAAATTCTCAAATAGAGGAGCAAATAAATTTAGGAAAAACAAACCACAAACAAAACAATGAAAATTAACACACGTACATATATTAACTTGTTTGCGGTAATCTGCTTATTATTTTATAGCACTCCAACTTTATCTCAAAGTGTTTATCTTCCCTTTCTGGACGACTTTTCTTCCTATACGGGAGAACCTCGCAAAGATTTATGGCAAGCAGAGAATTGTTTTGTCAATCATAACTATCAATATTTACCCCCCACGGTAGGGGTAGCGACCTTGGATGTGATAGACAAAAAGGGAAATTTGTACCCTTCTGCAAATAGTTTTGGCTTTATAGGGGATACTCTTTGTTCTAATTTTATACGTTTGGATTCCACAAGAACACAAACCGAATTACAAGTAAAAGATTCCATTTATATGTCATTTTTTGTCCAACCAGGAGGTGGTGTCGGCAATATGTGGGAAAGAATAGGAGCACAACCCTCCGTTAAGGATTCTTTGGTATTGCAATTTTTTTCCGCAACGGAAAATACATGGACAACCGTCTGGACTATGCGGGGGCAGAGTGTAGACTCTTTATATGCTTATGATAGTAATTATTTCAGATATGTCGTTATCCCTATAAACGAAGAAAAATATTTTAACGCCTATTTTCAATTTCGTTTTCTCAATTGCGCCTCTTTGGATGCCAACCCGGATGCAGACTATGTTACCAACTGTGACCAATGGAATATAGATTACGTTTATATAGATTATAACAGAAGTTCTTCGGACAGTAGTTTTAGAGATATTGCATTTGTTAATCCTGCACAATCCTTACTCAAAGAATACACTTGTGTGCCTTATAATCAGTATAGACCTTTTATGATGAAAGACAGTTTGAATATCAAAATAGCAAACCTCTACTCTACCCCACTTTCTTCCACTTACAAATATTATATATACGATGAGGACAAAAATCTTATACATTCTTATGACGGAGGATTTGAAAACATTCCTTCTTTATTGTTTTCACACGAGTTTCAAACCTCCGAAAATCATACAAAGCCACCTGTACAATACGCTTTTAACCTAATGAACAATGAAACGGAATACGAAATTATACACATTGCTACCGAAGGCGTGGGACAAGATAATTTACAGGATAATGATACCATAAAATTCAAACAAGTGTTTTCAAATTATTTTGCTTATGATGACGGTACCAGTGAAGGAGGTTTTGGTATCAATCCTTTGAAGGGTAGCAACCTTGCCCTAGGTTTTTCTCTACAAGAAAAAGACACACTTAACGCCATAGATATATATTTCAATAAAACTAACAATAGGGACACTTCAGATAAAAAATATTTTTTTCTTTGCGTTTGGGATGCCACAACAGGAGATACTCCTTTGCCAAACAACATTATTTATAAATCGGAAAGACTTCTGCCTCATAGTGATTCTTTGAATAAATTCACTCGCTATTATCTCAATGAACCTTTGATTTTATCGGAGGGTGATTTCTTCGTTTCTTTGGAAATAAAGAATAAAGGAGATTATATAAACATAGGTTTTGACCGCAACAACAATGCCTCCTCACACACCTATTCCAAAATATCTTCCGGGGCAGATTGGCAACAAGCGTTTGTTTTTGGAGCCTTAATGATTAGACCTTACTTTGGCTATAAAACCGTAGGATTGGATAACATTGCCACTGAACAAAGAATAACCGCGTACCCCAACCCTACAAAAGATATTATTAATGTTAATTTAGACCGGAGTATATTAAAAGAAGCTTATATCACCTCCACATTAGGAATACGTGAAAAAATTCAATTCAACAATACAAGTCAGGGAAATTATACCATTGATATTAGTAGTAAAGAGGTAGGCGTTTATATTCTGACACTCGTAGACGATAAAAAACAAGTATATTCCATACAAATAATAAAAACAAATAAATAGCAGTTAATATAATTAAACAATAGTATGAAAAGAATTCCGATTTTTTGTGTTCTAATTGTTTTATTTACGGGGGTTCATGCCGACAGACCGCGTATTTACTTAGGAAACACGCAAACATCTTTTTGGCAAATAGATTTGTATACGGGTTGTAATATTGCGTCTGTTTTAAACTCGGACAGAACCGTCTATATTATGGAAGGATTACAAGTACAATGGAAAAAGGAGCTTGTTTTAAATATTCTTTCTTTTAATGTAGGTGTGGATTTGGCAGGTAACAGAATATTAGGCTCCCTTATTGAAAAAGATAAAAAAGATTTGGATTTTAATTATTTTTCCGTGGGAATACCCTTTTCATTTGAGGTTTCAAAATTGCACAATCATAGTTCTTTCTATTTTAACTTGGGAATGAATACCTTATTTTATTCCTGCCAAAACGCAAAAAACCATTATGAAAACAAAGGAAATCCCAACTACTTTTTATTTGCTCCAAAAATGGAAGCAGGACTATATCTTACCACAAAGTTCGGAAAACTAAAATTAGGCGGTTTTGCTCAGAGATATATGTCCTCCGACACTAATTTTATTTTTACCGCTACCGGCAGGACTTTTGTCGGTTTGAACGCAGGTTTTGCTCTGTAAATTACACGGAATCCAATACCCTGGAGGTTTTTATTTTGAAATATCTGAAACAAAAAACATATATAACAATAGCCAACAACCAGGCGACCGGAGCACCCAACCATATACCGAGTGTTCCGTACTTTACGGACAAAAACCAAGATAAAGGGAATCTTACCAAAAGTAACGTAATAAAACTAATTATCAGTGTAGTAAAAGCATAACCCACTCCTCTAAAATAAGAGGTAAACATCATCATAACACCAAACAAAACCCAAAACAAACCGTCTGTCAACAGATACTCCCCTCCTATTAGTACAACCTCCGTTTTTAAGGTAAAGAGTCGTATAAGTTCTTCGCTACACAAACAAAAAATTATCAAAATAAACAAAGACACCATTGCCATTATTTTCATGGAAGCAAATAAACCTTGTTTTGCTCTTCCGATTTTTTTTGCACCAATATTCGTACCTACAAAAGAAGTAAGAGATTGGCCTATATTCAAAACAAGTATGAGAGCAAAACTTTCCACTCTTACGGCAGAGGTATATCCGGCCACGGCATTGGTACCAAAAGAAGTTACAAGATAAAGTATAAGTATTTGATTTAAGGATACTATACTTTGTTGAAAACCGGTAGGCACGCCGATGTTTATTATTTGTTTTAAATGTATTTTATTAAAATACAGGTGTTTTAAGGAAGGTAAATGAACAAATTCATGTTTTATTCTCAGAAAAATAAAAATACTGACAAACGCCAAAAATTGAGCAATAAAAGATGCCCAAGCCGATGCTTCTATACCCAAATGCATAGGACCAAGAAAAATATACGATAAGAAAATATTCAGAATATTTGCCGGAATAAGAAAATACAGCTGAGTGGTAGCATCTCCCAATCCCCTCAATATACTAACCGCACTGTGAAAAATAACCGAAAAAAACATTCCTATCATGTATATTCTAAAATAGGTTACGGCTAAGGGAAAAACGGATTCTGTGAGATATAGCAGAGAAAATATTTCCTTTGCAAAAACAATTCCCAAAACACAAATAACAAAACCCAAAACTATAAAAAATATATAGAAAGTACTTATTACCTTGTGTATAGTTGTATAATCTTTTGCACCGTAGTAATGTGAGACAACCACACTTCCTCCGGAACCTATACCGAGTATAATGCTTGTGATAAAAAAAGTCATAGGATAAACACTTCCCACCGCTGCAAGTTCGTCTACTCCAAGGTAATTACCAACAAAAATACTGTTCGACAAAGAATATAATTGTTGAAAAAGATTACCCAACACTATAGGTATTGAGAATACAAAAATACTCTTAGATATACTTCCCCTTGTAAAATCCATAGATGAAAATATGTTTGCAAAAATACAATTTTATTTCAACCCATGAAAACAAAATATGATATAACATATAAGTGGCTTTAAGCATAATTTTTTAAATTTGCAAATCAAAAAATAATATCTATGGGTACTTATAATTATTTATTTGAAATCGGTTGGGAGGTGTGCAATAAAGTCGGCGGCATATATACGGTAATTTCTACGAAAGTTCCAACCATAAACAAAAAAATAGGAGACAATCATATATTACTTGGACCGGATTTGGGACAAGCAACAAAAAAAGATTCAGAGTTTGAGGAGGATAATAAACTGTTTCTATCTTGGAAAATCTACGCAAAACAAAATGGGATAGATTTCAAAATAGGTAGATGGAAAATCAAAACCTCGCCCATAGTTATTCTTGTTCCTTACACACAATATTTTTCAAACAAGGATGAAATTTTTGCCAATTATTGGGAAAATTATCAAGTAGACTCTTTAACGGGTGGCTGGGATTATATAGAACCATTTCTTTTCGGTTACGCCAGTGCTAGGATTATAGAATCTTTTTATAATTTTTACCTGTGTTCAACAGACAAAATAATAGCACAATTTCATGAATGGATGACAGGAAGCGGGTTGCTTTATCTAAAAAAGAATGTGCCGCAAATAGCCACAGCTTTCACTACACATGCCACGGTATTAGGTAGATGTATTGCCGGGAATAATTTACCCTTGTATGGGGAAATGCAACATTTTGAAGCAGATAGAGTCGCAAATGATTTAAATGTCAGAGCAAAATTTTCTTTGGAAAAAATGTCTGCGATCAATAGTGATGTATTTACGACGGTAAGTAATATTACAAAACGAGAGTGTGAGCAATTTTTTAACAAAGGTGTGGATACAATTACTCCCAACGGTTTTGAAGGTAGTTTTGTACCACAAAAAGACGAGTATGAAAAACTGAAGCAACAAGCACGAAAAAAGATTTCGGATTTTATAGAACAGTCAGCCGGATATAAACTTAAAGAAGATGCTTTTTTTATTCTGAATAGCGGAAGATACGAATTCAAAAATAAAGGAATAGATATTTTCATAGAGACACTAAAAATAATAAATCAACAAAAAAACACAAACAGAAAAATTGTTGCCATTATTGCAGTGCCGGCAGAACATTACGAGCCGATAGGAAACAAATATCTTACGCATAAGTTGGGCCGTATGGATAACGACCCTATATTTTCTGCAATAAAAAATAGCGGAATAAACAACACGGAAAAAGAAAATGTACACATAATTTTTATTCCTTCCTACCTTGACGGCAAGGATGGACAAATAAATATGAATTACCTTGAGTTTCTGACGGCATTTGACCTAACCGTATTTCCGTCTTATTACGAACCCTGGGGTTACACTCCTATGGAAAGTATGGCTTTTGGCATCCCGAGCATTACTACAACTCTGGCAGGTTTTGGTCTTTGGGTAAAGGAGAACATACCCGACAACAAGGCTCTGAAAGTCGTTTATAGAACTGATAATAACCAAACGGATACCATTAAGGAAATATCTCAGAGTATTATCTCTTTGTTGAACAAACCCATATCGGAAATAAATACTTTAAAAGAAAATGCAAGGTATATTTTTACTCAACTGCAATGGCAAAATCTTTATTCCTACTACGAAAAGGCTTATAATGAAGCTTTACAAAAAAGCTCCGAAAGAATAAATCTGTATGTTCACAAACAACCGTTTTTTTATACGGTTAATATTCAATCAAATTGGGGTGATAAGCCTTTATGGAAAAAAATACTAGTCAAAACTTATTTGCCCGACAGATTAAAAGCACTGAAAAACCTAAGTCAAAATCTTTGGTGGACGTGGAATTACGATGCTTTTGAATTATTTGAATCCATCGATAGAAAGAAATTTTCGGATTTTGAACGCTCACCCATACATCTTTTGGAATCTCTTACCAAAGAGGATTTTACTCGATTGACGGAGGACAATGTTTTTTTGCAAAAATTAGATAGAGTGGAAGCGAATTTCAATAAATATTTGAATGATAGAAAAGAAAAAACAAACCCGTTAATTGCTTACTTTTCTATGGAGTTCGGTATTCATGATACTTTGAAAATCTTTTCCGGCGGGTTGGGTATGTTGGCGGGAGATTATCTGAAACAAGCCTCGGATTCCAACAAAAATATAGTGGGGATAGGATTGTTGTATAGATACGGCTATTTTTTGCAACAAATAAACAGACAAGGCGAACAACAGAGTGAGCTTAAAGCTCAAAAATTTTCTCACCTTCCTTTGTTGATAGTAAGAGATGATTTTGGTAATTTGAAAAAGATTTCCGTCAATCTCCCTTCGGGGAGGGTTTGGGCAAAAATTTGGCTATGCAATGTAGGAGTAACTCCTATTTATCTTTTGGATACGGATATAGAGGAAAACACGGAAGAGAATCGTACGATAACTCGTCAGTTGTATGGCGGGGATAACGAAATGAGATTGAAACAAGAAATTTTGTTAGGTATCGGCGGTATACGTATGCTTAAAGAATTAAATCTATCTCCCAAACTATACCATAGTAATGAAGGACATTCGGCATTTTCTTCTTTGGAAAGACTTAATAATTATATAAACGAAGAAAAATTACCCTACATTCAGGCCTTGGAGTTGGTTAGAAGCTCCACTCTTTTTACCACCCATACTCCCGTAGCTGCAGGACACGATGTATTTTCGGAAGATTTGATGCGCGCTTATTTTTCTCATTATGCGAAAAATTTAACACTTGATTGGGATTCTTTTATGCTTTTGGGAAGGAAATCCAACGAAAATCGTAACGATAAATTTTCTGTGAGTGTATTGGCAATAAATTGTTCGGCTAATGTTAACGGAGTTAGTAGAATACACGGAAGGGTTAGCAGAGAAATGTTTCGGTATTTGTATGACGGATATTTTACTGAGGAGATAAATATAGGTTATGTTACCAACGGAGTACATCTACCCACATGGGTTGCAAAAGAGTGGGAGGATATTTATTTAAAGTATTTCGGAAAAGAATTTCTTAACAATGAGAGCAATCCCAACTATTGGGAAAAAATATATGAGGCAAGTGATAACGAGATATGGCAAACTCATCAAATTCTAAAACGCAAATTAATAGATTTCATAAAACAAAGACTTCAAACGGAAATGCAGAGACGAGGAGAAAATCCGAGTTTGTGTGTAAAAACAATTGACGGTTTGGATGAAAACAAATTACTTGTTGGTTTTGCTCGTCGTTTTGCTACCTATAAAAGATCTGGACTTTTGTTTACGGATTTGGAGCGTTTGCAAAAAATAGTTGACAAGGGGGTATGCTTTGTTTTTGCCGGCAAGGCTCACCCGAACGACAAGGCAGGACAAGAACTTATAAAAAACATCATAAATATTTCCCGTATGCCACAGTTTGTAGGCAAAGTAATATTTATGGAAAATTATGATATGTATGTTGCCAAACATTTGGTAAGAGGAGCGGATGTTTGGTTGAATACTCCTACGCGGCCTTTGGAAGCCTCCGGTACAAGCGGAGAAAAGGCTATAATGAACGGGGTCGTCAATTTTTCCGTATTGGACGGTTGGTGGGCGGAAGGTTATACACAAGGAGCCGGTTGGGCACTAAGCGAAAAACAAACATACACTGACCAAAATTCTCAAAATATTTTGGATTCCGAGTTTATCTATTCTACTTTTGAAAACGAAATAATTCCTACCTATTATACAAAGACAAATAATATTCCTCTTGCTTGGGTTTCTCACATAAAAAACACAATAGCCAAAATTTCTCCTCATTTTACAATGAAACGGCAATTAGAGGATTATTTCAACAAATATTACAACAAAATGTTCCTTCGTTTTGATTTGATGCAAGCAAATAACAACAGTAAGGCTTTAACCTACGCTTTGTGGAAAAAAACGATAAAAGAAAAATGGAATAATATGGAATTGTTAAAGTTGGATTTACCGGATACGGATGCCGAAAGTTTTTCTTTTGAACAAACATTCAAAGTTAAAATAACTCTATACACCGGAGAAATTAATCCCCAAAACGTTGGAGTGGAAATGATAATTGCAGACAAGGAAAATGGTAATATAACAGCAAAAAAAATAGTGGAGTTGCAACTTTTGGAAAACAATAATCACAAAGGAGTGTACGGTTTGGAATACGGTAATTTTTCCTCAGGTGTGCATAATTATGCTTTTCGTATCTTTCCCAAACACGATTTAATGCCGTTCAGAACAGATGTAAACCTTCTAAAATGGATATAGAATGCTTTGGCTTGCAATAATTTAAATATATTTTCGTTATAGGTTTGATTTTTATTCATAAATCAATTATGTTCAAAGATTGTAAATATTTGTTTTTGGATAGAGATGGCGTTATTAACGAAAGAATAATCGACGGGTATGTTTTGGATTATAAAGATTTTGTTTTTAAACAAGGCGTACTCTCTGCCTTAAAAATATTTGGCACCTTATTTTACAACATTTTTATAGTTACCAATCAGCAGTGTATAGGTAAGGGACTTATAACGGAGGAAAAATTCAAGGATATAACCGACAAAATGTTGCAAGACATACGTAAAAGCGGAGCAAAAGTGGACAAACTTTATTATTGTCCGTATCTCAAATCGGATAATTCTCCTTTACGTAAGCCCAATATAGGTATGGGACTGCAAGCCCAAAAAGACTTTCCGAATACGGATTTCAAAAAAAGCATTATGGTCGGTGATACAAATAGCGATATGATTTTCGGTAAACGTCTGGGAATGTATACCGTTTTTATAGATAATAATACGGGAGAGACCTTTCAAAAAGAACTTGTGGATAAAACATATTATTCATTGATAGAATTTGCAAAAGATATTAAAAGGTAAGAATATGAAAAAATTAAGCATACTTGTATTTTCCATCCTATTGCTACAATTTGTAAACAGTAGTGTTTTTGCTCAAAACAAAACGGACGAACAGGGCAGAAAGCAGGGACATTGGATAAAGACTGCCAAAAACGGTAAAAAAATCTCCGAGGGCAACTACAAAGACAATATTCCCGTAGATACGTTCTATTATTATGACAGTAAAGGTAAAATAACGATAAAAAACTACTTCTATAACGAAGGTAAAAATACTCATACGTGGCTTATGTTTGCAAACGGCAAAGTACAAGCCGAAGGAGAATACGCAAATAAGCAAAAGCAAGGCACTTGGGTATATTACAACGAAAAAGGCAAATGTATAACCGAAGTAGACTTTAAAGATAATTTAAAACAAGGTAAAGAGAAAATATACGATGACGAAGGTAAGGAAATACTGCAGATAACAACCTATGAAAACGGGAAAAGAAACGGACAGTTTTTCAAAAGTTTACAGTCCTACGGCTACTATACCACAAATTATAAAGATGATGTTTTGGAGGGCGATTACAAAGAATACTACCCTACAAAAAAAATAAGACAAAGCGGCAAGTACGTAAATGGGAACAAAGAAGGGATTTGGACATTATATCATAACAGCGGAAAAATAGCACAAGAGTTTACTTACGAAAAAGACGAGTTAAAACAAGATGTGATAATATTTTCCACCTCAGAAGGCGACAAACGCATAAATCAAACGGATATATCTATGGTTATGTCTTTCAAAAACAAAATGCGAGTATTTGATATGCAAGGCAATAAAATAGATACCAATAATGATTTTGAACAAATGCTACAATATTTGAACGGAAACAGATTTATGCGTATTGCCGAGAAAGATAATTTGTATATGAACGTTGTCACTCTGTTGGGTATAAACCAAGACGGAAGTGTAAAAACCGACGTTGATTTCAGTTTTAAAATAATGCCAGATGAAAACGGTAAACAAATCATACATTCTTTAACAAGGGAAGATTAACGGTTTTATTTTTTATGAAAAAGATATTTTTTGTTTTCTTGTTAATTTCTTCCTTATTAGCAAGGGCGCAATGGGAGGAAAATTTTGAAAACGCTTCGCTTAGAATAGATTACTATCATAGTGGAAGGTATCAAACGGATTATTTTACCCTACAATCTTGTCAAAAATTACCTTTTTACAGCGGTTCTCATACCTATTTGATAGACCAAACAAATAACGGTGCCTACAAGGTTGCTCTATTTGACAGAAAAAGTCAAAAAATGATTTTTTCCAAAGGCTTCTCCTCACTTTTCAATGAATGGCAAAGTAGCAAAGAGGCTAAAAACACATGTGGCAATTATGAAGAAACTGTTATTGTCCCATACCCTAAAAACAATGTAGATATAGTTTTTTATTCAAGGGACTCTTTAAATGCTTGGCAAGAGGTATTCAGGCAGGAGTTTTCGGAGGATTTATTGGTAGGGTACAACAAACCTCTACACAATATTATTCCGCTACACAGTGTAAATCGCAAAGTGGAAGAGCGGTTGGATTTGGTCTTTCTGCCCATAGGTTACACCAAACATGAAAAACAAAAAATGATGCAAGATTTGAATAATTTTGCTCAGTGGATGTTTGTGGAAAAACCTTACAAAAACAGAGAGGATATTATAAACATAGAAGCCATAGAGTATTATACCGAGAAAAGCGGAATACCGGGACTCAAAGAAAGAAAAAACGAAACAGGACCGCTTGGCATTACCTACAATATGTTTTCATCTCCAAGATATATAATGACAACTAAACTTTGGGAGTTGAACGATGTATTAAATCTTCTGCCCTACGATGCGGTTATTATCATAGTTAATAGCGACATATACGGAGGTGGAGGTATATACAATTATTATGCGACCTGTTATAGCGGTCAAAAAGCCAAAGAAGTACTTATACACGAATTTTCCCATTCTTTTGCAGGCTTGGCAGACGAATATTCGGACAACGATAGTGACGCTGGGTTGCAACCCATTTATGCCGAGCCTTACGAAAAGAATATTACCACAATGATAGATTTTTCTTCCAAATGGGGCAATATGATAAAAGAGACCACTCCTATCCCCACTCCGCAGACAAAAGAATACGATAATGAAGTTGGCGTATTCGAAGGCGCCTCCTACATGTCAAAAGGATTCTACAGACCCTATCAACATTGTATGATGAGGGATTTGACCCCATTTTGTCCTGTGTGTAGCAAGCAAATAAACGATATGTTGGATATATACTCCAAATAAAAGATTTAATATATCTGTTTTTATAATGGAAGTACGTATAGAATACTCTTGGCAAAGTGTATTGCAAGAAGAGTTTGACAAACCTTATTTCAAACAACTCGCAACAAGAATCAAACAAGAATACAAGACAAAAAAAATATTTCCAAAAGGAAGTTTGATTTTTAATGCCTTCAATCTTTGCCCTTTTGATAAAACAAAAGTTGTAATCATTGGTCAAGACCCATACCATGAAC
The DNA here is from genome assembly GCA_963540815.1 of uncultured Bacteroidales bacterium. Lineage (GTDB taxonomy): Bacteria > Bacteroidota > Bacteroidia > Bacteroidales > P3 > Scybalousia_A. The sequence goes on from CAUTQY010000004.1 coordinate 127,429, forward strand.
AAGGACAAGCACATGGGTTGGCTTTTTCGGTTTTGGAAAATATAGCCTTACCACCTTCTCTGCAAAATATTTACAAAGAAATATATAATGACTTGGGTATAACAGAACCCTCCGACAACGGAAATTTGGAACGTTGGGCAAAACAAGGCGTACTTTTGCTTAATTCAACTCTTAGTGTTGAAGAACACAAAGCCGGTTCTCATCAAGGTTTGGGCTGGGAGATTTTTACGGATAATGTTATAAACATACTTAATAACAAAAAAGAACACTTGGTTTTTATTCTATGGGGAAGTTTTGCTATCAAAAAAGGTATCTACATAGACAAAGCCAAACATTTGGTTCTTTGTTCCCCTCATCCTTCCCCTTTGTCCGCACACAGAGGTTTCTTTGGCAACAAACATTTTTCCACTACAAATAATTACCTTGTTTCCGTAGGTAAACAACCTATAGAATGGTAATCTGTATTTTAATTTTACCTTCGTATATGACAAACAGAAAACGTTAACAGAGATAAGAGTTGTTATGAATTTTACAAAGCAAGAAATAAAACAAATAGAGGACCTGGAAATAAGTTTATCCGACATAGAACAACAGATAAAAAATTTTGGGGAAGGTTTTGATTTTGCACGTTTGCAAAGACCGGCAACAATAAACGACGGAATAAAAATATTCTCAACCGAGGAAATAGAAAATCTAATTACTCTATATGGAAAAGAGAAACACGGTTTGAGTATAATGAAATTTGTACCCTCTTCCGGTGCCGCCACTCGAATGATGAAAGACCTTTATTCTTTTATCAATGAATACAAGGACGAAGAAACAACACCGATAGAAACTTTTCCTTCCGCTTATGAGGTTATAACACATATAAAAGATTTTGCTTTTTATTCTTTGTTAAAAGAAAAGATAAAACAAGAAGGATTGAGTATTGAAGAGATTTTGACGGCAAAGGATTATAAAACTCTCATAAACTTTATCCTTTCTCAAAGAGGTTTAACCTACGGTAAATCTCCTAAGGCATGGATACTCTTTCACAAAAAGGAAGATAGAGCAATAACACCTTTTGAGGAACATATTTTGGAGGCAACCGAATATTGTAACAACAACGGAGAGGCAAAAATAGAGTTTTCCATTTTGGAAGAACACAGACAAGGTTTTGAAGAATTGAAAAAACAACTCCTACCCTTTTATGAGAACAAGTATAATATAAAATACAATATAAGTTTTTCCTATCAGAAACATTCTACCGATACCATAGCCGTTGATTTGAACAACAAGCCCGTACATACCAAAGAAAATAAATTGCTTTTCAGACCCTCCGGACATGGTGCTTTGATAGAAAACCTTCATAATCTTAATGCCGATATTATTTTTATAAAAAATATTGATAATGTTTGTTCAAAATACAGAAAAGATACATACAAGTATAAAAAATTTCTCGGAGGTGTTTTGATATGGGCAAGACAACAGATTTTCTCTTTACAAGAAAAACTGAAAAAAGAAAATATTGATAAACAAGAACTTGTGTCAATATATGAAATTCTAAAAAAACAAATCGGATTTGTAGAATTAAAGAGTTTTACGGATTTTGAAAACCTCTCTTTGTATAAATCATACCTTAGAGATTTTTTAAACAGACCGTTAAGAGTTTGCGGAATGGTAAAAAACGAAGGGGAAGTTGGCGGAGGACCTTTTTTTGTAGAAAAAAATGGCGAAATTTCTCTTCAGATAGTAGAAAAGGCACAAGTTAATCTTGAAGATGAAAAACAAAAAGACATTTTTACAAAGGCAACTCATTTCAATCCCGTGGATTTGGTTATTTCTACAACAAAAGCAAACGGAGAAAAATATAATTTGCAATCATACATAGACAAAAAAGCAGGCTTTATTTCCGAAAAAAGTTTTGAGGGGCAAATAATTAAAGCCCAAGAACGCCCCGGTTTGTGGAACGGTGCCATGAGTGATTGGTTGAGTATATTTGTTCAAGTACCTTTAACGACCTTCAACCCGGTAAAGACCATAATCGATTTATTAAAAGAATCTCACAGATAAATAATTACAAACATCCGATTTATTATTCAAAACAATTTTTCTTCCCTCCGAAAGAAGAAACGGAAAATTATTGTACCTTTGCCAAGTTAAGATATTTTACTATGAAAAAAAGACTCTTTTTATTTCCGCTATTTGTTTTGTTTTGTGTTTTATCAATTTGCGCACAAAACATTTCCTCTTCTCAAAAACAAGATATTTTAAAAAAATATGACCAACACATTAAAGATATTTCTCAAATATCTTCCGATAATGTGGATTTGTTACCCGTTTATCAATATAGATTAACAAAAGCGGAAGAATTCATAAAGGAAAAAGAGATATACAATACCGATAACGAAATATATGCCAAATATGTGGAACTAAAAACTATCTTATCACACAACAAAGAGTTAACGGATTTTCTTTCTCCTCGCTCCTCTCAACTTTATTATATCAAGGCACTCAGTCTTTTATCCGAAAACAAACAAACGGAGGCCTATCTATTATTGCAAAAATCCGTAAATCTTAACCCCAAAAACGTTATGGCGCATTACACTTTGGCAAAACTTGCCTTGGATTCTGCGCAGATAATAAAAACAACAAATATTCTCAATGATATTTTGGCAAACATGTCGCCGAGTTCGGAAGAAAAAAAACTATGTGCAAACATGTTGGTATATGCTTATGACAAAAATCTTTTGAAATCCATAGCCTTGATAAAGGAGGGAAAATATGCGTACGCATACGATATACTTACACAATTACAAGAATTTTGTAAAAAAGACAATCTGAATATTTGTCAAAATGCAATAGTGGAAAATAAATTAAAAGAATGTAATCAAGGTATCTATGACAACCATATTTCCATTACAAAACGTGCTTTGAAAATGGGTGAAATGAAAGTTGCGGGAGATTTTGCCGAAAACACTTTTGATTATTTGCAACGCAATAGGGAAAATATTAACGAAAACTCTACTCTTGACGAAATTGTAAACAAAGTTGTAGACTACTATCTTGCTACTGCCAAAAGTTTGCAAGGAGCAAAAGATTCCGAACTTAGAGCAGACTTGCTTACAAAGGCCAAGAGTTTAAGCGAGATGGTAGGAGGAGAATTTGAAGCAAAAACTCTTAGGGAGATAGCCTCCATACAGGGTACATTATTGCCGACAGATAGCAAATTGGATTCCATAGAAAATAATGCAAAACCACAAGGATACGCTTTGGATTATGCCGACTATGTCAAAGACACGGTATCCAACGCCGAACAAGAGGTAACACAAATAGAAAAAGATTATATACCTTCTTCGGATAACAAAAATCCCAAAGAAAGTTTTGCCGTTCAAAGCACTAAGGTTAAAACAATAGACAAAACAATAGACGAAAAGTTTTTTGAAACACGTACGTTTATGCAAGTAAACAACTACGAAAAAGCTCTTGAAGTGCTGGAAAAAGCAAACCGTTTGGCAAAAATAGAGGGCGACAAACGTGCGGTTGAAGATATGTATGTAAGGGCAATAAGAGAAATCAGCGCAAAACGCATGGCTGCCGCCGAATATGCAATATTCGAAGGAAACGTATCAAAAGCCGATTCTTTGGTTGCACTTACAAACGACCTTATCACCGAGTATAAGATGCAAGAAGACACTGCCATCCAAAGAATCATGAACTCTTATTTGCGTGCCATAGATAATAAGGTTTGTCAAAAGAAACAGGACGAAATAAATGTTTTGGTCTACGATATTTTGGAGTGTATAAGGAAAAATGATTTCTACACGGCCGAAGCCTACATTAATAAAGCCATGGAGATAAAAGGCAATGACGAATGCAGGTTGGACAAACAAAGAGTGAGAAGTCTTAAACGGCAAATAGAAGAACCCCTGCAATATGTAGCCCTAAAAGAAAAGTGCGAGCAAATACTATCCGAAAAAGATACAGCAAGATTCTTTTTGGAATATGCCAAAATGGAATATTTTTACAATACTCACAAACTTAACGAAATGAGTGTACAACACGAAGGAATAAGGTATGTTTTAAAAGAAATTAATGATGACAATCTTGCAATACGTACGGCCGAAAATCTTATAAAATATCAACAATACGAGGGTGCCATAGAAGCAATAGCCTCTTTGAAACTTATGGGTTACAAGGCAAAACACACCAAAAAGATACAAAAAAGAATAGGTCGTTTGATGTCCTTACAGGAGGGAAAAAGGCAAGACAAAATTGCTCAAAGTTATAGAATAGGGGATAAATATAACAATGATAAGTGGTTTAAATATTTTTTGAAGGCCTACAAGAAAAACTTTATAAAATATCAGAGAATGAAATTTTAATTTTCGTCTTACAAATATTACCCCAAAAAATACAATGGAATTTATGAAACAATTTTATACTTTAATCTGTATTCTTGGCATGTGTTTTTTCTCCAATGCGGAGGATTTAAGAATACTTTTTGTCGGCAATTCTTATACGCATGTGAATGATATGCCGAGTATTCTAAAACAGTTGGCGCAAAGTTCCAACGTAACAATTTCCACAACAAGTTTTACCAACGGAGGTTCTCGCTTTAAAACCCATTGGCAAAACAATGCCTTAAAGCAAGAAATACAAAACGGAAATTATGATATTATGATTTTGCAGGGGCAAAGTCAAGAGGTCGCCTTTCCTTACTCACAATTTCAAAACGAAGTCTATCCTTACGCAAAGAAACTTGACTCTCTTTTTAAAGCTCACAACCCGGAGGGTAGAGTAATTTTCTTTATGACCTGGGGTTATCGTTACGGTGATGCAAATAATTGTCCTTTCTATCCGCCGTTTTGTTCTTTTCGCACAATGTCTTTGGAATTGTGTCAAAACTATTCGTCTATGGCTACGGATTTTCAAAGCGAACTCTCCCCTATCGGTAATGCATGGCTTTATCTATACGAGCAAGACTCCGCAAACTTTGATTTACACTCCCAAGACAATTCACACCCTAATATAAAAGGCAGTTATTTTTCGGCCTGTGTTTTATATACAACTATTTTCCAAACCGTTATTTCCTCCGACTACTACTCAAGCCTATCTCAAAACGAGGCAACTTTCTTTCAACAAACAGCCTCTTCGCTTTTTGCAAACAATACTTTATCCTCTTGTTACAATGTTAACTCTTCTTTGCAAAAGGTAGAGCAAAATAAATTCTCCATTATGTATTTGCCATATAAAGAGTTATTGAAAATAAATTCCAATTCCCCTGCCTCTAACATTACAATACACATATATAACGTTATGGGAATAAAAGTAAAACAATATTCTGTGGCAAACTCTGCCACATTGCTTTTAAATGTTACCGATTTACCGAAAGGATGTTATATTGTACAAATATCCGACAAACAAAACTTCTCCACTAATAAATTTACTAAGTAGTTATAATGTTCTTGCAAAAAGTAATAGTTATACGCCATTGCTTTACTAGGTAATGCAACCACATCCAATCCATCATTGCAAGCCAGCCCTCCTTATCGCCGTTGCTAGCGCAGTGAAGCAATCCATAATATAAGTATGTTGTAATATGTCATTGCGAGCAACTTTGTTGCGTGGCAATCCGTAAAACAATACGTCATTGCGAACCGTAAGGCGTGGCAATCAATATCTTTAATATTCATGTCCTCCACGCTCGTCATTGCGAGCGGTAGCAAAACAATCCATACCGCTTTATGTTTTTCGGATTGCTTCGCCTTTCGCTCGTAATGACGCTAAAGGAGGGTTCGCAATAATGAAAAGGAGAAGCTTACGAAAAGACTACGTGTAAATAAAAAAGCGTTGAAGTTCGGTAACTCCAACGCTAACGTTATTAAAAAATTACAATATTCACTTTTTTTTTATTCCTTGATTAACTTTTTGGTAATTTTGTTTATTCCAATGTAACAAACCCCTGCTGTTAGGTCACTTGTATTTAGTTTATTTTCTCTTGTTTAATAAGTCTGCCCATAGAGCTATAAACTTTTACCATTTCATTTTTTAATTAATTATGAAAAATCTATCTATTTTGTCATAATTACAAGGAATTTACTCTTTGACCAGAATAAACTAGCGTTGGTTATATTTAACTCTGTAGGCTTATCTTCCTTATCAAAAGAGTATGAAGACGAAGGATGGGAGGTAAGTATTTGAATTTTTTTACCGGGAAGTTTTACAGTTTTAAATCTCCTTAGGTCTACCTGTTCGTATTTGTCTAACTCAGAATCCGAGGATACTGTGGTTTTCTTACCCATACCAAGAAAGCCTCCTTTTGAGTTAATAATTCCTTGTGCTATAAGCTCTTTCTTTGTGCCAACTACATAATAAACGGTATTTTTTTCGTCCTCTACTTTAAGTATATGGTCGTCTTTTTCTTTATTTTGTTGAGAAAGTTCGTCCAAGTTTTTATTCAAAGAATTTATTATTATGTTTTTCTTTTGCAACTCAGTAGTAAGTAACTGTATTTCCTCTTCTTGTTCGGTTATTCTCTGTTGAAGTTTTTCTATAAAAGCGGTAAGTTCTTTGTTGGTTGATTTAGATTTCTTTAACTCTCTTGTTAAAGTGTTTATTCTTTGTTTTTGTTGGTTGAGAATTTCATTAATGTCTTGTATTTGAGATTGTATTTTGGAGCGACTGTTTTTATTCAACTCCGTAGAAGCATTGCGTATGGATTCTACATTTGAGTACTTGGAAGTAACGGTGTTAAGGTCTTGCTCTATTTCGTTGAGTTGAGCAAAAAGGTCTTCCATTTCTTTATTCTTAGCATCCAAGGCCGCTTGTATAGAGTCCTGCATAGCCTTTTGACTAACTATCTTTTCTTGTGCGTCTTTATTACCACAAGAAAAGAACACCAATGTTGCAATCAATCCTATTGCTAAAAAAATCTTTTTCATTTTCGTTGTTTTTTTTTAGTTAATAATATAAGATTAAAAAATTAAGTTACAGATTATAAAACGGAATTTATATTTGTATATTGTATTTTTGATTATTTTTCAGTTTTTCATTTAGTGCCCACAATAAAAAAGCGAAACGGCTTATTTTACGTATATAAACCGTTTCGCAATCATTTATTATATAGTGTTTTTATTGTATTAAAATACTTATTTTGTTGTCGGACATTTCCAAAATACCTCCGTTGATAGCAAAAGAATATTGTTTGTTTTCTTTATCTCTTAAAACTATTTCGCTTTTAACCAATACGGAAACTATGGGTGCATGATGTTCCAATATTTCAAACTTGCCGTTTATTCCTTGCAGTTTGACTCTTTTTATTTCACCTTCGTAAATCAATTTTTCCGGAGACAATATTCGTATTTCCATCTGTCCGTCTTATTTATTGGCTTGTTGCAACATTTTTTCGCCTTTTTCTATTGCCTCCTCTATAGGTCCTACCATATTGAAAGCGGCTTCAGGGGTATTGTCTACCTCTCCGTCAAGAATCATTTTAAAGCCTTTGATAGTATCCTTAATATCAACAAATTGTCCCGGTATTCCGCTAAACTGCTCCGCTACAAAGAAAGGTTGAGACAAAAATCTTTGAACCTTTCTTGCGCGAGATACTACAAGTTTGTCCTCATCTCCCAATTCTTCCATACCAAGTATGGCTATTATGTCCTGCAGTTCGTTGTATCGTTGCAAAATTTGTTTAACTCTTTGTGCCGTTTGATAATGTTCTTTGCCCAAAACCTCCTCTTTTAATATACGCGAAGAGGATTCCAAAGGGTCCATAGCAGGATAAATTCCCAAAGAAGCAATTTTACGAGAAAGTACCGTTTGAGCATCAAGGTGAGTAAAAGTAGTAGCAGGAGCAGGGTCGGTTATATCATCGGCAGGGACATACACGGCTTGTACAGAGGTAATACTTCCTCTTTTGGTAGAGGTAATTCTCTCTTGCATTGTCCCCATTTCAGAGGCTAAAGTAGGCTGATAACCTACTGCCGAAGGCATACGTCCCAAAAGAGCGGAAACCTCACTACCGGCCTGAGTAAATCTGAATATATTATCTATAAACAAAAGAATATCTCTTCCGTTTGTTTGTCCGTCTCCGTCCCTATAATATTCTGCAAGAGTAAGACCGGATAAGGCAACCCTTGCTCTTGCACCCGGTGGCTCATTCATTTGACCGAAAACCAAAGTACATTTGCTATCTTTCAAAGCTTGTCTATCTACCTTAGACAAATCCCAGCCACCTTCTTGCATACTTTTCTTAAACTCTGCCCCATAGTTTATAACGCCACTATTCAGCATATCTCTAAGCAAATCATTGCCCTCGCGAGTTCTTTCTCCTACACCGGTAAATACCGACTGGCCGGAATAGTTCAGGGCTATATTATGTATCATCTCCATAATAAGCACGGTTTTGCCCACCCCGGCTCCACCAAACAAACCTATTTTACCACCCTTGGAATAAGGTTCTATGAGGTCTATTGCCTTAATGCCCGTAAACAAAACTTCGCTTTCTGTGGACAACTCCTCAAATTTTGGAGCATCTCTGTGTATCGGATAAGATTTTGTACTTTCGGGTTCGGATATTCCGTCTATTGTCTTGCCTATAACGTTGAACAATCGCCCGTTAATATCCTCACCAACGGGCATAGCAATAGGCTCTCCAAGATTTTCTACATCCAAACCTCGTTGCAAACCGTCGGTTGAATCCATAGAAATACATCTTACGGTATTTTCTCCCAGGTCCTGTTCCACTTCCAAAATAAGATATGTTCCATCCTCTTTTTTAACCCTTAGAGCATCGTAAATTTCCGGTAATTTTTCCCCCTCCTCAAATCTAACATCTATTACAGCGCCTATAATCTGAGCAATTTTTCCCTTGCTTATTATTTCCATTTATATGGTCTTTTTATCGTTTTTAAACAAAAGTGTATTGCAAAAATAATACCAAATTTTTTGATTGCAATATTTTTTGTGTATTTACTCTTACTTAAACTCGGATAATTTACAATTTACGTATAATATTATTATTTTTGTACCTCTGCAATTTCTTTGAAGTTTAAAAACGGAAAATAAAAACGTATGTTACACAAATTATTAAAAATCACAACCTTACGTAATTTGGCTATCTTTGATTACGACTATTCTACAAACAATTGGGCTTCGGAGGGCTT